>CAVPEZ010000033.1:0-25901 GCA_963703635.1 uncultured Acidobacteriaceae bacterium
GCCACGCCTGGCCTCGGCCCCCTGCGCGACAATGTTTTCGCCCGGAGCGACGGCCTTCGTGATTGCAACGAAATCATCCTGCAGTGAAGTGTATTCCACCATTACGACGGCGCCCGCTCCCTGGGGAACCGGTGCGCCGGTCATGATGGAGAATGCCTGGCTGCGATTCAGTGCGGATGCGGCATGACTCGGGCCTGCTTTGATTTCTCCAATTACTTTCAGCCTGGCCGGCAGAGTTGCCAGATCCGCTGTGCGCACTGCGTAGCCGTCGCGTGTCGAGCGCGGGAAGGGAGGGATATCGCGATCCGCGGTGATGGGTTCGGCGAGGACTCGTCCGGCGCAATGAAGCAAATCCAGTGTTTCGGCGGTGTTTGGAGTTACCTGCGAAGCGTGGTCCTCAACCGTGCGGCGGGCTTCGTCAAAGGGCAATACGAGGGACTGGGCCGGAGGTGTCGCCATGCAGATGATGATAGCGCCTTCGCTCTCATCGAGGGGCCCCGGCACCCGGCTCGGGAAGAAGGAACTAAAGATAAAAAGTCAAAGGTAGCGGGCAGAGTGCCCGCACACACAAGCAATAGCCACACATGCCAAATCCGAAAAAGATGGCCAGCCGGACACTCGAGGTATATGCTCTCTTGGGCCGGGCAAACGAAATGGAAGTCCCGGCTCAACCTTCAATGTCCACTATCAACGCAGAACATGTCGGGCATGCCATCAGCGCGAAGAAAAAACTGAGCACGTCGACCCTGACCGGTCGAAACGGGTTTTTGCAGCGATATTTCTATTTCGCGATGTCGCTGCTGTTCGCTGCGATTGTGGTCAGCGGTTTCAAACGAACCGTCAACGACAACCTGTTCCATCCCGCCGTCCCGCGGCCTTTCATTCTCTGGATTCATGGCTCGGCTTTCGCCGCGTGGGTGATCTTCTACATTTGTCAGTCCACGCTGGTCCGGATACACAAAGTCAGTTGGCATCGCTTCTTCGGATGGTTTGGCGCCGGGCTCGCCACGGTGATGGTCCCACTGGGCATCACCACTTCCATCATCATGACTCGCTTCGACAAGTCTCAGCTCCATCAGAGCGGCATTGACTCTTTCTTGAGCATTCCGTTCTATGACATGATCGCCTTCGGCGTGATCATTGCGCTGGCCATCTATTGGCGCACGAAGCCAGAGTTGCATCGCCGCCTGGTCTTCATCGCAACCTGCAGTCTCCTGGACGCGGCATTTGGCCGTTTTGACTACTTGTTCGATCACAATCTCTTCTTTCCCTGCCTGGACCTGGTGATCCTTCTCGGCGTCGCCCGCGACCTGCTGGTCGACCGGCGCGTGCACAAGGTGTATCTCTACGCGCTGCCGTTGCTGTTTGTGGGCCAAAGCCTCTCGGTCTACATGTGGCGGCACAATCCAGCCTGGTGGCAGGGGATCACCCACGCGATTCTGGGATAGTTTTTGCTGGAGTGGCGAACGTAGCGCGGGCGCCCTCGCCCGCGTCCGCCAGGAGCGCTACAACTGCATTCACGGGCTGCAGCGCCCGCGCCACACTGCCGTTCCCATCCCGAAGCGCCACGATTTTCCGCTCTACCGATTCGGAGGCGGGCTCAATAACTCACAACGCTCCACGCACTTTACCGTATTGGCCTCGACAGTGGCTTTCTTGTGGCCGGGAAAATCGATGTCGGGGAGAATCAGCAGGGTTTGCGTGCCATTGGCGACGTTAAACGTGCAGTTGAAGCTCATGGACTGGACGCCACGTTCCTTACAGCCGGTTTGGTCGAGGGCGTCGGTGAGAGTTACGGTCTTGTCGTAGACCTGATCGGCGAGATGCGATGGCAGCAGAGCGACCGTCAGCGGGATGGGCGACTTGATCTTCACGCTGAGTTCCTGGCCGTCGTGGTCTGGAGTCATCAGACTGTAGACCTTGGGTACCGGCGTGATCTCGTATTTTTCGTTGAGGATGCGGCGCCAGTGGTACTCAGGCTGAAGGCAATTGTAGTACTGGATGCGCAGCTCGTTGGGGGAAAAGAATGGCCGCGCTCCCGGTCCGAGCATGGCGCCAATGTTGCTCAGGACGGGCTTCTCGGGCCTGCGCTCATCGCGGAAGGTGATGATCATGGGGCGTTCGGAGGGAAGATGACACTCATAAATCGCGCTGGTGACATGCTCCTTCACGCAGAGGAAGCTGAAATTCGCAGGGGCTCCGGGGCGCTGCATGGCGGCGTTCCATTCGTCGGCCCAAGCCATGGCCACGGTGACCGGGTATCGCGAGTCGATTTGCACATGCATGCCCCCGCCCCCGACCGCGGGATAGTAGACGCGGCCAGCGTGCAGGCTGGCGGGCTCCAAAGGGATCATCTCGCTGTTGGCAGCAATCCAGACAATCTGAGTTTGCGCATACGAGTTCGCGGCCAAGGCGCACACCAGCAGCGCGGCGAAAATCGAAAGGTTCCTCATATTAGAAGTATTGGTTGGGTCCAAGCGCGCACCCTAACGAATTCGCGAGGCGAGGATTACCAAGGTACCGGCTGCACGTGACAACGGAGGATGGCGAATGTGTGGGAATCCTTCGGCTGCGCTCAAGAATAAACTGTAGCGCGGAGGAACCTGCTGTCTGGGGGAAGCCGACGGAGGAATCCGCGCTAGCACTTTCTTCTGGCGGTGAACGATCCCATCATTCCTACTGGGAGTTCTTTGTCTCCACAAGCTATGGCAGCAAAGCAGGAATTCGTTCCCGAGCGGCGGCGGTGTTTGCGGCAGATGGTGCATGCTCCGGCGTTTGCCAGTTTTGACGGCGTCAGCGGCGGGATGATTTTGGATTTGAGCGAGGAAGGATTGTCCATGCAGATGGATCGTTCCCTCGATGCGCGGAGCGTTGACAAGGATCATCCAGTGCGGCTGGAGCTCGATCTCTCGCCCAGCGGGCACGTGGAAACTACGGGCTATATCGCGTGGGCCGATGCTTTGGGGCGCGCCGGCGTGCGCTTCTCGGATTTGCCCGAGGCGGCGCGGCAGCGGTTGAATGAGTGGTTGACGGTGAATGCCGGAGCGCCCAGCCACATCGCTCCGAAAGTGGCGCTGGGCAGGGCATGGGGTTGGGGCGCGGGAAACGCCGGGAGCCGCGATCGGGAGCACATGGCCATCAGTCTGGAAGCGGAGAATGAGGCGCCGGGCGCGGGCGGAAATGGAAATGGAAATGAACGGCAAAATTCGGCGACGGTGCAATACGAATTCAGCTCCCTCGGCACGGATCTGACGGCGGCGCTGCGGCTGATTGGAGAACGGGCGCGCACGCTGACGCGGGGCTCGAGCGCGGCGATTGCGCTGGTTCACAAGGATGCCGTGATATGCCGGGCCAGCATTGGAGAGAGCGCGCCGGCGCTGGGGACGCGGCTGGATGTGAACTCCGGGCTTTCGGGCGAGTGCTTTCGCAAAGGAAAGACTTTGCGCTGCGACGATGCGGAACACGATCCGCGAGTGGATTTGGAAAGTTGCCGCCGGCTTCGCGTGCGCTCGATTCTGGCGGCCCCGGTGCGCTATGAGCGGGATACGGTGGGGCTGCTGATGGTGTTTGCGCGCGAGCCGTTTAATTTTGATGAGGGCGATGTGGCGGTGGTAGAGAGCCTGGCGCATACCGTGATCCGGAGCATGCGGCAGGCGGATGCGGGGTAGAGCATGAAGATTCAGTCCTCACTTCTTGCGTGGTTTCAGAGACTCCCAGTCTTCATCGGTTAGGGCGCGGCCCAGGTTGGTAAATTCGCCGGCGCCCTGGAGGAATTCGCCTCCGTCCATGCGGATTACTTCTCCGTTGATATAAGAGGAGCCGTCGCTTATGAGGAATGCGGCCAGGTTGGCTAATTCTTCTTTTGTGCCGAAGCGGTGGAGAGGGTTGCGATCGAGCGCCAGCGCTTCGAGTTCGGGACGCGGCATGAGCCGCGAGAATGCGCCCTGCGTTGGTATAGGACCGGGAGCGATGGCGTTCATGCGGATGCCACGATTTCCCCACTCGACTGCCAGGCTGCGGGTCAGGGCTTCGACTCCGGCTTTGGAGACTGCGGAAGGGACTACGTAGGCCGAGCCTACCGGAGCATACGTTGCCGAGATACTTAGGACGGTTCCTGAGTGTGAGGATTTGAGCCAGCGGCGTCCGCAGGCCAGGGTGGCGTGAAGCGTGCCGAGGAGCACGATGCCGATCACGGAATCCCAAGCGCGCGGGGAGAGTTCTTCGGTGCGGGCGATGAAATTTCCGGCGGCGTTGTTGACTAGAACGTCCAGCGGGGCGGACTTCCAGACGGTGTCGATCATCGACTCGACTGCGTCCAGGTTGCGGACGTCGCAGGGTAGCGCATGGATTCGGCCGTGGGCCGAAAGCTCGGCGGCGGTTTTTTGCAGCACGTCTTCGCGGCGGCCGCAGATGTATACTGTGGCGCCTAACTGGATGAAGAGGTGGGCCATGGCTTTGCCAAGTCCGGTGCCTCCGCCGGTGATCAGGATGCGCTTGGGGCTTAGGAGATTGTCGCGGAACATGTGAAATTTTGTAATTTAGTAATGGTGTAATTGAAAAGCGTCTTTCCGGTGGCCAGGTTTTCAATTACACAATTAGTAAATTACACAATTTCTCAATCCTGATTGAACCTCGATCCCAAGTCAAATGTCGCAGGCTACGCGGAAGCCGTAGTCGGCGTAGTGGAAGTCGGGAGGGATGCTGGAGCGGGCGGAGCAGCGGGAGACTTTTACGTGATGGCGCCATGATCCTCCGCGGGAGGCTTTGCGCTGGGCGACGCCTGGGCGAAGCTCGGGGCCGCGCGGATTTTTCGCGGGAGAGACGGCGTAGTAGTTGGGATCGTACCAGTCGCTGCACCATTCGTGAACGTTGTCGCAAATGTTGTAGAGACCGAAGGCGTTGGGGGCGTAGCGGGCTACGGGCTCGGGTCCGGTTTGCCAGCGGGTGGCGTAATCCGGGATAGATTGCGGCGGGTCGTTGTCATTGTCATTGCCCCAGGGGAAATCGTTTTGTTCGATATCGGCGCGGGCGGCGCGCTCCCACTCGGCTTCGGTGGGAAGACGGTAGTGTCGGCCGGTTTGCTCGGCCAGCCATTGGGAGTAACGGGCGGCGTCGAACCAGGAGACTCCGGTTACCGGCTGCTGGGGATGATTGAAATTCTGATCTTGCCAGAAGGGCGGAGGGCCGGACTTCGTGGCTTGCAGGAAAAGCGCGTATTCGGCGTTCGTGACTTGGGTGGCGGCCAGGAGGAAAGCGTCGATCCAGACGCGGTGGACTGGGCGTTCGCAATCCTGACCGGAGGCGGAGCCCATGAGGAACCAGCCTTCGGGGATGGAGACGAGCTCGGGGCTCGATGTGAGGCGCTGCTGCGGGTTGGGAGTGCGAATGTGTTGCCATGGCGCGAACCCTCATGCACACAGTGCCGCAAAAAGCTCGCGGGCGAGGCGCCCGCGCCACACGATTTTCCTAGCGCTTTGCGGCTATTGGCGCTCTGGCGGTTTCGGGTGGCGCGGTTGGCATGGTGGTTACTCGTGCGCCCTGCGGCGGCTGCGTTCCTGCCGCTGGTTGCTGGGCTGGAGTTGCGATCAGGCCCAGCGCTTTGCGGACCTCCGTGTCGAGCTTGGCCATAGTGTCTTTATTGTCTTTCAGGAACTGGCGGGCGTTTTCGCGGCCCTGACCGATACGCTCGCCTTTGTAGCTGAACCACGAGCCGGATTTTTCGAGGAGGTTGTTGTTCACGGCGATGTCGAGCAGGTCGCCTTCTCGGGAAATGCCTTCGCCGTAGAGGATGTCGAACTCGGCTTCGCGGAAGGGCGCGGCGACTTTGTTTTTTACTACTTTTACGCGGGTGCGCGAGCCGGTGACTACGTCGCCTTCTTTGATGGCGGCGATACGGCGGATATCGACGCGGACGGAGGAATAAAACTTCAGCGCGCGGCCGCCCGTGGTGGTTTCGGGATTGCCGAACATCACGCCGATTTTTTCGCGGATTTGATTAATGAAGATCAGGCAGGTGCGCGACTTGGAAACCGTTCCCGTCAGCTTGCGCAGGGCTTGCGACATCAGGCGGGCCTGAAGGCCCATGTGGCTGTCTCCCATTTCGCCGTCGAGTTCGGCTTTGGGCACGAGCGCCGCGACTGAGTCGACCACCAGCACGTCGATGGCGTTTGAGCGCACCAGGGCTTCGGTGATTTCGAGCGCCTGCTCGCCGTAGTCCGGTTGCGAGACCAGCAGGTTGTCAACGTCCACGCCCAGCTTTTTGGCGTAACCGGGATCGAGCGCGTGCTCGGCATCGACGAAGGCGGCCATGCCTCCTGTCTTCTGCGCCTCGGCAATTACTTGTAACGTGATAGTGGTTTTGCCAGAAGACTCTGGGCCGAAGACTTCGACCACGCGTCCGCGCGGAAAGCCGCCTACGCCTAGCGCGGCGTCGAACGAGATCGCGCCGGTCGAAATCACCGCGATCGGGACGATCGCTTCTTTCGAACCCAGGCGCATGATCGAACCTTTGCCGAATTGCTTTTCAATCTGGGAAACTGCCAGCTCGATTGCCTTACCGCGTTCATCCGCCATGGGAGTGTGGCTCCTTAGAGTGCCTTTTAGTGCGTCTGGGCGGATTATACATATGGAATGAAGCGAAGAAAAGGCGAATCTTGTAAATAAACAGTGGAAATCGTTCCGAAATGGGCAAGAGCGTTACTTGGCGAGGCGCTTGTATAGCTCACGATACTTTCCGTTGGAGCGGCGATGGGCGGCCATTACCTCAGGCCTCACCGGGCGCTGCGAGGGCACCACGCTGTGTGTCGCAATCGCATTCTCCAGCGCCAAGCGGATGAAGCGCTGATAGGGCAATCCTGCGTGGGACGCGCGCTGGCGCACAGCATCATAAAGTTCTTCGGGCAGGCGCAGATTGATTGATTTGTCCTTGCGCTTCATTTCGAAGCGTACCGTTTGTGCGCCCGAGAGCTCATATTGTGACAGGTCGGCCTTGTCGACAAAGGCCGCCGCGGCGCGGGCGCTCTTAAACGCCGGAATTTTCTTTTTCATAGGATTCGCTCTCGTGGAACTGCAAGAACATGATAACGCACTAGGTACTCAAATGCATAGGCAAATGTAACTACGGCAGTGGGCTGCCTGGATGGCGGCCTTAATAGTCCACGACTGGAAAAGCAGGTTCCTCGCGCCAGAAAAAAGGCGCTCGGAATGACAAAGTCAAGGTACCCACTACCTCAGTTACCTACCTCTGCAGCAAATCCACTGGCGCCGTCACATCGTGCACGCGGAAATACTTGGCCAGTGCCGGATACTTCCGCGCCACGGCCTCGTACATGGCATAGGCGACATTGCGGTAGGAAACGTGGCCGGCGGGCGTGGTGCGGAGTTCGGAGATGTAGACGACCTCGGCGAAGTCCATCTTGAAGAGGGCGCGCTTGCGATAGGCGAGCGGGATTGCGTACTGCGAATTCTCTTCCGCCTCGGGCGAGTTGCGCGCGGCTAGCTTTTCTATTGCAGTCTGCGTGCGGCGCATGGCGGCGTCGTACCGGTGGCGAACGCCAGCGTCTTCCACGTCGAGCAGCATTTCGTAGCCGTGCTGCGTGGTGAACGCCTGCATCACCTGGATGCAGCGGCGGTGGCGGTGCATGTCGCGGAAGCCGCCGGTATCCATCAGGATGTCGAAGCGGAATTGCTGGCCGGCGCGGAAGGGGCGCAGCATTTCGTCGTGCTTGCCGCGATGGCGCAGGCCAAGGTCGATGATTTCGCGGCGGTAGCGCTCGCCGGAAACCTGCAGTGCTTGCCTTACTTGTCGATAGGAATGATGGCAGTGCTCATAGAGGAGCGTGGTTGCGATTTCCACTTCCAGGGGTTCTTCGTCGAGCAGGTCGACGATTGCCTTCGAGGGCGCGAGTTGCTCGCTCTTCATTAATTCGTTGGCGGCCTGGCGCAATTCTCGACGGGTTTCCATTTCATAGGGATTCGGGTCGGAGTACTTTACCAGCGTGGGTGCGACTCGAACTTCGTGCAGTAATTCCTGCTCGGCTCGCGCGCCAAGGTCCGGACTCAAGCTCCTAATTTCCTCGACTAATTTCTTCAACGATTCGGCATTCACGTTGTAAGCCGCTGTCGTCGCCGCCTTCTTCAACGATTCGCCAAGCACTCGCACTTCCTTGTGCGTGTGCGAGAGAAGGTGCGCGACCTGGGTTTCTAATGTGCGGGCGTTGACGATTTCGCCGAGCGACGTATTCGTGGCCAGCGGCAGCAGGTAGCGCGTGATGTCGAAGGCTCGAGCTTTCAGCGTGCGTTCGTAGGCTTCCTGCCGCATGTCGGCGGGCTTGGGGGTGATGCTGATCAGGTGCTGGGTCATGTGCGCCGAAAGGGATTCGTACTCGGCGAAGAGAAAATCCAGCGTGTCGCGGTAGAGGTTGCGGGCTTCGTGGTCGGCGCCGAAGTCGGGCGCGTAGTAGCCGCTTTTTTTGAAATCCTGATAGCGGGTGGAGCGCTCCTGGCCGTCCCAGCGCTGCTCGTCCGCTAGTTCGATTGCGGCTAGAATCGAGAGTCTTTCGACCGCCAGCGCGATGTGCGCAAGGTCGGCGATGGAGCGATGACCGTACTGAAAGTAAAACGTGTTGAGAAATTTTTCCGCTTTTTGCGCGCTGATCTCGCGCAGAGACTCTTTCATCGAGAGTGACGAGCGCGAATACTTGGCCATGGCGTAGGCCTGAATCTCCGGCTCAACGCCGTAGACGGCGAAGACCTCGGTGGAAGGAGCTTCGGGCTGCGGCTTTTCGGGAATTGCGGGGGTTTCCGCGGCTGACGCCCTTTGCGGCGAGCGGTGGCCTGGGCCGGCCGGAGCCGAATCTGAAGTGGGTGAGTTCTGGTTGGAAGGCTCGGACATGGCGATCACTTCTTCGGCCGCAGGTTGTGACATGGGAGTGTCTCGAATATTAATCGGCGCGGGAGCAATGTGCAATGCGCAATGCGCTGGATAGTGTCTTAAAATCTTTAACACAGAGGGCACGGGGTCACACAGGGTAGAGCCGCCAGCGCTATCTGTGCTTGGGGCTTCGGCGCGTATAATTCCACGTTCCGACCTAGAAGGCGCTAGCAAAAGACTCGACGCAAGACTCTGGAGAAAATCATGTCCCTTTCAGGACGGGTGGCGTTCGTCACGGGCGCGTCGCAAGGCATTGGACGGGCCTGCGCGCTGAAGCTCGCCACGGCGGGCGCGGCGGTCGCCGTTGCCGCGCGTAATCAGGAGAAGCTGAACGAACTGGTTCACGAGATTACCTCGGCGGGCGGGAAGGCTGCGGCTTTCGCTCTGGACGTGACCGATGAAGAGCAGGTCAAGGCGGCGATCAAGGCTGCCGGAGCGCAGTTTGGGAAGATCGACATTCTGGTGAACAACGCCGGCATTACCCGCGATCAGCTGGTCATGCGGATGAAGCGGGCCGACTGGGATGCGGTGCTGCAGACTAATCTGACGTCCGCTTATCTTTGCATCCAGCAGGTTTCGATTTCTATGATCAAGCAGCGATGGGGGCGAATCATTAATATCGCGAGCGTCTTCGGGCAGATGGGGCAGGCGGGGCAGGCGAACTACTCGGCGTCGAAGGCGGGGCTGATCGGGCTGACCATGGCGATTGCTCGCGAGCTGGGATCGCGCAACATTACTTGCAACGCGGTGGCTCCGGGCTTCATCGAAACCGCCATGACGGAGGTGCTCGGCGAGGAGTTCAAGCAGAATGCCGCCAAACAGATTCCGCTGGGACGTGTGGGATCGGCTGGCGATGTGGCTAGTGCCGTGACGTTTCTTGCGTCGGATGAGGCTTCTTACATTACCGGGCACGTGCTGAATGTGAATGGCGGGATGCTGATGGGGTAGGAAAACCTTAAACCTAGCTGCACGTGGGATGGTCATCGCACATAGATAAAGATGAAAGTATTTGGACGCCAAAAGCCTTTAACCGCAAAGGTCGCGAAGGAAGGCCGCGAAGGACGCAAAGAAGAAGAATTGAGTTTTGCTCAGGCTGAATCGTCCACGCAGATTGTGCAGGCCCGCGAACTATTTCTGGAGTATGCGCAGTCGCTCGGCTTCAGTCTCTGCTTTCAGAATTTCGATCAGGAACTTGCCGGATTGCCGGGCGGGTACGCTCCGCCGGAGGGCCGGCTGCTGCTTGTAGAATACGAGGGTCAACTGGCAGGCTGCGTCGCGCTACATGCGCTGGAGCCGGGCGTCTGCGAAATGAAGCGGCTTTATCTGCGTCCGGCGTTTCGGGGCAAGGGCTTGGGGCGCGCGCTGGCCGAGCGCATTCTGGCCGAGGCGCGGCAGATCGGCTACGGACGGATGCGACTTGACACCGTTGAGCCGGTGATGAAAGATGCGGTTGCGATGTATCGCAAGCTGGGGTTTAAGGAGATCGCTCCTTATTGTGCGAACCCCATTGATGGGGCGCTGTATATGGAGTTGGAGTTGTGAGCTGCTTATGAGAGGTTGTGAGAGGTCTGGAACCATGAAGAGAATCTTCCTGCTGATCGTTATCCTGCCCATCGTTATCGCCCTGTTCGCCTCTACCGCCGTCGCTGCCGACAGCAAGAACGTCTCCTACAAGAGCGGCGACGAGACCGTGCAAGCCGTGCTCTACACTCCTGCCGGCAAGGGTCCATTTCCCGCGATTATCGTCATCCACGAATGGTGGGGGCTTAACGACTGGGTCAAGGATCAGGCTGCGAAGCTGGCGGGCGAGGGCTATGTGGCGCTGGCCATTGATTTGTATCGCGGCAAGGTGGCCACTTCGCCTGACCAGGCTCATGAAATCATGCGCGGGGTTCCGGAAGACCGCGCCAAGCGCGATCTGCACGCGGCTTTTGTATTTCTTCAGTCGCAGCCTAACGTAAAGAAGGAGCGCATCGGGGCGATCGGCTGGTGCATGGGTGGCGGATACTCGCTCGACGTGGCTTTGCAGGAGCCTGCGCTGGCGGCCGACGTGATCAACTACGGCCATCTCGCGACCGACCCCGAGGCGCTTAAGAGGATCAACGCTCCCATCCTCGGGCTGTTCGGCGCTCTGGATCAGGGCATCCCGCCGCACGATGTGAAGAAGTTTTGGGAGACGCTGGATGGGATGGGAAAGAAGGTTGAGATCAAGATCTACGACGATGCCGGCCATGCCTTCGAAAATCCTAACAATAAAGACGGTTATCGCGCTGCCGATGCCGCCGACGCCTGGAAACGTACTGTCAGTTTTCTGGCGGAGAACTTGAAGAAATAGTGCATGCTATGCACCGGCGGGCGCGTTTTCCGGTGCTGACTGGCGTAGGTCAAGAGCCTTTAGCCGCAAAGGACGCTAAGGTGGCGCAAAGGACGCGAAGACCGACCCAGAGCCGATTTTCGGCTTGATCTGAGTCTTTCGTTAGGGGATCTGGGAGTGATCATTTCTTGCACACTGTTTAAGGATGCGGGTGGATCCGTCCTAGCCGAATCCCTGATTTGCACAGATTTTGTCATAGCACGAATTTCCACTTGCCAGAAAATGCCGATCTGGTTAATATGTCGCATCCCGTAATGCTCCCCCAGATCAATATCGGCCAGACCATCCGAGACTACCGGCTGCAGAAAGGGATGTCTCAGGGAGACATCGAGAAGCGCACTGGGCTGCTGCGCTGCTATCTTTCGCGGGTAGAGAACGGGCACACCATCCCATCGCTTGACACGCTGTCGAAAATTGCAGGGGCCATGGAGATTGCGCTGTCGCAGTTCTTCTCCGAGTCGGGGCACAGCAACGGCTCCAAGGGATTGCCGCAACTCTCCGATGACGAAGTCCGCTTCCTGAGCCAGGTGCGCCGCTACGCCACTAACCTGAATGACAGCGACCGCAAGCTGGTGCTGGCCATGGTTAAGAAGATGGCGGCGAATTCGAGCAAGTGAGCCTTTAGCCATTAGCTCTTAGCCTTTTAGCTCAATCCCAATCTGCCAGCAGTTCGGTACACCCTGCCTTGTTTGTTCCTTATTCCTTAGAGTGCTCAACCGGCGAGAGGTCCACTTCCGCCGAATCCTGCGTGGGCTTGAGCTAAGAGCTAACGGCTAGGAGCTAATTGCTTACTTTCGTACCATGACCCTCGGTGACCACCGGGCACCTCGCGCACCCCTCCGCTTCTCACTACACTGTTGACTTGGAGATTCCCGCGTGACCACCGACGAAGAACTGAACGTGCTCGAGACGCAGTTGCGGCGGCTGAAGATCGAGTACGAGGTTTTTTTCAGCAACCCAACCAAACGGCCTCCCACGGACGTGGAGTGGAAAGTGCTGTCGCTGCTGCGGAAGTTTTCCGACGGCGGGCGCATGAGTTTTTCGCAGCGCTTCCGCTATAACGAAATGGCGCAGCGCTACGCCATCTACAGCGACCTGTGGCGCAAGAAGTCGCGCATCCGCGAGGAGGGTTACCGGCGTCCGCAAGACGCGCTGCTCGCCGTGCAGGGAGTTCGTCCCGATGTTGAAGCGCACAAGCCGCATCACAATCCGGTGTACGGTTTAAGCCATACTGCTGCCGCTGCTGCCGCCGCCGCTACAGTTGAGGCGCAGGCACCCCCGCAGCCCGTTACATTGCACAGCGCTGCGGACAAGGCAGAGCGCGAACAGGTGGAACGCTTGTTCAACACTCTGGTCGCTGCCAAGAAGAAAGCGGGAGAAAAAGTTTCCGGCAACCTTGATTCCTTTTCCAGCTTCGTGCAGAAGAAGAGTGAAGAGATCCGCAAGCAGTACGGCTGCCAGGATGTGGAGTTCTCCGTGGAGCTAGCGGGGGGGCACGTCAAGCTGAAGGCCAAAGCGAAAGCGTAGAGGCCGTCGTTGGTCGTTGATCGTTCGCAACCCTTCCTCGGACGTCATCTGTTAAGCATCGCCATTCCGCCAGTTGCTTCCAAGTAGGCTATCATCCACGGGTAGGTTAGCCTGGGAGAGGACGAAGGGCAGGAAAATGGCGGAGAACAAAACCAAACCAACCAAATTAAGCGTGGCAGCAATCATCGATGCCCTCACGGACCCGGCCCGGCGTGCAGATGCGAAGGCTCTGGTCAAGTTAATGCAGAGTGCGGCGGGGGAGAAGCCGAAGATGTGGGGGCCGTCAATTATTGGCTTCGGCAGCTACCACTACAAATACGAGAGCGGGCGTGAGGGCGATATGCCGCTGATCGGTTTTTCGCCGCGCAAGGCCGCAAATGTTTTGTATGGCATGACCGGATGCAGCGACTCCAAGACGCTGCTCGCGAAGCTCGGCAAGCACACGACCGGCAAGGGCTGCCTCTACATCAAGAAGCTCGCTGATGTGGACCGACAGGTGTTGGAAGCCATGGCCTTAAAATCTGTTGCTGCCATGCGAGCGCGTACCCCGAACTAAGGGAAGATTGCTGATAGAATCTTCGGTCGTTCAGCACGCATCTTCATATCCATATCCGAGGCCGATCATGTCCCGCAGTACTTCTCAGATCCAGCGCGCCATTCTTAGCGTTACCGACAAGACTGACCTTGTGGACTTCGCGCGCCAGCTCTCCGGCCTCGGCGTCGAACTTGTCTCTACCGGAGGAACGGCCAGGCTGCTGCGGGATTCCGGCATTGCGGTCAAAGACATTTCCGAACTCACTGGATTTCCTGAGATGCTTGACGGCCGCGTGAAGACGCTGCATCCCAAGGTGCATGGCGGCATTCTGCATCGCCGCGAGAATCCAGCCCACACCGCCGTCCTGGCCGAGCATCGCATTCAGCCGATTGACATCGTTGTGGTCAATCTTTATGCCTTTGAAAAGACCGCCGCGAAGACCGGCGTGGCGTTCGAGGAGTTGATCGAGAATATCGATATCGGCGGGCCTTCGATGATTCGCTCGGCTGCCAAGAATTTTCACGACGTCGCCGTGGTTACTTCGCCTGACGACTATCCGGCCGTTGCCGATGAACTTGCCCGCTCCGGCGGCGCGCTCTCGCTTGAAACTAAGTGGCGGCTGGCGCAGAAAGCCTTTGCCACTACTGCCGCTTATGACTCCGCTATTGCAACGACGCTGGAACGGATCGCTACTCCTACTTCTGCCGATTTTCGTATTCCGCACGCAGAGGCATTTTTCCCACAGACTCTACGGTTGTCGTTTCAGAAAACGCTTGACTTGCGCTACGGCGAGAACCCTCACCAGAAGGCCGCTATGTATTCGGATGGTTCTGGCGTGGGCGTCGCCAATGCACGGCAGCTTCAGGGCAAAGAGCTTTCTTATAACAACATCGTCGATCTGCAAGCCGGCTGGGATCTTGCGCAAGAATTTAACGTGGCTGGGTTCGACGAGCCTTTCTGCGCCATCATCAAGCACACGAATCCCGCCGGCGCAGCGACTGGCAAGACTCTTGTTGAGGCCTACAAGCGGGCGCTCGAATGCGATCCGGTTTCAGCGTTCGGTGGCGTGATTGGGGTGAACCGTAAGGTCGACGGCGAGGCTGCCGAAGAGATGCACAAGCTTTTTCTCGAAGTGATCGCCGCCCCGGGGTTCGATGACGCTGCCAAAGCCCGATTCGCCACCAAGAAGAATCTTCGCCTCGTCGAAGTGAAAGCCGCGCCGCAAAAATGGACTCTAAAAAACGTCTCCGGCGGAATCCTTTTGCAGGACGCCGACTCGCGCACTTTGCAGGATTCCGATCTCAAGGTCGTGACCCAGCGGGCGCCCACTCCGGAAGAAATACGGGCGCTGCTGTTTGCGTGGAAAGTTTGCAAGCACGTCAAGTCGAATGCCATCATTTACGCTCGCGATGGGCAGACTGTCGGCGTTGGCGCGGGGCAGATGAGCCGCGTTGATTCGGCCAGGATCGGCGCCATGAAGGCTCAACTGCCGCTGCGGGGAACGGTTGCCGCCTCCGACGCCTTCTTTCCCTTTCCTGACGGCGTGGAGGAGATTGCCAAGGCTGGAGCTACTGCCATCATTCAGCCTGGCGGCTCGCAGCGCGATCTCGAAGTTATCGCGGCCGCGGATCGACTTGGGCTTGCCATGGTATTTACCGGCGTGCGGCATTTCCGGCACTGACTGGCTCACGTCAAAAGCCTTTAACCGCGAAGAACGCTAAGGTCGCGCGAAGGGCGCTAAGAAAATCTTTACCAAACTTGACGATCCAAACTTGAGCAACAACACAATCAAGTTCCCCCGGTCGCTGTACTTTCGCGTTCCACGGAGTTCCGCGAGGCTAAGTGTTTTTCCCCAATCTGTCCCGTATCAGGTTAGAATTAAAGCACCCCACCCCCGGCGGTTTTGCATCCAAAGGTTATGCTTCCGGGAAGTGCACGAAGCTCTAACAGGAACGTTCTAATAGAGTCAGGTCCGAGAATTAATTCCAGCGTCGTCAGGTCGAGCATGAATCGAATTTTTCGCGCCGTTTTAGTTTTGTCATTCCTGGTTGCAGCCGCTGCCGCGCAATCGAAGCCATCTTCTCCTGCCGTCAAGCCCGCGGACAAGCCCGCGGATTCCAAGGCTTCGCCGCGCAAATTGGACCGCGCCGCCGCGTATTACCACTACACGCTCGCGCACATGTACGAGGAGCAGGTAACGGTTTACGGCCGCAGCGAGCTTGCGAACAGGGCGATGGAAGAGTACCGGCTGGCCATCGAGGCCGATCCGTCTTCGGAATTTCTGACCTCCGGCCTTGCGGAACTTTACGTGAAGACCGGACGCATTCGCGACGCGGTGCTGCAGGCGCAGGACATTCTCAAGCGCGATCCCAACAATCTTGAGGCTCACAAACTGCTGGGCCGGATTTATCTGCGGTCGTTGGGCGATATGCCGGGCGGCGGCAACGGCTCCGACAACGTGCTCAAGCTGGCCATCGAACAGTACGAACAGATTGTGAAGATCGAGCCCGACAAGGTCGACGACCACCTTCTGCTGGGCCGCCTCTACCGCCTGAACAACGATTTGCAGAAGGCGGAGAATGAATTGAAGATCGCGGTGAAGCTCGATCCTGACTCGGAAGAAGCGGTTACTACTCTTTCGTTGCTTTACAGCGACGAGGGCGACACCACGCACGCGCTGCAAGTGCTCAGTTCCGTGCCCGACAAGGGGCGGTCGGCCAAGCTGTACGCGGCCCTGGGCGCCACCTACGAGCAACGCAAGGATTTCAAGAACGCGATCGACGCCTACAAACACGCCATCCAACTGGACCGCGACAATCTCGACGCGATTCGCGGCCTGGCAGAAAATCTTTTGAACGACGGGCAGGTCGACGCCGCGCTCGATCAGTACAAGGTGATCGCCGACGCTAATCCTGAAGATGCGCAGACGTACCTCCGCATCTCTGAGATCTACCGCCGCCAGGGAAAATACGACCAGGCTCTCGAAAGCCTGAAGAAGGCTGAGGCGATGGTGCCCGACGCGCTGGAGGTTCCCTATAACGTGGCGGTGGTTTACGAGGCCCAGGCTCGCTACGACGAGGCGGTAAAGATCCTGCAGGATCTGCTGAAGAAGACCGAGAAGGCTGACAACAATTACTCGCAGGCCGACCGCAACAATCGCGCCATCTTCATCGAGCGCCTCGGCATGGTGTATCGCGATCAGGAGAACTATCCGGCCGCGGTTGAAACCTTTCGCAAGATGATTCCGCTCGGGGACGAGAACGCGCGCACCGGTTATCAGGACGTAATCGATACCTACCGCGAATCCAAGCAGTGGCCGGAAGCTACAGCGACTGCCAAAGAAGCGGTGCAAAAGCTGCCGGACGACCGCGAGCTGCGCATGGTGCTGGACGCTCAACTGGCCGACACCGGCGATCCTGAAAAGCCGCTCGCCGATGTGCGCTCACTGCTTAAAGGCAAGCCGGAAGATCGCGAGGTCTACCTCCGGCTGTCGATTATGTACACGCGTCTGCACCGCTGGAGCGATGCTGAGGATTCTCTTAGCAAAGCCGAACAGCTTTCCACCAAGGCCGAGGACAAAGAGTATGTCTCCTTCCTGCGCGGTTCCACTTACGAGCGCGAGAAGAAATACGATGCGGCCGAGGCTGAGTTCAGGAAAGTGCTGGCAGCCAACCCGCAGAGCGCCGCGACCCTCAACTATCTCGGTTACATGAATGCCGACCGCGACGTCCGTCTCGAGGAGTCGCTCAACTACATCAAGCAGGCGGTGAGCCTGGAACCGACCAATGGGGCTTATCTGGATTCCCTGGGCTGGGCCTATTTCAAACTTGGCAAGTACGACCTCGCCGAAGAGAACCTGACCAAAGCGTCGTTGCGCATGGGTTCTGACCCAACCGTGCAGGATCACCTTGGCGATCTCTACCAGAAGACGGGCCGGCTGAAGCTGGCCGCCGCGCACTGGGAGCGTGCCGTTGAGGAGTGGAACAAAACTATAGGTTCGGAATTGGATGGCGATCTGTTCGCGACCACGCAGAAGAAACTTGACGCGGCTAAGGTGCGGCTGGCTAAGGAAGGGCCGGGAAATCAGTAGCTAGTACCCAGTACTTAGTACCCAGTACCGAGCGTACTAGGTACTCGGTACTAGGTACTCGGTACTGGGTACTGGTAAACTTCTCGAATGCTGGCCGGCTATGCGGTGCAGGTGGAACATTCCCGCGGACGCCGCTTCCCTGAAACGCCGCATCCCTACCGCAACGACTTTCAGCGCGACCGCGACCGGGTCATCCATGCGCGGGCGTTTCGCCGACTCGAAGACAAGACTCAGGTTTTCACGCGGCGCTACTCCGATCATTTCCGCAACCGGCTCACGCATACCATCGAGGTTGCGCAGATTTCGCGCACTGTTGCTGGCGCGCTCGGCCTCAACGTCGATTTAGCCGAGGCGCTCGCGCTGGTGCATGATCTTGGGCATCCTCCGTTCGGCCACGCTGGCGAAAAAGCGCTGGACGCCGCCATGCGCGCTCACGGATTATTCTTCGACCACAACCTGCATGCGCTGCGCATCGTGGAGGACTTCGAGCAGCGCTACGCCGCCTTTCGCGGCCTGAATCTTACCTTCGAAGTGCGCGAGGGCATCATCAAACACTCGCGCGATTACGATGCGGCGAGGCATCCTGAATTGGCGGAGTATCTGCTTGACCAGCGGCCTCCGCTTGAAGCGCAGCTCATCGACCTCACCGATGAGATCGGCTACAACACCGCCGATCTGGACGACGGCTACGAAGCCCATCTGCTGACTCTCGAACAAATCCGCGACGGCGTGGCCGTCTTTGACCGTTTTTTCCGCGAGATCGAGCAGACTTATCCCAATGCTGCGGACAAATTGAAATTCAACGAAGCGCTTAAAGGAGTGTTCAACCGCCTGGCCGGCGATCTGATTACGAACACGCAGGCGCGGCTCAAGCGGGCTGGGATTGAGACTCTGGCCGATGTTCGTCTGCACAAAGAGCGGCTGGCCGCTTTCAGTCTTGAAGTGGAAGCGGAGCGCAAACAGATTAAAGACTTTCTTTACGAGAATCTATATTACAGCGCATCGCTGGCGGGAGAAAAAGATGATGCTGAGCGCATCGTCAGCGAGCTGTTCGCTTTTTGGATGGAGAACCCTTCAGCCCTGCCTCATTACTACCAGGAGAAAGCCGGGCAGGAATCTTTGCCGCGCGTGGTGTGCGATTACATCGCGGGCATGACCGATCATTTCATTATCGAACAGTATGAGAAGCACTGCGGCAGTGCGCGCTGAGGCACGCGCTAAGGCGGCAGAAACAGCCCTGTCATCCTGAACGAAGTTGTCGTTCGCGAAGCGGGCGACAACGTGGTCGAAGGATTCCTACTGTCCAATCGCACGATCGTGCCGATTCAGGGACCTCATACGACGTGTTCATGTGACGACAGTCGCCCCGGGCAACTGTTCGTCCGCTTCGAGCCGCTGGCTCGCCCTCTAACCCCAGCCCGGTCAATGAGTGTAATCGCTGTTTACAACAGTTGCGGCACTGCAATAGCCTGGTTTTGGTTGAGTACTCGTTGCAAGGGTTTCAAACCACCTTCCCAGCTTTAATTAGGTGTAATTGCGGATGGAACGGCTCTAGAAGTTCTCCAGCATCATGGCGTTGAAGTCGTAGGTCTGCTGGCTGAATGCGAGGTGGCGGCCGTCGGGTGAGGACGAGGCACAGCAGAGCCACTGATTTTTGCCCCGATCCAACAACACAGTTTCCTTGCCGTCCAGATCTTCGCGCGCGAGGAAGTAAGTTATATCTTGCACCGCCAGGAACAGCCCTTTCCCATCAGATGTCCAACGCACGGAGTACACGGCCCAGCTCTTCTTTTTTGGCAAGGGCTTCTGGGTTCCGTGGACCAAATCGAAGACAAGGATATGATCAGCAAGCTTGTCAGTGGCAAGCGCGATTTGCGAGCCATCGGGAGACATGCCCCAGGTCATGAAGTTGGTTCGAGCCGTCTTCACCCGCGCCAGTTCGCTGCCCCGTTCCTTCACCGGGTCAACTTTATAGAATGCCAGCTCGTCACCTTCCCAGATGCCGACCGCGCAGGACGCAGACGTCAAAACAGAACAATGGAAATCAGCCGCATCGCGACCGGCAACCTCCAGAACTTTCTCCGGCGCGCCGCCCGACGCTGCGACCCTCATTAGGCGCCACGGTGAATCAGACCCGCCGGCTTGCGAAACGTACAGAATCCAGCTCCCGTCTGGCGAGGGCACAGGATCTTGCTGGTCTTCAGTGCCCGGCGCGACCGCCTCAGCATTTCGCTGGTCCAATGACTGACGAAATATCTGGTTGTGGCCGGCCCGATCCGAGGCAAACAAGACCGCCTTGCCGTCGAACGTCCACGCGCCGGCAAAGTCGTAGCTGTTGCTCACAGAAAGGCGCCTGAGCGAATTGAGTTGGCGGCCATTTTCCGAGAGATCTCCCACGAATACATCGTCTCGATTTCGCCCCACCGTGGTCACGACACGAGTGCCATCGCCGCTCGCGCTAAAGAAGGCGCAGATCATACCTACCCAGTTTGTCAGTTGGACCGGTGACCCGGCCGTGGCGCCGGTTTCAGGATTTACGGCCAGAGCCCATAGGTTGGTGGAGGTGACCTGCCCGGCGTGATCGAGGAACTGGAAAAGCACCCTCCCATCTCTCAGCCAGAGCATGCCGGTCGGCTCGACAAACCCAAATCGGGCATCGGACATCAGAACCTTTGGCGCTCCTCCCTTGGTAGGCACCACTTCCAGAGTTCCCGAATTTCCGGAGTCTTCCACCATGATCAGCGCGATGTATTTTCCGTTGGGCGCCCAGGCAAATCCGCTGCACCAACCGTTCGGAACGTCGGCAATTTTGCGTGCGTTTTCTCCTTCCGCTTCCCTGATCCAGAGACTGTGCGACCTGACATAGGCAACCGCGGAACCCTGCGGCGCAGGGACCGCCAACCCGACATGATCGAAAACCTTGCGTGGTACGCCCCCGAAGATGGAAACCATCCACGCAGAAGATTTGTCTAGCGTACCCGAGGTATTCAGCAACAGATTCTCACCATCCGCAAACCAATTCACGAACCCGAGATGAGATTGAACCTCGTCCGGCAGGGCAATATCGTGCACTTCCCCGCGCTGGATCTGGCTGAGATGGAGCCCGTCCGTATCTGCAAACGCGAGGTGCTTGCCATCAGGAGAGATGGCAGTAGCAAGCAGTCGGTTTTCGGGCGGATTGTGCGTCAACTGCGTCTGCTTGATGGGCCCATTTGAAACCGCGCGCCCCCTAAACCGCTTGGCACCAAACCCGATCCCCCACAAGGCCGCGATCGCCAGCACCGCGAGCGCGGGAATGAGGAAACGCTTAAAGGACTTCGGCGCCGCAGTCGTCTGCGCCCGCACGCCCGATATGGACGATTCCGTATCGCGCTTCAACCGTTTCAGGTCGGACCGGATGTCGGCCGCGTTCTGGTAACGCAGGTCGCGGTCTTTCTCCAGCGCCTTGGCGATGATGCGCTCCAGGTCCTGCGGCACATCGGGATTCAAGCGCGCCAGCGGAGTTGGCTGGCGATTCAGGATCGAGTCGAAAATCACTCCCGTAGTGTCGCCGCGAAAAGGCACGCTGCCGCACGCCATCTCATAGAGCACGGCCCCGAACGAAAAAAGATCGGTCCGCGCATCCAGTTGCTTGCCCCGCACCTGCTCCGGCGACATATAAGTGACTGTGCCCACGGCTGCGCCGGGACTAGTCAGATTTTGGTCCATATCCACCGTTGCCGCACTGGGATCGGAACCGCTTCCCGGCGTGAAGGAGAGCTTGGCCAGGCCAAAATCGAGCACCTTGGCGATACCGCGAGTGGTGACAAAGATGTTTGCCGGTTTGATATCGCGGTGAATGATGTTCTTGTGATGAGCGGCATCGAGCGCGTCGGCAATCTCGATGGCCAGCGGCAGCAGAATTTCCAGTTCGATGGTGCGACCGCCGATGCGGTGCTTCAGCGTCATGCCTTCCAGAAATTCCATGGCGATGAAGCGCCGGCCGGCATCGTCGCCGATCTCATAAATAGTGCATATGTTGGGATGGTTGAGTGCAGAAGCGGCGCGCGCCTCGCGCCGGAAACGCTCCAGCGCCTGCGGATCGTTGGCCACGTCCTCAGGAAGAAATTTGAGCGCAACGAACCGCCCGAGCGACGTATCTTCGGCTTTGTAAACGACGCCCATCCCGCCGCCGCCGAGCTTCTCGACGATGCGGTAGTGCGAGATCGTTTTGCCGATCATCAGAGGCAAATTCTACGTTTGTGAAACAGGCAAGTCAATGAAAGCGATGGAGTTGGCGGTGGCCAAAGGGGATGGTTGTTGCAAAATCGCCATTTCACTCATCCTATGAGAGAGGATGTCAAGAAAAAACACTTCTCCACTCCTCTCCGTGGGACTCGATCGGGGCTTGCACCCAGGCCCTTCTTCCTTCTTCGTGGAGAGATTTTGGTTTGAACGCCGGGAGCGCCACAGAGTACGCCAGGGATACGGATCGCAGTTGCTGGTCTTCCTTGACTGGCTTCATGCAGCGGTTCCGACACCATCATTGCGAAGCTGTGCAAGCCAACCGTTGGCGTAAGTGCCAACCATCATCCTATGTGAGGCTCGAGGCCTATGGCTTTTTTGGGTTATCCGAGGGGGCATAGGATTGACCCGGAGACTGGGTGCTGATTCCAGCACCCGAACGCCTAATGAGTGAATGGATACTCTCCCTCGAACCCGAGCGTCGCAGAACGATGGGTCACCACCGAGGCGCGAAACCTGGGAGGCCACCTGCGTTCTGTGCGGCGCTCAAGCTGCTTGCGGCTTTAGTTGTTGCGCGTCGAAACGTTCCTCCTTTTTCCAAAGTGTCAAGGCAATGGCCGCGATCTTTCGGGCTAAGGTCAGACGCGCCATCTCAGGCTTCATGCCCTTCTCCAGCAAAGCCACGTAGAAGTCGCGCAATGGACTCACCCCACAGCTGGCTCGGGTCGCGGCGCCCTTGAAGATCTCTTTCATCTCGTGGTTGTGATTTTGATTCAGACCGCGAATCTGCTGCGGCTTTTTCGTACGTTGCAGTTGTCCGTGCACGTAGCGATATTGCGCACTGTCGCGGGTCTCAATGCCCAGCCCACTATAGGTCCACAGTTGCCGTTTGCTGCGGAAGCGGTGCGGGGTCTGCATCAACGCGATCAAGCGGGCGGCCCGGATCGGACCGATACAGGGAATCTGGCGCAGCAGTTTCGAAGCTTTATGTTTCCGGCTCTCCGCCAATAACTCAGGACGCAGGGTTCGTCGTAACGTCTGCAATCCATCTAACTGCTGATAGAGCAACTCGGCTCGCCGGCGCACCCCCGCATGCTCGATCTTCTGTAGCCACTCTTCCCGATAACGCGGAGCATAGACCTGGGTACCCGCACAAGGAATGCTCCAACCACGATACAGAGCTTTGATCCGATTCATTACTCGGTTCAGGTCTTGACTGATGGTCCGATAACTGCGCCCCAACTCGCGCAGCGTCCGCAGTCCATGTTCTCCGTGATAGACCGGCCGCAGCATGCCCGTGCGCAACAAGTCGGCCAGCTTGCGCGCATCGATCTTGTCGCTCTTGTTGCCTTCCTTTAATAAGGCGTTGCGTCGCGGATCGCAGACCAGCACTTGCATCACCTGGGGTTGCAGCAGATCGTACAGCCAAGCCGCCCAGCTCCCTTCTTCCCAGGTCACATGCAACTCGCCCCGCAGACCGTGGATGAACTGCTGAATGCTGCTGGCCTTGGTTTCGACAATAGACTCCATTACCAGCTTGCCACTGCCGCTCAGCACGGCGATCACAGTCGCTTCCTTATGCACGTCCATGCCGATATACTTGATGTCGCGACTCATAAAGTTGCCTCCTTGGGGGAAAGATCATTCGCGCTCAACGGAGTCTTTCCCTCAAGGTAAAGTGCCATTCTTCAGCTGATTTGCCTACCTGTTTCCTTCCGTTCTGAGATGCCGCATTGCGTATACAGGCCGCTCTCTCATAATGCATTGACCCCGGTCAATGACCGCTATGGCCTGGTTTCGTCAGTCGCGCCGAACGGTGGCTGGTGGTTGACATGCGAGCCAAGAAGTTTGGCTCAGAGCCCTGGGTTGCGGGACGCCAAGGCCAAACCGCACGATGCATTGGAGACGGAGACGGTTAGAAGAAACGCGGGAAGGCTAAAGCTAATGAGAGCGCGAGGGTTTTTGAGTGTAAAATCGTTGCGTGCCGACAACGGATGTGAGAACTAGAAGTTATGGGCGAGCCTTAGTGTTGCTGTGCACGCTCATACTTTGTCAACATCTGGCGATCGGACAAACCTCTGCCAGCCTCGATTGCGACTACAGGGTCAAGGCAGGCGAGCCCTTCAAGGTTCGAGTTAAGCTAGATCAAGCGCCGAGCGTCGAGGGTATTCCCCTCACTGTGTTCATCGAGGGACCAGAAAGAGCCGAACTCGGCAACTCGGTCACAATGAAGCCTGGTACGGACACTTACGAAGTGCCCATCAACATTCCCCCGACTGCGGTCGGTGGTACGTGGTCTGTGGTCCAGGTACGAGTCAGCCCGCCGGGAAGATCGGAAAAAATGATTCCGTACACAAAGTGTGCATTCCAGATCATCCCGATTCCCGGACTCATACTCCCCACCAGAGCAGATGTCGCCGTTAGTGCCTCCCAAAGTCAGCTGCTGAGAAGGGAAGCGATCCAGCTTCAGGAACGCATTCAACAGGTCAAGTCCAAGGTTTCCGAATACGAAGCCAGCAACCACCGTGGCACCCTCACTCCTCTCTTGCGGAAGGCACTCATTGATTCGGTGAGCGCATTGCAGGTGACTCAAGATGAGTTCCTCCAACTTGCCACGACCAAGGAGCAGAGACCTAATGCCGAAGTGTTCTTTAGCGATCTAGAAAAGACATATCAGGCGGCGATATCGCAGATGAGTCACTCAGCGTCGGCATCAACGCAAAAAAGCCGCTTGATACGAGTGTCGGACGATAAGAAGAGCGTCGAACCTCTGGTCGCGCTTGCGTTACGCCCAATGGAACAAAACGAACTCGCATACAAAGTGGTGGCGGACGAAGGTTCATTGGTCTTCGATCTTGAGGTCGATAGCACCCCTGAAGGAGCTTCCGTTACATACTTTCGGAAAGGTGATCAGCCGCGCGCCAACCCGGACCCGACGCGATCAACGATCCACTCGTTGCCGTACGCCATCTGGATAGTTCATCTGGAAAAGCCTGGATACAGACCTGAAGATCGTGAGCACGATCCGTTTCGGGAACCAAATCACGTCATTCACGTGGATCTCCAAAAGTGAAGACGGCCGGAAGTCCTCCTCAAAGCCTCACCCAGTACTACAAGTCTGCTCGTGGATTATCTACGGCTATCGCTGCCGTATTCTTGCCATTCGCTTCGAAGATTGTGGGTAAGGATGCGGCTACGTATCTCTTCCCTCCACTGGGAAGCATGGACGGTCCCGCGCGCGTCGGCCTTGTGGCATTGTGCCTAGCAGTGAGCTTAGGAGTCTATTTCTTAGTGGTCGTAAATCCGGTGAAATCACCCACAAGGATGATCTGGTCAGCGCTCCTGGTAAGTGGGGTTTGCCTGCTTGCATATCTTGCTTTTTACGAAGTGTTTATCCACCGCGTGGAGATCCCATCACGCGAAACGTCCGTGTACGTCTCCGTGGGGTACCAGCGAACGGAGTTTGCGAAGCAGACGTTCGGATCAGCTTCGGATGAGGAGATGCTGCGTGCACGCGGCCCTAGTGAGGAAGAGATAAGCCGACTCTGGACGCGACAATCCCTGATCGTTGCTCGACTCGGTCTGTACTCCTCCTTTGTGCTGACCACATTATCTTGGTTGTTTGTTTTCAGCTTTGCTCTGGTCCGTGACATGCCTGTGCGAAAATCGGAGACTGAGAAAAGTGAGGACGCCGAACTGAGGCGGCCCTGAAGGTTTTATCGGGACTACCATTCGAGGGTCCTTTGGCCGTTGAAAAACTCCTTCCCGCAAAATTCAAAACAAAACAAACCGCGCTAGGAAGCCCTATAAACGACCCTTTCGCGGTTTTTCTAGACATTTTCTATTGCCCAATTTTTCTCTGTTTCTGAAACCGGATTTTTTCAACACCCACGCCTGATTACAGCAGTTAAAGTGGTATCTTTTCTGATAGTGCCCGCACTCTGCCATGTCTGATCGAAGTAGGTTTTGGACCGGGATGATTGCGCTAGGTGACGAATCTGATCAGCCCGCGCCCCCGTTTACCGGTGCCGGCTGGCAAGCCAGCTTTGCAGCACAACGCAGGCATCCTCCTGCGGTTTACCGTGGGAAAGAAGTTGTACTATCTGCTAACGGGTGGATAACTGCCCAGCGGGCTTTGGACCTAATCCAGGGATGCCACCAGCTGCTCCTTGGTGATCCTCCAGTATTTCCAGTCCATTTGCTCGCGTACAATGATAAA
>CAVPEZ010000034.1:0-250592 GCA_963703635.1 uncultured Acidobacteriaceae bacterium
CACGGCAACAAGGGCGTCATCGCGCGCATTCTGCCGGAAGAGGACATGCCGTACCTCGAAGATGGAACGCCGGTCGAGATTGTTCTCAATCCCCTCGGCGTACCCAGCCGTATGAACGTGGGCCAGATTCTCGAAACCCATCTGGGATGGGCGGGCTATACCCTGGGCGAGAAGATCACTAACTTGCTCAAGGAGAACACGCGCACCGAAGCGATCCGGCGCGAGCTGAAGGCCCTGTTCAAGGACTCGAAGCTCGCCGACATCATCGCCGAGATGAGCGACGATGAACTGGAAGCCGTGGCGCCGACACTTGCGCGCGGCGTGTACATGGGATCGCCAGTATTCGACGGCGCGAAGGAAGGCGAGATCAAGGCGCTGCTGGAGCGCTCGGGCCTGCCGACTTCGGGCAAGACGACTCTGCACGACGGCATGACCGGCGACCAGTTCGAACAGCCAGTCACGGTCGGCTACATCTACATGCTGAAGCTGTCGCATCTGGTGGACGACAAGATTCACGCGCGTTCCATCGGACCGTACTCGCTCATTACCCAACAACCCTTGGGTGGCAAGGCGCAGTTCGGCGGCCAGCGCTTCGGAGAAATGGAAGTCTGGGCGCTCGAAGCCTACGGCGCGGCATTCATTCTGCAGGAACTGCTGACGGCGAAGTCCGACGACGTTTACGGCCGCACCAAGATTTATGAGGCCATCGTCAAGGGCGAAGCCGCCATGGAGCCGGGTGTGCCGGAATCGTTCAACGTGCTGATCCGCGAGTTGCAATCGCTCTGCCTTGATGTGGAGCTGATCAAGGCCGGGGAGAAGAAGCCCACGGCCAGCGCGGCAGCGGACTGAAAACCAGTACCGAGTACCTAGTACCGAGTACCGAACGTAAAGCGATACTTCGAAGCTAGGCGCACTTAGGGAATTGAAGAAGAAGCGTTCCGCGGATGGGAGCTCTCGAAATCGCGCGGGACACAAAAACTCGGTACCAGGTACTCGCTACTAGGTACTGCTCGAGAGCAGGAAGCGGAGGAACACCTTGTTTCGTTCGAGCCCGTTCGAAATGCAAAACACGATTGCGGATTTCGATGCCATCCGCATCAGTCTGGCGTCGCCGGAAAAAATCCGGAGCTGGTCTCATGGCGAAGTTACCAAGCCTGAGACCATCAACTACCGCACCTTCAAGCCGGAGCGGGACGGCCTGTTCTGCGCCCGCATCTTCGGCCCCGTAACCGACTGGGAATGCCTCTGCGGCAAGTACAAGCGCATGAAGCATCGCGGCGTGATCTGCGACAAGTGCGGCGTGGAAGTTACGCTCTCAAAAGTCCGCCGCGAACGCCTGGGACACATCGAGCTGGCTTCGCCCTGCTCGCACGTGTGGTTCTTCAAGGGCCTGCCCAGCCGCATCGGACACCTGCTCGATATTTCGCTGCGCGACCTCGAGTCCGTGTTGTATTTCGAGGCCTACGTGGTGGTCGAGCCCGGCGACGCTCCGGTGAAAGAGCGCGAGGTCATCAAGGACGAGGCCAAGTTCCGCGAACTCGACCAGCAATACCGTCCCGCGGGCTTCAAGGCCATGATGGGCGCCGAGGCGATCAAGGAACTGCTCAAGCGCATCGACACCGACGGCCTGGCGATTGAACTGCGCGAGAAGATGAAGAACGAGAGCTCGCTGCAGAAGCGGCTCAAGTATACGAAGCGCCTGAAAGTGGTCGAGGCCTTCCGCCGGAGCGGCAACAAGCCGCACTGGATGATCCTCGACGTCATCCCCGTGATTCCGCCGGAGCTGCGCCCGCTGGTTCCACTCGACGGCGGCCGCTTCGCCACCTCCGATTTGAACGATCTTTACCGCCGCGTCATCAACCGCAACAACCGGTTGAAGAAGCTGATGGACCTGCACGCGCCTGAAGTCATCGTCAGAAACGAAAAGCGCATGCTGCAGGAAGCCGTCGACGCGCTGTTCGATAACGGACGCCGTGGCCGCGTTCTGCGTGGCGCCAACAACCGTCCGCTGAAGTCGCTTTCCGACACGCTCAAGGGCAAGCAGGGACGCTTCCGCCAGAACCTGCTCGGCAAGCGCGTGGATTACTCCGGACGTTCCGTCATTGTGGTCGGCCCCGAACTCAAGCTGCACCAGTGCGGCTTGCCCAAAAAGATGGCGCTCGAACTGTTCAAGCCCTTCATCTATCACCGGCTCGAACAAACCGGCAACGTCACCACCATCAAGCAAGCGAAAGAAATGGTCGAGCAGCAGGAGCCTATCGTTTGGGACATCCTCGAAGAAGTCATCAAGGACCATCCGGTGCTTCTGAACCGCGCTCCGACGCTGCATCGCCTGGGCATTCAGGCGTTTGAGCCGGTGCTCGTCGAAGGCAAGGCCATCCGGATTCATCCCCTGGTCTGCACGGCGTTCAACGCCGACTTCGACGGCGACCAGATGGCGGTGCACATCCCGCTTTCTCCGGAAGCGCAGGTTGAAGCCAGCGTGCTGATGCTGGCCTCGCACAACATTCTTTCGCCCGCGTCAGGCCAGCCGATTACCGTCCCCACGCAGGACATGGTGCTGGGTCTCTATTACCTCACCAAATCCAAGCCGGGCGCGAAGGGCGAAGGCCGCGTGTTCGCCAACATTGAAGAAGTTTTGCTGGCGCTCGAAATGGGCGAAGTGGAAACGCTCTCTCCCATCCGCTTGCGCTACACCGGCGAACTGATTGACCTGACTAACGCCTACGACGATCAGGACATCATTCATACCGAGCCGGTTCATGTGGAGCGTGCTTTCGTCAACACGACGGTGGGCCGCGCCATTCTGAACGACCACTTACCCGAGGGCATGCCCTTCATCAATGGGCTTCTTAAGAAAAAGGGGATTGGCGCTCTGGTGAACTACGGCTACTTGCGGTTCGGACTCGAGACCACGGTCAAGATGCTCGACGAGGTGAAGGATTTCGGCTTCAAGTACGCAACCAAGGCCGGCCTTTCCATCGGCATCGACGACATGGTCATCCCCGACAGCAAGAAGACCCTGGTCAAGGATGCCGAGAAACAAGTCGTCGCCGTGCAACAGCAATACCTCGACGGCGCCATCACCAACGGCGAGCGTTACAACAAGGTCATCGAAATCTGGTCGGCCATTACGGAAAAAGTTGCCGACGAGATGTTCGGACAGATGCAGAAGCGCGACAAGGAAGGCTTCATCAATCCGATTTACGTCATGGCCGATTCCGGCGCTCGCGGATCGAAACAGCAGATCCGCCAGCTCTCCGGCATGCGCGGACTGATGGCCAAGCCTTCCGGCGAAATCATCGAGTCTCCCATCACGGCGAACTTCCGTGAAGGACTCACGGTGCTGGAATATTTCGTTTCGACCCACGGCGCACGCAAGGGTCTGGCCGACACGGCGCTCAAGACGGCCGATTCCGGCTACCTCACGCGCCGTCTCGTCGATGTGGCGCAGGACGTCATCATCAGCGAGTACGACTGCGGAACGGTGGACGGCATCTATGTCCAGGGTATCGTCGAAGCCGGCGAAATTATCGAGCCGTTGCGCGACCGCATTGTGGGCCGCGTTTCGCTTGAGAAGATCAAAGACTACGACGGCAACGTGATCGTCGACATCAACCACGAGATCACCGAAGAACTCGCCGGATCGATTCAGTCCGCGGGAATCGAGCGGGTGAAGATCCGTTCGGTGCTCACTTGCGAATCGAAGCGCGGCGTCTGCGTCATGTGCTACGGCCGTAACCTGGCCTCTGGCCGCCTGGTCGAACTCGGCGAAGCTACGGGCGTTATTGCCGCGCAATCCATCGGCGAGCCCGGAACGCAGCTTACGATGCGTACCTTCCACATCGGCGGTACGGCGTCGCGAGTCTCCGAACAGTCGCGCCTCGATGCCAAGAACAACGGCACCGTGCGCTTCATCGGCCTGCAGACGGTCAAGTCCAAGACTGGAGACCTGGTGGTGATGAATCGCCAGGGCTCGATCGCGGTCGTCGACGAGAAGAACCGCGAGCGCGAGCGCTACTCAGTGATCTACGGCGCGAAGCTCAAGGTCAACGACGGCGACGCAGTGCAGCAAGGCAAGGTGATGGTCGAGTGGGATCCTTACACGTTCGCCATCCTTACCGAAATCGGCGGCACGGCGCAGTTCAAGGATTTGCAGGAAGGCGTTACGCTCCACGAAGAAGTGGACGAGGTTACCGGATTGTCGCGGCACGTGGTTGGCGATTCGCCCGACGAGAAGCGGCAGCCGGCCATCGTGGTCAAAGGCAAGGCCAGCAAGCGCTACCTGATGCCTTCGCGTTCTCACCTCATGGTGCAGGACGGCGACGCGGTTTCTCCCGGCGATGTACTGGCGAAGATCCCGCGCGAGACTACCAAGACCAAGGACATCACCGGTGGTCTGCCGCGTGTAGTCGAGCTGTTCGAAGCGCGCAAGCCGCACGAGACCGCGGTCATCAGCGAAATCGATGGCACGGTGAAGTTCGGCGAGGTTTCGAAAGGTCAGCGCAAACTGTATGTGCAGGCCGACAACGGCACCGAAAAAGAATATTCTGTGCCGCGCGGCGTTCACATCAACGTGCAGGAAGGCGAGCGCGTCAAGGCGGGCGAACCGCTCATGGATGGTCCGCTCAACCCGCACGACATCCTGGCTGTGCTCGGCGAGAAAGAGCTGCAGTCCTACCTGGTGAACGAAATCCAGGAAGTCTACCGGCTCCAGGGCGTCAACATCTCGGACAAGCACATCGAAGTGATTGTCCGCCAGATGATGCGCTGGGTGCAGGTCGAGGACGTGGGCGACACCACGTTCCTTCTGGAGGACAAGCTGGACAAGTTCCACTTCCGCGAGGAGAACGAGCGTGTGATCAAGGAAGGCGGCAGGCCCGCTACCGGGCGCCCGCTGCTGTTGGGCATCACCAAGGCGTCGCTCGCGACCGACTCGTTCATCTCGGCGGCGTCGTTCCAGGAGACCACGCGCGTGCTCACCGAGGCCTCGATTAACGGCCGGGTCGATTACCTGCGCGGCCTCAAGGAGAACGTGATCGTCGGCCGCCTGATCCCTGCTGGAACCGGCATGGAGTATTACCGCAACGTGCGCCTCTCGCCAGAAATGGAAGAGGCCGCGGCCAAGGTACAGGCGGAAGTCTCGGCGGCCTACGAAGAAGCTGAACGCGCTCTCGAGATGATGCGCCACGAGGGCGAAACCGAGGAACTGGCAGCGGAGTAAGCGAAACTGCAATCCAGAAGCGTGTGTTGATTTGTCATCCTGAGCGTAGCGGGTGCTTCGCGAAGCGAAGCATCCGCGAAGTCGAAGGATCCCTATTAAGCTGTCACGGTGCTTAGTTTTGGCAGGGTATTCTCATCACGCGGGCGAGCGCGACGAGAGCAGAGTCGAAACGTAGGGATCTTTCGACTTCGTAGCCGCCCGCTTTGCGGCCCGGCCACTCCGCTCAAGATGACAGCAACAGCATCACTCATGCACGCAAACCCGAAACTCATGCCGATCGAGGAACCTGGCCCGCTTCCTTCGTTGCAACCCGCGCCCTCCGGCGGTAAGCTGGGGCCAGCTCTGCTGCGTTTTCTGCGCCTTCTTCGGCTGGCCTTCTGGCGTTCCTTCCAGCACGATGCCTTTTCCATCGCCAAAGCTTCTGCCTATTCCTCCATTCTTACTTTCTTCCCGGCGCTGCTGGTTGTGGGCTCGGTGCTCGCGACCTGGCCCAAAGGCGCGCCCTACATCCGGGAGATCTCTTACGCGCTATCCCGCATCCTGCCTGCCGGAAGCAATACGGCAATGAATTTTCTTCGGGACGCGGCGCAACGCCCGGTAGGCCTGCTCATCACGGCTTCCCTGTTGACGCTGTGGACTGCCTCCGGTGTAATGATCTCGTGGATGGAAGGCTTCCGCCGCTGTTACGAGCTGCCGAAAATCTGGGGACTGGTTCAGGAGCGGCTGATCGCATTCCTGCTCGTCATCTTCGCCCTCGTTCCCATGGCCTTCTCCACTCTGCTGGTAGCCTTCGGCAGCAAAATCGAAACCGATATTCTGTTTTACACCGCGCGTGAATTCAGCCCATACATTCTGCTCATGTGGACCTCCATCCGCTGGCTGATAGCCACGCTGACCAGCATCGCAGTGATTGCGCTCATCTATCACAACGCGGTTCCGCGTACCCAGCCCTGGCACAGCGTAATTCCCGGCGCCACGCTGGCTACCGCCATGTGGTTCTCGTCTACCGTGCTGTTCGGCTTCTATCTGAAGCATTACGCCGACTACAGCATTATTTACGGATCGCTCGGCGCCGCCATCGCCCTGCTGGTCTGGATGTACATGGTTTCCCTGGTCGTCCTCGTGGGCGCGGAATTCAACGCCATGCTGTTCCCGCGGGCCATGCTGGGGAAGGAACTGACTGCTGTGGCGCATCCCAAAGGGTAGCTGAGTCCTGGAAGGGAAAAAAAGAGCACCCCGGAACAACACCGGGATGCTCAATTTCTGGCTCGCGAGCGAGCTATTATTTTCCCGCCGTTTGTACCGGCAGGGTGTGCGAGGAGCTCGCATATAGTGTTTCGTGCTCCCGTGCCGTCAGAGGTGCATAGACCAGGGAGAAACCCAGTTGCGGCAGATTCATGGACCGCACCAGCTGATCCGATCCGCTGCCCGTAGTAAAGATATAGCTGCCGCCCGGTTTTGGATCAGAGATAATCTCTGCCAGCGCAATCGCCGCCGTCTTTCCGTCCATGGAATGAATCAACACCCTCACCGGCCTCTCAGCTGATGGAATGGTGAGAGCATACTCTCCGGCGGGAAGCACCGACTTGCCCCAGCGGACTGCGCTGGGGAATTGAACTTTACCGCTCAAGGTGGTTTGCGCGTTTGCCCCGACAACTGCCGCCACGACCAAAATCAAGAACGCGAAATTTCGAATGTTTTTCATAACCGGTCTCCTCAGTTTTTATTTCGCCCGGTCTCGAACTCTGCCGAACTGCCGTGCGATGTCAGCAATTTCGCCTGGATCGCCCGGGACCTCAATGGATTGCAAGACCCCTGTAGGTTCCATTTCTATCCCGTTGCAAGTCTCTGGTAACAAAGCAGTTTCTGCCTTCTCATCCCACACATTCCTCACGCCGGTTTTCGTGAGCAGGTGCTATAGTTCTGCTCTTGGGAGCTTGCGCACCTCGACAGGCCCACGGAACTTGGCACTCTCGCATCCATGCCCACCAACCACATCCTTCGCTTCGGCAACTTCGAGGTCGATTTGCCTTCCGGCGAGCTTCGCCGTGGAGGATTAAAGGTCAAGCTCAGCGGCCAGCCTTTCGAAGTGTTGGTGACCTTGCTGGAGAAACCTGGCCAGGTGGTGACGCGCGAAGAACTCCATCAGAAACTTTGGGCCCAGGACACCTTTGTCGATTTCGAGCATGGTCTGAACAAGGCCATCAACAAAGTTCGCGACGCCCTGGGGGATGACGCCGACAATCCGCGGTTCATTGAGACCCTGCCGCGCCGAGGATATCGTTTCCTGCCGCCACTAACTGCACCTGCTGAGCCGGAAGCACCCGCTGCCCAACCAGCTATCCCCCCGCCACCTCTTACGGGGCCAGAGGCTCCTGTTTCAAAAACTGCTCAACCACAAAGCCGGAGCCGCCTCTGGCTCTCCGCAATCTCCGCAGCTGCGGTCGTTCTGGCCCTCGTACTCCTGGCAATTAAGTCCATTCCGCCCAAGCCGCCACGGGTCTTGCGCTATACCCAACTCACCAATGATGGTCTGCAGAAAGGACGCCTGGCCACCGATGGTTCGAGAATTTACTTTGATGAGCAGTCACCAGGCCGGATCGTCGCGCAAGTCTCTGTGCAGGGCGGGGCTGTGAGTAGCCTTGCACCGCTGCCAAATCCGACTGGCAGCGAGCTCTCCCCGGTATTGGATTATTCCCCGGCCCGATCAGAACTTCTGCTTCGTGGTGGACTGGACATGTCCCCGCTTTGGGCGCTCAGTGTTCCCAGCGGCTCGGCTCCACGTCGTCTCGGCGATTTCCTTATGGAGGATGCGGCTTGGTCGCCCGACGGACAGTCCATTGTCTATAGCAAATTCAACGAACTGTATACCGCAAAAGCGGACGGCAGCGAGCCCAGAAAATTGGCGCCCACCCACGGCTTTCCTCTATACCTCCGCTGGTCGCCAGATCGCAAGCTGTTGAGGTTCACGATTAGCAAGTACCCCGATAACCTGAGAACGTCCCTTTGGGAAGTTTCCAGCGATGGATCGAATTTGCATCCTCTCTTCCCCGACTGGCTGTCCCGTGAGGATGAAGGAGGTTCGTGGACTCCCGACGGCAGATATTTCATTTTCAGATCAGTCCGCAACGGTCGTGGGTCGATTTATGCAATGCGCGAGAGAAGAGGTCTGCTGGAAAGAGGAGCCTCCAATCCCATCGAGCTTACGAGTGGTCCTTTGAGTTTCTCGACACCAGTTTCGAGCATGGATGGGAAACAAATCTTCGTAAACGGTTTTCTGGACCGTGGAGAACTCATGCGCTATGACCAGCAACTGCGCGCCTGGGCTCGGTACCTGTCCGGAATCTCGGCTGCCGATCTGGATTTTTCCCGCGACGGCGAGTGGGTGACTTACACGCTGGTTCCAGAAGGAACGCTCTGGCGCAGCCGGGTGGATGGCAGCGAGCGACTGCAGTTGACCATTCCGCCGCTGCGAACCTCCATGCCACGCTGGTCCCCTGACGGCAAGAACATAATTTTCGTGGGGTTGAAACCCGGCGGGGTGTGGTCGATCTATCTGCTCCCAGCGGATGGAGGAACGTCCGAGGCCCTGGTGCCCGACAACCACCTGCAGCAGGACCCGAATTGGTCGCAGGACGGCACCCGCATAGTTTACGGCGAGGGCAATTTTTCACCCACGGCTATTCACGTATTCGATTTGCGGTCCAATCGTGTTTCCGATTTACCGGAATCCAAGGGCTTATTCTCGCCCCGCTGGTCCCCCGATGGTCGCTTCATCGTGGCCATGGCTGCCCTTCTACCCGCAACGAAATTGATGCTGTTCGACCTCAGTCGACAGAAGTGGCAGGAATGGTTCCAAGCTCCGTCAATTGCCTACCCGGCGTTTTCGCGAAGCGGGAAATATCTCTATTTCTCAGATTCCTCGGCTGGCTTTTATCGGGTGCGCTTTGGTGACAACAAGGTCGAACGTGTGGCCCAAATTGATGTCCGCGGAGAAATGAAGATGGATGACTTTTGGTTTTGGACCGGGCTCGCGCCAGATGATTCTCCTCTGTTCTTGCGCGACGCCAGCACTCGGGAAATCTACGCGCTGGACGTGGACTTTCCGTAGAGGTCCCCAGCACCGAGTAGGGAAGCTCAAGACCGTTGAGTAGGTGCGAGTACTCATCGATTTATAATGATCGACTCAGCACCATCGTGCCGAGTACGGCATAATTCTACCGGTCGCTCGCAGCCAGCCCGCTAGGACGGAGATTAAACTCGCTTATCCATGCCCACCAACCACATCCTTCGTTTCGGAAACTTCGAGGTCGATTTGCCTTCCGGCGAGCTTCGCCGTGGAGGATTAAAGGTTAAGCTCAGCGGTCAGCCTTTCGAAGTATTGGTGACCTTGCTGGAGAAGTCTGGCCAGGTGGTGACGCGCGAAGAACTCCATCAGAAACTTTGGGCCCAGGACACCTTTGTCGATTTCGAGCACGGGTTAAACAAAGCGATCAACAAAGTTCGCGACGCCCTGGGGGATGACGCCGACAATCCGCGCTTCATTGAGACCCTACCGCGCCGGGGATATCGTTTCCTGCCGCCACTGATGACATCTGCCCCGGCAGAAGCGCCCGCTGTGGGTCAAGTCACAGCAAGGCAACCTCCTACAGCATCGGCGCTACTTGGCGCGGGAACACCGCGATGGAGCACGAACCGGCGGAAATTGTGGGCAGTGGGGTTGGCTGGGTTATGCGCTTTTCTTGCCGTAGGTTTCTACTGGTTTACGCATGCGTCCTCGATGCGGCCTCCAAGGGTGCTGCGCTACAGACAATTGACCGCGGATCGTCAGATAAAGGGTGCAGGGCCCTTGTGGCTCGATGAACTCAATAGTCACGGACGGTCCACGGGTCTTCTTCGCAGAACCGGGCTCCGACTTGGCGCAAGTTTCCTCCGGTGGCGGCGACGTCGTCAGAGTCCCCACCCCCTTTGCGTGCTTCCCCTTCTTCGATATTTCCCCCGACAAAACAGAATTGTTGGGGCATCCAGTCATTGATAGCTACGCGTTCGATCAACCTTTGTGGAGCTTGTCCATCGCAAGTGGTCAGGCGCACCGCCTGGGAAATCTCATCGGCCACTCCGCAGAGTGGTCGCCAGACGGACAAAGAATCGCCTATGCGACTCGTAGCTCGGCTTCCGGCGCCACTGAGTTATACATTTCCGCAAAGGATGGGAGCGACGCGCAGAAACTCGTCAGAATTGAAAACGGGTCTGTCGAACTCATTCGTTGGTCGCCTGACGGAAAAGTCTTGCGCATGCTCGTTTGGAACGAACGCGCTTCCTCCCTGTGGGAGGTGTTCAGCGATGGAACCAATTTGCACGCCATGGATTTGTTTTCGGGCGAACACCGCCCGATCGTGGATATGAATTGGACTCCCGACGGAAGGTATTTTCTGTTTACTGTGGGGAGAGGAAACAGGTTCAGCCCATTTATACCAGTCGGTGGCGATATTTGGGCCATCGCGCGAAGCAAAATCGCTGTTCCCCAGGAAAACCGCCAAACCGATTCAGCTTACAACCGGCGCAATGAGCTTTTGGAGCTCCAACTCCAAGTCCGGATGGCAAGCAAGTCTTTGCTACAGGTGGTCAAATCCGGGGAGAGTTGGCCCGCTATGACTTGAAGTCGCGCAAGCTGGAGCCCTATCTCTCCGGAATTTCCGCTGAACAACTGGACTTCTCGAAAGATGGAAAATGGCTCACCTACGTGACATTTCCCGAAGGCATCCTTTGGCGAAGTAGAGTGGACGGTACCGAGCGGACGCAACTGACCAATCCACCACTCACCGCCGGCTTGCCCCGTTGGTCTCCCGACGGCACACGGATTGCCTTCTCAGGATTGCTCCCTGACGGGAGTCTGGAAGATATACGTGGTTTCGGCCGAGGGCGGCACACCGGAAGTGGTTTCCCAAGGGGAAAGGTGCGGAACTGGATCCGACCTGGTCCAAAGACGGCAATTCTTTGATCTTTGGCGAATACATGATCGGCTGTCCAACCGCGGATTTCTTCCGTTGACCTGCGAACCGGCCGTGAGTCGATGATTCCTGGATCCGAAGGGATGTTTTCGCCGCGAGTTTCCCCGGACAATCGATTCATCGTCGCCATGGATGCGCCCGGCAATCGCAAGCTGTTCTTATTCGATCGCGGAGACGCAGAAATGGTCTGAATTGATGAGCCACAAGAATCCGGGCCTTAGCTGGCCACAATGGTCAGGCGACAGCAAATTTGTGTACGTCTCCGACTTTGCAGACCGGCACGCTCCGGTCGTCTATCGTGTTCGTATCGCTGACCGCAAGACTGAGCGCGTCGCGGCTTTCGAGGTTCCAGAGGGGATAACGGGGTATTGGGTTGGCTGGGCGGGCGTGGCTCCCGATGGTTCCCCGCTTGTGCTCCGCGACCTTAGCATCCAGGAAATCTACGCTCTCGACGTAGACCTGCCATAAAGTTTGCAACGTCACGCCAAACGCAGAGCCCGCTTTCAATTTCCCCCGAACAGAGAGACTGGAGCGCACGGACTTCGCCTCAATTACAATAACCACTCACATGAGGCGAGAACCCATCCGCAAACCAATTCTCACAGTGCCTGCTCGAAGCCCTGCAGCGCCGCGCCAAGATCATCTGCACCATCGGCCCGGCCTGCCACACCGAAGCCGCGATGCTCGACCTGCTTCGCCTCGGCATGGACGTCGCCCGCCTGAACTTTTCTCACGGCTCTCACGAGGATCACGCCATTAACATCGAACGCCTGCGCCGCGCTGCGGAACAGGAAAACCGCACCGTCTGCATCCTGCAGGATCTGCAAGGCCCCAAAATCCGCACTGGACGCCTGGAGCGCCACGAACCCATCGAGCTGCAAAGCGGCTCGACCGTAATCATTACTCCAAGCGACATCGCCGGCACGCCGGCGCGCATCTCCACCACCTTCCCCGATCTCGCCCGCGAAGTCACCCCCGGCGCGCGCATCCTCCTGCGCGACGGCCTCATCGAATTGCGCGTGCGCGCCCTGCGCGGCAAAGATGTAGTCTGCGAAGTCCTGAACGGCGGAACTCTGGGCGAGCATCAGGGCATCAATCTGCCCGGCACCGCTTTGTCCATCCCCGCCTTGACCGAGAAAGATCGCAAGGATCTCGAGTTCGGCCTCAAACACGGCGTGGACATGATTGCGCTCTCGTTCGTACGCTCCGCCGCCGACGTGAACATGGTCAGGCAAATCGTCACCGGCCACGGCAGCGACACGCCCTTAATCGCCAAGCTGGAGAAGCCCCAGGCCATCGACCACCTCGAAGAAATCCTCGAAGCTGCCGATGGCGTGATGGTCGCCCGCGGCGATCTGGGCGTCGAGATGGCGCCGGAACAAGTTCCGGTCATTCAGAAACACGTCATCCGCCGTGCCGCCGTCTGGCGCAAGCCCGTGATCACGGCCACGCAGATGCTCGAGTCGATGATCGAAAACCCCCGCCCCACGCGCGCCGAAGCCAGCGACGTGGCCAACGCCATCTTCGACGGCTCTGATTCGGTCATGCTCTCCGCGGAAACCGCCAGCGGCCGCTACCCCCGCGAGGCGGTCGCCATGATGTCGCGCATCGTCGTCGAGGCCGAGAGCAACATGGGCGAGTTCACTTTGCCCCGCCGCCGCCGCGACCGGCACAGCCTTTCCGTCGCCGAAACTATTTGCGAATCGATCGCGCACGCCGCCGAAGACCTGCCCATGGGCGCCATCGCCGTTTTCACCGAGACCGGCAACACCGCCCGCATGATCTCCAAATATCGCCCGCAAGCCGCCATCTACGCTTTTACTCAAAACTCCACCGTCGCCCAGCGCACCAACCTCTACTGGGGCGTGCATCCCATGAAGTGCGGCCAGGGCCTCTCCAGCGATAGCATGGTGGACGTGGCTGAGTTTGAGTTGTTGACCCGCGGATTGCTGAAAGCCGGAGACGTGCTGGGAGTGGTCGCCGGCACCCGTCAGGCATCAGGTTCCACTAATTTCATGCGTCTTCACGTAGTCACCGCGGAAGAAGCGGGCACGGTGAAGCGCCCCCCACAAAAACGCATCGCCGCGCGTCAGAAGCTATAATCGCGGAGTATGTCCCAGGAATTTTTATCCATCGCGATCTGGGAGCCTCTGCCGGGCATGGAGGCCGCTGCGCTCGCAACCATTCGCGAACTCAACATCATCGTCGCGAAAAAAGGATACGGCCGCGATCTTCTTTATCGCAGCGGCGATTCTCACTACGTGCTGCTCCGATACTGGAACTCCGAGCAGTCCCGCAGCACAGCGCAGGAAGACCCCGAACTGCTTCGCTGCTGGGCAAGGTTAGGAAACGAGATTCAAATCCTGAAAGTGTACGAGAAGCTGGAAGAAGTAGGCGTCTAGGCAGGTTGAACGCATGTGGGGACGGGCGCCTCGCGAGCCTGCCCTGAGCGAAGCCGAAGGGTCCAGCCGAGCGCAGCGAGGCGCAGTGGCTGGGATCTCGAGGAGAGCAACCGGGTGGAGCAGGCCTTCCAGGCCTGCGTGAGAGGCAGCAGTTAGGATTGGGCTTCAGCCCCTGAGGTACTTAGGCGGAATCCCTTCGAGCTTCCGAAGTCTTAAACAACAAGTCATCCATGCCCTACGACTCCAGCCCGCAAGTCTTCACCGATGTCTCAGTGGACCCGTTCGTGCGCGGCCTCCTGCACCGTCCCGCCCATCCTAACGGCAACGGACTTGTTCTCACTCACGGCGCCGGATCGAACTGCCAGGCTCCTCTGCTGATTGCGTTGGCCGAATCTTTTTCCAACGCCGGCTTCATCGTGCTGCGCTGCGATCTGCCCTATCGTCAGGATCGCCCCTACGGTCCGCCGGGACCCGGTGACGCCAAGCGCGACCGCGCCGGACTGAAGAACGCAGCCGCCGCCATCAAGCCTCTAGCCGCCGGCCGTATCTTCCTCGGCGGCCACTCCTACGGCGGAAGGCAATCAAGCATGCTCTGCGCCGAACATACCGGGAAGGCCGCAGAAAAAGCCCCGGAAGAATTTGCGGGCTTGCTCTTGCTTTCTTATCCCCTGCATCCGCCCCGCAAACCCGACCAGCTTCGCACCCAGCATTTTTTCCATCTGCATACCCCTAGCCTCTTTGTTCAAGGCACGCGTGATCCTTTCGCTTCGATCGCAGAAATTGAACAAGCCTTAAAGCTAATCCCGGCGAAGACCAGGCTTCTCACCGTGGAAGGCGCAGGTCACGATTTGGGATTCAAAGGAAAAGCCGGGCGGGAAGCGCTATCGCCGAAAGTGTTGGCGGAATTTCAGGCGTTCTTCGCGGATTGAAAGCCTCACAAAACTCTGTCATCCCAACCGGAGCGAGCGAAAGCGAGCGGAGTGGTTTGCTTGCAGTGAATCTTCGCAGATCCGTGGCCAGCAAATCTAATTCACCCAGCCCGACTTCGACCCGCCATTCCCCTTGCGCGGATCGTCATCCGGCGGCACATAGTTCCCATGCTCGTCGAAATGAACGTCACGGTCGTGCTTGCGCATGTAGACTTCAAACTTCCTCGCCGCCCGCCGCCGCTTCCACCGGTAATAGGAATTATTCATTCCGTACCACCACTCCGACAACGAGAACTTCCCCGACATTCCCCGTGCGGGCGAAAACTTCACGTAAAGGTATCCGAAGAGCAACCCGCCCAGATGGGCCAGGTAGGCCGTGCTTCCACCCCCGCTGATGGCAAACGCCACGGTCACCACGATCAGGATCAGCACGAAGTATTTTGCCTTGATCAGGAAAGGGAACGGAATCATCATGATTTCGTTCTCGCCAAACACCAGGCCGAAAGCCATCAGAATGGCATACACGCCGCCGGAAGCGCCCACGGTCTGAGTGTTGGGAGTGCTCAGGATGTGTGCGAAAGAAAGAATGATCGTAGTCAGCGCAGCTCCCACCACGCCCGTAAAGAACAGCTCCAGGAACCGCCGTGTACCCCACGAGCTTTCGAACGTCGAGCCGAACATCCAAATCCCCAGCATGTTTCCGAACCAGTGCCAGAAGCCGGCGTGAATGAAGCTGTAGGTAACGATCTGCCAGATCGCAAAATGGAAGACCACCATGTTGGGGACGAGGCCGAGATTCACGAACACCCACTGAATGACGGCCCGCGAGCCGAACGCCGACAGCAACAGGAACACCGCTGTGTTGACTCCGAGCAGCCAGATCACCGCCGGGGTAAAGGGCGGAAAGCTTAACATCATCTCTCGACCGCGACTGCGCAAGGTAACGCTCCTCTTAGCTCATGCCGTTCTTAGCACACGCTCTTCTTGGCACTGGCTGTTCTTAGAGTAGATACCCAAACTCAACGTTCCGGCAAGGGCACTACCGGCAGGCTCCGGTGCCCCGCGGCATCCACGGCCCTCACTGCAAAGATGACATTATCCTTCGAAAGTTTCAGAGTGGTGCGAGTCACATTGCCAACCTTTTGGACGTGCTCCCATTCCGGGCTGCTCGTGCTGCGCCATAAAACCTCATACTCCGCTCGCCCGCCCGCGGACGCGTCCCAGGTAAGCGTCGAATCGTTCTCTAGATCCTTGGTCAGCAAGTGCGCGTTCGCCGGGGGCGCTGGCGCCAATGCCAGCGACGCCAGCGTCGCCGCATTCAGCCGCGCCACGCGCGCCACATAATCGAAGTCCACAAACTTGGGCAGGTCGCCATATTCAATGCTGTTCTCTGTGCGCACGTTCTGGTGCTGGTGGTGAAAGTCCTCGCGGAACTCGGTGAAACGCACCGCGGCAAATCCTTGTTGGTTAAATGAAGAGTGATCGCCTCCGCGCAAATAGCGGTCCAGCCGGAAAACCAGCGTCGGCTTCACAGCCACCTCATCCCGATAAGCCCGGGCCACATCGGCGACATAGCGCGCCAATTGCCGCGAACTGGAGTCGTTCTCCCCGCCCAACCCTCGAATCCGCCGGATCTCCTGCTCCGTGGCCGCAGCCGGCAATCCCTCGGAGAACACGCGCACCACGGAGTGATCCTGCTCCGGGCTCTTGTCTCCGCCCACGATGTCATTGTTTAACACCGCTTCGAGATTCCATCCTTGCTCCTTCGCCAGTCTTCGCGAAATGATGGCTGCCGTTCAGTCCCTGCTCCTCGCCTGCGACCGTCAGAAAAATAATCGTTGCCGGAAATTTCAGCTTGCTCAACACCCGCGCACATTCCAGGCTGACGGCCGTTCCGCTGCCATCGTCGTTCGCCCCCGGAGCGTCGCCCTTCCCGTCGAGCAGCATCGCTGTTGCGCGAATCGTAGTGCCCGGTCACCAGCACGATGCGCTTCGCATTCTCCGCATCCGTTCCCTTCAAGACCGCATAAACATTGGTGATATCGGTGGGCTGGGGAATCCGGTCGCCGGCCGGCTCGGTGAAGCGGTCGGTCTTCACTTCCAGGCAGCCGCCGCAATCGCTGGCATAGCGTTCAAACTCTGCTTTGATCCACTCCCGTGCGGCGCCAATCCCGCGTCCCGCGGCGATCGAATCCGGGTCCTGTGCCGAGAGTGTTGCCCGCGTTCCAAAGCTGGCTAGTTTCTCAATATTTGCCCGAACACGCCCGGCGGAAACCTGCCGCAACGCTGCCGAGATGCGGGCGTCGACAGCCATGGGCTCCGCCGCACCAAGTCCTGGCTGGCTTTGCGCCTGCGCAGCGCTGCTGACGGCCAGCGCCAGCAGGACGGCTATAAGCCACGGTCTTTTCTTCAGAGGAGAAATCATGTAGGCTCCGGCATAAGAAATGTCAAGGCCGCGGCCGGTTACGGCCGGACAAAAGTTTGGCCTTTGCACCCTCCGCCCCTTGACCTCGGGTGGGCGAAGAATCTAAATATTATCAGGCGTATCTAAGCAAGCGGATCTAAGAAATGGCATCGAACGGTAGCGGAGGAATCATGGTTCTCTGTCCTGAATGCGAAACTGATCTGGATGTGGAAGAGGAAGAGGTCGACGAGGGCGAGATCGTCTCCTGCCCCGAGTGCGGCACGGACTTCGAAGTGGTGACTACCAGTCCGCTGGAACTGAAGGCGGTCGAGGCCGGCTACGTGGAAGAGGAAGAAGAAGTGGAGACCGAAGACGGTGACGAGTAGCAGGCTCCGGCACACCTTCCTGATCGCGCGCTTGTCTTCGTTCTGCTTTCTGTTTTTTTTCTTATTTGCTACGCTGGGCTCGCACCTCTTGCCGCTGGCCACTGCTTCTCCTGCAACCAGGAAACTGAAACCGACCGACCCGTACGCCCTTATTTTCGGAACCGTCTGGGATCCCGACAATCATCCCGTCTATGGCATAACGGTCAAGATTCGCCGCGTGCCCGATAAGAAGCCCAAGTGGCTGGTCTATTCCGATCATTCCGGCGAATTCGCCCAGCGCGTCCCAGCCGGCAAGGCCGACTATGTGATCTGGGCCGATCTCAAGGGCGTGAAAACCAAAGAGGGCCAACCCTTGCATCTGGCGGAACAGGTCCCTGTCCACGTAGAGTATGACGAGCGTGTGGATATCGGTTTGCACCTGACCCGATAAACAGTGCAGACGATGAGCAAAGCCGATTACGTAAAGCAGATTAGCTAAAGCAGAACGAATGACAAAAGACGAAAGACTCCGATGACTCGAACCCTGGCTCTCAAGAACGCCCATCTCATCGCCGGCGCGCTCCTTCTCGTCATTGCCGTGGCGGCCCAGGCCGCTCCCGACAAGAAAGACAAAGCCCAAGGCCGCCTGCTCTACGGCAAAGTGCTCGACCAGCAAGACAACCCCGTGGCCGGGGCCATCGTCTACTTGACCAACAGCCGCACCCACGCGGTGAAGACCTACATTGTCGGCCAGGAGGGCACCTATCGTTTCCCGGGCCTCTCCACCGTGGACTATGAAGTCTACGCTCAGTACAACGGCCACAAGAGCGACACCAAGTCCGTCAGCCAGTTCGACGACCGTTCCCAGGTATACATCGATCTGAAGATCAGCCACTGAAGCTGCGCCGCGCGAAAAGAAGGCTCGCCACGCAACTTTTGGTGGCCTCCAGGGTTCAAAAGGAAAGCGATAGGTTTTGTACGGGAGGAAACCTTGAAAGCATTTACTTTTCTTTACAAGAAGAATCGCTACACCGCAGCCGCAATGGCAGTGTTCGCGACCTTCCTCTTGGCAGCTTCGGCGGCCCTGCCGGCGCGGGCCCAGCAGGGCGCCATGAGCCCTTATCAAGACGAAAAAGACGGCGTCAGCGCCGGCGGCAACTGGATGGAGTTTCAGTCGGAAGAGAAGATGACCGGCGCGAAGAAAGTCCGGTTCGAGTTGCTGGCGAACAATTATTTCAAGGAAGACCCGGACTACAAACCGCGAGTCGAACTCGTATGCTCCAACGGCAAGTATGAGCACGCCGACTTCAATCTCGGCCTCAACCTGGGAAGGCCCGACTATCCGGGCTTCTGGGGCCAGCCTAAAATGGAAGTCTTGGTCCGCATCGATGGAAGCCACGACCACAAAGGTTGGAATTGGGTGCGGGGACGCGTCCTCGACATGGACAAAGGCACAGTCCGCGGCATGATTGGCGCGCAGGTATTCAATGTGGAAGTCAGAGCCAGGACTGGTTTCAAGATCGCCGAGTTCTCCCCCGCAGGCCTGAACCTGGACGAAGTGAAGCACCAGTGCGATCTGACTCCGCACAAGCCTTGAGTTCAGCTGAGCTGGTTTCTGAAGGGCTGGGCCTGTAGGCTCAGCCCTTCTTGTTTTCCGAACCATTTCCGCGGGCGGATTTGGTAACGTCGGACGCTGCCTCCTAAGTTACTTGCGTGCCTGCCCGGTCTGCTGTTTCACTGGAATCATTCCTGTGGGAGAGATCGAGGCACGAGGCTAAACAAGATGGCCGGAAGCGTGATCCAGGGGGCGGCGTTCCTACTGTTTGCAGTGGGAGTGCTCGTCTACGTAGTCATCCTTTACAACGAACTCGTGCGGCTGCGCAATGACAACGACCGCGCATGGGCCAACATTGACGTGCTGCTCAAGCAGCGTCACGACGAGATCCCGAACCTGGTCGAGACTGTCAAGGGATACATGCAGCATGAGCAGCAGACGCTGGTGGCGGTGACGCAGGCGCGGGCGGCCGGGATGAATGCGGCCAGCATCGGGCAGAAGGCCACGGCTGATCTGATGATGACGGGCGCTCTGCGCGGGCTGTTTGCCGTCGCAGAAAATTATCCGCAGCTCAAGGCCAACGAAAACTTTCTCAAGCTGCAGCAGCGCATCAGCGAACTGGAAGAGCGCATCGCCGACCGGCGCGAGTTCTTCAACGACGACGTCAACACCTACAACACACGCATCGGCCAGATCCCCGAGGTGTTTGTGGCCAGCTTCATGAACCTGAAACCGCGCGCCATGTTCCAGGCGTCCGACGAGGACCGCGAGCTGGTCGAGGTAAAGTTCCAGGGGCAGAGCGCGGGTGCGTAGACGAGTGTTCCAGTTGGAACATATCGGAGAATCCATGAGGCGAATAGAATCACGCCAACCATCCCGCCACTTCGCGATACGACGAGGCGCCCTCCAGCCGTTCAGCGCCGCTGGTGTGAGTTAATGTACATCTCCTGCAAGTCCTCGACTCTCACGGTTACTGTTTGGTCGGCCGGGCAATCCGATTTCTTGCTAGTCAAAACCCTAACACTCACGGCGTTGTCCTCATCCGGGGTATCCGTGATACGCGTTATCACGTCGCCTGCCGTCAGCGCACATTCCTTGCCGTTCGCCGCCACCGTAAGATCACTCGCCACTACAAAGGTGCGTATTGACGGATCCAATGCTGGCGGAACCGCAGTGGACAGCAAGCCGGGCGTACCTGACTCATGTCCCGGTTGTACGCGTTTAGCGAAAAGTTTCCGTTGTTCCACCACGGGTTGCGCGTTAGGCAGCGGTACCACTTTCAAGGGCGGGGGCTTCGTAGGCTGTTTTCCATCATCGCTTTCAGGTCTTGTCGCGTCCAGCGGCGGTTTCGGCATTGTCCCAGCCGGTACCACGACCACGGGCTCATCCTTCAGTCGAAGGGCCTTGCGCACTTCGGGCACGATAAGGGATGCAGCGATTAGCGTGAGACAACCAATGAGGGCTAGGACTCTTTCGCCTGTGCTTAGACCTTGCCACCAGTTGCTGGGGTTTCTTTCGGCGAGGACTGGCTTGCGGCGTGGCATTCGCCGCAAATTGTACACCAGTCCCTAGGGAATCAGGTACCACTTCTCGGTGTCAGCCTCGAGGCCAGTTCCGCGACCAAGCTCTCCTGGCGGTGCTCTCCACGCAAATCAGATGTCGCCGTGCTTGCCGCGCGCGTAGACGTAGAGCAGGGCAAGGATTGAGCCGGTGTGGCCGTCGTTTGGTTCGATGGCGACTACGTGCTGGTTGTCTTCCCGGCCGACTTTCAGCTCGGTGACCGGGCCGGTGTTGTCGCCTTCGCACTTCAATTCTTTGGATCCTTTGGAGTCTTTGTCGTCGTCGAAGTCGGCGTGGGCATTTCCGCCGTGTTCTTTGGTATGGCATTCGAGAACCTTGCCGTACTTCTTCAGGCGCTCGCGGTAGAAGTCAATGACTTTGCCGGGGGCGTCGTCGGATTCGTATTTCGCGAGCACTATCTTGAAGCCGAAGGCTTCGGTGAAGATTCCAAAGTTGAGAGGATCGTTATCCTTCTCTTGTTTGGGGCGGGCTCCGGGATACAAAGGGAGTCCGGTCTTCTGGGCGTTGGCATCTTTGCCGAGGTGCAGGTCGCCGACGGTGCTGCGGACGTCGAAGTGATCGTCCTTATTGTCGTCTGATTTTTGAGTCTGGGTGAAGCCGGGAATTGCCAGAGCTATGGCGAATGCTGCTGCCAGGATGTAGCGAAGAAACATTGGTTGAGTCATAAATTCTCCTTAAGGAGGTCCCTCGGGGGCTAAAGCCCTCAAAAGTAAGCCAGTATCGCAGCGCTGAAGCGCTGCGCCACCCAAAATCGGCGCAAGATCACATCCTAAATATCCGCATCTTTATCTTTACCATGGGTGCGGACGTAAACCAGCGAGAAGCTCGATCCCTTACCCTGCGGTTCGACCGCCACGATGTGCTGATCGTTCTCTCTTCCCGCCTTCAGTTCGATGTTGCTACCGTGGTCGCCTTTGCAGGTCAGTTCGTTCGAACCGCTCAAGGAACGGTGTCCCCTTTTCGTGTCAAGGTTGAGGTGGGAAGTGTGGCATTCCAGCACATTGCCGTATTTCTTCAGCTGGTCTTTATAGAACGAGACCACTTTGGCAGGCGCATCGTCGGACTCGTACTCGATGGCCACGACCTTGATTCCGTAGCCGAAGCCGGAGATATTCACGTTGGCGCTCTTATCGCTGCCCGCGGAATCTTTTTCTTTCGGGTGGGCGCCGGGATAAACCGCCAGGCCGATGTCGGAAACGTCCGCCTGTTTGCTGACGTGGACGCCGCCGAAGAGCGTGTTGACGTCGACCTGCTTGTCTTGCCCGTTGGCCTCTTTCTTCACATTCACGCTGCATGCGGACAGGATCAGTAGCGCCGCGAGGCCAGCTGCGGCTAAGACGTAAACAGAGAATCTATTCTTGCGCATATTAGTCTGCTCCACTAGCAACCTGGACCGGACGGACCGGACGTTCGATGCCAGCGCCTCGCCGGGCAACATTCGGGATGCTCACGGGAAGATGGCCGCGAATGGCGATTTCTCCAAACAGGGCTTTGACTGCGCTTAGCTCCGACACCGTCGCGTTGGAGAAGGTGCACAAATAATTTTCCACCTTGGGGAAGTCCGCCGCAAGGTAGGGATTGCCCATGGCGACTACCGCAGTCTTCTCTGCCGCGCGATCGAGCAGTTGCTGCAGCAGCGCTCCGGTCGCATCGGCCATAGCAACCGAGTTCCCTACCTTGCCCGCGCTCGGGACCACATACACAGCGGCTACCACAGTCTTTGCCTCGTCGACTGCCTTCAACACTTCGTCGCTCATGCCGGCGGCGATGCGCGGATCCACATAGAGCACGTGCGCATCCGGGACTCGCGCCCGAAATTCACGGCCGAAGGCGCGTCCGGAGTCCGTCCGCACGTCGTCGGAGAAGAGCACCGCGACCACCTGATTGCGCGTCTCTTCTGTTGTGGTATACGGAAGCGTGCCCTTCGCGGTTCCCCGATTCTTGAGCGGGAGCGGCAGAACCTTGCCGTTATCGCGCACCAGCGTAACCGCAGCATCGGCCACCTGCTGGCCGAAAGCCAGATTCTGCGGCTTGGCAACCAGATTGGCGACGGCTTTTACGTCCACCTGGCGGGCATCCTGGAGTCCGAGAGACGCCTTTGCCTTCAGGATCTTAAGCACAGAGTGATCAAGGCGTTCGCGGGAGATCTCGCCCGACTGAACTGCCTGGAGCATGGCGTTGTAGGAGGCGGGAAAGTCGGCGGGGATGAGCAACAAGTCGTTGCCGGCTTTGAAAGCCTCAACCGCGGCGCGGCCGATGTTGTTTGAGAAAAGGTGCGTCAGGCCGGCCATATCAAGCGCGTCGGTGACGATAATCCCCTTGAAACCGAGCTGCTTTTCCAGCAGCTCAGAGACGATCAGCGGCGAAATCGTAGCTACATGGTCGGGGTCGGGATCGAGCGCGGGCACAGTCACGTGCGCCACCATGACCGAATCGACTCCCGCCGTGATTGCTTCGCGAAAGGGCGGCAGTTCAATGGAGTCGAGGTGAGCGCGGTCTACGTTGACGCTGGCCACGCCGAGATGCGAATCGGTGGCGGTGTCGCCGTGACCGGGAAAGTGTTTGACCGTGGTCAGCATTCCGCCTTCATGCGCGCCCTTGATGTAGGCCGCGACCAGATCGCCGACTTGTTTGGGATCTTCTCCGAAGGAGCGCGTGTTGATGATGGGATTCGCGGGGTTCGAGTTGACGTCGGCGTCGGGGAAGAAATTCCAGTGAATGCCGATGGCGCGCGCTTCTTCGGCGGTGATGCGGCCGAACGTTTCGGCGTCTTCCGGGTTGCCGTCTCCGCCGAAAGCCATGGCGTGGGGGAAGACCGTGGTTCCCATCAGGCGCATGGAGACGCCGCGTTCAAAATCGGCAGCGAAAAGCAGCGGCAGCTTCGACTCGCTCTGGAGGCGGTTGAGCAACTCGGCGGCTTCGTAGGGTTCGCTGCGCAGAAGATAAGGACCGTCCACATGGACGGTCATGGCGAAAGAGCCCACGTGATATTTCTGCATGTCTTCTTGCCATTCCAGGTATTCGGGATTCTCGACGTTGAGAAAGCTGGCGCGGCACCAGATCATGAACACTTGGCCGATCTTTTCTTCGAGAGTCAGGTGGCGCAGCGTTTTCTCGGCCCATTTTTCGCCGGCCGGGGTCTGATGAATGGGGCCGGGGCGCTGAAATTTGTCTTTGGCAGAAGTTGCTGCCGTGAGCACGAGAGTGACCATTAGGATCGCGAGTGGGCGGGGCATGCAGGAAACGATAGCAGAAGGGCAGGGCTTAGGGCAGGTCTTGGGGCTTAGGTGTTAGGACTGCGCTGACCCGAGCTGCCGCCGTCTGCTGAATCTCCGCATCGTCGCCGAATCCGCTGAGCCATGTGACTTGCGGCTCGCGGCGAAACCAGGTCATCTGGCGCTTCGCATAGTTGCGGTGAGCCTGCTGAGCGGCTTGCAACGCTTGTTCGCGCGTAAGTTCTCCGCGAAGGTACTGCACTGCCTGTTTGTAGCCTAGAGAAGACAGCGGGTCTGCGGTGTTGCCGTACGTTTCGACCAGACGCTGCGACTCTTCGATTAATCCAGCTTCGAACATCTGTACTGCGCGGCGATTGATTCGCTCATACAAAGCCTGCCGGTCGGGATCGAGACCGAGGCGCAGAATGCGAAAGTCGCGCAGCGGATCGCGTCCGTGCTGCTGCCAGAGTTCGGTCATCTTCTGGCGCGAGGCGAGGCAAACTTCGATGGCGCGGATGAGCTTAGGCGTGTCGTTGGCATGAATCTTCTCAGCGGCGGCGCGATCGAGGCGGCGCAGAATGCGATGAAGATACGTGGTGCCGCGGCTTTCCGCACGTTCGCGCAATCGCTGGCGCAAATCTTCGGATCGCTGCGGGCCGGGGAAAAGTCCCTCCAGTAGTGCGCGCAGGTAGAGTCCGGTTCCGCCCACAACGATTGGGAGATGGCCGCGCGTTTTGATCTCCTCCAGCACTTGCCGCGCCTGGCGCGCGTATTCGCCGGCCGTAACGTGGCTGTCAGGTGTGACGCAATCGAGCAGATGATGCGGAGCCCGTGCTCGTTCTGGTGCAGTGGGCTTGGCCGTGCCGAGGTCAAACTCGCGGTACATGGCGACCGAATCGCAGTTCACGATCTCGCCGTGGAAGCGCTCTGCGAGAGCGAGAGAAAGCGCCGTCTTTCCGCTGGCAGTGGGCCCCAGCACAACCACCAGCAGCGGTTCAGGCTGCAGCGAAGCCACCGTCAGCGCACGCTCCAGTGAATGACGTGCCAGTAGCGAATCAGCGTTAGAGCGAGCAGCAGAAAAGCGATCAGCAGCAGGCCCGAAGTTTCCGTGGCATAAATGGCGTGCCGGTGATGCTTGTGGGAATCGTTCTGTCGTTGAGCATTGACCACGCGTTTATTGTACGCCGCACAGAAGCTGGCGACAGTTACGTATGCGAATGCGGGCGAGGCGCGGCTTGATGCTACACTACGCGTCGTCGGTCTTCTATCGGTCATTGTCCACTCGGTCATTGTCATGCCCGCTTTCCAAGGCAGTTCCCCCAGAATCGCGCGGTTTGGAGTCTTCGAACTCGACCTCGCCGCGGGCGAACTGCGCAAGAACGGCGCGAAGCTGCGCTTGCAGGAGCAGCCGTTCCAGGTGCTGGCGATGCTGCTGGAGCGCGCCGGGGATGTGGTCACGCGGGAAGCGTTGCGCCAGAAACTGTGGCCTGCCGACACGTTCGTAGATTTCGATCACAGCCTGAACACCGCCGTGAACAAACTGCGGGAGACTCTGGGCGATTCGGCGTCCAATCCGCGCTACATCGAGACGATGGCCCGGCGCGGATACCGGTTCATCGCACCGGTGCAGAACAGTGTGGGGGCGGATCGTGTGGGGACGCAGGATTCCTCGCAACCCATCCATCCCGATCTGGAAGTGCCAATCCCGCGCCGCGGGCTGACGCGGGGATTGTTTGCGCTGGTGCAGGTGATGTACCTGATTTTCTATGTGGCCGCGCTATTTCGCCTGCATGCTGTCCTCGCCATCGCGGATTCTTTTCTACCGAACTGGGCCGCGACCATGCTGGTGACGACGGTGATGGTGACGGCGGGTACGGGAATTCCGTTGCGCTGTTACCTGCTTTCCGCCGTGGGATTCGACTACCGGCGGCTCGGCGAGAAGTTCCAGCGGATGTTTCCTTTCGTACTGGCGCTGGATCAGGTGTGGGCCGTAGCTCCGTTTTTGCTGATGCAGAAGATTGGGCTGGGCGCGGCTTTCGCTGCCAGCGCGGCTCTGCTCTACGTGCCATTCTCGGAGCGAACTCTGATCCGCATGGCGTATGTGAGCGGGCGAGTGCGGGAGTAGCATGTTCGATCGCCTGTCCGGCTTGAGGTTTAAGGTGAGACTCTCCGGCTCGGCAAAATTTAGTCTATACTTGGTGCGCTGAAGAGAGGCTGCCATGAATCAATCCCGCAGGGAAATGTTGGAGAAGTGTGTTGCGATGGGAGCGGTGACGCTTGCGACTTCCACCTCGTTGTCCGCCATTGCCAGAGCCTGGGACGCGGCCGAGACCAAGCGGCCCACCCCATTCAACGAACTCGGTCCGTTCTACAAGGGAGGTGCGCCGCACGTTTCGGTGTTACGCGCGCCGGGCGATCCCGGCATGCCTCTTTCGGTGGCGGGAGTTGTGTACAGCGTCACCGGAGAGATTCTTCCCAACGCGAAGGTCGAAATCTGGCAGACCGATCACTTCGGCCACTACGACAACGCGGGCTATCATTACCGCTCGGTCTTGCAGCCGGATTCAAAAAGCCATTACGGGTTCGAGAGCGTTCTGCCCGGACACTATCCCGGCCGGGTGTGCCAGCACGTTCACTATCTCGTGACCTCGCCCGGACACAAACCGCTGACGACGCAGCTCTACTTCGCAAGCGACCCGGTCTTCGAGGGCGATCCGGATAAGAACTTTTCCCGCGACCCGCTGATCACCAGCCGCGAGCTGGTGCGCCCGGTCATACTCAAAGGCGATCCGCAACAAGTGGTGGCGGCTGTGACCTTCGACATTGTTCTGGAGAAAGCCTGATGCCGGCAAAAATCATGCTGTCGTCCTCGATTCTGCTGCTTATGATTGTCTCTTTCGCCCAACCTGCCGCTAGCGCTGGGTTAAAGCCGGTAGCGTCAGTTCCCATGCCGTGTGAGTCCCATGGGGAGAGAATTTCGCCCTTGGGAAATCAGGTCGCCGTGTGGTGCAGCGATCACACCGTGCGATTGGTGGATGTTCACTCAGGAACGACCGCGCGCAGCTTTGGCCCGGAGCCTCGGGTCTCCAGTGGCTACTATTCGCGCGACGGCCGCTGGTTCGGTGTGGGCTTCGAGGACGGGACGGTGGAAGTGGTGCCAGCCTCAGGAACAGGGGAGGGCAAGCGCTGGAAGAGCGATACGCGCGGCATCGGGGCCCTGGAGTTCCTGCCCGACGCCAGTGGAATTGTCGTAGGCGCGTCAGACCGACCCGGCCAGATTTGGGACCTTGGCGGAACGCCGAAACAAGTGGCAACGTTGCACTCCGATTTTGCCGGGTTGACCGCGTGCAGTTTCAGCCCGGACGGAAAGCTGCTGGTCACCGCCGACGGCGACACCGTGATCCGCTTCTACGACACCTCAACGTGGAAGATGCTGAATGAATATCGCGGCCTGACCCTTGAGACCTTCGCTGTGGCGTTCACCACCGATGGCAAGCGCGCATTGATTGGCGGCGTCGATGAGCACATCACCGTGCTCGATCCCGCGACCGGCGCCGAGCTTCACAAGCTCGCCAAAGATGCAGACGTCGTTGAACTGATACGCACGTTCGGAACCGATGGTCAGGCAATGATCAACTATTTCGATGTCGACGGGAGAAAACCGGACCACAGGTCCATTTGGAATGTGAACACTGCCCAGTCTGTTCCTTTGACGGCAGACCATCCGCTCCTAGGCAGCGGCATCGTCGGCGGCAAGCTTTGGGTAAGCAGCAGTAACGGGAAAGTCCTGAATATCTGGGTCTACGAGTGAGTCTACGAGCGACTAACGACTGCGAGACCGCGTGCTTCCCGTGATTGTTCCAGGGAACTAAACTCACGAATTGCGCGTAATCTCGTCTAAGAGGCTGGGCGGAAGTGTGCTTGCCCGGCGGAGGATTCTTATGAAACGCATGGGTTGTGAACGCCGGCTGTTCCTGGGTCTGATTCTTGGCGGACTGGCGTGCTCGTGGGCCGCGGTGCCGGCCCGTGCTGACGAGTGGTCGAAGAGTTACAAGCTTACCGGCAAGCCCGATCTGCGGGTAGACACGTCTGACGCCAACATCCACGTTTCCACCTGGGACCAGAACACGATCGAAGCCACGGTGGCGACCTCGCGCTACAAGATCGGTGAGGACGGCATCCGGATCGAAGAGCACCAGACGGGCGACGCGGTCGAGATCAACGTGCGCTTTCCACATCACGGTTTTACGGTCGGCTGGTCCGATCATCGGGTGGAGATTAACATCCAGATGCCGCGCGAGGGCCGGGTTGACCTGCGCACCGGCGATGGCAAGATCGAACTGGGCAACTTTAAAGGAGAGATGCAGTTGCGCAGCGGAGACGGTTCGGAGGAGATTGACGGGGTAGACGGCAGACTGCGAGCGACGACCGGGGACGGCCATATCCATGCCAATGGCCGCTTTGACGCACTCGACCTCAAGACCGGAGACGGGCGCGTGGAGGCGCGGGCAGCGGCTGGGTCGGCGCTGGCCACGGGCTGGAGGCTGGAAAGCGGAGATGGCACGGTAACGCTGGAAGTCCCGGCAAACCTGGCGGCGGACGTAGATCTGCACACTGGGGATGGCCACATCGATCTGGATATGCCAGTCACGACCGAAGGCAAAATCCGCGAAGGCGAAGTTCGCGGCAAACTGAACGGCGGCGGAAATCTGCTGATGATTCACACCGGAGATGGATCGATCCGGCTGCGCAAGAGCTAGGGATGAGTGGCGAGTGTCTGACGAACATTGTCTGACGAACAGTGTATAATGTCTGACATGGCTACTCAACGCTTTACGATTCGAGTTCCGGAAGATCTGGGTTCCAGGCTCCGCCGGACTTCTCGGGACAAGGGGCGAACGCCGTCGGAACTGATTCGACTTGCAGTCGAGAACTATCTTGAAGCGGAGCCGGTTCGAGGTTCGGCTTACGAAGCGGCGAAGGCGGCGGGGCTTATCGGCTGCGTCAGCCATGGTCCGAAAGATCTCAGCACGAACCGCCGGCATTTTGAAGGTTTTGGAAAGAGCAGATGAGACGGCCAGCGGCGGGCCGGGTTCTCGTCGATACGGGTCCACTGGTTGCGATTCTCGACGATCAAGACGCGTATCACCGGGCCTGCGTTCAAGCGCTTGCGGTCCTGGACGGCCCGCTATACACCTGCTGGCCGGTGATCACTGAGGCCGCGTGGCTCTTACGGTATTCGCCGGGCGCGGTCCGGCGGTTGTTGGACAGCGTCAATACGGCTTTTGTGGAGTTGCTTTCGCTGGCGGGACCGGAAGTGCGGCCAATTGCAGAACTCTTAGAAAAGTATAAGAGTCTTCGGACGCAGCTTGCCGATGCCGCCTTGGTTTATCTGGCAGGGCGCGAACGAATCGATACGATCTTCACTCTTGATCGGCGAGACTTCTCGATTTACCGAACAAGCCGTGGGCGTTCCTTTCGCATTCTTCCGCAACTATAGTATTTTGGGACGCGGCAATTTCAATTCATCAGAGGATCTCTATGGCGCTCGTACGCAGTTGTCTGATCGCGGTTGTGGTTGCATCCTTGAGTTGTTTTGCTGCCGCTCAACAGAACGCCACCGCAGTTGCGAAGTATGAGCCGGCGCTCGATGTGACCGCAATGGATCGCACGGCGGATCCCTGTGCGGACTTCTTCCAATATTCCTGCGGCGGGTGGCTCAAGAACAATCCGATCCCTCCCGACCAGTCTTCGTGGAGCCTCTACTCGAAAATGCAGGATGAGAATCTTATGAGGTTGCGGGGGATTCTGGAGACTGCTACTGTGCCTGACGCCAAGCGCACCGCGGCCACGCAGAAGATTGGCGATTACTATGCTGCCTGCACTGACGAAAAGGCAATTGAGGCCAAGGGTGGGACGCCACTGCAGCCCGATCTGGATCGCATAGCGAAGATTAGTTCGAAGGCGGAGGTCGCCGACGTAGCCGCGGCCATGGTGGACGACAACGTCCTGTTTCGCTTCGGTTCCACGCAGGACTACCGGGATGCCTCGCAAGTGATTGCCGAAGCGGACCAGGGAGGGCTGGGCCTCCCCGACCGGGATTACTACGTGAAAGACGATGCGAAGTCGGTGGAGCTGCGCAAAGCTTACCTGGCGCACGTGCAGAAGATGTTTGAATTGCTCGGTGACAAGCCAGAGGTAGCGGCCGCGGAAGCGCAGACGGTGATGCGCATCGAAACCGCGCTGGCCAAAGGTTCGATGACACGGGTGGAGCGGCGCGATCCGAAGAGTCTGGATCACAAGATGACCAGCGGCGAATTGGAAAAGATCAGTCCCGATTTCCGCTGGCAGGTTTACTTCACCAAGGTGGGATTGCCGTCGCTGGCCTCGCTGAATGTGGCGTCCCCCGGCTTCTTTAAGGCTATGAATGAAGCACTCGACAAAGAAAGCCTGGCGGATTGGAAAATCTACCTGCGCTGGCACCTCGTGCACGCCGATGCGGCGTTTCTCTCCTCAACGTTCTTAAACGAGAACTTCGCATTCTACGGGAAAACCTTGCGCGGCCAGCAGGAGCTGCAGCCTCGCTGGAAGCGCTGCACGCAATACGTGGATGGCGACCTGGGAGAAGCGCTGGGCCAAGTGTATGTGGAGAAATATTTCAGCCCGTCGGCCAAACAGGAAGCGCTGAAAATGGTAAAGGAAATTCAGGCGGCGATGGAGGAGGACATCAATTCTTTGCCGTGGATGTCGCCGGCGACCAAGCAGCAGGCGCTGGTCAAGCTGCACGGAATGGCCAACAAAATCGGCTATCCCGACAAATGGCGCGACTACGGCAAGCTGGAAATCGTGCGCGGAGATGAACTCGGCAACGTGGAGCGTGCCCGGACATTCGAATTCAACCGGCAGTTGGCCAAGATCGGCAAGCCGCTGGACCGCGGCGAGTGGGATATGACTCCGCCCACGGTAAACGCCTATTACAACCCGCAGATGAATGACATCAACTTTCCCCGCGGGAGTGCTGCAGCCGCCGGCGTTCGATCCCAAATCCGACGCGGCTCCGAACTATGGCGACACCGGCGGCACCATCGGCCACGAACTTACCCACGGCTTTGACGACGAAGGCCGCCAGTTCGACGCTCAGGGTAACCTGCGCGACTGGTGGACGGCGGACGATCAGAAAGAATTCGTGAAGCGCGCCAGTTGCATCTCAGACCAATATTCGACTTACACGATCATCGACGACATCAAAATCAACGGCAAGCTGACTTTAGGCGAGGATGTCGCTGATCTCGGCGGGCTCATTCTGGCATACATGGCATGGCAGGCCGATACCAAGGGAGAGAAGCTGCAACCGCTCGACGATCTCACTCCCGAGCAGAGATTCTTCGTGGGCTATGGGCAAAGCTGGTGTGGCCACACTCGCGACGAAACCAAACGGCTGCGCGCTACCGTGGACCCGCATTCTCCGGAGAAATATCGCACCAATGGAGTGGTTTCGAACATGCCTGATTTCCAGGAGGCGTTTCACTGCAAGGCAGCATCTCCGATGGTGAATCAGAACCGCTGCCGCGTGTGGTAGAAGAGACGTCGCCGGTGGTCGGTCGAGCTCGAGGAACTACTCCAGTCCTTCTCTTTCCTCTTTGGTGGGGTTGTAGTAGAAGCGGAAGCGAAGAGCGAGATATTCTCCGCCAAATTCGGTGGGCAGCGCCGGAAATGGGTCCGAGCCCGTGATGCCGGCCCAGGCCGCGCGATCCAGCGGGACGTCTCCGGAGGTGGCTACCAGTTTCATGCCCGCAACTTTTCCATCTTTCGTAATCGCGAATTCGATAATCAGGTTTCCGTGCTTCATCTGCGCGGATTCAGGAATGGCGTTATACCAATTCTGTCTCACGTCGTGCAGCACACGCTGGAGGTAGGGGCCGAAGTCCACGCCCATGGTGTCGCTGAGGATCTCAAGGTTGCCGACCTGGCGGCCATGGGCGCCTCTGCCCAATCCAAAGTCGCCGCCACTGCCCTGGCCTCCGCCTCCCCTTTTGGCTGCCCGGGCGGCTTCCTGAATCTGGTCGCCCGCCGACATGGAGCCGCCGTACTTGCTGAACTCGCTTTTGATGTCTGGCTTCGGCGGCGTTTGCAGCTGCGCGATCTGCGGAGGGGGCGGTTGCTCCGGCTGGGCCGCGGGCTGATTTTGCGCCGCACCGGCCGACGGCTGAGCAGGCGCTTGCTGCGCCATCTGAGGCCCGCTTAACCCGGGCGCTCCGGGAGGCGGTGACGCCAGAATCTTGCGTAACTCCTTGACGTCCAGTTGAGGATGCCGCGTCGTCGCGATCCGGTCTTTATCGGAAATAACGTTGCTCGGCTTGTGCGGCACTTTCTGCAAGTCCGGCGGGAGCTCCAGAAAAGTCGCGTCCTTGAAGTTGGTTGCTTTTTTCGCCACGGCAACCGGGTGCCACGGAAGGTATTTCTCCAGCCACTCAATCTTGTACATCATGAAAATCAGAGCCATGTGGACGATGATGGAAATCCACACGGCCTCGCGCTTGCGCGAGCGCGCCAGATCGTCCTGCAACTGGATGAGCAGATGCGGCACGCGGGCGTCATCATCCAGCGCGCGATAGGCCGTTTCCCATCCCTCGGCATCGTACAGGCCAAGCTGTTCCGGTTGCGGCTTCTCGGGAGGAGCCACCGGATCCTGGAATGGGATTTGCGTGATGGGCATGAACTAAGTCTCTTCGAGCAAGGCTTGTCCGAGCAGGGCTTGTCCGTTAGACACACATTCCCCACTCTCTTCGTTGCATCACGCCTTCAGTCGACGACGCAACGCACCAAGCGCGGCCAAGCTCTCTTCATTTTCGCATCTTTCAAGGGATTCCGCTCTGACAAATGGCGGGAGACTTACGTGTGTAAACATTTGTAAAACGCAAACAGAATGCTGCGACTCGAACCAGAACGCCCGTCAGCTATCCTTGCGGTAGAGAAGGTCGCGCATCGCGCGTCTCCGAGCTTCGTTGGCTTCCGTCAGAGCCTTGCGTTCGTCGGCATCCATGCTCCCCTTAGTTACGGGATCAGCACGTTCGGGTTCGCTGCACGCGGGGCAGCGGTTGGCAAAGCCGGGCTTATCCGGCTTCAGCTCGAACTCTTCTGAGCAAACCGCACAGACTCGGATAGGAAACGCCATCTAGCCTTTCGCCTTCGCCATGCCGGCCAGCCCGACTTTCTTCCCATGCTCGCGAATCGCCGCCACAATGTCGAGCGCAAGGCCGAGAGCGCGCCGGCCATCTTCGAGCGGCACCACTGGTTTGGAACGCTCTTGCACCGCATGCAGAAACGACTTCAACTCCGCATGCAAAGGCTCTTCGGAAGTCACCGGAGGCTTGGCCACTTTAATCTGGGGGTTGACCGTAGGAGCGCCCGCCGCCGCTGCATCGGCCCCGACGGTGAAGACGAGCACTTCCTGGCGTCCATAGTCGACCGACACATACTGCTGAGGCTGAAAGAAGCGCAGCTTGCGCACGCGCTCAGTGGAAACGCGGCTGGCCGTGAAGTTGGCCACGCATCCCGATTCGAATTCCAGCCGCACATTGGCGATGTCCACTTTGCCGGAAAGAATCGGCAGACCGACGGCGCGCACTTCTTTCACCGGAGAATTGGCGAACGTGAGTACGATGTCGAGATCGTGGATCATAAGGTCGAGTACCACATCGACATCGAGCGAGCGCGGCGTAAACACGCTCAGCCGGTGTACCTCGAAAAACATCGGCTGGGTGAGCAGCGGAATCGTGGCGCGCACCGCGGGGTTGAAGCGCTCGAGATGTCCAACCTGGGCGATACGGCTATGAGTGGCCGCCAGGTGCACCAACTCATTCGCTTCGGCAAAGGATGCGGCCAGCGGCTTCTCGATGAGAACGTCGATCCCAGCTTCCATAAGCGCAGCGAGCCACTTCCAGATGATGTACTGTAGGCGCCGCCACCGACGCCGCCCGGACCTCGCTGTGCGTGGTCAGCATCTGAGCGACCGAGCCAAAAGCCCGGCAGCCAAACTCGCGCCCGACTGCATCGGCACGGTCAAGATTAGGATCGACCACGCCCACCAGCCGCACCGCTTCGCCCTGCTGTTCCAGTTCCTTGTAGACGCGGGCGTGGTTGCGTCCAAAGACGCCCACCCCCACCACCGCAACGGAAATCGGATTGTCAGCTTGCAGGAAGCACTCTCAGCCGGCCGGTTGCTGGCAGGAAACAAATTGTAAACGTAAAGGCGGGAAAGAGCATCTGGAAGAGATTGAGTAATCTTGCAATCGGGCGATTGTGCAATTGAAACGCCTCATGCGGCGAGCGTCTTTAATCGCCAAATGACCCGATCACCCAATCGCCCAATCAGGAGCACCTCACCCCATGCGAACCATCGCCCTGCTTACCGTTTCCAACATCTTTATGACCTTCGCCTGGTATGGCCACTTGAAATACCGCGACGTGCCGCTGTTTAAGGTAATCGTGATCAGCTGGATGATCGCTTTCTTCGAGTATTGTTTTCAGGTGCCGGCCAACCGCATCGGCTCTTACGAATTTAGCGCGGCACAACTCAAGACGATTCAGGAAGTCATTACTCTAATCGTGTTTTCTGTGTTCTCGGTGCTGTACCTGAAGCAACCGGTGCGCTGGAACCACGCCGTCGGATTCGCGATGATCGTTGCCGCAGTCGCGGTGATCTTCAAACAATGGTGAGCGGAATCGGGTGATTGGGCAATCGGGTGATTGTGCAATTGAAGAAGCTCTAGCCGGATAAGGGTTTCCAATTGCTCAATCACCCGATCGCAAAATCACACAATCAGCCTTTGCGCTTTCTTCAGGATGGCAATCTGCCCGGCGTGATAGAGCTCATGCTGCGCGACTCCGTGCAGCATGAAATAGAAATCGTATCTCTTGCCGGGAACGCGCTCGCGGAGACGCGCTTCAGGCAGCGCGGCAATCGTCTGGACCAGCACATCATGCGTGTGCTTCGCCTGAGCAATGGCCTTACGCCATGTGGCTTCGGTCGGTCTTGGAACCACAGGAAAATTCGCCGTACCCGTGAGCTGCACCGTCTCCCCACCCAACCGGCGGCAAGCGGCGCCGTCCCAGGCAGCGACGTGCAGCACAAGCTCCCAGATGCTGTGAACATCGGGCAAAGGCCTGGCCGCAGCCGTGGCGGCATCCACATCTTCCAACAGCTCAAGCAGCGCAGGACCGTGCCAGGCGTCGCCATCGAATGCGCGGCGAAGCTGGTCGGCGATCAGAGCAGGTTCAGAGTGCGGAGCAGTCATGATCCGTTACCTTTACCGATTGCGAGAGTGTGAGTCAACAGATTTTTGGCCGATGTATTCTAGAGAGGGAGAAGCACCATGCTGCCGAGACATCGGATTGCCACCCATCCCGGACAAATCCTATTGCATGAATTTCTCGAGCCCAGGGGCTTGACTCAGGCGGAATTGGCGAGGGCGCTTGCTATACCCTTGAATCGCGTGAATGGACTAGTCCGTGGGAAGCGTGGAATCACTCCGGAGACAGCTCTGCTGCTAGCCGGTTTTTTCGAGAACTCGCCCGAGTTTTGGATGAATTTGCAGACGGCGCACGATCTCACAATGGCTCTACACGAGATGCGTAAGCGTCCGGCGGCAGCTCCGCGAGGAGCCCGTCGTTCAGTGGGAGCCGACTAGCATGAGATGCTTTGAGGTTGCAAATTGCAACGTCAAAGCACCTGATCTCCCAATCAGCCCTCCCAATCAGCCCAAGTCCGCCACCACCGCGATCCCCGCAGCATTCGCCGAGTCGAGAATCTTCTCTCCATCAAGCAGCAAGCACTTCCCTGCATCCAGCGCAAGACACGTCGCGCCCGCGGCCCGCATGACGTCGATAGTCTTCACGCCGATCACGGGAACGTCAAACCGCATATCCTGATTCGGCTTTGCGATCTTCACCACGGTAAGGGCGCGGCTGAGCGTGGAAGCGTTGCCGTGCAGCGAGCCCATGATGCGGCCGGCGCGCTCGATGGTGGCATCGGTGCCCTCCATGGCTTCGACCGCCACGCAAGCCGTTTCGGCGATCACGACCGTCTGCCCGATATCGTGTTGCGCGAGTTGGCGGGCCACGGCGCGGCCGTAGTCGATGTCCTTGCGTTCCTGCTCAGTGGGCCCACGGCGCGTGAGCGTTCCCGACTTCACCAGCAGCGGTTCGAGCAGCCCCGTGGAATTCTCCAGCGTGATGCCTTCCTCAGCAAGCGCCTGAGCCACGGCGCCGAGCAGGCTGTCCGTATTGCGCGTGGCGAGTGAGAGCAAAAGCTTGGCCATCCGCCAGTCCGGCCGTATGGCGGAGAAAATCTGTTTATGCTTTACCTGCCCCGCCATAACGGCGCGCCGCACGCCTTCCCGCTGAAAAGTTTCGATCAACTTGGAAAGCTCACCCAGCGACAGCCAGTGAACCGAAGTCGCGCCGCGATCCTCAATCTCAGGAAAAGCTTCCTCCTTGATTGCGACCACAACCACTTCGTATCCCTGGGCGCGAGCGGCGTCGAGCACGAGGAAGGGAAACTTGCCGTTGCCAGCGATAAGGCCGAGCTTTTTGTTCTGGGAAGACATGAAGTGATCGAGCATCGACCAACGAGTAGTCTAGCATCCGGGTGGACGGAGAGAAGGAAGCGACGAAATCGCTACCCTGACTCGCTGAACTCCAACGGTGGGGACTGGCCCAGCTTTTCCTCTTGCCTGGGCTAGCCGTCGTAGACGTCGCGGCGGTGCGCGACGCGGGCGATGCTCACGCGCCCTGCCGAATCGTCAATGAAGTAGACTACGCGCCAGTCCCCTATTCGTATGCGCCACTGGTCTTTATGGCCTTTGAGCTTCTTACATCCTGCGGGTCGCGGATTTTCGGCCAGCGCCAGAATCCTGCGGTCGATGCGACTAAAGACGGCATCGTCGAGGGCGTCGAGTTCTTTCTGTGCGGACGATTTGATGACGACGGAGTAGTTAGCCACGCGATTGGCTGCGCTTCAAGCGACTAGTGCGGTATTGCTCGTAAGGCACGCTTTTTTCCTTGCGGCGCGATTCGGAAATAAGTCCATCCCAGAAGTCTTCCCAGATAGCCCCGTGCTTTTTGAGGTCGATCTGCACGGCCACGCGGTGCCCCTTGTCGTCCGTAAGGAATTGAATCCCAGTCACAGCGTCCTCAGCTCTTGGCATACGTTCATTATCTCGCAAGGATAGGCGGGACGGGCAGCCGAGTCAACAGCAGAGCGGGACGAACGTAGCGATCGTCCCCTTACTTGATAATCCCTCGCTCTGACGCCTCGATAAACCGGATCAGCATATCGACATCTTCCCCCCGATCCGGCTCCGACTTCAGCTTCTCCAGCGCCTGCGATGTGTTCATCTTAGACGCCAGCAGAGTCTTGTACGCATGATGAATCTTGCCGATGCGTTCCTTGGAGAAGTCCCGGCGCTCGAGACCAACTTTATTCATCCCGTAAGCGTGCGTGTCGCGTGCAGCGGAGGTCATCGAAAACGGCAACACATCCTGCGTGATAGTCGTCCCGCCGCCGATGTAGGCGTGAGCCCCGATGCGCACGAACTGATGCACCGGGCAAAGCGCGCCGACCACGGCCCATTCTTCCACGGTCACATGTCCGCCAAGCGTCGCGCCGTTCACCAGCATGCAGTGGTCGCTGATCACGCTGTCGTGTCCGATGTGCGCATAGGCCATGATCAGCGTGTGACTGCCAACTTTGGTGACGCCGCCGCCTTTCACCGTGCCGCGCGTGATGGTGACGCACTCGCGAATCTCGTTGTGGTCGCCGATCTCCAGCCGTGTGGGCTCGCCTTTGTAGGTAACATCCTGAGGATCCATGCCGATGGCGCAAAAGGGAAAGAAGGCGTTATCGGCGCCGATCTTCGTGGGCCCTTCGATCGCGACGTGCGATACCAGACGGCAGCCTTCGCCAAGTTCGACCTCAGCGCCGATCACGCAGTAAGGCCCGACCCGGCACGACGCCGGCACCTTCGTTCGCGCATCAATGATGGCGGTGGGATGAACATTCATGATCGAGTTTGTTGAATGAGAGATCGGCTCATTGCGCCGGCTGCCGCGTTCCCTTTCATTCCGCAGCCGCGCCGTCGCCCGGGCCATCCGAACCCTGGCCGCGCCCGCGCGAACTGTCAATCAGCTGGCACGACACGATCGCTTCCGCCACTTTCTTACTATCAACATATGCGATGCCCTGCATTCTCACCGCGATCATGCGCGCAATGGCCCGCCAGCCCTTCACTTCGACTTCGATCCGCAGCTGGTCTCCCGGGCTCACCGGACGGCGAAACTTCGCCCGCTCAATGCCCGTGAACACCATCACCTTGTCGGTCCGATCCTCCACCTCGGTAAGCAGCAGCGCGCCGCCGGCCTGCGCAATGGCTTCCACAATCAGCACGCCCGGCATGATGGGCAATCCCGGAAAATGGCCGTTGAAAAACGGTTCATTGATGGTCACGTTCTTGATAGCCACGATGCTCTCTTTACGTTTCAACTCCAGCACGCGGTCAATCAGGAGAAGCGGATAGCGGTGCGGCAGAATTTTCAGGATCTCGTGAATGTCGAGCCCCGTCTTCGGTGCGCCGTCGCCGGGATCGGGAGGAGTGCTCTCGGGCATAGTCGTTTCAATCAGCCTGAAGATTATACTGTACCCCGTCGCACACTTGGCGGATCAACGCTTGCCAACGAGAGGGAATTGTGCCCGGTAAGAAGCCAACAAAATCTGTGGCTGCCACGCAGCCCGCGTGGGCCGATCGCCTGCGCTGCTTTTCGGAACATCAGCAGCGGATAGTCAACACGATTCGCGAGCTCGTCGAAATCGAATCCCCCAGCGACAGCAAGCAGGCAGTCGACCGCATAGCAACGTTCCTCGCGGCCAAGTTCGAAGCGCTCGGCGGACGCACTCAACTCCATCGCAGCAACAATTTCGGCGACAGCCTGCAAATCGACTTCGCTGGCAAGGCCAGTTGCAAGCCAGTCCTGCTGCTGGGTCACTATGACACCGTTTATCCGCTGGGCACGCTAGCCGGTATGCCATGCAAGATCGACAACGGACGCCTGCACGGGCCCGGCGTTCTCGACATGAAGTCAGGTATCGCGCTCATTTTCCACGCCATCGATTGGCTGCAAACGTGGCACCACGAAGTACTCCCGCGCCCGGTCACAGTCTTCCTGGTTTCCGATGAAGAAGTAGGCAGCCATTCTTCACGAAAAATCACCGAGACCCTGGCCAAAGACTCCGCCGGAGTCCTCGTACTGGAACCCGCCGCCGGACTCCGAGGCGCCGTCAAGACCGCGCGCAAGGGCGTCGGCGAATACACGTTGCGCGTGAAAGGCGTAGCAGCTCATGCCGGACTAGATCCCGGCAAAGGCCACAGCGCGATTCTTGAACTGGCGCGCCAGATCGCGGTAATCGCGAAGCTGAACAACCTGCGGCAAGGCCTGTCAGTAAACCCCGGTGTGATTCAAGGCGGCACCCGCACGAATGTAATTGCCGCCGAAGCCTCAGTGCACATCGACGTCCGCATCAAGAAAGCTAAACAAGCCGACGGCATCAACCGCAAGCTCCGCTCCCTGAAACCGTTCGACAAGCGCTGCAAACTCGAGGTGACAGGCGGCATCAACCGTCTCCCGATGGAGCGAACCACCGGAGTGGCCGCGCTCTACAAGAAAGCTCACGACCTCGCGCCGAGGTTGGATGGAAGCTCGAAGAAGCCGCGGTGGGGGGCGGTTCCGACGGAAACTTCACCGCCGGCCTGGGCATCCCCACGCTCGACGGCATGGGCGGGGTCGGCGAAGGCGCGCACGCCGTCCACGAGTTCATCGTCATTTCCGAATTGCCGCGTCGCGCGCTCTTACTCGCAGGAATGATCGAAAACGTTTAAGGACCACTCTCTGGAACCAGCACCAGAAAATAATCCATCTTGTCGACCTTCACAAAGTCATACTGCTTGAGCAGCCGGTAACCGGCCTGCGCTGCCTCACGCAGAACGACATCGCGCCCCACACCATGGTCCTCCCCATTTCCATTCCGGTCGATGATTCCAACCCTCGCGCCCGGACGCAGCGCCCCGCGCAGGTTCCGCAACAGAGCGACCGGTTCTGCAACCTCGTGATACGTCTTCAGCAGCAGCACGGCATCGACGGCGCCCGCGGGAAGAAGAGGATTGTCGGCCTTCCCAAGAATCGTCTTCACATTGTGCAACTTCTCCTTCTGCGCGCGGTCCTCGACATACCGGATTGATTCTGGATTGATGTCGACGGCGTAAACCATCCCTGCATCGCCCACGCGACGCGCTGCCCGCACCGTGAACCAGCCCGATCCAGCTCCAATATCGGCCACAGTTTTCCCGCCCGTGATGCCCAGAACGTCCATGACGCGATCGACCTGCAGGCGTCTATCCCGCCCCGGAGAATCGAAAATGGAAAGATCTCCCTTGTAAGGTTCGCTTGTCTTGCGATGTTCGCCCTGCGTAGCGGCCGGAGCTTGAACAGGACTTTGAGATGAAACGAGCGACAGAGCAGAGCAGGAAACCAGCGCCGCCAGCACCAGAAAACGACGTTTGAGAATCACCACAAACCTCCAGCAACCTGCGCTTCTAAGCATAGACTTCGGGAGCAAGGCTTGGTAAGCGCCACCGGCCTGGTAACTCTGCAGGGCCGCGCTCTTTGACTCCGAACTTCGCATGGCCTAGACTTTTCGCAGGGAGTTCGGTCGGGAGCGCGCATTCGGGAGCGCCGGGAAGACTCGTGGAGGACTTATGGGTGAAGGTCTTTTTCAGCCTTTGCACTTGCTGATAATTATAGCGATCATACTTCTGATCTTCGGCACCAGTAAATTCTCCGCGCTGGGCAAAGGCATGGGCGAAGGCATCCGCAACTTCAAAGCCGCGATGAAAGACCCCGAAGAAGAAAAGAAAGACAAAAAGGAAGAAGAAAAAAAGTCCTAACCCCTGGACAGCCCAGCCCCACCCAGCCCCACTATTCAAACAACGCCAACTCTCGCAGCATCCGATAAACCAGCGCCACCGGCAGTCCCACCACATTGCTGTAGTCGCCTTCAATGCGCGGAATCCACCGCGAAGCCACGCCCTGAATCGCATAAGCCCCGGCCTTGTCCATTGGCTCGCCGGTGGCAACGTAGAAGTCGATCTCATCATCAGAAAGCTCGCAAAAAGTCACCAAAGTAGTCTCGGAAGCGTTCTTGATGTTACTGGCCACTGACCACTGACCACTGGCCACTGACTGACCACTGTCGACCGGCCCCACCATGCACACTCCAGTAATCACCAAATGCGTCCTTCCCGACAACAACCGCAACATGCGAGCAGCATCCTCCGCATCGCGAGGCTTACCCAGAATGACATCATCGACCACAACGATCGTGTCCGCGCCCAGCACCCACTGCCGCGGATTGTTCTGAGAAACTGCCAGCGCCTTCTCCCGCGCCAGCCGCTCGGCGCACTCTCTCGGAGACTCGCCGGCAAGCGGCGTTTCATTGATGTCCGCGGGTTGTACGGTAAACGGAATCCCGGCGTTGCGCAACAACTCCTGGCGGCGCGGCGAGGCAGAGGCGAGAATGAGCATAACGCCGTCATTCTAATGGTTGCCGGCAAACGCAAGGAAGGCATAAAGCGCGGCATGCTAAAGCCGGAAAAGGCAAAAGGCCTCGAACTATCGAGGCCTTTGATATTCCGGGCCAGTACGGCACCCCGCGACAAAGTCAGTATGAGCCCGCCATAGGAAAGAATCAAGTTACTTTTGTTGGGAGCTTATCCTCGCGTTTCGCCCCCACAGAACCAACGCTTCGCAAAGCGTGGACCCGACGGGATTCGAACTTGAGGCGCGAGCGGGCGTCCGAGCCCGCTGCCGAAATCCTGAGCGGAGCCGAAGGACAGCATCTGCTACCGTCGCGAGGTGCCATGTTTCCGTTACACCACGGGCCCACAGAAACAGTACTGCTAAGCGGGGAGAGAATCACACATTTGGCGAGCGCTTTTTCGAAGTGCGAGCCCAAAACGGGAATTACACCTCGCCTGTTAAAATCAGGTCAGCTCGCACCCATGGACGCAATCTACCTCCGCAACTTTGCGATCATCGCGCATATCGACCACGGTAAATCCACGCTGGCCGACCGCCTGCTGGAGCTGACCGGATCGCTGACCGCGCGCGAGATGCAGGCCCAGGTCCTCGACTCCATGGACCTGGAGCGCGAGCGCGGCATCACCATCAAAGCCCACGCCGTCCGCATGATGTACACCGCGCACGATGGCAACACGTATCAGCTCAACCTGATCGACACCCCCGGCCACGTGGATTTTTCCTACGAAGTCTCGCGCTCGCTGGCCTCGTGCGAAGGCGCCCTGCTCATAGTCGACGCCTCTCAGGGAGTGGAAGCGCAAACCCTCGCCAATGCCTACCTGGCGATCAATAACGGCCTCGAAATTATCCCCGTCATCAACAAGATCGATCTGCAAAGCGCCGACATCCCGCGCACCAAAGAGATGATCGAAAGCGCCGTGGGGCTCGACGCGTCCGACGCCGTGCTCATCAGCGCGAAAACCGGCCAGGGCGTGCCCGACGTTCTCGAAGCCATCGTGAAGCGAATTCCCCCGCCGAAAGGCAACCCAGACGCCCGCCTTCAGGCGTTGATCTTCGATTCCTGGTTCGACGCTTACCGCGGCGTGGTGATCCTCACTCGCGTTTTCCAGGGCACCCTGCGCAAAGGCCAGAGAATTCGCCTGTGGTCGAACGGCACAACTTTCGACGCCGAAACTCTCGGTGTCCAAAGCCCCAAGCCGGTTGAGATCGACGAACTGAAAGCCGGCGAAGTTGGCTTCCTGATCGCAAATATCAAGAATGTAGCCGACACAAAAATCGGCGATACCATCACCGACGACGCCAACCCCGCCTACGAGGCCCTTCCCGGCTTTGAAGAAATCAAGCCCATGGTCTTCGCCGGACTCTATACCGTCGACGCGCACGAGCACACGCGCCTGCGCGAGGCGCTCGAAAAGCTGCGCCTGAACGATGCGTCATTCTTCTTCGAACCCGAAAGTTCGGTGGCGCTGGGTTTCGGTTTCCGCTGCGGCTTCCTCGGCCTCCTGCACATGGAGATCATCCAGGAGCGCCTGGAGCGCGAGTTTGCGCTCGAGCTAATCACCACCGCGCCCGGTGTGCGCTATAAAATCTACAAGACTGACGGTGTAATGATCGAGGTCGATAATCCCTCCCGCTGGCCCGACCCCAGCGAGATCGCAAAAATCGAAGAGCCGGTAATTCTCGCAACCATTCTCACCAACGAAGAATATGTCGGCGGAATTCTGAAACTGGTCGAGGACAAGCGCGGCAAGCAGAAGACCTTCGAGTACGTCAGTTCGTCGCGCGTAATGTTGCACTATGAGTTACCGCTGAATGAAATCGTTCTAGACTTTTACGATCGCCTGAAATCAGTTTCCCGCGGATACGCTTCGCTCGATTATCACCTGGCCGACTACTGGGAGTCGCCCATGGTCAAACTCGACATCCTGGTGGCGGGCGAGCCCGTCGATGCGCTCTCCATCATTGTGCATCGAGATTTCGCCTACGAGCGGGGCAAATTGCTGGTCTCAAAAATGAGGCAACTCATCCCCCGGCAAATGTTCGAAGTGGCAATCCAGGCGTCGATCGGAGCGAAAATCATAGCCCGCGAAACCGTCTCCGCCATCCGAAAAAACGTGATCGCAAAGTGCTACGGTGGCGACATTTCACGCAAACGCAAGCTGCTGGAGAAGCAAAAAGAAGGCAAAAAACGCATGAAACGGATCGGCCGCGTCGATATCCCCCAGGAGGCTTTCCTGGCGGTTCTGAAGGTCGGCGAAGACAGCAATTAACCAAGGGAATAGGCGGTGACTGATGAGAGATGTACGGCTAATTCATTCCATCCGCCGTGAATAAGGCACCCGTATTGGTCTCATAGCTCATGGTGATATTCTTGCCGGCCGCGTCCACATCGAAACCGAAATAGCCGTGGCGCATGGAGACTAGGCCCAATTGCCAGGTAGGGCGCAGTTTTCGCAGTAACTCGCGCCTTCCAGTGGCAAGGGACAAGCGGTAGAGCGTTAGTTCGTCATCGCTCTCATGCAATACAAACGGCGACTTACCATCCTCCGGTCCAGCGGACGACCCATTCATCCGGACCCATGCCGGGAATGGCCTTGCTGCCACCGCCGTCAAATGGCTCGATCATCCACTGTCCTCTGTCGTCGTAGGTAAAAAAACTTGCCATCGGGCGAGACCGTCACGAACCTCGACGGATGACGCTCGCCGCCCACCAGGCGTGGAGCGCTTCCATTGAGGTCCGGGAGGTAGAAATGCGTACGGAGAGCATTGTCGGTGCCGGTCAATAAAATCCTCTGTGAATCGGGCAGAAAGGTTGCACCATCAATCTGCATTTGGTTCAAGCGCAGCCTGCGGGTTTCGCCCGGGCCTATGGGCAACAGAGAGAGTCCACCCATCAGATCGAGGGCTGCTACCCACTTGTTGTCGGGCGAGATAGCGGAGACCTGGCCGGTGCCCAGCCGGACCGGAGAGGATTCGTCCATGCGACGAAGATAGACAGAGTACTGATTTCCGCCGAAGTTTGACTGGTCGAGGATCGCGATTAGACTGCCGTCTCGGCTGAGCGTGGGATACCAGGAATAATTCAGCCACGAAATATCGCGCGGCGCAGAAGCACCGGAGAACAACTCCGTCTTCGAAATAAGTTCATCGCGCGAAAGCAGAGCCTGCCCAGCCGCGGAAATATCCTGAATGCGCAGGCCCCCAGCTTCGAAACTATCCGCAAACGGGCTCATGGGAGCTTGGCATCTTCTAGTGCCCAAACGCCTCAGTGGGTGCTAATGATGGCTTTCCCCGCTTATAGACCCGGAATTCAAAGCTCAGAAACCCCCAAAATGTGCAAAACCCCAAAGTGGGAATAACCTGACTTTCCGCAGGTCCGGCCCATGTTAATGCCGAGTAAATTGCCTAACTGGTTACTATTCAGGACTTTAACCGGCAGAAGTCCCGGAAAACCAAATCCCTTCAACCACCTTTTCCGTTGGCAGATTCTAGCGCGGCCAGCGTTTCCACAAGCTTTTCCACAGGGCAATCGGAGCAGCGCAACTCGAATCGCCTAAGGGACTTACCCCCCAAGACTACAGGCATTCCTGTACCACCATGCCGGCAGCGGAGACCCCCAAATGCGTCTGGTACCCTCTCACGAATCGAGTCGCAAGCGCGCCAGCAGATCGCGAAACCGCGGCTCCCCACGCAGTCCATCGAGCCTCGGGTGCACCTTCAGCCACACCAATGTTCCATCGCGCTCAGAGTAGGCCTTCTCCAACCAATCGAGCGCGCGGTCATTATCCCCGGTAACGGCGTAATAGGAGGCAATGCCGTAAGGCGAAACAAACTCCTTCTGAGCCAGCGATTTCACTGCTTCCAGGGTAGCGCGCGCCTCGTCCATCTTCCCGGCGCGCGCGTAGAGTATCGCGAGGCCGGAAGACGGTCGTGGCACGCCGTCCGGGCCCGTGGTCCCTCGCACGAACTCTTCGACCGCTTCGTCGGCCCTTCCCACTTGCTCCAGCGAGCGCGCCAGATCAGTGTGGGCCGCTCCAAAGTTCGGATCTAGTTCGAGGCACTTCCGGTAAGACGCGACGGCGCGATCGAAACGACGCGCGAAGAATAACGTATCCCCCACCACCGTGAAGGTGACCAAATTGAGAGGATCGAGTTCGTGCGCCCGCTCGGCTTGGACGATGGCTTCTTCGTGGCGACCCATTCCCGATAGCAGTAGCGCATATCGGCTGCGTCCGAACGCGTAGCCGGGATTGAGTTGGATCGTCCGCAGACATTCCCGTTCAGCGGCAGGCCAATCCCAATCGAAGAGCCGATGAATCCAGCCCAGCGACGTGTGCAGTTCCGCCAGCGACTCATCGAGTGAGAGTCCACGCTCGGCGGCCTTGCGCCCCAGCGAGTAGCCCTCGCGTGGCGGCAGGATGTGGTGGTTTGCCAGCATGATGTAGCTGTCCGCGAGTCCGGCGTAAGCGGCCGCGTACTTGGGATCGATCGCCAGCGCCTCCTCGTAACGCCGGATTGCCTCTTTCACTGATTCGCCAGTGAACCGGTTCCACAGGAACGATCCCTGCAAGTAGGCGACGTGTGCCGCGGGAACGACAGATCCCCTGGATCGCAGTCGTGCGCGTTCGTCGGGTGTCACCTGGATCCGAATCTCGTCGGCGATTGCATGCGCGACTTCGCTCTGGAGCGCGAGGATGTCGGTGAGACTCCGCTCGTAGCTCTTCGCCCACAAGCTCCGGTCGGTCGCGACATCGACCAACTGCACCGTGATGCGCACTCGGTCCCCGACCTGCAGCGCTGAGCCCTCGACCACGCCATCCACATGCAGATCGCGAGCCAGCTCGGACAACGGCGGATGGGTTCCCTTGAACCGCATTGCCGAAGTGCGCGAGATGACCCGTAGCGCCTCGATCTGCGCCAGGTCGGTGATTAGTGCGTCGGTCATGCCGTCGGCGAAGAACTCCTGGGCCGGATCGCCCGAGCGATTCTCGAACGGCAGAACCACCAGCGATCGGATGCCCTTTCCCGGGCCGGACTCAGGGCCGCCTGCGGGAAAGGCGGTTCGGGTGGGTAATCCCGGAGCATGATCTGAGGATTCGCCACGCAGCGCGCGAAGCAGCGCTCCGGCGTCGGAAAAGCGGCGCAGCGGCGCCTTTTCGAGGCAGTGAGCGACCACCGCCTCCAGTTCGGCCGAGAGGCCCGGCCGCACAACGCGCAGCAGCGGCGCCGGCTCGTGCGTAATCTTGTAGAGTAGCGAGAGCACGTCGTCGCCGCTGAATGGGCGCCTCCCCGTCGTCATCTCGAACAGGAGCGCGCCCAGCGCATAGAGATCCGTGCGTGCATCCACGCCTTCGTCTCGCACCTGCTCGGGCGACATGTAGGGCACGGTCCCGACCAGGGCGGCAGCGCCGCTGATGGGGGCCGATTGCGTGAGACTCGCGGCTCCGGGCATGACCCGGGCGAGGCCGAAGTCGAGCACCTTGGCGCGTCCGCGCGGCGTGATGACGACATTTCCGGGCTTGAGGTCGCGGTGGACGATGCCCTCCTCATGTGCTGACTGCAGGCCCTCGGTAACGTCGATTGCGATGGCGCGCGCCCGCGTCTCGGGGAGTGGGCCGTTCGCCAGCATGCGGGCCAGCGACTCGCCGGGTACGAACTCGAGCACCAGGAAGTCCACACCTTTGTCAGAGTCGAAATCGAACAGCGTCGCGATGTTGGGATGGAGCAGCCGCGAAAGGGCGCGCGCTTCCAGCCGGAACCTCCGCTTGGAATCCTCGTCATGCAGCGCGTCCTGCTTCAGGATCTTGAGCGCCACGTCACGCTCCAGCCGCGGATCCTCGGCGCGGAACACCACCCCCATACCGCCTTCGCCAAGGCGTTCGACAATCCGATACCGGCCCAGCGTTTGACCGATCAAGACGGTTCCGTGATAGTCCTGTGCTGCCAACATTCCCGAAGTCTATTCCGCTATCCGGACCCCGGGCAAGTCAATCGGCTCCTTCACGGGCGGAGCAAGCCCCCAAAATCGGCGCCTGCTTCAGTTCCAGACCCGGACCCGTCATTCGTTGACTGGCGGATGCCACGTCTTTAAGATGAAGCGACCCGAAACCCAGGCATTTCTTGAATGATCGGCCAAAGCAATCGACAAACCTTCCCTCAATCTGCATTCGTGTGTTTTCAGCACTTTATGTGTGCCTCAGTCTGCCAATGATGCCTCAGTCTGCTCAAAATTCGAGGCGTTAGGATACAACTTCGGATACAGCCAGCGGGCCGGGGGACGCTCTATCGCAGGAAGCCCACGAGCATTTTCCCTGCGAGTGTGAACACGGCAACGACGAAGATTCGCCGGAGCCATGCTGCCGAAAGCCGCATTGCAACGTGCCCGCCGAGAATGGCACCAAGGAACATCGTTACTCCAAGGATGATTCCCAACCTGTAATCAACGACTCCCCGGACAGCAAAGACCACTGTTGCCACGAGTGATGAGAAGAGGTTGATGACCTTTGTCGTTGCCACGGCTTGAAGAAAACCCAGACCGAGAAGGAAGACGAAGACCGCCGTCAACATGGTGACGTAGCCCCCGCTGAACAACCCTCCGTAGACGGCGAGGACGAATGTCAGTAGGTACCCGCCCGCCCGACTCGCAGATGACACGGGCCGTTGTCCCGATTCTCTGTCGTGCCTCAGCAACGAGAAGATTGCGACTGCAATCATGGCGAGGGCGATTGTCAGTTGAAGTGTTTTCGCCGGAATGCTCAGAAGTAGCAACGCACCGACCGCAGAACCGACGACGGTCAGGATGATTCCCAGAGGCAGAATACGGCGTTCGATGACGCCCTTCTGTGCGAAGGGCAACGATCCGCCTGCGCTCATAAAGACGAGTGCCAGCATGTTCGTTGCGATGGCGACGTGCGGCTCAATTCCGAATGTGATGAGAACGGGAACAGTGATTAGGGACGTGCTGCCCGTGACGACACTGACGACACTCGTGACGAAGAAGACTGCAACCAGAATGAGCAGTTTGCCGATGGGCACGTCGTCATCTTATCAAGGCTGGGCTGCATCCCCGGTCTGGTGGTCTGCGATCTGGAAATTCAAGAAGTCGTGAACGGCGTTCAGAGCATCGTGATTCGTCGTCGTGATGCGGACTCTTCCACCCGTCGGCAACTCCTCAAAGGTGTAAGCGATGTCTGCCCGTCTGTCCTTCATCTCCGTCGCTCCCGGCGGAATCTCGCTGTGAACGAACATCGGGATAGAGAAGTCACCGTTGGAGAACATCGTCGTGATGTGCTTCAGGTGCATCCGAATCATCGCTAGATTCTCAGCGTCTTTGGCGTCGTTGACCGTGACTTCAATCGCCCCGCCGTCCGGCAGGAGACGGAAGTGATGCGTTGTCTTGTCGTGCGGGAATCCCATCGCCATGTCGCCGTGTTTCTCAACATCGGCCTGATGTTCAGACTTCTCTTTGTGCATGGGCACTTCATGTCTTGTGCCGTCACTTGCAGGCCACAGAACAGAGCGAATATCACCAGCGTCTTCATCGCCTTTTCCTCCGAAACCTCGTAGGGCTGGGAACGTTCTTCAGAACATCAGTCAACGAATGGAGGAGATGAGCCTTCTGCCCTCGCCCCGCTCGTCGAACTCTACTCTTCCAGTCCGTCAGCACCTTCTTCAAGTAGCGTTCCGTCTGCTTCAACGCAGCAATGTCCGTCCTGATCCCCACGAGTTTCTGTTGTGCGAGTTCAAAGACCCGCTGGCATGGGGCACCGCCAGCGTCACGAGCCTTGAGGACTTCAGCGAGTTCCGACAACGTAAACCCGATGCGAAGTGCCCGCTGAACGACGTGAACCCGCTCGACGGCTCCGGTGGGGTAGACTCGATAACCCGAGGCCGTTCGCTCCGCCTTTGGTAAGACGCCGATCCGTTCGTAATGCCGAATCGTGTCCGCACTCACTCCCGTCGCTTTCGCAAGGTCACCGCATCGAAGTGTCCCATCGCTCACCATGATGAGTATCAACCCTCGAACGCATTCCAATGTCAAGCGGTTTTAGAGCAGAGGCTTCAGCGCTGACTCGACATTGTCCGTGTACTCAAACCCAACGATTGTCGTTCGTAATATCCCTTGGCGGTCGTAGAGCATCGTCGTGGGCAGTCCCTCGATGCCTCCGAACCTTTGTTTCAGGTCATCCGTCGCCACTGCAAGCGGATAGTGAACGCCAATTCCTTTGGCGAACTCAACGGGGTCTTCCATGTCGGGCATCGTGTCGAACTTGAAGCCGACGACCACGAACCCACGAGAGCCATATTCATCGACGAGTTTCTGGTAACCGGGCATCTCTTTCTTGCACGGCTGGCACCAAGTTGCCCAGAAGTCAATGAGGACGACTTTGCCACGAAGATCAACCGACGAGAGCGGATGTCCCTGCAAGTCTTTGACCGAGAAATCCGGCAGGCTCGAACCGATTTCACCAGCGGCAATGTGTTTTGTCGGCTGAGGCGGACTCGCCGAGTGGCAACCGACGAGTCCTACCAGAGCGATGTACAGCAACCAGCGTTTCAGCATCTATTCCTTCTTGACTTCGAGAATCAGCAGTTTCAGCGGAGCCGAATTGTCTGCCTTCTTCTGCTTTCCGGCAGGCTTCTTGTACAACTGCCCACGAACGGTGACGACTGTCGCTGAACCCACCAGTGGTTCAAGGCCCTTGGACAATTCATTTGGGGAGATGACGAAGGACTGATTAGGCTTGACCTGCAAAGACAGGTTGCCCGACGTGTCCTTCACGACTTTCCCGCTTACAGTCATGTCCAATTCCGCTACAGTGACACCACTGTCATACGTCGCCTTCAGAAGTTGAGCAGGCTCAATCTGCCCGTCTTCCTTTGGCGTGACATCAACCTTTCCATCAATCAAACTGACTTCGACATTTGCAACGCCAGACTGGCGCTGTAGGTGTTGTTTCACACCGTATGCTCAAAAGTTTCAGGTCATGCCTTCGACACGCATCTCGACGTGCCTGATCTGGGCTTCGAGTTTGGGCACCACGAAGACGCAACCTGCTAACAGCAACAATGCAAGGTGTTTTCGGTTCATATTCCTCCTCTCTAAAGATGTAGTCGAAACTGTTGTGTCACTCCGAAACTGACGTGACGACGCTCGGGCATGAATTGTGCCCCGGTCGAATGTGCAACGTCCCAATCCATACCTAACCAAACGTGCATGCCCGGACGCAGACCGACGTAAGTCGTCACTCCTGCCAGTAAGACATCGCCGCCACTCCCGTTCTGCATAATCTCGGCGATGCGGTCATTCCCAGAATGCAGGTACGTCAGTACAGGGCCGATGAACCATTCACGAGTGACATTTTTCGATTCGTAGGGTCTGTATGACACCCAGAACCTTGATTCGATGTCATCGCCAATCCGAGTCTGTTGCGTTCCCTGCGAACGAATGAGCGAGTGAAAGTCTTCATCGGCGACGAGACGCCTAAGATTAAAAAGTCCGGTGTAAGTCCAATTCGCTCCGACGAAGAAATCAGTCGAACCGGAACCGGGTTGTAGAGTGGTAGGCAACAGAACGCCGTTCATGCCCTTCAAATCTGTTCGCCCTGTTGGAAGTTTCGGGCCAGCGGTCACCGATGCCTGAGTCGTCCCTCGTTGTGAATCTCGCCGATAGAAACGGTACTTCACCAGAGCCATCGTGTCGCCTAAGCCCGTTCCTTCGACAGTCGGTGCAACTCCGTCGTAGTGATTCGTGACGACGGGCACAAGAATGGTCAAGTCGAAGTCACGATAGAAGCCCCAAGTGAAGTTGAAATCACCTTCGTGTGCGAACGTCGGTCGTGCTGTCGTGGGAATGCTGCCCGATGATTCAGGCATCAGCCCCCGTGTGGTGAAGTTGGAACTGTACGAAACGAGTCCGCCTCCGGGAAACAACGGTGGTGCGGTTTCGGGTGCGGCACCCTGTGCTCTCGCCGTTGGAACAGAAAGAATTGCGGCGAATGACAGCAATGCCCATTGTCCGCAAAAGATGCGGAACGAACTTCTAAATGTCACAAGATTCCTCCAGTCAGATGATTCCTGAACACGCTTATGCGTGAGCCGGGAGCCGACTGGAGATTAGATACGGAGAGGTAGGACGCTGGGCAGGCTTAGGATTGGGGGAGCGTGGGACTGGTCTGCGATGAAGCGTGCCGACGCTGAGATGTTCAGGGATTCATCGAACATCCGCACTACTCCAACGGCTACCGGGGCGAGCAAATGGTTGACCGATGTAGGCTGGCCGACCACATCATGCGTCGATGGCATGGTCTTGCAGCAATCTTGACCGTGATGACGATGCCTCATGCAGTGCATCAACTTGCAGCACTGCATCGCTTGTTCAGCGGTCGCCATCGGAGCACAATCGAATGCGTAGGCACCGAGGGCAACCGTGAGTACAGCCGACCAGATTGATCTGCCGAACATCATCACAACTAGCCTAGAAGTGTTCGAGGGTTACGTCAAGCTGGCTTGTGGACGACTCGAATGGAACTGCTCGGAGTTGGCCGTCAATTCGTGCCGTTTCTTTCAGGGATCTCAGCCGGGGAACTGGATTTCTCCCGCGACGGCCAATGGCTCACTTACGTTTCCTACCCCGGCTCCATCCCGCCCTCGGCCATCATCTCAAACCTCGTGCAGTTCTTTCGGAAGGCCAGCACCAGCTTGCCGGTAGGCCCGTTGCGTTGCTTCGAGATAATGATCTCCGCTTTACCCTGCAAGTCAGGATCGTCCTGCCGGTAAACTTCTTCTCGGAAGATGAACATCACCAGATCGGCGTCCTGCTCAATCGACCCCGACTCGCGCAGATCGGAAAGCTGCGGACGATGGTCGCCGCCCCGGCTCTCCGGAGCGCGGCTCAACTGCGAAAGCGCCACAACGGGCACGCTGAGTTCCTTGGCCAGCGCCTTCAGTCCGCGCGAAATCGCCGACACTTCCTGCGTGCGATTTTCATACCGCTTGCTCCCGCCCGACATCAGCTGCAGATAATCCACGATGATCAGGTCAAGCCTGCCCTGCTGCGCTTGCTTCAACCGCCGTGCCTTGGCACGCATCTCGCTCAACGAAATGCCCGGAGTGTCGTCGATGAAAATCGGAGCGTGCGCCAACTGCTCCATGGCCCGCACCACCTTGCGCGTGTCGTCCTGCCAGAGCGAACCGGTGCGCATTTTGTGCGCATCCACTTCCGCCGTCGAGCACAGCAGGCGCAGCAGTAGCGCCTCGCGCGACATTTCCAGTGAAAACACTCCCACCACCTGCTGATCCTTGATCGCGGCGTTCTCCGCGATATTCATCGCAAACGCCGTCTTGCCCATCGAAGGCCGCGCCGCGATGATCACCAGATCCGACCTCTGCAGTCCGCTGGTCATCTCATCGAGATTTTCATAGTGCGTAGCCAGCCCGGTAATCCGCTGTCCGCGTTGCAGCAAAGCGTCGACCGACCCAAACGACTCGCGGACAATCTCCTGCACGCCCATGAAACCGCGACCAATGCGCTTCTCCGAGAGCTGAAAGATCGCAGCCTCAGCATCGCTGAGCACCTCCTCTGCCAGATCGGATTGATCCGCCGCCCGCGCAATCGCCGTATTCGCCGCATGAATCAGCCCGCGCAGCAAAGCCTTGTCGCGAACAATCTTGACGTAATGCTCGATGCTGGGCCGGTCGGGAACTCCATCCAGCAGGCTCGACACATATCCCACATCGCCAATCGCCTGCAGATCCTTGTGCCGGTCAAGCTCCTCGATCAACGTAATCATGTCGATCGGCCGCGAAGACTCCGCCAGATCCACCATTCGCCCATAAATCCGCCGATGCGAGTCCAGCGAGAAATCCTCGATGCGAAGATGCTCGGCAGCCTGGTTATACGCAAAGTTATCCAGCAGAATCGCGCCCAGAATCGAGCGCTCGGCCTCTACATTCGCCGGAAGAGTGCTGATGTGGTAGTCAGTGGTTGCCATAATTCCGAACTAAGCTCTGCCGCAATCTACGCCTAGCATAAGCGAACAAACAGCGAAACACAAAATCAATTTGTGCGGAACCTGTGAACCCCACCGTTATCCTGTGGAAGCTCCGCGAAAACACGTCCGATACAAAAAAACACCGCGCACTCCGCGGCTTTTCTCAGCGTCCTCCGCGTGCGAATCTTTTCAAGCGAAAGCCTGAAAGGTTGATCGGCACAGATCCGCGAAAAATCCGTGGCAAATATGCAAGAAAACAAATGCGGCCCGGGCCAGCCACCCGAGCCGCATCGTTCGTGGATCTCTCGTCTTGCCTTCCCGCCGCTAGGAGCGGCGAGACGATGGTACTGGTCCGACAGCGCTCGCAAGGAGTGCCACTTTTACCAGTACTGGCTGCAGAAGCGTGATTCGGAGAATCACTTCTCTGCAACCCCTGCGGTAGCCGGCTGCCCAGCCCGCTCAAGAGCAGACTGTGGAGGAGACCGCAATGCCCGGGCAACCGGCACACGCTCGCGCGCGTTTCCGAATTTCCCCTGGCAATTCACCCTCGAGAATTGCCCAGTCTGCCACCGGCGTCACCGCAATCATCCATTGGCAAGATTTGAGAATTGCCACGTATTCGCTGAACCCACTCTGTTCCGGAATGTTGCGGCGAGCAACAGAAAAACATTTCCCGCTTGTGCGGAACCTGTGGACGACGAGATTTCCTTGTGGAAAGCTGAGGAAAACGGTGGAGGAAATCGCGAGAATGAAACTAACTCCGTTGCTAGAGAGAGTGATTTGAAAGGGCGCGGCTTCGAGCTGCGCCGTAAAGCCTGCCAAAGCATTCAACTGCGGCTTCAGCCGCCGAGCGATTGCTAGTCAGCGAACGACGTTTCTCCTGGGCCCATCGGCCGACTACGTAGAGAATTCCTCAGCGCACCCCTGAAGATCGTCGATGTGCCCCGGCTCGGCCCCAGTGTCGGGATCAAGCAGGTGCCATGCCTCGCGATACTCTTCGTACTTGGCCTTCGGTGAATTGGGATGGAGCGTGAGGGATCCCTTGCCCCACGTTTCTTGTTCGGGGATGATGTACCACGCGTCCTCGTCGACCACGTAGGCGGCGAGAAAGTCGAAGGAGCCAGGCGGATAGGGCTTGTGTCCGCCGCGGACAGTGCAGACGTAAGCGTTTCCGAATTCGGCGATGGTGGATTTGACCTGCACGGACACGAAGTGGCGGGTGCGGCCCACGACAAAGTCGAAGCTCCTCATCTCTCCCCAAGGCTTGCTGATCGGCAAGCCAAGCTCAATGGCGCGCGTCATGAAACACAGCTCCGCCCACTCGCCGCGCAGTTTCTTGTTGGGGATTTTCGGTTTCCGCTTCTTCATCTACCCACCCCAGAGCGAAAAAGGCGGCATTCGTGGAAAAACTCGCGAATGCCGCCTCATCTATTCATTGAATAGCCATTCGCAAACGAAGGCAAGAAAATTCTAAGAAAAAAGCGGAACGATTCCCAAAATGGGAAGGTGAGAGGAGATTGTGCTTGATACCTTATACGATGTGATATCCTATAGGATGTGCTACGGATTGTTCTCGATACCTCGATTGTGGTCGCAGGACTGCGAACACGGTTGGGAGCAGGACATGCGGTCTTGCGCTTGGTGGCCGAGAGGCGAGCTAGGCTTCTAGCAACTCCGCCGCTCTTTTTGGAATATGAAGATGTACTGAAGCGTCCTGAGCAGCGTTTGGCTCATGGTCTGACGCCGTTGGAGATTGATGAGTTCCTGGCGGAACTGGCAGCGTTGATCGAGCCCGTCGAAGTTCATTTTCAATGGCGGCCGCAAACACGAGACCCGAATGACGAGATGGTGTTGGAAGCTGCAATCAACGGCGAGGCGGACGCCATTGTTACCTACAACGTGGCTGATTTCGCCGAGGCGGGCGAACGATTTGCAATTGCCATATTGCGCCCAGCAGAATTACTGAAAAAGGTGAAATTATGAGCAAAGCAACTTATCCGTTAAAACTTCCGGTCTCGATCAAAAAGGCGGCACAGCGCTTGGCGAAGGAAGATGGCGTCTCCTTGAACCAGTGGATTGCCTCCGCAGTCGCCCAAAAGGTGGGAGTGGTGGAAACTGCGGCTGATTTCTTCAAGAAGCGGGCGGGAAAGGCAACTGGAGCAGGCTTGATGAAGTTTCTGCGTACTGCGCCCAAGGCTGCACCTGAGCCGGGAGATGAAATGCGGTGAGCATGCGAAATCCACCCCATCCCGGCCTCGTTCTCCGCGGGCGCGACTCCATACTCAATCTTGGAATAGAGCTTTTCGACAATGACCGGATCATGCTCCGGCGAAGAAACGCGGTAGAAATCCCGCCGGTGTCCAGCGTTAGGCGGACTCGTGGGCCACTGCTTTCTTCTATGGAGGTCCGTGACCCAGAGCCGGCCGTCCTTTCGTCCCGAATCCGTGAATCCGGCCAGCCAGCATTGCGGAACGTAATGGTGAGCCCTCGGCTCGGGCTCCGGAGATTGCGCCATCTAGGGTCCTCCAACCCTTGTCTAGTTTAGTTTCAAAAGGCGCGCCAGCCCACCCTTTGCCTCTTTTTCTCTAACCCCAGCAATGTACGAACGCGGCCCCGCCCTTGCGTGTTTGGCCTGATCTCCACGTTCGCGAGTACTGGCCCCGATGGTATGATGCTCCTTGGAATACCGCCATGAACCACCAAGACAGAATCGTGAGAGACCCGAAAATTTGCGGCGGTGAGCCGGTTTTCCGCGGCACTCGGGTTACGCTTCGTACAGTGCTGGCCAGCTTGGCTGCCGGCGATTCCGTCGAAGAAATTCTCGCCGATTTCCCTGCCCTGAAGGCTGAGGATGTGCAGGCCGCGATTGCCTTCGCGGCGGCTTCCGCGGAAGAAGACCTGCCGGTCCCGGCTACTCCGCACTTCCGATGAGGATCAAGCTCGACGAGAATCTTCCCGTCCGCCTTGCAGCGGTTCTGGAGAACCTCGATCACGACGTTCACACCATTGCCGAAGAGAACCTGAGCGGCAAGGGTGATAACGAGGTTTGGGAAGCGGCGCAGCGAGATGGGCGATTCCTGATCACGCAGGATCTGGATTTTTCCGACCTCCGGCGATTCGTCCCCGGGACGCACTGCGGTATCTTACTCGTTCGGCTTCATGCGCCAGATCGTCAAAGCCTCATCGTGCGTGTCGCGCAGATATTCAAGCAGGAAGACGTGAGCCGCTGGGAAGGATGCTTCTTGGTGGCAACAGAGCACAAGCTAAGGGTAATGCGTCCCTCGGGCTGAACAAGGGGTTCGAGTGACATCAGAGGGTGAAGGAACCCTTAGTTGCTGAAGCCACTCGAACGCGATGACCAGGCGTGCATCTAGTACCCACTGGCACCATCCTCCAAACGACCCTGTTGCGTAATCGATTGTATTTGCCCTCGAATCTATTTTCACGGCTCAAGACAAAATATTCCGCGATGAGATGCCGATTCGGGAAAGAAAAGGCGCAGCCAAGGCCGCGCCTTTCCCCCAATGGTTTTCTCTGTGTCTCCGTGCCTCTGTGGTGAAGGCCCTTAGTCCCGAACCCCATCCATAAACGCCCGCAACTTCCGCGACCTCGACGGGTGACGCAGCTTGCGCAGCGCCTTGGCCTCGATCTGGCGGATGCGTTCGCGGGTTACGGCGAAGGACTGGCCTACCTCTTCCAGCGTGTGCTCGCTGCCGTCTTCGAGGCCGAAGCGCATTTTGATTACTTTTTCTTCGCGCGGGGTCAACGTGCGCAGGACTTGGCCGGTCTGGTCCTTCAGGTTGACGTTGATTACCGCTTCCGCGGGCGAGACTACGGCTCGGTCTTCGATGAAGTCGCCTAGATGCGAATCTTCTTCTTCGCCGATTGGGGTTTCGAGGGAGATTGGCTCCTGCGCGATCTTCAGCACCTTGCGCACTTTCGCGACCGGAATGTCCATGCGCTTGGCGATTTCTTCGCTGGTGGGCTCGCGTCCCAACTCCTGCACCAGTTGCCGCGAGGTGCGGATCAGCTTGTTGATGGTTTCGATCATGTGCACCGGGATGCGGATGGTGCGGGCCTGATCGGCAATGGCGCGGGTGATCGCCTGCCGAATCCACCACGTGGCGTAGGTCGAGAACTTGTAGCCACGGCGGTATTCGAACTTATCGACTGCTTTCATCAGTCCGATGTTGCCTTCCTGAATTAAGTCGAGGAACTGCAGGCCGCGGTTGGTGTACTTTTTCGCGATCGAAACTACCAGGCGCAGGTTGGCCTCGATCAGCTCGCGCTTGGCCTGCTCGGCGTCCATGTCGCCCTGGATGATTTCGCGCTGGGTTCGTTTGATCTCCTGGAACAGGAGTCCGGCTTCGGCTTCTAGCTTTTCGATTTCGCCCCGGACGGCTCGTGCCTGGCGGCGGTATTCTTTTTTCTGCTCTTCGCTGCGTGTGGCGTCGGCCTTGCGCTCCAGGTTCCCAGCTTGGCGGTCGAGCGAACGCATGCTGTCGACCGTCTTGTTGACGCGGTCGATCAGGCGCTTGCGCTCGGCGTTGGTGAATCCCAGCTTGCGCACCGCGAGCGAAACCCGCACAATGGCGCGGGCCAGGTTGCGGCGCATGCGGCGATGGTCCTTGGGACGCTTTTTCTGCGAGACCGTCGCGTATCTTTCCTGCAGCACGCCGGCCTTTTTGTACAGCTTGGCCATGGCGTCGATCTTGCCGGTAAATTCGTTCAACCGGTTCTGCAGAATCTCGTCGGTGATCTCCTCCTCGTCGAAGGTGACAACCTCCTTGATGGAGCGCACGCCCTTCTTCAGGTCTTCGCCCATGGCCAGCAATTCATGGATGACAATGGGCGAGCGCGAGAGGGCCTTCAGCACGCGAATCTGGCCGCGCTCTATCCTCTTAGCGATTTCGACTTCGCCTTCGCGCGTGAGCAAAGGGACGGTGCCCATCTCGCGAAGGTACATGCGGACCGGGTCGTTGGTTTTTTCCAGAGCGCCGGGCGTGAGGTCGAGTTCAACATCGTCGCTCTCTTCGCCTTCGTCAAACTTTTTGTCGAGCGCCGCGGAGGGCAGCTTGGGGCCTTCCAGCACGTCGATGCCCTGCGTGCCGATGGTGGTGAGCAGGTCGTCCAGGTCTTCGGGACTAACGACGTCGTGAGGGATTAATTCGTTTACCTGATCGTAAGTCAGATACCCTTTTTCCTTGCCGGCGTCGACCAGCTTTTTAATGTCGTCGTACTTGTCTTCGAGAGCCAAAGGTGTCCTCAAAATTCTTCAATTCGCTCGCGCGGAGCGTGTGGTACAGTTGGAGAGGTGGGAATCTGGGGTAGCGCGGAGTTGTGCGTCTAGCACAAACTTACAGACTATAGCACATAAGTGCAGCTACGTCTATCAGTTGCCCCGTTGATCTTCCCCGCCGTCCGCCGCTAAATCTAGTTCTCCCAAATAGTTAGATGATTCTAATGGTTGTTTTGTTTCACGCACTTTTCTTGTCGCCGGGCATGTTTCTTAGCCCGTCCTCGGCCAGGCTGGGATCCCTGAGCGCGCGGCTCAGGCGATCTTTTTCCAGCAGCAACTCGTTCCTTCGCACTTTATCGCCGCCGACACCGGGCTTGGTGAGTTCGCGCTGAACATGTTCCAGCCGGCGGCGCAGGTGAATGCGGCGCAGGGCGCGCACTGCGCCCTCCAGACGCTCGGGGCTGAGTTCTTCGTCCTCTTTCAGCAGGATAGAGGCGAGCATCCGGCGTTCGGTTTCAGAACATTGCACTTCCATTACATCGGCAACTTCGGCTCCGGCATTGAGGAGGGCATCGACCAAGGATTCGGTGGCGAGGCCGCGATGCAGGCCTTCGCTCTGGAACGCGTACTGGGCCTGGCGGGCCGGGTCGAATTCTTCGTCCTTAAGAAAGTCGCGCTTAACGAAGTCGTGGGCGCTGTCGGGGGCGGAGAGATGCTCACCCGCCTGCATCTGCCGTGCTGAAGCGAGGGCGCGGATGAGGATGCGCTCGGCGTCGGTTGGCTGGGCTTCGGCGGTGGCCTTCACTGCCGTGGCCGAACGCTCCGACGCCACGTGGCGCAGTTCCTGGCGCAACACCGCGGAATCGATGCCCAGCTTTTGCGCGATCTCCTGGGCTAGTTCGTCGCGGACAATGCGGCTGGGGACGCGCTGAATGTGCGGCAGCAGGAAGTTGACCGCATTCTTTTTGCCTTCGGCGCTGCGGACTGGAAAATTGCTTCGCGCACGGTCGATCAGATAGTCGAAGTATTTCTGGGAGCTGCGCAGCGCTTCGCCATAGGCGTCCTTGCCTTTGCGGCGGATGTAGAGATCGGGATCGAAGCCCTGCTCGAGCGTCAGCACCTTGATCTGAAATTCTTCTTCCACCAGCAAGCCCAGCGTGCGCTCGGTGGCCTTGGCTCCCGCGGTGTCGGGATCGAAGTTGACTACCACGTTTTTGCTGAAGCGGCCGAGCAGCTTTGCCTGGATCTCGGTGAACGCTGTGCCGGAGCTGGCGATCACGTTGTGAAAACCGGCGGCGTAGACGGAGATGCAATCCATCTGGCCTTCGACCAGGATGGCGTAGTCCAGCTTGCGGATCGCTTCTTTGGCTTGGTCGAGGTTGAACAGGACGCGGCCCTTGGAATAGATTCCCGTCTCCGGGGAGTTCAGATACTTCGGACCGGACTTCTCGTCGGTGGCCAGGGTTCGTCCGGTGAACGCGATGATTCGTCCTGCGTCGTTGGTGATGGGGAACGTTACGCGGTTGCGGAATTTGGAATAGACCGTCGTTGGTCGGTGGTCGTTGGTCGTTGGCTTTGCCTCACCTGTCGCAGATACTTCTTCTTGCTTCCAAGAGAACAAGCCGCTCTCTCGCAGCACCTCTTCGCTGAACTCGTTTGACAGGCGGTCGCGCAGGAGGAAGCCGGAATCTGGCGCGTACCCTATGCGAAAGCGGGCTATCGTCTCTGCATCGAGACCGCGCCCTTGCAGATATTCGCGGGCGCGCGCTCCCTCGGGACGCTTCAGGCTTTCCTGGAAAAATGTGGCGGCGCGCTCTTGAGCGTCGAGCAACTGCGCGCGGAGCTTGGCATCCCTGGCCTCTGCCGGGACTTGAGTACGTGGCTTTCGGCAGGGGAATGCCCAGCTTCTGCGCTACAACGCGCACGGCTTCGGGGAAGGTGATGTTCTCGATTTTCTGGATGAACTTGAAAACATCCCCAGTTTCGTGACAACCGAAGCAATAATAGAATTGCTTCGTAGCGTGCACGTTGAACGACGGCGTCTTCTCTCCGTGAAACGGACAAAGCCCCGAATAGTTCTGCGCCCCAGCCTTTTTCAGCTTGATGTAGTCGCCGATGATGCGGACTATGTCCGCCTGCTGCTTCACCGTCTCTTTGAAATCTTCAGCGGGCATGGATGGATTGATGACCGTTACGGGTGGACCTCGAAGGCCCACACTTCTCCCCTTGGGATTGTGAGCGAGAGTGCCGCTGATGGGAATATACCGGAGAGGGATTGTTGTGGAGAAGCTGTGGAATAGGCGGCTATTGCGTTGATGATCTAGGAAAAGTAGGCGCTATTGGCGAACTTTGCCCTTCGCTCAGCATGACAGGGGGGAAGGATTTTGCTTGGGGAAGGCGCGACGTCGCTCACATCTTAAGACGCGGCCCTATCTGCGCTGCCCCCGAGAGGCTGCCCATGATATACACGCAATAGCTTTGCCGCTCTCCGGCAGTCGTGTGAGTTATAGGGATGCTTCGACTGCGGAGGATCGTCCTTTGGACGATCCTCCTTCGCTCAGCATGACAGGATGGACGGTTTTGGTAGAGAAACGCTGTGACATCGGTCACAACACGGTCACAATTAGTAGGCGGCGGTCTAGATTGGTCCGACACTGTTCGAGATCCACCCGGGAGAACGCACGGACGGCGGTCGAGATGCTTCGACTGCGGAGAATTGTCCTTCGGACAATTCTCCTCCGCTCAGCATGACAACCAAATCCGTAACTCCACTACCGTTGCGCCGCCGCCGCCTTCGTTTTGCGGAGGTTCGGCTACTGACTCCACATGCGGGTGCTGCTGCAGGGCCTGGCGGAGGGCTTTACGCAGGATGCCCATACCGCTGCCGTGGACTACGCGTACGCGGGGCAGGCCGGCCAGGAATGCGTGGTCGACAAATTTTTCCACTGCGCGCGTGGCGTCGTCCACGTTGAAGCCGATCACATTGATTTCAGAAGGCGCGTTTTGGCCTTCGTTTCCGTTATTCAGCGACACGGAAATTCCCCGCGCTCGCGCTGCCTTCACCGGAGAATTGACGGTCCGCGCGCTCGCGAACACTTCCGCGATGTCGTCGCGCGCGACTTTCATCTTCATTGCGCCCATGGCTACTTCGAAGTGAGAATCATCTAGCTTGCGCAAGATTGTGGCTGCGCGGCCGGTTGATTTCAGCTTGACGGTGTCGCCCTCGGACACATGCTTTACCACCTGCGGCTGGGCGTGGGGATCGCCTTCGTCGGCTCCGCTGGCGTGCGCTACTACCGCGGAATCGAATTGCTCGCGGAACTCGCGGCGCAGTTTTGCGATCTTTCTTTCCGCTTCTTTCGAAACTTTCTGTGCCGCTGCCTTGTCCTGGACAGCATTCACCGCTTCGCGCGCGTGATATTCGAAATCGCGCAGCACGCTTTCCAGTTTCTTTTCCATCTCGCGAACCTTGGCCTGCTGTTCTTTTTTGCCCTCGCTTGCCAGGCGTGCCTTGTCTTGCTCCAGTTCGTGCTCGCGCGTCTTCAGGCGCAGACGGTCGCTTTCCGCTTCGCGCAAACTGGCGTGAAGTTTGTCGAGAAATTCGCCTACGTCGCGAGCTTGCGTGCCCAGCCGCGCCCGTGCTGCCTCGGTGATTGCCGGATTCAATCCCAGGCGCTGCGCGATGTTGATGCCCGCCGACGCACCGGGCACTCCCATCTTCAATTCGTAGGTCGGCTGCAGCGTGGTCTCGTTGAATCCTACGGAGGCGTTGATCACGCCCGGAGTGTTGGCGCCGTAGACCTTCAACGACGTGTGATGGGTTGAAATTATCGTCATGCAACCGATGCTGCCAAAATGTCCGGCGATCGCTACGGCCAGCGCAGCGCCTTCTTCGGGATCGGTGGCCGAACCCAATTCATCGAGCAGCACCAGGGAGTGCGGGGTTGCCGTGCGCGAGATGAAATCTATATTGGTTACGTGGGCGGAGAAGGTTGAGAGATTCTGCTCGATGGATTGATAGTCGCCGATGTCGGCGAGAACCGCATCGAATACCGGCATCTCGGCGCGGTCGGCGGGAACCGGGATTCCGGATTGCGCCATCAGGGCAAGCAGGCCTACTGTTTTTAGCGTTACCGTTTTGCCGCCGGTGTTGGGGCCGGTGATTACCAACTGGCGGCGGGTGTTTTCCAGTTCCACTGTGACAGGAACGACGGCCACGCCCTTGAGCTTTAAGTTCCGCTCCAGCAACGGATGCCTCGCATTGTGCAGAAGCAGACGAGCTCCCCCCTCGGCTTCGCTCGGGGCTTCGGCCGCGAGGACCGGAGTACCGCTGTCCCCAGGTTCTTGCTTGTCCCGACTCAACTGCACGGCTACGCAGTTGTAGTCTTCGGCGAAGCGGGCCTTGGCGAATTGCAGCTCCAATTCGCTTAGGACATCGGCTGACGCGAGGATTGCGTCGGCTTGTTCGCCTATGCGGCGCGTCATCTCCAGCAGAATGCGATGAATCTCGGCTTGCTCTTCGTCGAGCAGCCGCACCAGTTCGTTGTTCTGCTCGATGGTTTCGAGCGGCTCGACGAATACGGTTTGGCCGCTGGAACTCGCTCCGTGCACCACGCCTTGCACGCGCCGTTTTTGTTCGATCTTCACGGGGATGACGAAGCGTTCGCCGCGGATGGTAATGAGTTCGTCCTGCACCGCGCCGCCCTCGGCGAGACGGCGCAAATATCCGTGCAGCGATTCCTGAATCACGCGCCTTTGCTTTTCGATCTCGCGGCGAATGCGCGCCAGTTCCGGGGAGGCGCGGTCTTCGAGAGTGCCATCGGGCTCGATCTTGTTGCGGAAATAGCGGAGGAACTCCGTGAAGTCGGGCACGCCTTCGGAAAGGGTTCGGGTGCGTTGCCACTCCGTCTTCATACTTGCCGGAGGATGAAGCGCGATCTCGCGCCACTCTGCGGCGCGGTCGACCACGAGCAGTACGTCGCGGATGTCGGTGGTTTCGAGCACGGCTCCGGCGATGCGAGACAACTGGATCATCTTTGTGACGTCCAACAGGCCGGAGAAGTCGAAGCGGCCGCCTACGCGGCGGAACTCTCTTACTTCCGCGGTCAGTTCCTGTTGCTCGGCGATCCAGGCGGAATCGATGGAGGGGGCTAGCGCTTTGATTCTCGCCTGGCCTGGCGGTGAAGATGAGTATCCGCGCAGAAGTTCGCGCAGAGAGTCGAACTCCAGCACGCGCGCGGAGTTGTGGATTAGCGGTTGGGACATCGGATTTATGTTACAGGAACGGCGGAATGGAAGAGGTTGCGGAAAGAGTCCATGCAAGTAGCTCGGCGGCTAAAGCCATCCCTGAAAAGACAGCCTTAACGCAGCGCTGGAAGCGCTGCTCCGCCAAAACCCGGCTTCTACGATTGAGCCGCGGCCAGCGCGTGGGATTCGGCGGGGCTGGCCACGGGCAGGTGCAACACGAAGACAGCGCCGCCTTCCGGCTTGTTTTGGCAGGTGATCTGTCCGCGATGATCCTGGATTACGCCGTAGACGGCGCTCAGTCCCAGGCCTGTGCCTTTGCCAATCGGCTTTGTGGTGTAGAAAGGATCGAAGACCTTCTGCGGCTCTTTGATTCCCGGCCCGCTGTCGGAGAACTGCACAACCACTTCCTGGCCCTCAAGGTGGGCGCTGACCTGGAGCAATCCTCCGCCTGCTTCTTCCAGCGCGTCCAAAGCATTTTCGACGATCTGGGCGAACGCCTGGAACAACCGATGACCGTCGCCCCACACACCGGGCAGGTGGGGATCGATCGCGGTCTCGATGCGGATTTTCTGATCGTGACTCTGCAGGCCGCGCATTTGCACGCTGCGCTGCAGAAGCGTGCACAAATCGACCGTCGTCTTCTCGCCGGAGCCTCGCTGGGCGAAGCTCAGCAGGTTCGAAATGAGCTCGCGGGTGCGCTGCGACTGGTTTACTATCTTGCGGACGAGCGCGTCCTGGTCGCTGGTCAGGCGCTCTTTCGACCACAGTTTCTCGGAGTAGTCCATGATCGCGGTCAGAGGATGATCGATCTCATGGGCCGCGCCGGCAACCAACTGTCCCAAAGAAGCCAGCTTTTCTCTCTGCACGAGGTGGCTCTGCAGGCGTTGCTCGTTCTCGAAGCTGCGGCGCGAATCCTCCAGCAGGCGGATCAAGGCCTGGTCTTGAAGATACTGGCGCATAAACACGAACACGCCGAGCACCAGCATCGCTGCCAGTATGGTGAAGAGGCGGAAGGTTCGGGCCAGAGCTGGAGAGTCGTCCCAGCGGTAGGCCCACAGTCCCAAGGCCGGCAGGGAAAGCATGGCGAGCATCGCCAGCCGCAGCGCCAGCGCGGCCCACTTGTCTTCGGCCTTACCGGGCGCGGCTTCGGGCTGGGATGCGCGGGCGGTGAGCGCAGTCGCCAACATCCAGCCCACTGCGCCCATCAGCGGAACATCGTAGAGGCTTCCGGTGTAGTAGTGGCCGCTGGTGAGACCGAGGTTTACCGCCTGCGAATCGAGCGCATAAACTGCGCTTGCCGCCATCAGGTTGATGTAAACCGACCTCCAGCCGGCATTTGCGCCGCGGGCGGCGATGCCCAGCACCAGCACCAGCACGCCGCTCTCGAACACGTAGAGTGGGCCGAAGTTTCTGTCGTACTCCGCTACATTCAACGACACGTATTGCGACGGGAACACGACGAACGCATAGAGGAAAACCCACCAGACTACCAGCATGAGGAAGTCCAGCGCACCCACGCGGAATCTCTGGCCGGCTTCGCTGCGATGCGGACGCAGCCCAACCGCCGCGATCATTGGAACCAGATGGACAAACAGGAAGACATCCATGATCGAGGGGTCGGGGAAATTTATGTGGCGCAGGACCTCGCAATAGACCCATGCCGCTTCGTTGCAAGCCCAGAGAATGCATCCCGAGCCCATGAGCGCCCAAAAGCGCCGGTTGGCGCCCTGCGCTGACCAGGCATTCGCCAGCATGATGCCGCCGGTGGCGAGGGTTAGCAGAAGGTATCCAATGTCAAAGATCGCGGTGAGGGCTGGACCACGCGGCACCATCAATGACACCACGGCGAAGGCCAGCGTTATCCCACCCGCGACCACAAACCAGCGATGTCGTTTGAACAGACTCATCCGCTTATCATTTTATGGATGAGGGCGGGGATTCTTGTCTGGCTTCCCAGCCCCGTGGGTTACTTTCGTCACCGGGGGAATCGGGTGTTAGGTCTTGGGTCTTGGGCTTGAGTAACCGGCAGTGTAGGCAGGGACAAGGTCTTGATTGCGTCTAACACCTAAGACCTATGACCCAAGACCGTCCTTAAGCTGCGCCACTCCTGCTAGAATCGAACGTTGAGAGGCGCTTACTTCTTGTCAGGTGGTTTCCATGGCCTTTCCGGTTACCCGTCTTCGCCGTCTCCGCCGCACTGCCCAGCTTCGCGGCCTGGTGCGTGAAACGCGCCTTACTCCTGAGGCATTTGTCTATCCCATGTTCGTTTGTCCCGGCGAGGGCGTGCGCAAGGAAGTTCGGTCGATGCCGGGCGTGTTCAACCTGTCGGTGGATGAAGCGGTCAAAGAGGCGCAGGAGGTCCATTCGCTGGGCGTGGCCGCGGTGATTCTGTTCGGTCTTCCCGACAAGAAAGATGACGTCGCCACCGGAGCCTGGGCCGACGATGGCATCGTACAGCAGGCTGCTCGCGCGATGAAGCGCGAAGTGCCAGATTTGATTCTGATGGGCGACGTCTGCCTCTGCGAATACATGTCGCACGGGCATTGCGGGATCGTGAAATCTGCATCCACGCCCATGTCGCTGGGCGCAGCGGCCAGAGACGTTTTGACTGCGAGGCCGGGAGTAGCGGCGAAGCCGGTGAAGAACGATGAGGAAAAGGTAAAGGTCATCGACGAGCTGGCGTCAATCGTGGCCCAGGCGGTGGAATCGAAATTCGAAATCGACAACGACGCCAGCCTCGAACTGCTAGCCCGAACCTCGGTTTCGCTCACCCGCTGCGGCATCGACGTGATCGCCCCGTCCGACATGATGGATGGCCGCGTCGCCGCCATCCGCCGCGCGCTCGACGAGGCTGGCCTCATCAACACGCCGATTCTTTCCTACGCCGCCAAGTTCGCCTCCGGATTCTACGGGCCGTTTCGCGAAGCCGCCGACTCCGCCCCGCAATTCGGCGACCGTCGCTCGTATCAGATGGATGGAGCCAACGTCCGCGAAGCCATGCGTGAAATCGAACTCGACATCGAAGAGGGCGCGGACATGATCATGGTCAAGCCTGCGATGCCTTACCTCGACGTTATCGCCGCGGCCCGCCTGCGTTTCGATCTGCCGTTGGCCGCGTATCAAGTGTCCGGCGAATACGCCATGATCGAAGCGGCCGCCCGCAACGGCTGGATTGAGCGCGACCGCGTCATACTGGAAGCGCTCCAAAGCATTCGCCGCGCAGGGGCCAGCATTATCCTGACCTACTACGCCAAGGACGCCGCCAAGCTGCTGGCATGATTTGAGCCTAGCTTTCCGTGCCTGTCCTTTTCTTTTCGGGCGAGAAGCGGCCTACAACTCGACCACCTATGTCTTGGACCTTTTCCCCGATTACTTTGCGGGTATCCTTGCCGCTAGCGGGGGCAAACAAGACGGCGGTGCCGATTCCAACGCCTACACCAACCGCGAAGGTCAGGACGTTGCGAAGAGTATGATCCTCGCCCTCGTACAGTTCCTCAGCCTGGCTGCGAAGGTCCGACACCCGGTTGGCCGCGCGATCAACGCTGTCCGAGACGCGATCCCGCACATCGCCTGCGAAGCGATCCGTCTGTTCCAGAAAGTATACTGCGGTCTTTAAAATCGATCGAATTAGATTGTTCACCTTGTACACCTTTCATCCTGCACGTGAAATAACGTATGCGAGTTAGTTGCCTAAAACGAGCCAAAGGGCTGACGTGGAAGAAATAATTTGTGGCGGGAAAGGCGGCCAGGATGGCGGCGGCCCGGGGCCGAGCTGTTCTGAGAGTCCGCTCCCGACTGCTTGCGCCTGCCGCTGGTCGTGCGCTACCTTCAGGCTAGTCCTGCTCCTCAGCCGAATGGACCATTCCTGCTACAAGTGCGGGCACAGTGTCGAAGACGGCAAGCCCTTTTGCCTGGAGTGCGGCGCGCCGCAGATTCGCGTGGCCGTGCCGGAGCCCGCGGCGGCGACCCTTGCGGGGAATGTCTTGTCCAATGTCTCACTCAAGGACCCGCCTGTTTTCCCGCTGGAGCAGCCCATTATCGCGGCGCCCCTGAGTGTTCCCGTGCTTTCCACCGCGATCGAATGGCGGCGGGCGCTTCGCGTCTGCGCGATTGCGGCCTTGATCTCGATCGTCGTGATGCTTCTGCGCCTGATGGTTCCCCCGTTGGCCACGCTGGGCGCGGGATGTCTGGCCGTCATTCTTTACCAGCGCCGAAACCCAACGCGCAGAGTCGACGCGCGCTCCGGCGCGCAACTCGGGGCTGCCACCGGTCTTCTTTCCTCTACGGTATTCGCCGTCTTCTTTGCCATTTTCCTGCTGGTTCTACAATCCGGTGGGCAAGCCCGTCAGGAGATGATCGAAGCCATGCAGCAAGTAGTGTCTCGCACCCATGACTCGCAAGCGCAGGCTTTCCTTGATCTCCTAAACCAACCAGAAGGCCTGGCCGCGAAGTTGATCCTCGCCATGGTAGGTGTTTTCGTGGTCTCGATTGCCGCGGGGAGCCTCGCCGGAGCCTTGACTGGCGCCTTTATCAGCCGACGGAACCGGCCTTGAGCCGTCGCCTTCCCTCGTCTAACAGCCTGAACCAAGCGACCCGGCACTCTGGTGTGAAAAGGGCCGGGAACCGGCCTTGCCGCAGGCTGCGCTGTCCGCGTATGATGCAGCGTTTGAATTCTTACGCGATGAACCTTACGCGATGAGCTTTACGCGATGAGCTTTACGAGATGAGCTTTACGCGATGAACAAGCCGGCACGCGGTTCACTGCTCGGTATCGAGCAGATGGAGGACAAGGAAATCCTGGGCCTGCTGAAGCTGGCCCGGCGCATGAATTCTGTCAAGGCGCGTCCGCTGTTGCGCAACAAGCGCATCGTGCTGCTGTTTTACGAGGCATCGACGCGTACGCGTTCTTCCTTCGAGATCGCCGCCAAGTCAATGGGCGCCATTACCACGCTGGTGCAATCCATGGGATCGAGCATCGAGAAGGGCGAATCTTTGCTCGACACCGGCCACACTCTGCGCGCGTTGGGCGCGGACGCCGTCGTCATTCGGCATCCGTGTGCGGGCGCGCCTCATCTGATGGCGAAGCACCTCGACATCCCCGTGATCAATGCCGGGGATGGCATGCACGAGCATCCTTCGCAGGCTTTGCTCGATGCATTCACCATCCTGAAACACAAGAAGTCGTTCAAGGGCCTGCAGGTCGCGATCATCGGCGACATTTATCACAGCCGCGTCGCACGCTCCGCCTGCCATTTGCTGTCGAAATTCGCGGTGAAGGTGACGCTGTGCGGTCCGCCTGAGTTTGTGCCTGAGGTCGCGGCCACGCTAGCGCCCGGTCTGCGCGTTTCTCGTCATCCGGAAGAGGCGATGCGGGGGGCGGACGTGATCATGCTTTTGCGGGTGCAAAAAGAGCGCCTGGCGGGGCAGAAGATTCGCCTGCAGGACTATGTGGCGCACTATCAGTTGACGCCCGCTCGTTTGAAGTTGGCCAGACGTGATGCCATCGTCATGCATCCCGGACCGATCATTCGCGGGCTGGAGCTGACTGCGGAAGTCGCCGACGGTCCACAATCTGCGATCATCGACGAAGTTCACAACGGCGTTCCGACGCGAATGGCGATTCTGGCGCGGGCTTTGGGGAAAGCGAAATGAGCCACGGATTTGCGCGGATTCACAGGCTGGTACTTGGAGCGCTCATGCTCGGTGCGTGCGGTCGGGCCATCGCGCAGGGTGCGGACTCGGTAACCAAGCCCGGCCCCGGGTCGTTCGTCGAGGTCGAGGGCTCGAAGCTCTACTTCGAGGAGTGTGGGAGCGGGGCTGAAGCGGTGGTTCTGATCCACGATGGCATTGCACATTCCGCGGTGTGGGACGACGTGTGGCCCGAGTTCTGCAAGAAGTTCCATACGATTCGTTACGACCGGCGCGGCTATGGGCTTACTCCGGCTTCAACCACCTGGTACACCGAGGTCGAAGATCTGGCCGCGCTCTTGCGTCAGCGAAAAGTCAGCCGGGCAGTTCTAGTCGGCAGCTCGCACGGTGGCGAGGTTTCGATTGACTTCGCGTTGCGATATCCGAAAGTCGTCGAACAACTGGTGCTGGTGGGAGCGGTGGTCAGCGGCATGCCTTACTCCGACCACTTCCTGAACCGCGGCATGGCGAATTCTCAGCCCTTCGAAAAAAACGATGTGGCCGGCGGCCTGGCAAATTGGGCTAAGGACAAATATCTGCTTGCGCCCGGACACGAGGCGGCGCAGAAGCGCTTGCTCGCGCTGCTGACGGCGAATCCGCAGGACATGACGCACAACGACTACGCGCGTCCTACCATGCCGGCGCTCGGGCGTCTGCATGAGATTCGCGTTCCTACGCTCATCCTTGTCGGAGATGCGGACATTCCTGATGTGCATGCGCACGCCGGGGCCATTGAGGCTGGAATTTCCGGATCGAAACGCGTGGTGATCGGCGATGTTGGACATCTTATGTACCTGGAAAAGGCAGCGGAGTTCAGCCATCGGGTGATTGGCTTCATCGAGTCAAATCAGTTCTGAGGTAGAAGAAGGTAGAGTGCTTTTCGAGATTTGGTGTGAATAAGCAAAAAGAAAACAAAAGCCTCCTCATCAAAGGCGGCCATGTTATCGATCCGGCGGCGAAGATCAATGCGCCCATGGACGTTCTTTTGCGCAATGGCCGGGTCGCTGAAATTGCGCTGCCGAACAAGGTGCGCGGCGGCGCCGACGAGAAGTTCGATGCCCGCGGGCTGATCGTTGCCCCGGGATTCATCGATCTGCACGTTCACCTGCGCGAGCCGGGACAAAGTTATAAGGAGACGATTGCCACCGGCACTGCCGCTGCCGCCGCCGGAGGTTTCACCTCGGTCTGCACGATGCCGAACACCATGCCGGTGGTCGACACGGACGATTGGGTGGCCTGGTTGCGGCATCCTGAGCGCGGCGCCGTCGTGAACGTGTTCCCGATTGCCGCTGCCACGCGCAGCTCGCGAGGTGCGGCGCTTACCGATTTTGCCGCCTTGCAGAGGGTCGGCGCAGTGGCCGTGACCGACGACGGCAAGCCGATTCTTGACGACGAGGTCATGCGCGCCGCGCTGCGGCTCGGCGCCGAGCTGAACCTCCCGGTGGTACAGCACGCCGAAGATACGCGGCTTACGGAGCACTGCTCGATGCACGAAGGGCCTACGAGTTTTCGGCTTGGCCTGCGCGGCATGCCGGCTGCCGCTGAAGCCGGCATCGTGGACCGCGACGTCAATCTTGCGCAGCAGATTCGGGAGTCGCGCCTGCATGTGGCGCATCTTTCCACTTCCGACGCACTTAAGGCGGTGCGCCGCGGCAAGCGGGCCAAGGCGCGCGTGACTTGTGAAGTCACGCCGCACCACTTCACTTTGCTGGACGAGGACGTCGGCGAGTACAACACGAATTTCAAGATGAATCCGCCGCTGCGCTCGGCGACCGACCGCGAAGCCATTCTGGTCGCGCTCGCCGACGGCACCGTCGACGCCATCGCCACCGACCACGCACCGCACGCCGCGCACGAGAAGCAGGTCGAGTTCGAGCGTGCTGCCTTTGGCATCACTGGACTTGAAACTGCTTTGGCCCTGGCGATTACTAAGCTTCATCGCGAGCACAAGATTCCTTTGACGCGCATCGTGGAGCTCTTCACGGCTGGTCCGGCGCGCGTGTTTGACCTGCGCGGGCGGGGATCGTTGCATGGCGGCAACTTCGGTGATGTAACCATCTTCGACGCTAAGAAGCGCTGGACGTTTGATGTTGCGAAGTCGCGGTCGTTGTCGCGCAACACTCCGTTTGATGGATGGCAGTTTATGGGGAAAGTTGTAGCGACCGTTGTGGGCGGGAAGATTGTGTTCCGCGCAGATTGAGATGAACTATTTGGCCTACTTCTTCAGTCTATAAGACGTACTTCTTCCTCCTGCCTCTTCTTGTTCGATGACACCGAGTTCGATTAATTGCTCGATATCTCGAAGTGCAGTACTGGAAGAAGTCTTCGTCATTGTCATCCACTTTTCTCGAGTGAGTTTGCCATCGAATCTTGCGAACAGTTTATTCAGGACTTTCTTCTGTCGATCATTGAGATGTATTTTTTGTTGCGACAGGCGCCTCCAGAACGCTTCCTTCTCCAGGGCAGTGTCCGTGATGCTGGTCGAATCTTCGATGGACCGATCAAGGCATCCCAAGAACCATGTTAACCATTGCGTGATGTCCAATGACCCAGCCTGCGTCTTCTCAAGAATTTCGTAGTAACTTTTTCGTTCTTCGAGAATTTGTGAAGACATACTGTAAAAGCGCTGAGCGCTGCCGTCTGATCTGGCCAGGCACAACTCGGTAATCGCTCTGGCAACTCTACCGTTGCCATCTTCAAAAGGATGGATCGTGACGAACCACAAGTGTGCAATGGCGGCCTTTAATAGGGGATCTTCGTGCTGGTTGGTCTCAAACCATTTGAGGAACGCTGCTACTTCCTTGTCGAGTCGATCGGCTGCGGGGGCAACGTAGTGAACTTTGAGGCGGCCGATTGCCCCGGACACAACCTGCATTGGGCCGTGACTGTCGTCGCGCCATGCACCTACCCGAAAATTGTCGCCGGTCCTTCGGACTCCTGGGAATAAGTCATCGTGCCAGGCAAAGAGGCGCTGCCTGGTGAGTCGCGTGTTGAATTGTTGGGTCGCATCCAACATCATCTCAACGACACCATCGACGTTGCGATCTTTGTGACTTTTTAATCCACCCACGTCCAACCCCAGTCGACGAGCGAGGGAGGACCTGACGTTCTCAGGATCGAGCGCTATCCCTTCAATGGCGCTGGATTTGATTGTTTCCGAAGTCAGGACTTGCAGGGTCGCGGTCCATTGCGAATGAAAACCGTAGCCTTGCATCTTCCCCAGCAAGATACCTTGACGCAACCTGACGGCGGAAAGCGCCGGCGCGATGATCTTTGAATTCCATGTAAACCTAGGCCAATCAATGAGTTCGTGGATATATATTCTCTTCATAATCTATTTACAATCTCTTCATTATTCTATTCATAATCTCGTCATTATTCTATTCATAATCTATTCATTATTCTCGTCATAATCTTAGCTTTTGTCAAGTTGGTCAAGTCCACAGAGCAGGGATGATCAGAAAGGACAGAAATCAAGAAAATGCAATGAGGTGATCGAGCAACCCAAGGCCGCCGAAGCGGTCCCGGCGAAATGCGCTCAGTTCACGATTCCCATCCTCTTCCCTACCCGCCCCAGCACCTCCAGCGCCTGGTCTAACTCTTCTTTCGTGTGGGTGGCGGTCATGATGGTGCGGATGCGGGCTTTGCCTTCGGGGACTGTGGGGAAGGCGATGCCGGTGCCGAGGACGCCTTCTTTGAAGAGCTCGCGGGAGAAGTCCATGGTGAGCTTGCCGTCACCGATGATGATCGGAGTGATCGGAGTTTCGCTGGCTGGGGTGGCGCGGCCTCCGATGTCGAAGCCCAGCAGGGCCAGTTCTTTTTTCCAGAAGCGGGTATTCTCCCAGAGTTTCTCCATGCGCTCGGGTTCGTTTTCCAAAACGTCGAAGGCGGCGATGCACGTTGCCGCTACTGACGGCGGATGCGACGTCGAAAACAGGAACGGGCGGGCGCGGTGATAGAGGAAGTCGATGAGATCGCGCGTGCCGCAGACGTAGCCGCCTAGCGCGCCGATGGCTTTCGACAAAGTTCCTACCTGGATATCTGCGTGGCCGTGCACATTGAAATGATCGACGGTGCCGCGGCCGTTGCGGCCTAGCACACCGGAGGCGTGGGCGTCGTCGACCATCATAATTGCGCCGTATTTTTCTGCTGCGTCGCACAGGCCGGGGAGCGGGCCGATGTCGCCATCCATGGAGAAGACGCCGTCGGTGATCAGCAGCTTTTTGCCGGGCTGGTCTTTCACGCTGGCCAGTTGTTCTTCGGCATGGGAGACGTCTTTGTGGCGGAAGACCAGAATCTGCGCCTTCGAGAGGCGCGCGCCGTCGATGATTGAGGCGTGGTTGAGCGCGTCGGAGATGATGAAGTCCTCTTTGCCCAGGACCGCCGACACGGTGCCTGCATTGGCCGCGAATCCGGACTGGAAGACTACGCAGGCTTCGACGTTCTTGAAGCGTGCGATCTTTTCTTCGAGTTCGATGTGGATTTTCATCGTGCCGGCAACAGTGCGCACCGCGCCCGAGCCGACGCCGTATTTGCGGATGGCCTCGAGCGCCGCCTCGCGCAGCTTGGGATGCGTGGTCAGCCCGAGATAATTGTTGGACGCGATATTGATGACCTTCTTGCCGTCGAAAGTGCAGACGGGCGCTTGCTCGTCTTCGAGCACGCGCAGCTTGAAGTGCGTGCCTTTGGCTTTTAGGTCATTGAGCTGGGCGGTTAGATAGGAGAGCGGGTTGGTGCGGGTTGCAGGGGTCATAGAACCTCGAAAGTTCTTTGCCACGGATTTACACGGATGAACACGGATCGAACCAACGGGTCAAAACATAATCGGGTTCCCGGTGGCAATGCTGGCTTCGCAGAGAAGTTTCATGTTGTTGAAGAATTCCTTTTCTGAGTCGGCCAGAATGTCGCTGGAATGGAGCACGGTGTTAACTTCTTTCAGCAGTGCCGGCGATTGCTTGATGGGGATAAAGTCGCCGGTGTGCGTCCCGTTGTAGAGAACTTTTTCCAGCAGAATCGGAAAACGCGGGCCGGGCTTTCCCTGCAGTTGGCGCAGAAAGCTTCGCAGATTTCCGACCTTTGTGATGTTGCCTAAGAAGAATGACAAAATGAATCCCTCGTGTTCGCACGATTCGGCCAGCCAGTGGTCGTGCGCCTCCCACTCTTCGTCGGTGGGATCGCCCGTCAGCATGGGGTCGCCGGCCTCGTCGAAGGTGAGGCGGTCGGGAAATGGATGCGGCTTGGCCTTACCGTCGCGAATGCAGGTGCAGCGTACGAATGCGTCAAGGGCCATGTTTACTTCCGTCTGTGTCGTCTGCTCACGGTGATCCCTGGCTTAGGCAGTCGCGGGCGAGGGCGCCCGCGCCACCAACCTGTCAGCGCATGCCGTTTGGATACACCAGGATTTTACTAGCCTCGCCCGTCTTTAGGCGCTCCATGGCCTGGGAAAAATCTTTCATGGGGATGCGGTCGGTGATCACCGGATGAAGGTCGAGCTTGCCGGCCTTTAGCAGCGCGGTCATCTGGAACCAGGTTTGGTACATGCGGCGTCCGTTGATGCCTTGCACGGTAATCCCTTTAAAAATAATGTCTTCGGAAAAGTTGAGCGCGATGGGCTTCGAGGTCAGGCCGAGTAGGGAAATTCTGCCGCCGCGCCGCACGATGTCGAAGGCGGTTCGAATCGAGTCGGGATGGCCGGCCATTTCAAGTACTACGTCCACGCCCAGGCCGGCGGTCTTCTCCATCACGATGGCGCTGGCATTTTCTTTTGACGGATCGATCACGTAATCGGCCTTCATCTCGCGGGCAATCTTGCGCCGGTGTTCGTTCACTTCAATGGCAAACACGGTGGTCGCACCCACGGCCCGCGCCACAGCAATGGCAAACAGGCCGATGGGCCCGCATCCCGTGATGGCCACGGTTTTCGCGGCGATCTCTCCAGCCAGCACGGTGTGAACCGCGTTGCCCAGCGGATCTAGAATCGAGGCGTATTCCTGCGGAATGGCGGGATCGAGTTTCCAGATATTTGATTCGGGAATGACCACGTACTCGGCGAATGCGCCGTCGGCATCCACGCCGATGATCTTCACGTTCTGGCAGATGTGAGCTTCACCGGTGCGGCATAGCAGGCACTTGCCGCAGGCCACGTGCATCTCGGCAGAAACGAAGTCGCCTTCCTTGACGCTGGTAACTTCATCGCCGAACGCCGCTACCTCGCCGCAGAACTCGTGCCCCGGGATCAGCGGGGGATGAATTCTGTTCTGCGCCCAGCGGTCCCAGTTGTAGATGTGCAGGTCGGTGCCGCAAATGGAGGCGACCTTCACCTTGACGAGAACCTCGTTCCGTCCGAAGGCGGGAATCTTGACTTCTCGAATTTCCGCGCCTGGCGCAGCTTCCGGCTTAACGACTGCCAGCATCGTGGGTGGCATAAAGGCTACCTTATGAATTCGGACTCAGACACAAAACGTATGATTCTAGCACCGTGGCAGGGGATCCCCGTCTAGGTCACGGCTTTGTTAGGTTTCGGCGCAGCGGTTTTGAACTGCTCTGACTGGCCGCGGGGAATGCTCAGCGTCTTCCACTTAGCGGAGCGGATGTGTTTGGCTATGAACACGATTTGCCCGGTGTGCTGCGCGTAGTGGGCGATCTGGCGGTTGATGGCCTGGAGTACGGTATGCGGCTCGCCGCGGATGGTCACTCTGCGCATGAGGTCGTCCGGTTTGAGCGCCTCGATTGCCGCAAAAACCCGAGCCCAGCCGTCCTCCCACCACTTGGTCAGGTCCGCGCGCGTGGTGCTGGGGCCAAGCTCGAATTCCTGGTCGCGGTGACGGTCGGTTTTCTCTCCGTCTGTGGTGAGGAAGTCGGTGAAACGCGAACGCATGTTACCCGCCATGTGCTTTACGAGCACGGCGATGGAATTCGATTCGGGGTCGAGCGTGAGGAACAGCTCGTGGTCTTTGAGTTGCGCCATCGCGCCCTCGGCCAGGCGCTTGTATCCGCGCATCTGGCGGTGGGCTTCGTCGAGATAATGAGTTGCGAGATCAGCGGGCATAAGAACTCGGCGTCTACGGATTAGATACGGGGCTCGCCGGTGGGATGATGGGATAAGGTGCGGTTAGAGTCTGCGGGCGCATTTCCATTTCCAGTTCAAAACCGCCAACCCAGCGGGCAAACAGGTTATAGAGTAGCGCACCGATCAGGCCAGCGATGAACCCGAGCGCGCCATAGAACACGGGCATGAGAACGGCAAAGCCCACGCCAAAGATTCCAGCCAGGGGACTATTCCGCTGACCCAGCGCAGATCCCATCAGTCCGATGAGCAGGAACATCGGTGCGAAGACCAGTCCAATACAGCCATAGATCATGCCCATGATCTTGGCAACGGATAGCACTCCAACCGACTTGATGATGTGCATGGATCGCTCCTCTTTAGTTGTGCTTGTACCGAAAGCGCTTTCCAGATCAACGTTTACTCCGACGGACGTCATTAATCAACCGTCAGGTTACTTTCAATTGATCTGGCCCCAGCCGCCGCCGCCGGGAGTTTCAATCCTGATGCGTTCGCCTTTTCGCAGGCGTGTGCTGAACTTTCCCGGCATCTCTTCGATCGCGCCGTTCGCTCGAATGATGTTTGCTGTCCCCGGCGAGCCTGCTTCTCCACCGTCGAGTCCCCAGGGCCCGCGAGTGCGCCGGTCTGACAGCAGGATGACCTCGCAGTCGGTGAGCACTTCAATCTCGCGAATAATTCCGTCGCCACCGCGATGCGTTCCGTCGCCCCCGCTGCTGGGTCGAAGCGAGTAGCGTCGAACCCGCAAGGGATACGCATACTCCAGCGCCTCCGCCGGAGTGTTGAGCGAATTCGTCATGTGCGTATGCACGCCGGAGACGCCGGACTTGGTAGGCCGCGCTCCCATGCCGCCGGCGATCGTCTCGTAATATGCAAAGGGTTCACCTGTGCGCAGATCGATACCGCCGATCGTGAGGTTATTCATCGTGCCCGATGCCGCCGCGGGAATCCGGTCGGGAATGGCTTGTGCAAGCGCCCGCAGCAGAACGTCGACGATGCGCTGCGAGGTTTCGACGTTGCCGCCTGCAACCGCAGCCGGGGGACGCGCATTCACGATCGTTCCTTCCGGAGCGGTCACCTTGATGGGGCGCATGAGGCCGGCGGTTGCCGGAACATCGTCTGCCAGCAGACAACGGAAAACATAGAAGCAAGCCGAGTAAGTGACCGCCTCGACCGCGTTTACGCTGCCCTCGACCTGCGGATCGCTGCCGGTGAAATCGACTGCGACTACTGGCTGTGTGGGGATCCGGCGCCGCACTTTGTCTGGGGCGACGGTTACCGTCACTGCAATCTTCACGGGGTTATCGCTGATGCCGTCGTTGTCTAGAAAATCCTCCGCGCGATAGGTGCCCGGCGGCACCTGGCGCAGGAAGGCGCGCAGGAGTTCCTCGGAATAGGCAAGGAGTTCCCGCGCCGCGCGCCTGGTGCGATCGATACCGTAACGCGCACACACCTCCGTTAGCCGGCTGCTTCCGGTGTGGCAGGCCGCGATCTGCGCTCCCAAATCGCCTTCGCGCTCCGCAGGAGTGCGCACGTTGTTGAGCAGCAGCGCGAGCACATCGCGATCCATCATGCCCGCCCGCATGATTCTGACCGGGGGAATGCGAAGTCCTTCCTGATAAATCTCGCGGCACAGTCCCATCGATCCAGCATAGGCTCCGCCCACGTCCGCATGATGGGCTCTGGACGCTACGTAGAAGTCAGGACGGTTCGCGGCTTTTCGCGGGCGGGAACTCCGCACATACACCGGTGCCACCAGTGTGATGTCTGGCAGATGAGTGCCTCCGCGGAAAGGATCATTCAGCATGACCACATCGCCGGGCGCCATCTCGTGCGCTGCAATCGCTGCCCGCACCGACATGGGCATGGAGCCCAGGTGCACCGGCATGTGGTCGCCCATGGCGATCACTTGCCCCTGGCCGTCGAACACGGCGCACGAATAATCGCGCCGTTCTTTGATGTTGGGGGAAAATGCGGTACGGCGCAGCGCTGCGCCCATTTCCTCGGCAATGGAGTGGAAGAGGTTCTTGAAGATTTCCAGTTCGACGGGATCGCGCCGCATGAGGCGCAGTGTACCGGAAAACCCGTCGTTAGTGGTTGGTCGCTGGCGGGTCATCGTTGATGGAGAGTGTTGGTTCTGGCTGCATGTTGCAGGACGAAAATGAACTCTCCCCGCTGCTGGCAGCGTGGGGCCAACGACCAACGACTAACGACCAACCACGCGCTTTGAGAGAAAATTCCTCTATTCACTGCATTATTGTGTTGACACTGCGTTCATAGTGCCGCAATATCTTGTGTTAAGGACGCTGCCAGTACTACAAATTGGGTGGCGTTTGTGATCGGATCCCGTAAGTTGTGACACCCTTTGCAAGGGAAAATCGTTCACGGAGGAACCTTCATGGCAACGAAGAAGAAGGCAAAAAAGAAGAAACACTAACCGTCTGCGAAACGATACTTCGCATGGGCCAAGATTTAACCAGCCTCTCAGGAGAAGCACCTCTTGAGAGGCGTTTCCTTTTTGGAGCAGATAGCAATTGGCAATTAGCAGTTGGCATGTAGCAGCTAGCCTTGGCTGCGGCGGATTCAGCTGTCCCTCGGCAAATTGCTAACGGCTAACTGCTAACTGCCAATTGCCGCTTAGCCGCAAAATTCTTCATGTCGATCTCTCCGGCGTGTGTCACAATTGTGAATCCCATATCCATGAGTTCGAACATGAGTACCAGGAAGAAGAGCGCGAGCAAGAACAAGGCGGATGAAATCTTCATCCCCGACAAACTCTACTTCCGCATCGGCGAAGTGGCCACGCTGTGCCGCCTGCCGGCCTATGTGCTGCGCTTCTGGGAGAGCGAGTTTCCGCAGCTCAAGCCGGTGAAAAGCAGCACCGGCCAGCGCATGTACCGCCGGCGCGACGTGGAGAGCGTGCTGCACATCAAGCAACTGCTCTACGAACAGGGATTCACGATCGTGGGCGCGCGCCAACAACTGCGATCCGAGGCGAAGACCGAAAAAGGGCAGGCGGCGATTCCATTCCCCGCACAGTCGGCGGCCGAAATCCAGCACATCCGCCAGGGCCTGCGCGAGATTCTGAGCTTGCTCTCCACACGGCGCACGGGGTAATGCTGTTGGGATCGCTCCGGCGCGAACGCAGTTCTCACGTTTAATCTGTCGAATACAACTTGCATTTCTATCAGTACGGGTTTGGGAACTCATATCCTGAGGCTCGTGGGTGTAGAATTCCGTGTCTGCGGGGGCCCCAATGGAAATTCGGCATAGAAATCAAAACGCTGGTCGCGGGAAGGTCGAGAAGACTTTCAAGAGTCGCTCAAGGATGTCCTTTGGGCGGCGCTACTTCGTTCTGTTTCTGCTCTCGGTGGTGGCAGCGGCGACAGTGTCTTCAGCTCAGGACGCAACCGGAAGAATCTTCGGAACCGTGTACGACCAGCAGGGAGCGGTAGTCGCGGATTCGCAGATCACCGTTACCAACGCGGCCACGCAAGTCGCGCGCACGGCCACGTCGGACCACGAGGGGCACTTCCAGGTACTAGCACTCCCCATCGGCAACTATACGGTGAAGGCGGAGCACGCTGGGTTTCGCACGGTGATCAGCGCGGAACAAAAACTGTTCATCAATCAAGCCCTGCGCGTCGACTTCAAGATGGAAGTCGGAAGCGCCAGCGAGAGAGTGGATGTCGGTGCAGAAGCTGCCCCGGTAGAAACGGTGAATGCCACGCTGGGCCAATCGGTAACGGGACGAACCCTTACCAACATGCCGCTGAACGGACGCGACATGCTGGATCTGGCTTTGCTGCAGCCCGGAGTCACGGAAAGCAACGACGATAACGATGGCGCGGGCAATTTCAGCATCGCCGGTGGGCGCACGGATTCGGTCACGTTCCTGCTGGATGGCGGATTGAACAACGATCTGCTCGACAACAGCAACCTGCTTGATCCCAATCCCGATACAGTCGCCGAATTCCGTCTTCTGACCAGCAATTACACGGCAGAGTACGGACGCAACGGCGGCGGCATCATCAGCGTGGTAACCAAATCCGGCACGAACCAGCTTCATGGCAGCCTGTTCGAGTTTTTCAGGAACAGGGTGCTCGACGCTAACGACTACTTCAATATTCAAACGGGAGTTCCGCGGCTTGACCTTAAGCGTAACCAGTTCGGAGGAACGCTGGGTGGGCCGATCATGAAAGACAAGCTTTTCTTCTTCGTGGCCTACCAGGGGCAGCGGCAGCTTCAGGCTGTGCCGGACGTCGATGCGCCAGTCTTTACGCCACAGGAGTTGCAGGGAGATTTTTCTACCTCGAACGGGGGCTCTCCGGACCCCGGCGTGGTCACCTTTCTGACGGCCAACCCGTATTTTGCGTCGCCCAACGGAAATGCGGCTAACGGCATCATCGATCCTACGAAATTCGATCCCGTGGCCCAGGCATATATCAACGCTAAATTGATTCCGAGTGTTGACGGAGGCCTGCTTTCAACCTCGCAGGACGCGCGGGACGATCGCAACGAAGTGACCACCAAGTTTGACCTGAACCTCAACTCCAAAGACAAGATTTCCGGGACCTTCGGTTTCAATCGTGCCGGCAACCTGTATTCAGGCACTCTGAACCCGTTTCCTTACGCCACCGTTCCCGGCTTTCCCAGCGCTACCAAAGCCAACTATTACTTCACCAACATCGCATACACCCGGATCTTCTCGCCGGCCTTGCTCAATGAATTTCATTTCGTCACACACCGCAGCAATTACGTGGCGGACACTGTGGTAAACCATCTGCCCACCGGGCAGGCTTTGGGAATCCAGATCACTCCCGACCTTGCAACCGGTCCCACCAATCTCTTTTTCGATGGTGGACTCCAGCTTGGACCCAGCGAAAATGGCCCGACCACTTACGTCGAAAATACATTCTCCTGGACGGATGCGGTTTCCTGGACACGGGGCAGGCACAACTGGAAGTTCGGGGCGGGATTCTCTCCTTATCAGGAGAATCTGCGTTACGACTATTACACAAACGGGGAATTTGACTTCTACCAGTATCAGGGATCGAGTGCCAGCACCGGGAATCCGTATGCGGATTTTCTGCTCGGGGTCCCTGATGCTTATTTCCAGGGCGCGCTGGCTCCTTCCAACTTCCGCAGTAAGAGCACGTATGTGTTTGGCCAGGACGAGTGGCATGCGACCAAGAACGTAGTGCTAACGTTCGGGCTGCGCTACGAATACAACACGCCAAAGACGGACACTGAGGGGCGCACACTTGCCGTAATTCCTGGGGAACAGTCACAACGATTTGTAAATGCGCCGTTGGGCTTGGTCTTTCCGGGCGATCCCGGGGTTCCCAAAGGTACGAACTTTCCCGTCAAGAATAACTTCGCGCCCCGCTTCGGATTTGCCTGGGACCCGAGAGGAACTGGAAGAACGAGCATCCGCGGCGGTTTCGGCGTTTTCTACGACATTCTGAAAGGGGAAGACAACCTTAATTTCAACGGCCAGCCCCCGTTCGTGAGTAATGCGGGTTTCTTGTTCCCAGGTGTTACAACCCCACCGAGCGCACCATTGAGTTTCCTCGCCCAGCCGTTTCAAAATGCATGCGCGGATAGCGACTGCACGACTATCGGTGTCGCGAATACATTTCCGTCCAAGCCGCCGGCTTCCAACGTTGATTTCACACCGTTTCTGCCGATCAACAATACGGGCTTCATCTTTCTGGTCGACCCACACCTGCGCACGCCTTACGTCTATCAGTACAACCTGAGCCTGCAACACAATTTTTTCGCCGATACGGTTCTGGAAACCAACTACGTGGGAAGTTCGGGGCATGGGCTGACGTCGCTGAGGGACATTAACCCGATGGTCCTGGGAAGCTACAACCGGCAGTTGGACAGCAGTTGCCCAGGTTGTTTCGATTCGCTCCCGGAATTTCAGAACGTGTCGCACGCCAACTACAACGCGCTGGAGGCGAGCCTGACGCGGCAGCCCAAGTCTTCACGGCTAGGCACGGCGTATTTCACTTTCGCCTACACTTACGCTCACAACCTCGACAATGCTTCCGGTTTCGCGCAGCGCAACAGCAGCGTGCCCGCCTACAGTCCGGATTTTTACTACGCTTCCGGCGACAGCGATGTCCGCCAGCGCATCAGCTTTAGCGCAGGATGGGATTTGCCGTTCGATCGCATGTGGGCCATGGGATCGAAGCGCCTTACTCAGGGCTGGAGTCTCTATCCGATCGTTACCTGGCGAACCGGATTCCCATTTGATATTGGGGCGAAGCTGCCCTTCAGCAGTGACCCCGCCAACCCCGGCTCTTCCGGGGCAGGCGATCCGGCCCTTTCCAATGCCGCGTTGGTTGCGCCGATTAAGATGTTCGATCCCCGGCATCGGAGAACGATCAATGAAATCTCTTACGGTCAAGACGTTACCGGCACAGAGTGTGTAATTTCAACGACTCCGGTCACCGGCAACTTCCTTTTCGATCCCAACAGCTTTTCAAATATCCCACTGCAAAACACCCCCTACTTTGGAGGAACGAGTCCCTGTTTTCCGCAAATTGATCCGGTGAACAATCCGGGGGACCGCACGTATGGTCTGCCCCGCAACGTACTTCGCGGTCCGGGCCTGACTAATCTTGACATTGCCCTTGCCAAGACCACTTCGATCACGGAGCGAGTCAAGCTGGAATTCAGGGTGGAATATTTTAATGCGCTGAATCATCCCGAGTTCGCGCAACCGACCTCGGGCAACGGGGCCGCCAACCTTAATAGTCCAACGTTCGGGCAGATCACTACCACGGGGAACTTCAAAGCTGCGGCGCCCCGCATTGGGCAGTTGGCCATGAGGATTACGTTCTAGGGTTTAGTGGGGGTTTGGCTTCATGATCTTTCCGGCGTTCGTGGCATCCAGGCGGATGCGGCTGACGCGTGTCGTTTCCTGAACCAGACTGTCGGTGGCGTGAGCGTCATCACCTGCCATCACCGAGCCTGCGGCCAAAGCAAAACGCAATGCGTCGGCCTGGTCTTCGAAATCCAGAATGACTTGCCCGGACATAAGAATTCCCCCGAGTGTGAACTACTTGCAAACTGCGACCTGGAAAGAACTGCGACACGGGCGCGCGATGCGACCAGCGTGATTCCTTACGATTGTGCTGGAGAGACGGCTCTGGTCATAGTGCTTTTCTTGGTTCCCATGGAAGTCAGAAATGCGAGGTTGCCTGTGCTGAGAGTAACCTCATCCAGGCCGGTTGCGAAATGGTCGGAACGGAGCCTTTACCCCTCGGATCGGACTAAACGGCGACCGCCGGTTCGTTTGAAGGAGGAGCCACATCCTGAAAAATCCAGCGCTCAGTCTCGAAGATAGCGATGATCGCTGGAAGATCGTTTGCGACAAATTGACTCCATTGTGCCCTCAGTGTTTCCTCAAATTCGGGTTGCGGCTTCTCATAGGAGTCGGCTCGCATCAGCGGGAGATTGAATATTGCATTCCACTTAGGTCGAAAGGCATCCAGAGGCTTCAGCGGTTTCTTGCTTAGGGCGACGTCGTAAAGTTTGCGACGAAGGTCTGCGGGCCCTGGGCCGATGTAAAGCCACAGGTTCAATTGTTGAGGACCATTATCGAATTCAAATAGGAGGATTCTTTTACTCGGAGTCCATTTTTCACTCTGGCGGAGGAGGGGGGCATCTAGCCTCTTCACCCAAAATCGCACTAGGGACTTGGTAGCTGTATCAATCTCGAGCTCAGGATGCTCCCTAACTAGAACTTCCAGAAATTGGCTGGTGGTACTCCGGCGGTCGGGACGATGTTCATAAATGAGATCGAGCGCCTCCCGGTGTTGTTCGTATATCCGACGGCACAGCTGTGAGATTTCCGATTCTGCCACGACATGCCTCCCTAGCATCTCGGCGTAATGCCTTAGTCCGATCCGCACTTCATTACTCATCGCATACGCATCTGGAGACGCCAACGCTTCTAACACGTCACAAACTTTCGCGTAGCTCATGGCGATGTATCTGGAATCGGTGGGCGGCTCGCCGTCTGGAGTAAGGTAAATCCGAGCGATCGTCCACCCGCGAAGCTCGTGTTCCGAAACTTCAAAATAGCGCTGCAGTTGATTAGAGTGCTCCGAAGATGCGATCTTGTTTTCGATGATGACTGCAACATGATTTGCGTGATCGCGAAGCGTGACGTCGATGTTTTTCCACTCGCGCAGCACCTCAAGGCCTTCAGCACGCCAAACCTCGATGTCAATCGGCGTAAATCCTGGCTGCGAGTCGCCTGCCATGGCAGACTGCAGAAACCGTTTCAGAAAAAGACTCCCCAGGCCGTGATTCTGGCGCGGGTCAAAAAGGTACGCTAGGAAATTCGAGTGCCTGACTTCGTGGTAAACGACCCCCATCGCAACGAACAAATTGAACTTTCTTAGTAATAATTCGAGGCGCTCAAGGTCGGGATTACCTACCACAAGTCGTTCGAGCAGCTTCCGTTGCGGCGATAAAACACTTCCACTCATTGTAGTTTGCGAGGACCTCACGACTAAATGGTCGGGACGGGCAGATTTGAACTGCCGACCCCTCGCACCCCAAGCGAGTGCTCTACCAGGCTGAGCCACGTCCCGACGAGGAAGGAACCCGCTGCTTCGCATCCGCAGCGGATGGGGTTTACCCAAACAGTTTACACCAGGCGCGGAGGATTGAGCTTGCCGAAGGGACAGCCGCGCGGGACCCTTCGGCCATGCTCAGGGCATGCGCCGGCGCTACCTGAAATTCGTCTTCGCTTGCCTTTCGACTTCTTAGAAGAGGATTTGGAAGCGGGCCGCGGCGGCGGCTCTTCCAAAAGTGCGAACTGGATTTTTTTCTCCACGGGATCAATGCGATCGACCAGCACTCGAATTCTCTGTCCGAGCCCGTAGGTCTTGCGCGAATGTTGGCCGATGATCTGGCGCGTGTTTTCGTGGTAGGTGTAGAAGTCGTCGGTGAGGGTGTTCAGCGGGACCAGGCCTTCGACGAACATATCGGTCAGCTCGACGAAGAAGCCGAAGCGGGTGACGCTGGTGATCAGGCCGTCGAAGTCTTCGCCCACACGATCTTGCATGAACTTGACCTTTTTCCACTCCATGAGTTCGCGCTCGGCATCGTCGGCACGGCGCTCGGACTGGCTGGACTCTTCGGCGATTTCGTGCAGTTCTTCGAGCTTGAGCGGCCCGCCCAGCGGCTCGACTGCTTCGCGATGCGCGGTGTGGTCGCGGCGTTTGGACCAGGGGCGTAGCACCAGCGTCTCGTTTCGGCGGGCTCTCCGCCCGCACCTGAACCGGCGGGACCCCTCGACCGGGCTAGGGCAAGCGTCGGCGCTACTGTCGAGCGCAGGTGAAACTCCAATCGGTACATCTCCCTCCCGCTTTTCTGGCGATTCGCGCAGCACGTCTTTCAGAATGCGATGCACGATCAGGTCGGGATAGCGGCGGATCGGCGACGTGAAGTGGGTGTAACTGGTTGCCGCCAGCGCGAAGTGGCCGAGGTTTTCTTCCGAGTAGCGCGCCTGCTTGAGCGAGCGCAGCATCAGGTAGCTGAGAATTCGCTCCTCCGGCTTGCCCGCAATCTTCGCCGCCAGCTTCTGGTACATCCGTGGTGTGATGTGGACTTCCTTGGGCACCTCGATCGTGCGTGCTTGCTTGCCTGTGCCGCGTGCGGCGCGGCGGTCGGTCTTAAACTGCACGCGATGAATGGGCAGCGGCCCCACGCCGAGTGAATAGCCAAACGTCGCGGCGATCACTTCGAAATCGTAGACGCGCTTGGCGTCGGGCTTCTCGTGAATCCGATATAGAGAGGCGACGCGGTTCGATTCCAGATACTGTGCGACGCATTCATTGGCCGAGAGCATGAACTCTTCGATCAGACGATGGGCAATGTTGCGCTCCGAGCGAGTGATGCTCTTCATCAAACCGAATTCGTCGAACTCGATGACGGGCTCGGGCAGGTCGAAGTCAATCGACCCGCGGCGCTGGCGTTTGCGGTTGAGGATCAGCGCGAGATCGCGCATGAGGTCGAACGTGGGAACGAGCGTTGCATAACGTTCGCGCGCGGCGGAATCGCCTTCAATCACGGCGTTCACGGCGGTGTACGTCATTCGCTCGGCCGAACGGATCACGCCTTCGGACAATTCAAAACCAAGGATTTCGCCGCGCGGATCGATTTGCATCACGCACGACAGCACCAGCCGGTCGAGGTGCGGACGCAGGCTGCAGATATCGGTTGAAAGTTCGAGCGGCAGCATGGGCACGGCGCGGTCTGGGAAGTACACGCTGGTACCGCGCAGCCGGGCCTCCTGGTCGAGGGCGGACTCGGGCGCGACGTATTGGGCCACATCGGCAATGTGGACTTGCAACTCGAAATTTCCGTCAGCGAGATTGCGCACCGTCACGGCGTCGTCGAAGTCGCGGGCAGTTTCGCCATCGATGGTAACGATGGGCAGGGCGCGGAAGTCGCGGCGGTGGCCGAAGTTCCGGCGCCGGGATGACGGCGGGGATATTTTGCGCCTCTTCGAGCGTGGCAGCGGGAAAGTGGTGCGGCAAGTGAAACTTGCGGATTGTGATCTCAACGTCTACACCGAAGTCGTCCTGCCGGCCGAGGATTTCGATGACGCGGCCGCGCGGATTCTGTGTGGGTGTAGGCCAGTCGGTGATTTCAACGTCAACGACTACGCCTTCCAGATCATCCCATTGCGAGCGGCGAGCGGCTTCGTCGCCCAGCACGCGGTCGACGGATTTCTGGGCATTCTTTTTTCGGTTCTCAGCGTCCCCTGCGTCCTCTGCGGTTTTGGTTTCTGGATATTCGGCTCCTGCCGGAATGACGACATCCATTGTGATCTTGCTGTCGATCGGCTTCACGGTGTTGTGGCGGGGGCCATAGTGAAAGATGCCTACTACCGTCGGATGCGCGCGCATCACCGGGCGCACGATGCGCCCTTCGGCCCGGCCATCGGGACGAACCGCGGAGATGTCGACCAGCACACGGTCGCCGTGCATGGCATTGCCGATGGCGTGGGGCGGGATGAAAATATCTCCCGCGAGACGCGACTTGAGAGATGCGCTCAGCGAACTCGCGTCGGGGATGACGAATCCGAAGCCGTCGCGGTGCATGGTGAGGCGTCCGACGACGAGGTTCTTGTCATTCTTGTCAGCGGCGGCTTGCGGCAGGGCGTAGCGGTCGGAATTGAGCTGGATCAGTTCGCCGGCGGCGACCAACTTCTGGAGCAGCGCGTCGAGTTCTCCGCGGGCATTGCCGTGCAGGCCGAGTTCGCGCACCAGCTGCTTGAATCCGGCAGACCGCTTGGGCTGGCGGGCGATATGTTTCAGGATGGTCGAGTCGGAAAGCATGAAGACGGTCGTTGGCCGCTAGTCGTTGGTCGTTGGCCAGATACCCTCACCTTGATCCTAGCGCAACTATGACGCGTCGCGGCTTCGCCAACCACTAACGACCAACGACCAACGACCAACGACGTGGTATCAGCGACTCACGGCAAAGTACTTCTCTTCCAGAATCCTCCGGTGATGCAGCTCATGCCCTGCGATGATGTAAGCCAGAGCCCCGTACGGTGACTTCATTTTTGTTGGCAATGCCGCGCCGCATCCACGCTGCTTCGTCGAGATTGCGCAACAGCGAGAGGGTGGCGCGGCGTACGGCGATGAAGTCCTCAACCAGATCGGCCAGCGGACGCTGCGCAAACGGACCATTGCGCACGTAGTCGTCCTGCTCGAAGCCGGCGAGGGGTGTGGCGTCGGCGCGCGAGATGCGCAGCGCCCGGTAAGCGAAGATGCGTTCGCTGTCGCAGACGTGGCCGAGAACTTCCTTCGCGCTCCATTTGTCTGGCGCGTAGCGGAAGTCGCCATCTTCATCGTCGCGGCCGCAGAGCAGCATCATGGTCTGGCGGCGCTGTTGATCGAGCGTGTCGAGAATGTCCTCGCCTGGAACGAGAGAGATGTAGCGGTCGTAATAAGGCGCGTATTCGCCGCCCTGTGGCCGGCCGATGGTGAAGGTTGGAGGATTAACGACGGCTGATTCCGGCATGTTTTGCTCCCTGTGAGGCTGGATTACGTCTTCACTAATAGACGTACGAGTTAATAGACGCTCCAGTTAAATGAATGTACGAGCCAAGAGCATACTCCGAGCGCCATGTGGAATTGTCGCCGGGCAGAATTTTTTCGGAAATCCTTACACGGCAAGAGAGTCGAAATGGGAGGGACCGGTGGTTCAGGCCCCCTCCTCGTGGACCCGGAAGGACGTACCATGATAGGAAACGCTGTTGAAAATAAAGGGTTTTCCACAGCGCTCATTTTGAGACTGGGGAGTACAATTCGAGTTGGTCACGCAAGTGCGGCACGTGATCCCTAATCCCAACAAGGAAAGGAAATTCTCATCCATGTGGAAGCCGACGAATCAGCCTCAGACCCCTGGACGCCCTGCGGAGCCGGAGCGTCCAACCATGCATATCCCGAGCGCACCTGCAATGATGGCGAGTGAGCCCGCCGTCGCGCCGCGTGCGGCGACAGCCCCTACCACTACCGCCGATCAGGCGACCATCGGTAAATCGCTGGTGATCAAGGGCGAGGTGACAGGATCGGAGTCGCTCTATATTGACGGCCGGGTCGAGGGTTCGATCAGCCTGGCGGGGAACCGCGTCACCATCGGGCGCAACGGAGTGGTCGCGGCCAACATCAACGCGCGCGAGATTGTCGTGCTCGGCAAGGTGCGCGGGAACCTGACCGCCAGCGACCGCGTGGATATCCGCAGCGACGGCTCGCTCACCGGCGACGTAGTGGCGGCGCGCATCTCGATTGAAGACGGTGCCTACTTCAAGGGCGGCATCGACATCCGCAAGGGCGGCACGCCCGCGCAGACGAAGCCCAACGGCGAAGACAAGAGCGCTCCAGTGCCCGAAGCCGGCGGCAGTTGGCGCTCGCGCGTAGGTTTTGCAGTAGAGGTGTCTCGTCCGGGTCGTGACGGGGCGTCGCAATAGAGCGTCGTAATAAGATTGGCGGCGGAGTTCGCAGCGACTGCGAATGTCCGCCGCTTTGTTGTTAGAATATCCCGCCAAAGCCGTCGTTCGTTGACTAGCTGGACCCGCGTCCGTAAGATGAGGCGACCCGCTAGCCGGGCGTTTCCCCCAGATCGACTAAGAAAGATCGACAAGAATCATGGACACAGCATGATCGGCCAAACTATTTCCCATTACCGCATCGTTGAGAAGCTTGGGGGTGGCGGGATGGGCGTCGTCTACAAGGCAGAAGACACCCGCCTTCACCGCTTTGTAGCTCTGAAGTTTCTGCCCGATGAAGTCGCTAACGATCCTCAGGCTCTGGAGCGCTTTCGGCGCGAGGCGCAGGCGGCGTCGGCGCTCAACCATCCCAACATCTGCACCATCTACGACCTTGGCGAAGATCGTTCTATAGAGGATCGTTCTGGCGAAAATCACGCTCGTCACTACATCGTGATGGAGTACCTCGAAGGAACGACGCTGAAGTATCGCATCGAGGGCAAGCCGATTTCGGTGGAGCAGTTGGTGGACTTTGCGTCGCAGATTGCCGACGCGCTGGATGTGGCGCACACGGCGGGAATTGTTCATCGCGACATTAAGCCGGCGAACCTGTTCATCACCAAACGCGGACAAGCGAAGGTGCTCGATTTCGGCCTGGCGAAGGTTGCAGGGCCGTCCCTGCCGCACTACGAGCCGGCGGGAGTGACGCTGGCGACAGCCGCGATTGATCCGGCGAATCTTACCAGCCCCGGCAGCACCGTGGGCACGGTAGCTTACATGTCCCCGGAACAGGCTCGTGGAGAAGATCTCGATGTGCGCACCGACCTGTTTTCTTTTGGCGCGGTGTTGTACGAAGCGGCCACGGGGCGGCAGCCGTTTACCGGCAACACTGCGGCTGTGATCTTCGACGCCATTCTGAACCGCGCGCCCGCCGCGCCGGTGCGGCTGAATCCTAACTTGCCGGCGGAGTTGGAACGCATCATCAACAAAGCTCTAGAGAAAGACCGCGACCTCCGCTATCAGGTCGCTTCGGAGATGCGCGCCGACTTGAAGCGGTTGAAGCGCGAGCTTGATTCGGGAAGAAGTTCGGCGGTGAGCGCGGGTGCTCCGGTAATGGCTCCGCCTTCGGGCTCAGCCCCGGTCACGGCAGCGCCTTCTGCTTCAGCAGTCCAGCCAGTGGCGGCTGATTTCAAGTCCGGCTTCGGCTGCTGCCAATCTGGGCTCGGGCGACGCGAGCGGCGCCGGATCTGGCTCATCCGCCGCAGTGTTGAGGACCTCAACCCCAACTTCAGGCCGCAAGTATTGGGTTGCGGCAGCTGGCCGTCTTGTTGATCGTGTTGGCGGCGGCTGGCATATGGTATTGGCGCGGCAAGACTGCGAATTCGCAAATCGGATCCATGGCGGTGATTCCCTTCGCCAACGTCTGGCGGCAATGCTGATACCGATCTCCTCAGCGACGGCCTCACCGAATCCTTGATTGCCAGCCTCGCGCATGTGCCAGATTTGAAAGTGAAGTCCCGCAATTCTGTTTTTCGATACAAAGGTAAAGATGTCGACGTCGAAAAAGTCGGGAAGGAGTTGACCGTCGATGCCCTGCTTACGGGCCGAGTAGTGCAACACGGGGACACTATCCAGGTCAGCGCCGACCTCACTAACGTGCAGGACAACACGGAAATCTGGGGCGGGCAATACGAGCGCAAGGCTTCCGAAATCATTTCGTTGCAGCAGCAGATCGCGAGCGACATCGCGGGCAAGCTACGCACAAAGATGAGCGGAGCGGAAAAGCAGCAGGTGAGCAAGCAAGGCACACAGAATCCAGAGGCTTACCAGCTTTACGTGAAGGGCCGTTACTCCTGGAACAAGCGCACGGCTGCCGATCTTGCTGCGGCAATTTCTTATTTCAATCAAGCCATCGAAAAAGATCCCGGCTACGCGCAGGCTTATGCAGGCTTGGCCGATGTCTATGCCGTGATCAGCTGTTTACGGCGAGGGCGACGCTGGTGATTTCTTCTCCAAGTCGGCGGCTGCAGCGCACAAGGCCTTGGAACTCGATTCCACGCTCGCTCGCCCCCACGCCGACCTGGGACTCGGCAAGATGCAATATTATTGGGATTTTGCTGGCGGCGAGGCCGAGTTGCGAAAGGCAATTGAACTCGACCCCAGCGATGCCACTGCGCATCAGTGGTTATCCCAGTCGCTCTCCTATATCCGGCGCGCACAGGAAGCTATCGACGAAGGCAATCGCGCCCACGAACTCGATCCACTTTCGCCCATCATTGGCTATGCCCAAGCTGAGGCTTATCTCTTCGACCGTCAATATGATAAGTCGATCGGGATGTACGAGAAACTCGGTGCGGAGAATCCGTCGTTTGCCGTGACGCACACGGGTCTGGCGCTGGCGTATTGGGGCGAGCACAAATATCCACAAACGATCCTGGAGTTTCAAACCTACGCCAAACTGGCAGGCGACAAGAATTACGCTGAGTACGCCGACGCACTGGACGCGGGCTTCCGTTCCGGCGGGTGGCCCAGCGCGGCGCGCAAGGCCATCGAAGTCCTACTCGCGCAATACAAAGCGAAATCCAATTCCCTGGCTCCTACCCTGATCGCGGAGCTATATGCCGAGATCGGCGACAAGGACCGCGCCTTCGAGTGGCTCAACGTTGCATACGAGGAGCACAGCCCGTACTTGGACTTAACTCCGGTTGACTTGTCCTTCGATTCCCTGCGCTCCGATCCGCGCTACGCCGAACTGGTGCGGAAAGTCGGCTTCCCGCATTAGATTCACGGTTGCGTTCCCGCGCCCATGATTTCTTTGCCCTCGCCCTCGGCGACCGCGGGATACGCAGTCTTGCGCCGCCTCAAGTCGTTCGGCAGTTGCGACCGCAGCAACCACAAGCCCACCGCAGTCGCTGCTGCCCAAGTAACCGAAATCAAAGCTAACTGCAACACGTCGGCGACGCGGCTGCCGTAACCAGAAACAAGCGGCGCGATGCTTCGGGCGGCTTCCAGGCTTACGCCTCCGGCGACGACCGCTATCAGCGCGGACTTTCCCAGTTCATCCCAGCGCAGCGTTCTCAGCGAAACCAGTTTGCGGTAATGCAGGAGCAAGGCTAGCGCCACCAGGTTCGCTCCGATGCCGATGTCAGAGGCATACGCCAGGCCGACTACGCCGTATCTGTGGAAGAGCAGCGAATACACTGGCAAACTCGCGCCGGTGATTACCGTGACCGCAGCCATTGGAGTCAGCGTGTCGCCGGCGGCGTAGAAGGCGCGAGCGTAAAGTCCCTGGGCGGACCAAAGAGCTAGCGAGAGCGAGAACCAGAAGAAATAAACGGTCGTGGTCTGCGTGTCGGAAACCAGGAATCGTCCGCGGCGGTAGACCAGATCGATCAGCGGGAAGGCGGCGGCCATCATCCACCCCGTAGCGAGAAGTGATGCGGCAGAGACGCGGTAGACGGAATCGTTTACCGTGGCGGCGAATTCTTGCATGCGCTTTTCGTTAAACAAGCGCGCGAAAAATGGCAGAGATGCCTGTCCGGTCGCCTGGCCCAATACGGCAATCGGCACGGCGAACAATCGCTTGGCGTAGTTGAGTCGCGCGATGTCGCCCACGCCGCTGGAGGCGTAGTGGCGCAGGATCCAGTCATCGGCGGTGACCAGAGATACTCCGAGCATCAGCGGGATGGACAGCTTCACCCACTCGCGGAACGCGGGATTCGTGACGTCGAGCGATGGACGGTATCCGGTGCCGATGCGCGCGGCTCCAATTACGCTGGCCAGAAACGGACCGGCAACAGCTCCCGCGAGGGCGCCATAGGCCAGCGAAGCAATCCCGAAATGCTGCCCGCCAATCACCCCGCCAAGAATAATGATCACGTTGTAGAGCAGCGGCCCGAATGCCGGCAAGAGGAATAGCCGGTGCGAGAGCAGTACGGCGGAGACGACGCCTCCGACGTAAAAGAAGATCTGCGCCGGCAGCAGAATGCGGGTCAGATGGACTGTCAGGTCAACTTGCGCGGGCGAGAAACCATGAAACATCCAGTGCACGAATTGCGGCGTGAAAATCTCGGTCAGGATGGTGCCGACAATCATCACCGCGGTCATGACGGTGATGACTACGGAAAAAGTTTTCTGCGCGTCGGCGTAGCGCTTCTCCGCGAGAAACCGCGTATAGATCGAGATGAATGTAATGGAAGCCGCGCCCCCGGCCACAATGTAGTTGAGCCAATCGGGGAGAGTGAAGGCGGCGACGTAGGCGTCGGTCTGGGGACCTGCACCGAAGGCGAAGGCGATGTAGGCCTCGCGGATGTAGCCGATCACACGCGAGAGCATGACCGCCGACATCAGCAGCAGCGTGGCTGAGAACGCCGAGTGCTGGTGCGAGGGGCGAAAGAACCGGAGAAGTCTGGTCATGGTCCGCAGATTCACACCAGCAGCGACGAGCCATTATTACTCGCGCGCGAGACGTGAATTTCCTTCAAAGCCTACCAGAGCCTTCCACTCACGACTGAGTTTATCGTTCGAATCAGACCCGCGTGGTTCCTTTATTGACACTGGTGTGGCGGCATCCGTCTCCTGGCGAGGGTCTCAGATTCTACGGCCTGAGTTCTTTACGCACGAGGTAGTACTCGTTGATCGGGCGGTCGTCGCTGAGAGCGGGCGTGGCGGGAGAGGCCGCAATGAGTTGATCGATGGGCAGCTCGTAGTTCAAGAGGTGCGTAAAGCGGGCTTCTGGGTCGGGTTGCTTGTCCCACTCGACTAAATCGGCGGCGGCTGCTGCGGGAAGGCGGTGAGCCAATTCACTCGCGGTGCGATTGGGCAGTGGCCGGTCGCTGGCGAGAAAATGAAATCCCCAATTCTTTCCAAAGGCGAACACTCGAAGATAGGGGAAGGATCGACGCAGCGCGAGCGCTACAGCCGCCACGTCTTCTGCGTCGCCAATCGGCAGCCACTGTTGCAGAATGCCTCCCGGACGAAGACGCCGCCGGATGACGGAATAGAAATCTTCGGAATAGAGCAGGCTGGAACCGGCCGCCTCCACCGGCGGCGGAGGATCGATCGTGATCACGTCGTACTGCTGTGTTGTCCGTTCCAGATAGCGGCGGCCATCGTCGATCACCACGTGGGACAAAGGAGAACTCAGAATCTCCGGAGCGTCGCTGTGAAAATAGTAGAACAAGCGCGGCACGCTGGGAACCAGTTCCACTGCCGTGACTGGAATTCCCCAGGAGTGCAACGAGCGAAACGTTGTTCCAATGCCAAAGCAAACCACCAGAGCATCTTGCGGAGGGCGATCGAGGAAAGCCAAGGGGAGGTGCGCCATCATTTTCGTGATCGGCGTCAGCGAGGTCATACCATAGCCGTTGACCAGCAACTGCCTGGTCATACCAGTCCCGGTTGCGATAACAGTCGCGGTCGAGTCACGCAGCACTTTGCCGCTGCGGTACTCCCTTTCGTAGCCCTTGCTTGACCAGAAGAGCCCCACCACCAGCGGCAATAATAGATAAGAAGCCGCGCGCGAGATGAAGCGCGGAGCCACCGCTCCCGGGAAACGCAAAAGGCGTACGCCAACCATCAGCCACGGCACCGAGAGCAACACCAGCGACCAGCGCTCGCTGATCCAGGGCAGAAGCAGGAAGCCGGCCAGCAGCGGACCAAGGATGCAACCCAGAACGTTCACCGCGTATGCTTTGCCTGCCCTGGCGGGATCGCCGCCCGCCCAACGGTCCACCAGCATGGGCGTCAGATACCCGAGCAAGCCTGTGAAGGGCGCGATGCCCACCACCAGCCGCGCCCAGCTGGAGAGAGAAATGTTGGGACTGGCCGCCAGTAGCGGGAACAGTGAGAAGAATGCCAGCAGAGTCCAGAGCAGAGTCTCATCCGCAGGCCGGGAACCCCAACTGCGGTAGATGCGCGATCCAACGAAAGTCCCTGTCAGGTAGACAGCCAGAATCGACGCGAAGGCGTAAACTACGGTTCCGATATAAGGCGTGAATTCGCGGACCCAGACGACTTCCATCCCCATGCTCGTGAGACCGGTGCCGAACAGCAGGGCTAGGAGATATCCTTGGCCGGTGGCGGTTGGGGCAGGCTCACTGGCGAGTTGCGGGGCTCCTCTTGACACTTCTCTAGGTGCTTCTCCAACTTCCTTCCGTCCTGTCCTCGATACCAGCAGAGCTAGAGCCGCAATCAGAACGTTGCAAGTTGCGCCCACGCGAAGGGTTCCGTGGAACCCCAGCAACTCGATCAGAACCAAGGGAAGACCCGTTCCCACGACTGCGCCCGCCACGTTGGCCATGTACAAATAGCTGAACGATCGGGAAGATTCCCGGGGGAACATGCGCCTGATCGCGAGCATGGCGACCGGAATCGTCGCTCCCATCAACGTGCACCACGGAATCAACGTGAAGGCCACCCAGATGCCAGAGACCAGGTAATATTCCGCCGAGGAGGTTGAGCCCAGCCGCTCCAGAATGCCGCGTCCCAGACGAAGCTCATAGGGAACGAGAATTCCCGAAACGCCGATCAACAACTCGATGGCGGCGTAAAGAAGGAGAGGTGAGAAGCCGATCTTGTCCCCCCGCCGGCGTATCCATGCCCCGCTGGCCCACGACCCCAGTCCCAGTCCAGCCATGAAGACCGACAGCACAATGGAAACCATGGCGGTCGTAACACCGAATTGAGCCATGGACAAGCGCAGCCAGACCAGTTCGTAAAGGACGCTACAGAACCCCGAGATGAAGAAGAAGGTGAAATACCAGAGCACGAAGTCTTTTCTGTGTAAGAGAAGTTGGCTAAAATTCTGCGAATCGCGACTTCCAATCCAAAATACCCTACTCCGCGGTAAACAAATGAGCCTTCCCGCCGGATGAGCCTTGGTTGTAACCCTCAACTGCCGCAATCACTTACCGATTGATGTGCGCTTGAGGAGCGCTTGAGCAGCAGTGCATTGTCCCACGCCGGTCTTTCGTCGCAAAGTGACCATGGTGCGGGTCTCAGGTGTCAGGTTTTAGGTTTCCCTGAGACCTGAGACCCAAGATCCAAGACCTTGAGACGAAAGAGGCAAGTATACCGAGCCGCGTCGTGGTGAGCGCCGCTCACCAAACGATGATGGAACTCTGTGAGCAAGTGAACCCTAGCGTGCTGGTGGAGATGCGGCGAGTACAGGAGAGCTGGGTGGCAAGTTTCGAGAAGCGGGCATTACTGTGGCTGGCCGCACGTACGCCGTTATGGATCGGCCCCGACCATCTGACCGTGTTGGGATTGGTGGCGCAGATCGGAGCGGGCGCGTGCTATGCCCTGGCACGGTGGAACCGGCATTGGCTGCTCGGGGTAATTGCCTGCCTGGGGTTGAACTGGTTGGGAGATTCCCTTGATGGAACGCTGGCCCGGGTACGGCAACAATTGCGCCCGCGTTACGGCTTCTATGTGGACCACCTGGGTGACAGCTTCGGCGCTCTGGCGCTGATGGGCGGCCTGGCCTTGTCGGGGTTCATGCATCCCTGGATCGCAGTCGGACTGCTGGTCGCGTTCCTGGTGCTTTCGATTCAGTCCTATCTGGCGACGTACGCGCTGGGAGAGTTTCGTCTGTCGTTTTGGCGTTTTGGACCGACCGAGTTGCGCATCCTGCTGGCGGTCGGCAACGCGGCACTACTGTGGAAACCGCGAGTGCATTTTCTCGGCGGGTATTACAACCTGTTCGACATAGGAGGAACGATTGGTCTCGCGGGCATGACGTTGATGGTGGCTTTTTTCACCGGACAAAATACGGTGCGGCTTTATCGCGAAGAGAGGATTCAGAAATGACGCCTTTTGACAAATGCGGGACGCTCCTGACCTCGAAACAAATCGTCACTGCCGCAACGCTGATCGTGACGTGTGTTCTGGGATGCCATGAAGGGGCCGCGCAGAATTGCAAGAAACTTACCAGCACAGAACAGGCGGCTGCGCGCGCGTTCGAATCAGTGTTGAGTCGTGATTGGCGTCGGATGAAACTGCTGGTTCGCCCCAATCTTCAGGCCCTCTGCACGGCAAACAAGTTTACAGATCCAAACAAAACAGAGTGGGGCATGGGCTTTGAGGATTTCGAGCATATTACCTACACGGATCAAGCCCAGCTGGATGCGAAACTTCACGATCTCGTGTCGGACTGGAAGGCTGGTCGCCGGCGGCAAGCGCCGTCCTTTTACAAAGACAAATTCCCAAACGTCCATCGATTTGCAATCAAGAGCTGTGAAACAGATGGAACTACAACAATTGTAGCTGCGGTCTATTTGTCGAGTTGGGACGCATGGAAACAAAGTGTAGCCCTGATGCTGGGAAGATAAAGTCAGGGCAGTCGACGCACGTCCGGAAGGATTGAGGAATGAATCTACAATCAAGAGGCTGCTGCGCCTCAGCCCGGCGGTGGGACAACGCATGGCGACACACCGTGCTGCGCTGGTTGAAGTTCAACGCCGTGGGGGCGCTCGGTATTGGAGTGCAGTTGGCGGTTTTGCTCACGCTGAAGATCGCATTCCATCTCAGCTATCTGGCGGCAACTGCCCTCGCCGTGGAAGCGGCGGTGTTACACAACTTTCTCTGGCACGAGCGCTACACCTGGGCGGACCGGGTGCAACCGTCGTGGAAGAAGTCGCTGCCGCGGTTGCTGCGCTTTAATCTAACTACCGGCGGAGTCTCTATCGCCGGCAATCTGGCTCTGATGAAAGTGATGGTTGACTTCGGCCACATGAACTACCTCGTTGCAAATGTGGTCGCCATCGCGTCGTGCTCGCTCGCTAATTTTATGGTGAGCGATCAGTGGGTGTTCTCGAAGAATGACCAACAGAAGCGAAATTCGTAGAGGGCATCTGAGGTTAGAGATTAAAACAAAGTCAAACGCAGCGGGCAAGAGTGCCCGCTCCAGATGGGCTGTTCTCATGCAATCTTCAGCACAATCTTCCCGTAATTCTTGCCTTCTTGCAGCAACTTGTAACCTTCCACAGCGCGGTCGAGCGGGAACACTTGGCCGATCACCGGAGTGAGTTTGCGTTGCGCGATCCATTCGGAGAGCCGGTTCCACGCGGGTTCCATGATCTCGCGCTTTTGCGAGAGGTAGGTCAGCCACAAGCCCTGCAGGCTGGCGGATTTTGCATAAAGCGCCCGCACGTCGAGTTGCGGCGGTTTGCCGGTGGCGGTGCCGTATTGGATGACGCGTCCGAAATCGCGCAGGCAGCGCAGGCTCTTGGCGGTGTGCTCGCCGCCCAGCATTTCAAAGACGGCGTCCACTCCTTCGCCATGGGTGAGGTTCTTCACGACTTCTTCATAGTCGTGCCGTTTATAGTTAATGCCGTGTTGCAGGCCGAGTTCTTTGACGCGCGCGAGCTTTTCGTCCGACGACGAAGTCCCGTACGTTTCAACGCCGAGGATGTTGCCGATCTGCACTGCTGCCGTGCCCACGCCTCCTGCAACGGCGTGAATTAGAACGCGATGAGTGCGGTCAGGCGCGGGCGGTTGTGTCATGCCGGCCTGCCAGTAACCGAGATACGCCGTAAAGTAGTTCACGGGGAAGGCGGCGGCCTGTTCGTCGGTCCAATGATCGGGGACGGGCCAGAGCATGCTCGGAAAGGCGGCGGCTTTTTCGGCGAAGGCTCCCCACTGGATGTAGCCCATCACCCGGCGCGCCGCTGCTCTCTTCCACGCCGGCGAATTCGCGTCCGGCGATCAGCGGCGGCGCAGGCGTCCCGGGATAGCCGCCCTGGGCGGTCATGAAGTCGGCAAAATTCAGGCCTCCGGCGGCCACGCGAACCAGCGTCTGTCCTGCCTTCAGGCTAGGTTCGGCGCTGTCTTGGATGGCGAGTGCGTCCGGGCCGGACAAGCTGGTGATCACTAAGGCTTTCATGGAAGAGAAGTCTAACAGGATGGATTCCACCGCCCCATCGCCATGAATTACTTCGCCAAGAAAAAATGAAGGTGGGCCTTCTGAGCTTGAATCCAGCAGAACTGAATCCCGGGCTCAGAGGAACCACCTTCCTCGGACAAAGCGGCGGCTGCGTTGTGTTACAACACAACTGCGTTACAACACAACGACGATGGCGATGCGTACGCCGGGATGGAGCAGATCAAACAGGAAATACTCTCCATCGATGTAGTCGATGTAGCAGTCGTCGGTATAAGCCCAGCCCACGGGCCATACGTCGACCAACTCGAAGGTGTAACCGCCATACTGGAACTGCGGCTGCCCTTGCACGATCACGCCTTGTGCCCTGAAATGATGGCCGCGGCCGAAGTTAGCCTTGAATTTGTCATCTGGAATGTGTCCGCCTTTGCCCGCCGGACGCGCTCCCTGGGCTTGCCGTTCCGGATGTTCCTGCCCTTCCGGCTTCATCTGGTCACGGGACTGATCTTCGCGTTTCTGATCCTGCTTTTCTTGCTCCTTGTCCTGTTTTGCCGGTTTGACGTCGTCTTGGTGAGGAGGTTTGGCTTCATCGTGCTTTGGTTGGGGCTTTGATTCCTCTTGCTTTGCCGGTTTGTCTTCCGTCTGCTTCTCGTCCTGCGCATAAACAAACGATGCACAACCGACCAGCGCCGACAATATCGCTACATTCAAAAATCTTAAAGCTCGCATAACATCCTCCGAGGCAATCCTTTGTGTCTTCTTCGACTGCCATCTGCATGTTCGTTCAGCAGTTTGCGCGGATTGCCAGCTTGAGATGCCAAGGGAGTCTCATTTGGGTCAGGGGGTCGAAACTGTATATACAACCCGGAATGGCTGTAGGAACTTACCACCTAGGATGGCAAAGGAAGTAAGTCTGTTTGTTTACCCGGTTCTTTAGCTTCCGGTATATACTCTTGGCGTAAGTTTAACGGAGGTCCTTCCGGCCACGCCTCCACGGGCCGGGACGGGGCGTATATTCATTCCCCTATTTCTCCCACGCCCCGCATGCTGATTTGCCGATTCCCGCCCGGGGCGGCGTGGAAGTGGCACCGGTGCATCGCGCAAGAGATTAAGCGGAGCTGCAACCGGGGGAGGTTATTTTGTGGATTTGATTCTGGTACGTCTTCTTTTTGTCATAGTAGTTTCAGTGGCATGCTATTTCATTGAGCCGTTCCGCCTTTCCCAGCCGCAGGATGCGGGAGTGGGAGCGTTGGTAGGGGCGGGGATCGTCCTGTTCGAATGGAAGCTGCGAACGGTCAGCCTGAAGCGGCTGATCGGCGCGGCCATTGGGAGCCTGCTCGGCATCTGCGGAGCCTATCTGTTTACGCTGGTGATTCGCAGCAGTGTGGCCGAGGGACCAACTCGCAATTTCCTCCAGCTTCTGGTGATGCTGCTGATGGCCTACGTGGGCCTGATCGTGGGCGCGAGCAAAGGCGACTTGCTGAACCTGGCTGCGCTCGGCGGCGTCTTTGGCGGCGAGAAGCAAGGCAAGAAGAGCTATAAGATACTCGATACCAGCGTCATCATTGACGGCCGCATCGCTGACATTGCCGAGACCGGCTTTCTGGATGGAATCATCGTCACGCCACAGTTCGTGTTGCGCGAACTGCAACTCGTCGCCGATTCGGCCGACTCGTTGAAGCGCAACCGCGGCCGCCGCGGCCTCGACGTTCTGCAACGCCTGCAGAAAATGGCTACGCTTCAGATCCAGATTGTGGAGGATGATTTTCCCGTTGTGCGCGAGGTCGATCTGAAGCTGATCGAACTGGCCAAGGTCTACGAGGGCAAGATCATCACCAACGACTTCAACCTCAACAAAGTGGCGCAGCTGCAGGGCGTCGAGGTGCTGAACATCAACGAACTGGCGAACTCGCTCAAGCCCATCGTGCTGCCGGGCGAAATCATGAAGGTCTTCATCCTGAAAGAAGGCAAGGAATACAACCAGGGCGTCGCTTACCTGGATGACGGCACCATGGTGGTCGTGGACAACGCCCGGAAAATGATCGGCAAGACGATCGACGTCTCGGTCACGTCCGTGCTGCAGACGACGGCCGGAAAAATGATCTTCGGCAAGTGGGATGAACGCGCCTTCAGCCGAAGCAGCGTGGCAGTCCCGCCCGCAGTGCCGGTGGTCGCAAGCGCGACGGTGCCGCCGGCGGTGGTCCCGAACACGCTGGTGGAGACCAAGCCTCAGCCTTAAATGCAGTCGGAGTTTCGCCAAGATCAAATCGAAGAGGTGACCTGCGATCTCTGTGCTCTCCGCCGATGTTCTTGGCGGTTCTCCGCGTGGGAGTTGATAACATCGGCAAACACAAATGATAAACGCGGAGGTCGCGGAGAGCGGCCGCGGAGCAACCTGAGACGTCAGCGAATTATGGGTAAGTGTCCTAATTAAAATTAGGACACGACCGAATTAAGTCTGCATTTGAACTCCTCGGTCCCCACTCGTATACTTACAGCCCGCTATGAAGGTAGTAGTGATTATTCCGGCTGCGGGGCTTGGAACCCGCATGGCTCCCGTGCCTGTCGGCGCTAAGGGCAAGCAACGGAAGGCACTGCCCTCCAAGCAGTTCACCGAGCTGGGCGGCACGCCAATTCTTATTCATACGCTGCGCAAGTTTGCCGCCGTCGATGCGGTGAGCGAGGTATGGATCGCTCTGCGGGAAAGCGAGATTGCGGGGTTTCGCGCACAGCTTGATCGCGAAGCGAAAAACGTGATCAGGAAGAAGGTCGAGTTGGTGGTCGGCGGCGAGCATCGCCAGCAATCGGTGGAGAACGCGCTGCAGTCGATTGCGGCGGCGGCGGATGATATCGTTCTGGTGCATGATGCGGTGCGGCCCATGGTGACCCGGCAAATCATTCAGGAAGTGATTGAGGCGGCGAAGAAATATGGAGCCGCGATCGCCGGACTGCCCGCCGTCGACACGGTGAAGCAAGTCGAGCGCACCGCCGAGGGCGCGCTGATCAAGGCGACAATTCCGCGCGCGGGCATCGTGATGGCGCAGACGCCACAAGGCTTTCGCTACGCGGTGATCAAGAAGGCCTTCGATGAAGCGTCGGCGGACGGTTTCCTCGGCACCGACGAAGCTTCGCTGGTGGAACGATCAGGACACGATGTGGCCGTCGTGATGGGCTCGCCGCGCAATATCAAGATCACCACGCCCGCGGATATGGAACTGGCGGAGTTCTACTTGAAGAGTGCGGATCGGCACTGACTCGGAATGTCAACGAACAACGACCAACGACCAACGACGCGCATCGGCTACGGGTTCGACTCGCATGAATTTCGCGAGGGAATTCCGTTGAAGATCGGCGGCGTCGCGCTGGCGCACGACAAAGGACTGGGCGGGCACTCCGATGGCGACGTGCTCCTGCACGCCATCACCGATGCGCTGCTCGGGGCATTGGCTGCTCCCGATATAGGTGCACTGTTTCCGCCTTCGGACCCGAAGTGGAAGGGTGCGGACTCGGTGGTCTTTCTGCGCGAGGCGCTGAAACGCGTGCACGAAGCGGGGTACGGCCTGGCAAACGTCGATGCCAGCCTGATTCTGGCTGCGCCGAAGATTGGTCCGCATGCGGCGGCAATTCGCGGGCGCGTGGCGCAATTGCTCGGCGTACGCGCGGATTGTGTCGGGTTGAAGGCGAAGACTCCGGAAGGGCTCAATCTGGAAAGCGCCGCGCTCGCGCACGTAGTGGTGCTGCTGGAAAAACGGCGTCCGAAGCGGGCGCGCAAGAAGACCAAGAGGCCTTGAGCTATTTGCCCTGCTTTTCCACGGCTTTGATCTTCACTGCTTCGATCGCTGCCTCGATCAGGGCGCGGAAGATGGCGCGGGAGGGTTCGTCCTGGTCGACCGACCGCTCGGGATGCCACTGCACGGCTAACACAAAATGCTCAGGGGCAGTGCCTTCCAGCGCTTCGATGATGCCGTCGTCGGGGCAGCGGGCGACGACACGCAGGCCGTTGCCGATCGCGCCGGCTGCTTGGTGATGCGAAGAGTTTACGGGGACCACGAGCTTATTTTGCCCTTCCCGGTTTTTCCCGTTGACGATTTTCCCGTTCACGATTTCTGCCAGCTTCGAGTCTTTCTCTATCTCTGCTGCGTGCGCGACCGCGACTCTCTTTCCAGCTTCGTGATTCACTCGGGCGCGCAGCGCTTCCGGTAGAAAATCCGGGATGTGCTGGATTAGCCCTCCGGCGCGGTAAACGTTGAGGCTCTGCAGGCCGTAACAGATGCCGAGGACGGGCTTGCGCAGGTTGTAGGCGTCCTGCAGCAGGAGTTCGTCGACGGCGTCGCGGCGCGGGTCGACGGCCGCGGTGCGCGGGGAGCGGGTCGCGCCAAACTTTGCGGGATCGACATCGGCGTTGCTGCCGGGCAGGAGCACTCCGTCGCAGTGCTCCATTATCTTCAGAACGTCTGCTGGCCCCTGGTCGAGTTGGATGCGGACGGGCTCGCCTCCGGCTTGCTCGACTGCTCGCTCATATTGAGGGATTGCCCGCTCGCTGTATTCGCGATCGATCGAATGCGGCATGGGGATGGCGATTCGGGGTCTGGAGTTGGTGGACAAGTCGCTCATCCTCTCTCTCTCGTATCAACTAGCGCCTCTAGCGCGGCCAGGGTTTTGGAGTGGCGGTAGTGGCGGATTTCCATGGCCAGGGCCAGCATAAGAATGATGCTGCCCGCCACTACCGCCGTGGGTAGAGCGATCATGCGGTAGGCCACGGTCATGTCGGGATGCATGTGGCGCAGGGTTGAAATGATCACCGTGCCGATGATGCCGACGAGCAGGCTGACGGAGAATGAGATTAGTGTACCGATGAATGTCACCAGCAGGACCCGAACCGGGATCGCGTACCAGCGGGGTGGGCGCGGCGTCGGCGGCATACTTCTAAGCTAGCCCGGTAGTGTATAAAAGAGCAAGAATGTCGCAGGCAGCGCCAGCTATTACGCGGAGCCCCGCGGATGTGGTCCGGATGACGCCGGTTTCACAGGCGGCGAATGGGGTGTGCTATGCCGTGGCGGGAGAGAACGCCATTGGCTCGTTTGACCTGGAGCGCATGATTGCGGCGGTGCCTACCTCGATCGCTTCGGCGCTGCGGCGGAAGGCTTACTACTTTGTGCCGCTGACCGTTAGCCAAGGGGAAGAGATCCTTATCGCGGATCGCTATGATGTCGCACTCAGCGACAATGCGGTTTGCCATCGCAATCTCAATCTGGGCGATTCGCAGTGCGTGTTTATCTCGACCCGGCTGACGGACGACAAGTTCTCGGTGGCCTTCGAGTTCTATATCAACGTGGGGCATGCGTTGGTTGAGTGTGCGGGGGTTTCCCACGAATTCAGCGAGTTGGCGTGGAAGCAGGTGGAAGCTGGGGCGCGCGGAGAAACTTCGCTGGACGCCTGGGATGCGCGCAAGCAGGCTACTGCCGGCGGCGCTGATGCGGAGCGCTTCAAGAACGAATACTTCGAGGCCACGTTCTCCGACACGATCTCAATCTACTTGCTTTCGCTGTATCTGGATGTTGACTATTACGACTTGCGGGAACGGGATTATCCGCTGCTGGCACCTTCGGCTCTGGCGGAGCGGTTGAGGAAGGTTGCCGAGCTGTTTCCGGCGAACGCTGGGTTTGAGTTTGCGGTGCTGTATAAGAGGAGAGGTTAGCGGCAGTCAGTTTCCAGTTTCTAGTTTCTTGTAAAACTGTTGTGCGGCTTGATCCTCATGTGCTGCCGGCAGTTGTCGGACAGAGCCTGCCCTGAGCGAAGCCGGAGGGAGTGTCCGACCCACACTAAATCCTCTACTTGTTTCCAATCACGAAATTTGTCGTGCTGGGCTGGCTGGCTGGCTTTGACTGTTATGGATTCTTCCCACGTCTTCGGTTCGGTGAAGACCGGGCGCTGCACGCTATGCTCAGTGAGGACGTCGAAGCATTGAAGATGAAGCATTAGAAGATCAAGCATTGAAGATCAAGCATCCCAATCGGGGGCAGTTGAATTTACAATCGTTCTTCCGTGACCATAACTGTTCGATCCTTCGCGAAGATCAACCTCGGGCTGCGCATTGGCGCTCGCCGCGAGGATGGATTTCATGAATTGCTTACCGTGTATCAGACGATCGGGCTGCATGACGTGATCCGGGTGAGCGTGGGGCGCGGGAGCGGGATTGAGATTCGGTGCGCCGACCCGAGAGTTCCCAAAGATGAATCGAATAGTTGTTACCGCATTGTCGAGAAGACCATGCAGTCGCTCGGTGCGAAGGGGCGGGTCGTCATCGACATTGAGAAGCGGTTGCCGGTGCAGGGCGGGCTGGGCGGAGCTTCGGCGAATGCTGTCGCTACTTTACTGGGGCTGGAACGAGCGCTGAAGAAATCCTTGGCGGCTGCGGAGAAGCTGCGGATCACGGCGGAAGTGGGGTCGGACCTGCCACTGTTTCTGGTGGGGGGGACGGTGCTGGGCGTGGGGCGCGGGGAGCAGGTGTATCCGCTGGAGGATTGGCCGGGGACGGCTTGTGTGGTGGTGACCCCGGAGGTGGGGGTTTCGACGCCGAAGGCGTTTGCGGACTGGGATCGGCTGCTGACTAAGTCTGGGGATGGAGGTGTGGCGAGAATCGCCGGGCTGCGCCCGGGCGGACAGCCGAAGGCGGCTGTCCCCACCCAAACCGAGGCGACAAAATTGACGATGGCGGGGGCATCCGATAGAATGGTTGAGCTTGGCCGTGGCCTTTCGGCGTGGCTGAGCGAGAGTTACTCCGGTGCTCCTCGTCAGATTCGTATTGTGAAACCCAGGAGGGGCCGGGCCGAGAATCCGCTTCTCGAGCTTGTCCGGGCCGGGATCAAGAACGACTTTGAACAGGTCGTCTTTCCTGAGTATCCCGAGGTGAGTGAAGGCAAGAGCGCGCTGGAGCGCGCGGGCGCGAAGTATGCGTCGCTGTCGGGCTCCGGGTCGACGTTGTACGGGCTGTTCGGTTCGAAGGAGGCGGCGTGTGCGGCGGAGGCCAGGCTGCGGAAGCAGGGATGGGCGGCGAAGGCGACGGTTACGCTGACGCGTCGGGAGTACTGGAAGAAGTTTCTTGTTTCCAGTTTCTAGTTTCTGGTTGTTTAATAGAGGTATCAAGCTTTCAACCGGTGACGGTGTCCGGTTTGGATTTTGAAACTGGAGACCGGAAACTTGAAACCGCGGTACTGGGCCGTCGACTAATGGTAGGTCAAGTGCCTTTGGAGCACTTTGTCTAGGTTCGAATCCTAGCGGCCCAGCCAGAAAACAGTTCTCAGTACTCAGTTTTGAGTTCTCAGTTGAGAACCGAACCGGTGCTGAGGACGGCCAGAAAAGCAGTTTTCAGTTCTTTAGTCTTTTAGGTTCTCAGCGATGCGCTGGAACCCAAAACTGAGAACTGGGAGCTGAGAACCGAGAACTTCTTATGGCTACTTTGGTGACGCCGACCGAGAAGGCAGAGAAGACGGAAAAGAACGTCCCCCCCGCGCCTGAGGAGAAGCCAGACCGCAAGCAGCGCGCGCGGATGGACGACAAGTTCAAGATCTTCAGTGGGACGGCGAACGAGCCGCTGGCGGACGAAGTTTGTCATTTTCTTGGGATGCAGCGCGGGCAGGCGCAGGTGATCCGTTTCGCCGACGGCGAGGCGTATGTGCAGATTCAGGAGAACGTAAGGGGTGCGGATGTATTCGTGATGCAACCCACGTGCCGCGCTGCTCATAAGGACGGCGGCAGAAGCACGAGCGTCGATGAGCACCTGATGGAACTGTTGCTGATGATCGACGCGCTGAAACGCGCGTCGGCACGGCGAATTACGGCAGTGATGCCTTATTTCGGATATGCCCGGCAGGACCGTAAGGACAAGCCGCGCAGTCCGATTTCATCGAAACTGGTGGCGGATTTGCTGACCACCGCCGGAGCGCACCGGGCGCTGATTGTGGATTTGCATACGCCGCAGTTGCAGGGATTTTTCAATATCCCGGTGGATCATCTGTTCGCTTCGCCGGTGCTGGTGGACCACTTCCGGAAGCTGAACCTGCCGAACTTGACGGTGGTTTCACCCGATGCCGGCGGCGTGGAGCGGGCGCGCTTTTTCGCGAAGAAGGTGGATGCGGCGCTGGCCATCGTCGACAAGCGGCGGGTGGAAATGAACGTCGCGGAAGTGATGCACGTGATCGGCGACGTACATGGGCGGACCTGCTTGATCATCGACGACTTGATTGATACCGCGGGCACACTGGTGAAAACGGCCGCGGCCTTGATCGAGAACGGCGCCACTGAAGTGTATGCCTGTTCTTCACATGCGGTGTTGTCGTACCCGGCGGTAGAAAACATTGCGAAATCGGTGATCCGCGAAGTGGTGGTCACCAACACAATCCCCTTGACCGAAGAGGCCAAGCGGGAGCCCAAGATCAGGGTGCTTTCGATCGCGGGGTTGATTGGCCGGGCGATCCAGGCCAATCACGAAGAGACATCGGTTAGCAAGTTGTTCATTTAGCAAGTGCAGCGTGATTACGGCGAACAGCAGATTCCTCCGCTCCGCCGTCGCTGGCGCTTCGGCTCCGGTCGGAATGACAGATTTTTTTGGATGGGAATAATTTATGGCAACTACATTGGAACAGAATGTTTTGGAAGCGCAGGCGCGGGAGGCTGGGACCAAGAACCAGGCCCGGCGGGTGCGGCGCGAGGGCAAAATCCCTGCGGTGGTTTATGGAGCGAGCAAAGACTCGGTGGCAGTGAGCGTGGATCCGCGGCATGTGCTGCGCATTCTGCGCTCCGACAGCGGCCACAACACGATTTTCGATCTCGCGCTGGAGGGCGGCGAGCGCACCAAGGCGATGATTGTGGATTGGCAATATGAGCCGATCAAGGGCCATCTGCTGCACATCGACCTGAAGCGCATCGCCATGGACAAGGCATTGCGGGTGAACGTACCCATCGTCCTGCAGGGCGTGGCCGAGGGCGTGAAGACCGAGGGCGGCATCCTCGAGCAGATGCTGCGTGAAGTGGAGATCGAGTGCCTGCCGGGCGACATTCCCAGCCACATCGATGTCGATATCAGCCATCTCACTTTCGGCAAGGTGCTGCGCGTATCCGATTTGCCGCACAACGAGAAGCTGAAGTTCCTTTCGGACGCGAACCAGCCGGTAGCTCACGTGACCTCAGTGAAGGAAGAGGTTGTGGCTGCGCCCGAGGTGGTGGCGGCGGAAGCTGGAGCGGTTCCGGCCGAGCCTGAAGTCATCAAGAAGGGCAAAGCGGAGACTGAGGAAGAGGGCGAGGCAGTGGCCGAGAAGCCCGAGAAGGGCGAGAAGAAGGCCGAGAAAAAGGAGAAGAAATAACTCCGTGGCCAGGAGTCGCCTCGCTTCGCTCGGCTGGACAGCCGAGGCGGCTGTCCCCACATGGGTTGTCCCTGCGTGGATTGGGATGGTGGCGTGAAACTGATTGTTGGTCTTGGCAATCCTGGCATCGAGTATCAGTTCACGCCACATAACATGGGCTTTCTGGTGGTGGATCGCATTGCCAGCGAGCGCCGAGTTGAAATCAGGAACCGGCAGTGCCGGGCGCTGACGGCGCGAATCCAAGTGGGGGACGAGTTGGTGCTGCTGGCCAAACCTGAAACCTACATGAACCTGAGCGGGTTGTCGGTTCGGGAGTTGGCGGCAGAGTACGAAGCGAAGCCGGAATCGGACTTGATTGTGATTCAGGACGAGCTGGATTTTCCGCTGGGCACGTTGCGGATTCACACGCGGCGGAGTTCGGCGGGGCATAACGGGATCGAGTCGATCATCGGAGCGCTGGGCACGCAGGATTTTTTGCGCATCCGGATCGGCGTGGCCCCGGAGCGCAAGGTGGAAGACGGTCAAAGTTATTTACTGGGGCCGTTTCGTAAGGCTGAGCTGGCGGTGGTTGACGGGATGATTGAGACAGCCGTGGAAGCGGTGAAGGCAATTTTGATCGAAGGCGCCGCCGCGGCGATGAACCGGTTTAATCGCAAGGAAGAACAGTGACTGGTCTGTGGCAGTCTGTGGTCAGTGGCCAGTAAATAAGAATCTACGGATTCGACGAAATTGTATTTGCGGTTGCGGGTGTCGCTGGTCACTGACCACTGATCACTGGCCACTGCTTGGAGACGGCAAATGAATCGTATTTATGAACTGATGTTTATTGTCCGGCCGGATATGGCAGACGAAGATCTCGACAAGCTGATTGCAAACCTGGAGTCGACTGTGACAGCGGCTGCCGGTTCGATCAAAAGCATCGATCGCATGGGGAAACGGCGTTTGGCGTATATGGTGCGCAAGTTCCGCGAGGGTGTCTACATTCTTATGACGATCGAGGGTGCGGGTACCGTGGTGCACGAATTGGAGCGCCGCTTGCGCGTTACGGAGCCGGTGATCAAGTTTCTCACCGTGCGCATCGACGAAGAGCAAAAGCGGCTGGAGAAGATCAAGAAGCTGCGCGACGCGAAGAAGAAAGTAAGCGCGCAGCCCGCGGCAGTGGCGGAAGAAGCGCCGGCGCCGCCGGCGGCGGAAACTCCAGCAACGGCTTAAAGGCAGTGGTCAGTGGCCAGTGGTCAGTGACCAGTTCACACAGCGAAATCGGTTTGACTGGCCACTGACCACTGACCACTGGCCACTGATTAAGGAGCGTTATGACTGAAGAGACCAAAGCACCAGCGACATTTGCCGAGCGGCCATCGCGGCCTGCCGGCGACGGACCGCGTTCCGGAGGGGACCGTCCGCGCTTCGGAGGTGGAGGCGGAGGAGGCCGTTCGGGGCCTGGCGGTCCGCCGCGAGAAGGGGGACGCAAGTTTTTCCGGCGCAAGAAAGTTTGCAAGTTCTGCACGGAGAAGATTGCCGACATCAACTACAAAGATTACCGGCTGCTCGGCCAGTTCGTGGCCGAGAGCGGCAAGATCGTGCCCCGGCGGCTGACCGGCGTATGTTCGCCGCACCAGCACCGGCTGGCCGCGGCCATCAAGCAGGCGCGCAATATCGCGTTGCTGCCGTTTGCCGGGCGGGCATCGTAGGAACATTGTTGATTGTTGATTTCTGATTGTTGATTGAAACCCGAAGCGAGGTTGATGGGGTTTTCAATCAACAATCAACAATCAGCAATCAGCGTACTAACTAACAATCGGAGTCATACTATGGAAGTCATTCTTAAAGAAGATGTGAGCAAGCTGGGATCGCGCGGCGACGTGGTGAAGGTTGCCGAAGGATATGGGCGCAATTTTCTTTTGCCGCGCAAGCTGGCCATTGAAGCCAATGCGGGCAACAAGGCTGTCATCGTCCAGATGAAGGCGGCCTCGGTGCGCAAGTCAGCGAAGGAAAAGTCGCAGGCCGAAGAGCTGGCCAAGCAGTTTGAGGGGCTTTCGGCCACGTTCCAGAAGCGGGCGCGCGAGCATGATCAGTTGTTCGGCTCGGTTACCTCGGGCGATATCGCCGATGCCATCATGAAGAAGGGAATCAACCTGGACCGGAAGCAGATCCAGCTTCACGAACCGCTGAAGACCCTGGGCGAGTTCACCGTGCCGGTGAAGCTGCACAAGGATGTTACCGCGCATTTGAAGGTTGTGATTGAGAAGGAAGTGGTGGCGGAGTAGGAGCGGAAGCGGCTGTGCCCACAACAATCGCTGAGGCGTTTGCAACGGTGGCCTTAGTCCGGGAGGGCGTGGTCAGGTGGGGGACGAAGCCAACGACATCGGAACCGGGTGTGTATGTCGTTTCCTTGACAGAGCACCTCGATACCTGTGACGGCAGATTGACAGAAGCGCCGTTGTCGGAGGCCGAATTCCAGCGCTGGCTGACGAAGCGTAGCGAACTGACTCTCGACGGCATTCGACCGACCCTCCCGCAACTGATGGATCGCATTCGACGCTTCTGGATTCCGGACGAGGTTGTCCTCTACATTGGGCTGGCTGGGACGTCCCTCTCCACGCGACTTCGCCAGTACTACACGACGCCAATCGGAGATCGCAGGCCGCACGCAGGGGGATACTTCCTTAAACTGCTATCGAACCTCGATCAACTCTGGGTCCACTATGCGCGACACCCTGATCCTGAACTCGCGGAGGACAGGATGCTGCGGCGATTCTGCGAGCATGTGTCCCATGATTCCAGACGATCCCTACAAGATCCCGCCCGTCCCTTTCCGTTCGCCAACCTTGAGTGGCCGCGCGGTACAAGAAAGACCCACGGCTTACAGGGGGCTTGCGAGCCGAAAAGGAAACGCGGCAGCTAATCGTAGACTTCGCGTCGGTGGGCTATTCGAGTGACACTCACGAGTCTGGCAGCATCGTCGATGATGTACACAACGCGCCAGTCGCCAATTCGCACCCGCCACTGATCCGTATAGCCTTTCAGCTTTTTGCATCCCGCGGGTCGTGGATCATTTTGCGAGCGATTCTACCTTGCGCACCACGCGCGCCAACACGCTGTCCGACAGGGATTCGAGTTCCTTCCGTGCGGAGGGCTTTAGCGCGACGGCATAACTATTCACCAAGCCGCCCACGCTTGACGAGATCTGCCTTTATCTTCTCTAGCGGTATCCCCACCTCTTTACGGCGGGATTCAGAAATTAGGCCGTCCCAGAAATCCTCAAGCCGGGCTCCGTGCTTCTTCAGGTCGATCAGAACTGCGACCTTGCGGCCTTTACCATCGGTTACGAATTGGACGCCAGTCATGGGTTTATTGTCCCACACGTGCCATATTGGTGTCCTGCAGCTCTTTGTAAAGGGACACCGACGGCGGTAGTCTCCACGGAAACTGTCCAGCTTCTTGGCCATCCTCTCCATCCAAGCTATTGAGCCTCAAGCAGAAATCCCTAGCACCAGCCTATAATTTCTGCTCACGGTTCCACTGACTCTCCGTCTATTCCTATGCCAGCCCGGGTACGGCATTGAACCGGGCAGCGAGGGAACGACGACAACATGCCGGCCGATGTTTTTGCGATAACACTTGCGGTTGGTCAACAGGCGCTCTCGAGAGCGAAGTATCGGGCGGAGAAGGTCAGCGGTAATGGTGGAAGTGAGAAAGACCTGGCACGGGGCCGCATGGCTGGGCAAGAACGCCGCATCGACGATACGATCCTCATCCGTGAGGCGCAGCGCGGGAACCGCGCCGCCTTTGAGGAACTCGTGCGTCACTACGATCAGGCGGTTTTGCGGCTCGCGTTGCACCTGACCGGGACCGAGCACGACGCGCAGGACGTCTATCAGGACGCTTTCCTCAAGGCTTATAAGAATATCGGAAGTTTTCGGTTTGAGTGCTCTTTCTATACCTGGATTTACCGCATCGTGACCAACCTGTGCCTGGATCACCTGCGCAAGAAGACGGTGCGCAAGGAAGATGCGCCGGTGGCGAAAGACGGCAACGGCGGGGAGTACGACCTGCTGGATCAGGTGCCGGATGGGCGGGCGGGGGCGAATCCGGAGCGGGATTTGATGCGGCGGCAGTTGGGGGCGCGGATTTCAGGGGCGCTGGAGAAGTTGACGCCGCGCGAGCGCATGGTTTTTGAGTTGAGGCATTATCACGGGTTGAAGCTGCGGACGGTAGGTGAGATTTTGCATACGACGGAAGAGACGGCGAAGAACACTTTGTTTCGGGCTACACAGAAGTTGCGAGGGCAGTTGGCGGATATGAGGTAGGACAGGCCGGACTGCGTCCGGCGGACAGCCGAGGGCGGCTGTCCCCACATGAACTGGATACTTCCCCCGAGGGGGTTTGAAATATGAAGTGCGAATGGGTACGAGAGAACATTACGCTGCATGTTTATGGCGAGCTGGCCGATGATGCCCGTCATGAACTGGAGCAGCACGTGGCGCGCTGTACTGATTGCGCGGCGGAGTTGAAGGCGGAGCAGGAGTTCCACGCTCTGCTGTCGCAGGACCGGGCGGCAGAGCCGACACCGAACCTGCTGGCGGCTTCGCGGATGCGGCTACAGGAAGCGCTGGAGACGGCCGAGCAGGGCGGATTCTGGCGCCGGGTGGCTTTCGATCCCGGGAACTGGCTGCGGCAGGTGCGCTTCTCGCCCGCGCTGGCTTCGGCGATTTTGATTCTCGGCTTCGCGGGCGGCGCGGGAACGTCGTACAAGGTATTTGCTCATCCGCCTCAGGGTCCAACAGTCGCGGCTCCCGCCCCTGTAGAGTCCTCGATTACGGGCATCCAGTCCATAACCCAGCAGCCCGGCACCAATCAGATTGACATCAAGTACAACACAGTTTCCACCCAGGAGGCGCAGGGATCGATGAACGACCAGCGCATCCAGCAATTGCTGCTGTTTGCGGCGCGGAACAACTACAATTCCGGCGTGCGCATGGATTCGGTGGATCTGCTGACGCAGAAGCCCGACGTTTCGCAAGTGCGCGATGCGCTGCTCTACGCGCTGCGCTACGACACGAATCCGGGAGTGCGGCTGAAGGCGCTCGACGGGTTGGGCGGTTTTGTGAAGGATGACGTGCGGGTCCGCGACGTGGTGCTGGAAGCCTTGGTGAACGATTCGAATCCGGGCGTGCGCACCGAAGCGTTACGGTTGATCGAGCCGGTCAAGGCGGATGGCAGCGTGCGCGGAGTGCTGATGACGCTGGCGGCCAAGGATCAGAGCCAGTACATCAAGTCGCAGGCACGGACCATGCTGGCGCAGTTGCCGGAGATTGATTGAGTTGGATGGAGCAAGAAAAGCAGATTCCTCACCGGGCTTGTTGCCCGGTTCGGAATGACAGAACAGAAACTGAGGTGGTTTATTTTGAAGCGTTCGCCACAATTCGTCGGCCTGCTGTGTGTGCTGACCGTGCTTGTGTCCCTGGCACGGGCGGAAGAAGCATATAGCGGAGCCAGCCAGTCGAGTTCAGGCTCGCTGGCCGCAGCCAGAAATGTCAGAGTCAAGGTAGACATGGGTTCGGTGGTCGTACATGGGGCACAGCAACAAGGCATTAACTACGTGGTTCATAGTTATTCATATTCGTCCGAGCGGGAGGCGCGCCGCGAGAACGGAGCCTTCAAGGTCACCGCGTATGTGAAAGGCGACACAGCCTGGATCGTGGGAGAGTGGCAGGGCCGGCGGCTCAGCAAATGCTCCGGCGAGTTTGTGATTAACATTCCGCGTGACACAGAACTGCTAAAGATCGAGACTGGAGGAGGCGCAGTAGAAACGACGGGCGTCAGCGGACGTGTGGAGATTGAGAGCGGCGGCGGCAAGGTGCGAGTAGATGACGTTGGTGGTTCCGTGAACGCAGAAACCGGGGGCGATTCGATCGACGTCGGAACGGTAGGCGGAGACCTGAAGCTGGAGACGGGCGGCGGCAACATTTCGATCGGGTCGGTGAAAGGGAAGATACAGGCAGAAACTGGCGGAGGCAATGTGGTTGTGCTTTCCGGCGGCCAGGGGGTTGTGATCGAGGCTGGCGGCGGAAACGTTGACATCAAGCGTTGCGTCGGGGGTGTGAAAGCCTCGACCGGCGGGGGCAGTATCAACCTGGGTGACATCGGCGGTCCGGCGGACATCGATACCGGTGGTGGCAGCATTCGCCTGACTTCCGCAAAAGGGCGAGTGGGCGCGAATTCCGGCGCCGGGTCCATCGAACTCTACAGTGTTCCTTCGGCCCGCGTCGAGACCGGCGCGGGTGGGATTACGGTGAAGTTCATCAACACTTCGGCAGAGCGCACCGATTCCATGCTGGAAACTTCCGCAGGCGACATTACGGTCTACATCGCGGCAGGCGTGGCGCTCAGCGTGCGCGCCAGCGTGGACCTGGGCAATGGGCACCACATTACTTCCGACTTCCCAGACATCCATGTCGCCCCCGAAGGAGACCAGTGGAGCCCGAGAACGCTGAACGCAGAGGGGAAGTTGAACGGAGGCGGTCCGGTGCTGAAGGTTCGGACGACGACCGGAAATATCAGTTTCAAGCAGGCGCATTAACACTAAGGATGCGAGTGGCACGCGCGGTGGCGCCCGGTTCGGAATGACAAGCCTCGAAAGAGCGCCCGCTTCAGGATGAAAAGAGATTGTAGTGTTTCGACATTTCGGGAGGATGGACATGCGTAAACACATTTTAACGGCGATTGCCTTGTTGCCCTGGCTGCTCAACCCGGGGCAGGCCGAACAACGATACACGGTTGACTCGGCGCAGACCTTCGGCATTCCCAGCGAGGATGCGGACACGAATTCCTATCTGGGCGTGGACATCGCAAACATCACTTCGGATCGTCTGGGAGTTTTGAAGCTGAAGGAGGAACAGGGCGTTGAAGTGACGATGGTCGACCAAGATGCTCCCGCAGGCAAGGCGGGAATCAAGGAACATGACGTCATCTTAACCATGAACGGGACCGCCATCGAAAGCAAGACGCAGTTACAGCGGATGATCCACGAAACGCCTCCGGGACGCTTGGTCACGCTAGGGTTGAGCCGCGATGGGCAGGCGATGACCATCAAAGTGCAACTGGCCGACCGGCGCAACGAATTTGCCCAGGTGTGGCCGAAGGACAAATTCAAAGACAAGGATTTCCATGTAGAGATTCCGCCGATCCCCAATATTCCGGACATGGACATTCCGAATATTGGTGTCGTAGTCGTGCATTCATCCATGCGCAGCGGGTTGATGGTGGAGAATCTTACTCCTCAATTAGGCGAGTTTTTTGGCGCGAAGAATGGGAAGGGAGTGCTCGTCCGATCGGTGGAGAAGGGAAGTCGTGCAGAAAAGGCCGGCCTGCGCGCCGGAGATGTAATCACTCGCGTCGGGGACCAGCCTGTCCTGGACACCAGTGACTTCACGCACGCCTTGCATACTCACAGCGGGGGATCGGTGAGCGTGGGGGTGATCCGGGACAAGAAGGAACAAACTCTTACCCTCACTTTGCCCGAGCGCAAGGAATCCGGCGAAATGATGGAGGAGAGCCTCGAAGCGCCCGAACTGGATGCGGACACTCAGATCGACTTGAGCGAAACGCAGGATGAGATAGCCAAACTTCGGCCTCAGATGGAACTGGCGGTCCAGCAAAGCCGCAAGGCCGCACAGGAACAGCGTAAGGCTCTGCGCTCGCAACAAAGGGAGTTGAAAAGGCAAGCTGAGAAGCTAGGCCGGGAATTCGGGTCCGAGGTTCGGGAAGAACTCCAGAAGAACCGCGAGAAACTTCAGCAAGAGATGGAACAGCTTCGCCTGGAGATGCGTGGCGACGGGCTAGACATTTAGAAGCAGTGGTCACTGATCAGTGGCTACTGCTTTACTGGCTACTGATTTTTCGTGCGCCAAGGTCGAAGTGGCGAGGCAGACTCTGTTCCGTCCGGCCTGCTTGGCGGCGTATAGTGCGGCGTCGGCTGCCCTTACCAGATCGTCGCGAGTTGTGCCGTGATCGGGGTAAGCGGCGGCTCCGGCGCTGATCGTAACCGTCCGGGGCACTCCCGGAAACTGCCAGCTTGCAACCATCTTGCGCAGTTTCTCCGCCACATTCATTGCGTGGTGCGCATCCGTTTGACTGAGCAGGATCCCGAACTCCTCGCCTCCGTAACGGCACACCACGTCAATCTTCCGCAGTTGCTGGTGAAACAGAGAGGAAACCTGGCGCAGGACTTCGTCTCCCAGGACGTGTCCGAACTCGTCGTTGAGCCGCTTGAACTGATCGATGTCGGCCATGATGACGGCCATGCCCGTTCCGTAACGGCGGGCGCGGTCAATCTCTTCTATGAAACGCAATTCGAAAAAGCGCCGGTTGAAAATGCCGGTTAGTCCGTCGAGGTAGGCAAGCTGTTTTACGCGCTCGACATAATGCGCGTTCTGAATAGCGGTGGCGCAGATGTCGGCCACCGATTCCAGCGACTGCAGATCGCCGTCCCGGAACGCATCCGGCAGAGTGCTGTCGAGCGCAAGAATTCCCAGCGTGTGCCCGAACGAGACCAGCGGGATGCACATGCGCGACGCGGATTCCGCAAAGAATTTCATGCCGGCGGGTCCGCTGGAGAGATCTGTTTCCGTCGCCGTATTGTTACTGGCGAGGACGTCGGCCCAGGGTTCAGCCGGGAAGCGTCCGCCTTGCGGGATGCGCGGCGTAAGCGTTCCGTGATGAGCCCGCAGCACCAGATCGTGGTCTTCCCGCAAGAAGAGCGAGACGTGTGATACCCGGAACGCGTCCTGAATCAGCTGGCAGACTCTGCTCAGCAGCTCTTCAAGCTCCAGAACAGCCGTAGTTTGCTGGGCGATGGCGTTGATCGCTTGCAGTTGGCGCGCGCGTTGCTGCTCCAGGGAGTAGAGCCGCGCGTTCTGCAAAGCGATCGAAGCCTGGGTGGAGAAAAGCGTGAGCAGATCGATGGTCTCGGGGTCAAAATGATCAAGGCGGTCGCTCTGGCAATCGAGCACGCCGACCACCTCATCCCGAACCATCAGCGGGATGGCGAGTTCGGAGTGCGTGGACTTGGCAGAGCAGAAATAGCGCGGGTCCTGAGTGACGTCGGGCGCATAAACGGGCTGTTTCTTGAGCGCGGCGGCCCCCGTGATTCCCTGGCCCGGCGACATTCGAATCTTGTCTTGCCCTTCGTCCCAGCCAATCTGCGAGCGGACGTACAACTGCTGCGACTGCCGGTCCAGCAGCAAAATCGCCACATTGCGCAGATGAAAGTAGTCCCGTGCGATGGCCAGAATGCGCTGCAGCACCTCGTCCAGATCGAAGGTGGAAAGCACGGCCTGGCCCGCATCGTACAGGACCGCGATGTTATTCATAGCTCAGGGGTATGGTAACGTGGCGAGGGCGGTTGGCCGAGGTTCCCAAAGTAACGTGGCGTGGGGGGACGCCGGCGGTCGTCAGTCCTGCGAGGAGTTGGCGGGCTCTACTTCCACCTTCTTGCCGTACGAATCAGGCCATAGGCAACGACGCAGAACCAGAAGTCTACGACCAGGCCCGCGTCGAGTTGGAATGGGCGGTGGCGCGGCAATGGAAGGGAGGGCGCAAGAAAGAAGTAGGCCACGTTGCCCAGGATGATGGCGCAGAGAGCTTGGATCAGGTTTAGGAGCACCGAGGGTTTAGACACCGGCGTCATGGTGGGCGGGTTCGATAATGAGGGGGGACATTCCCGAATCGTGCCCTGGCTATCTCGTTTACGATAGGCAGTGGTTGGAAACCGATACTTTCTATGAAGAAGAATGTCTGGAGAGCGGTGATCGAGGTCGGTTTTATCATCTTCCTATTTTATGCCAATCTGTTGATGGGAGAATTTGAACGGTCAGGAATGGGGCGGAAGAAGGGTATCGCTTGGGCAATCGTGGATGTGTTTACCGCCGCCAATTTTGAAATTGCCACGCTAGCCGCACTCGTTGGTTATGTCCTCTTCGAATTCCTTCGAAAAAGATTCTAGCCAAACGAGGCTCTTGTTCTTGGTTGCAAGAGTAAGAGCAACAATGCACCGGCGATGATGACGCCAATTCCGCCGCGCAGCCAGTCACCTCTCAAGCAGTTAACAACATCCGCGAGAACCTGGATGGCAATGATTAGGACCGCCAGCCTCCATCCCCAAAGGCGGCGTCGGAACCACCCGATTCCTGCGGTGGCGAGGACCGCGCCGAGCAGCAGGAAGAGAATCGCAACCGCACCTCCCAGAGGCGCCAGTTGCTTGTGCGCTGTCGGGTTGAGAGTCCAGAGGCGATCGAGGGCGGTTCCTGGCCAAATCAAAATGGTTGCAGCAAGACCTGCCATGATCGCGCCAAAAAACAAGAAAATACCCATGGCCATGAATCCCGGTGTCTTGGTTCTGATCTCTCGCATATGCTGAATATAAGCCGACGCGAGGCATCGCGGATTGTTGGCGAACTATTGCGGTTGCCTCAACAAAACCGACAGGCCATTTACGAGCCGACTTGCTGCTAACATTCCTTGGGAAGCTCCAGATGCTTGAACTCACCACGCCGGTGCAGTACGTCAAGGGAATTGGTCCGAAGCTGGCGGAGATTCTTGCCACCAAGGGCATTGCCACGGTAGGCGATCTGCTGAATTATCTTGCCTTTTCGTTATGAAGACCGGCTGAATCCGCGGGGGATTGCGGAATTACGCGCCGGCGAAATGGCGACTGTGATTGGCGAAGTTCGCAACTCGGGACTGTTTCGCACGCGCAAGATGCCGATCTTCCAACTCACCGTGGGCCAGGGACGATCCAAGTTGCGTTGTCTTTGGTTCCATGGCGCCTACCTGCAGGATAAGTTCAAGCCCGGTCAGCTGATCGCGCTCTATGGCAAGGTGGAGCAGGATTCGCGCAGCGGAGAACTGCAGATCGTCCAGCCGCAGTTTGAGATGCTGGGAGATGCAACTGGAAACGGCGCGGAGGACAAAGCGGCGGCATCGCTCGAAGTCGGGCGCATCGTGCCCATCTACGAGTCGGCCGGACAAGGGCGCGTGACGGCTCGCTGGTTTCGCCGGGTGATCCGGACGGCTCTGGACGATCTGACTCCCGAGCTCGCCGAAACCATTCCAGCAGCCGTGCGCGAGCGTCTGGCGCTGGTTTCGCCGCGGGAGGCGTTGTGGAAGGTTCACTGGCCCGAGGCGGGAGAAAGCTTCGAAGACTTGCAGTCGTCACGCACGCCCGCGCACATTCGTTTGATCTTTGAGGAACTATTCTTCACCGAGTTGGGACTGGAACTCAAGCGCCGCCAGCAGAAAGCGCAAACCGGCATTGCTTTCGGTCTCGATGACCGGGTGCGCCAGGCGATCAAGAAGATTCTGCCCTTCCATCCCACGGCGGCGCAGAAGCGGGTGTTGAAGGAGATTGCCGATGACATGCAGAAGCCGCATCCCATGCGGCGTTTGCTCCAGGGCGATGTCGGGTCAGGTAAAACTATTATCGGATTCCAGGCGGCGATCATCGCCATCGAAAACGGATGCCAGGTAGCGCTGATGGCGCCCACCGAGATTCTTGCGCAGCAGCACTACTTTTCCGCGCGGAGGATTCTGGAGAATGCGGGATACCGCATCGTTCTGCTGACCGGCTCTCTGGAGGCCGACCGCAAGCGCGAAATCCGCCGCCACATCACGCAGGGAAACGCGCAGCTCGTCATCGGCACACATGCTTTGCTGGAAGAAAAAGTTGAGTTCGCGAAGCCGGGACTCGTCATCGTCGATGAGCAGCACCGCTTCGGCGTTTTGCAGCGCCTGAAGTTGATGAAGAAATCGGGCGAGGGCAGCGATGAACAAAATCCGGCCGAGCCTGATGTCCTGGTCATGACCGCCACGCCCATCCCGCGCACGCTGGCGCTTACGTTGTACGGAGATCTCGATCTCAGCGTGCTCGACGAGCTTCCGCCGGGCCGCACGCCGATCGTCACGCGAAGAATCACTGACGACCGCTCGTCCGAGGTGTGGGGTTTTGTGCGCAAGCAGGTCGCGAAGGGGCATCAGGCGTATGTGGTCTATCCGGTCATCGCGGAAAATGAGGAGACCGAACTGAAGGCTGCGATCAAGATGTACCGCGAACTGAGCGGGAAAGTTTTCGCCGATCTGAAGGTTGGGCTGCTGCATGGCCGCCTCGATTCTGAATTGAAAGACCAGGTCATGCGCATGTTCCAGAAAGGCGAGTTGCAGATTCTGGTGGCGACCACGGTGATTGAAGTGGGCGTGGACGTGCCGAACGCCACCGTGATGGTGATTGAGCACGCCGAACGCTTTGGCCTGGCGCAGCTGCACCAGTTGCGCGGGCGCATCGGGCGCGGAGCCGCGAAGTCCTATTGCGTATTGATGACCGGCGGCAAAGTGACGGAAGAGGGCGAGCGGCGTCTTGACGCCATGGTGGGCACCAATGACGGCTTCAAGATCGCAGAGTTGGATCTCGAATTGCGCGGGCCCGGAGAATTTTTCGGAACGCGGCAGGCCGGGATGCCGAGCTTCCGCGTGGCCAATCTGATACGCGACCGGCAGTTGCTGGAACTGGCCAAGCGCGAAGCCTCGGCGGTAATGGCTGGGCCCAACGCCGAAGTCACGCAGGTCGAAATCAGCCGAGCGCTGGTCGCACTACGCACGCGCTGGCAGCATACCTACGGACTGGTCGAGGTGGGCTGACGAAGGTGGCTGAACTGGTAGAATCGAACCGATGGCAGGGACTTCTCAACTGATTCAAATCGAGCTTGGGTCTCCGGTCCGGATACCTAAGCCTGACTGGCTTCGGGCCAAGGCTCCGGTTGGTGACAACTTTCACGCGCTCAAGAAACTCGCGCGCGGGTTGGGCCTGCACACCGTCTGCGAGTCCGCCCAGTGTCCGAACATCGGCGAGTGCTGGAATCACAAGACCGCGACCTTCATGCTGCTGGGCGACATCTGCACCCGCCGCTGCGGATTTTGCGCCGTGCCGAAGGGCCGGCCGGAGCCTATTGATTGGGACGAACCGCGCCGCGTGGCGGAGGCGGTAGCGACTCTGGGCCTGAAACACGCGGTCGTGACCAGCGTGAATCGCGATGATGACAACGTCGGCGGCGCCCGAGTTTTTGCCGAGACCATTCGCGAGATTCGCGAACTGATTCCGGATTGCCGCATCGAAGTGCTTATCCCGGATTTTCAAGGTCTGGAAGAACCGTTGAAAATTGTGCTCGACGCAAAGCCTGACGTACTCAATCACAATACCGAAACCGTGCCGCGTCTTTATCGCGCCGTGCGCTCCGGCGCCCGTTACGAGCGCACGCTTACCCTGCTGGAGAACACCAAGAAATTTTCTCCCGGCATGGTGACGAAGAGTGGCGTGATGGTCGGCCTCGGCGAATCCACGGAAGAATTGGTCGAGGTGTTCCGCGATCTCGGCGGCCGGCGCGTCGACATTCTTACCGTCGGCCAATATCTGCGTCCCTCGCGCGATCATTTGCCCATCGCCCGCTTCTACACGCCAGAAGAATTCCGCGAGCTGCGCGATGAAGCGCTGCGTTTCGGCTTCCGCCACGTCGAATCCGGGCCGATGGTGCGGTCCAGCTATCACGCGCACGAGCAGGCCGAGTCCACCGCCGCTCCCCGGGTAGTGTCATAGACGCGGCAATGCTGAGCGCGCTCCTTGTCTTGCTGGGCTTTTTCGCCGGATTGCTGGGAGCGTTGACCGGCATCGGCGGGGGCGTTGTGCTTACGCCCATCCTCGCACTGCATTTTGGAGTCCCTATCCGGCAGGCGATTGGCACCAGTCTTGTCGCGGTGATCACGACCTCGGCGGCGAGTTCTTCGGTGCATCTCCAGCGCCACACCACTGACATTCGTCTCGGCATGACGCTCGAACTTGCGACCGCTTTTGGCGCCGCAGTCACCGCGTATCTCGTGGGATATTTCAACCGGAACCTGCTTGAGGGACTATTCGCCGGTTTCCTGCTGTACAGTTCCGTGATGATTTTGCTGCGTCGCGGGAAAGTGAAAGATCAGGAAGAGCCTGTCCTCGACGGCAACGGTGAAACCGTGATTCCACCCTATGAGCCGGAGCGCTATCCCTTAGGACTGGCCGCGTCGCTGGTAGCGGGCGGACTCTCAGGCTTGCTCGGCATCGGCGGCGGTCCAATTAAAGTTCCCGTGATGTTCATCTTCATGAATGTTCCGCTGATGGTCGCCACGGCCACGTCGAATTTCATGATCGGAGTGACCGCGGCCGCCAGTGCCATCGTTTATTACCGCCGCGGAGACATTCTTGTGGAGATCGCGGCTCCGCTGGCAGTCGGTGTGTTCGTTGGGTCGCTGCTGGGCGCGCGCCTGGCGCCGCGCATTCGCACGAAATACGTTGTCTATCTGCTGGTTGCGATCATGCTCTATCTCGCCGGACATCTGTTCGTACATCTGCTCACGGGAGGCAGGGCATGAGTCAGGTTCGAGAGCCCGCCTTTGATCGCGTGGTTGCCCTCGTGCTACGCGTAGGCGCCTTCGGATGTTTCTTCATCATGCTGGCGGGATTGCTGGTTGGTTTTTTCGTTCCTGGCCGCATTCCGCAGAACATCGAACGCGCCGGCGTGCTGCTGATGTTGGCCACACCCGCCGTTCGCGTTCTGGTTGCGGGCGTTCTCTTTGTACGCGAAAAAGATTGGAAGTTCGGGGCAATTTCGTTTGGAGTGCTCGCGATTTTGCTGCTGAGCGCGATCTTCGGAATTGGCGAGCACTGAACTATGCGTACGCCGATATTTCAGATTGACGCGTTTACCAAGCGCCGCTTCGCGGGAAATCCCGCCGCAGTGATGCCGATGGCGAGCTTTCCGGCTGACGCGGTGCTCCAGGCCATTGCTGCCGAAAACAATCTGGCCGAAACGGCGTTTCTTGTCCCCGAAGGCGGCGACTATCGCTTGCGCTGGTTCACGCCTATGGTTGAAGTGCCGCTTTGCGGTCACGCCACATTGGCCAGCGCCGCTGTGGTCATGGAGCGGCTGCAGCCCGGACGCAGCAAGGTGGTCTTCCACTCGGCGAGCGGACCCCTCACGGTGAAGCGCGCCGATGCAGGTTACGTCATGGACTTCCCGGCCAGGCCTTCCGACCCAGTTTCGGCTCCTCCCGGGCTAGCCAACGCGCTGGGCGTCATTCCGGTTGAGGTCATGGCCAATGCATTCAACTACATGGCCTTGCTGCAGAGCGCGCAGGTCGTGCGTGCACTCGCTCCCGATATGGCGGCGCTTGCCCGCATGGACCGCCCCGGTGTCATCGTGACCGCGCAGGGCGACGGAAATTACGACTTCGTCAGCCGCTACTTCGCCCCGGCCAAGGGCATCCCGGAGGATCCCGTTACCGGCGCTGCCCACTGCATGCTGGCGCCCTATTGGGCCAAGCGGCTGGGCAAGACCGCGTTTCACGCTTTCCAGGCCTCAAGACGCGGCGGAGAGATCATTTGCCGGCTGGCCGGCGATCGTGTCGAACTGGAAGGCACCTGCGTCTTCTACCTCGAAGGCGAGGTGGAGATCTGAAGGGAATTTAGTAATTGGGAAATTTGGTAATTGGGTCATTTTAAAAAACTGCACCGAGGAGTTTTCAATTACCCAATTAGCAAATTCCCCAATTACTAAATCGCTCTCAGAAGATGTGCAGCTTGATGCTGAGATACTTCTTGGGATTCTCCCGGATCGCCTTGATCAAGCCCTGAGTCTCCTCCAGCATGTGGTTGGCATTGTTATAAAGAGTGTCGTCCTTGAAGAGTCTTCCCGCCGTCCCCTTGCCCGCCTCAAGGTCGCTGGTCAACGCCGCCAGCTTGGTCATTGTGGTGTCGATCTTCTTCCCTAATTCCTCGTCCTTAAGCAACCTTCCCGCGGTACCCTTGCCGGCTTGCAGGTCGTCGCTCACCTTTTTCAAGTTAGCGACGGTATCGTTGGCATTGTTATAGAGAGTCGGGTCTTTCAAGAATTTTCCAGCTGTGCCGTTGCCCGCTTGCAGGTCGTCCACCACGCCATTCATCTTGTCGAGCGTGGCCACGAACTTGTCATAGGCGTCACTCTTATTAATCAACTGGCCCAGGCTGCCTTGTCCCTTCGCGATCTCGTCCACGACTTGTTTCAGTTCTGCAACCGTCTGCGAGAGGCGGTCATAGAGCGTGGGATCGTAAATCAGCTTGCCGAGCGAGCCCTTGCCGCTTTCCGCGAAGGCGAGGATGCGGTCGGCGCGCTTGAGCAGCGCGTCCATGTTCTGCAGCGTGCTCTGGCTGGAGCGCACTACGTCGTTGAAGTCGGGATGCACGCGCGTGGGGAGCGTGTCGCCATCCTGCGCCGGCGGGCCGTTGGCTTGTGAGCTGTCCATATCCATGAAGGTCTCGCCCAACACGCCGGCCGTCTCGAGCGAAGTGACCGTGTCGCGGCGGAGGTTGAAGCCGTATTTCGTGCTCACCTTCATGACTATTTCGACGGGAGTGAGTTGCTTGTCTTTGTCGCGGACGATGAGAATTTTTGCGACGTTGCCGATATCCACGCCGCTAAGCCGCACCGGCGCACCCACACGCAATCCTTCCGCGTTGTCGAAGTATGCCATCAGGGTGATCCGGTGCGAGAACCCGGTGGTTCCGGACATGAGAAATAAAAGCAGCGCCAAAACCAAACTCGCGACAATCACCGTGATACCTACGCGAAGTTGCGACCACTTGAGCTGCTTTTGACTAGGCAAGTGATTTCCTCAGCCTGCGATCTGCGCCGCTTCCCGCGGCACACGGAACAGTCCCACGCCCTTGCTGTTCCTTCGCAGCATCATAACAAAAACCGGAGCCCAACCTTTAAGCGCGTTGTGCTCGAAGGGTTGGCAGCAGCAACAGAGCGAGCAGATAGGCCGTAACTCCGCAGGCCAGGGTCACGGTCAAGCCAAATTGGATTGCGATCACCATGGCCAGCACGGAGCCGAGCACGCTGGCGGCGGCGTTCATCGCCCAGGCCCACTCGACGGCATTGTCTTCAACACTCGCCCCGCTGGGGACGTCGATGACCGGGCCCGCAGCCAGTGCCCGCAAGCCCGTCGGGAACGGCATTCCCATCACAAAGCCGAGCGGCGCCAGCAGGAGGCCGCTTACCGCAATTCGGGGGTAGAGCCCTAATCCCACCCAGGCTTCCAGCCAAATCGGCAGGAAGAAGACGTCCACTAGCAGCGCGGCGATCACCAGCGTGATCGGCATCCAGGCCAGTTCAGTGCGGGGAAGCCAGCGGCGCGAAAACAGGCTTCCCGCCCCGCTCGACAGCATCAGCAAAAATATGACCACGGTCAGTGCATAGGTCGGGTGTCCCAGAAAAAGCACGAAACGCTGGATAAAAGCAATCTCCACCAGGATGTAACCCAGGCCGACCGCCACAAAATAGAGCAGGGGAACCGGCGACTGGCGGCCTCCCTGGAGTGCAAGCGGCAGAATCAGGAAGGCCAGCACGGCCGCCAGAGAAATAGCCAGCACCAGAATCAGCACCAGCACGCCCAGGTTCACCTTCCAGTCCATTCCCTGCCGCCGCAGCCCTTCCTCGAAGATTTGTCCGGGTTTGAGCGTGAAGAAGAAAAACGGGGCGTTATCGCTGACCGGAGCCACGTTGTAGGAATAACTCTGGGCAAACTGGTGAGGATCGTTGCTCGCGATCAGCTCGGCAAAAGGATTTTTCGCAGGACTGGCAGGCAGGTAGAGCGGAGCGAGTTCGGCATACTTCTTGAAATGAGCCTGCACCGCCGACTCTTCCTCGGGTGTGAAGGCGCTTCTCTTGGCCAGCACCACGACTGGAATCCCGTCTTCATCGAGCGACCCTTGCGAAGCCACGATAAAGTTGCGCGCCGGGTTGCCTACGCCCAGACTATGCAAGGCTTGCATCGCCACCGATACCACGCGTAGCGCCTCCCGCGGCCGGCGGAATTCCCAGCGAGTGATGGCGATCATCCCGTCGGGTTTGAGATGGTCGAAGTATTCCCGGAAGGCTTCCACCGTGTAGAGATTGTTTTCACTCAACGCGAAGGCGCCCGCCGCAGTCGAGGCCCAGGTGTCCACCAGCGTCATCTGAACTACGTCGAAGCGCTGCGGCGTGGAGCGCAAGTAAGAGCGGCCGTCGGTCACGTGAATGTGAACTTCGGGACGTTCATAGAGATGGTGGGAGTAATCGGCGTAACGCCCGCGCATGATCGTATCGGCAATGATGGGATTAATTTCAATGCCGGTCACGCTGGGACTGCCGTTCGCGACGGCGCGCAGCACGTCCACACCGCCGCCGGGTCCGATGATCGCGAACTCCCCGTGCGGCCGCAGAACGTTGGCCAGCGCCGGCGGAGCCGACATGAGATCGTGTTCCCAGGCCGTATCGTGCCAGTGCGCCGGGTCACAGTGCATGATGTAAGTGGAAGCGTCGGCGTCGATGACGATGGTCTTAGCCTGGCCCTGGCGATCCACTTCCACCCGCGATAACGCATTCCAGCGGGCAAATTCCACCCAGGACTGGTCGCGAAAAATGCCTTTGGCATAGATTACGTCGATCAGCCGATTGGAATGGTTCGCCGCGATCAGGACAACGAACAGAGCCGCCAGGCCCCCAGCCAGCGTGCGCGCTCTCGAGGACTCTGTCCAGATCATGGCGGCCGCAGCCATGGCAACGGAGGCTGCAAGAATGGTATTCGGCGCTCCAATCCAGTTGAGGAGCGGAACCACCGCCAGGCACGCGAGCGCTCCGCCACCTAAATCCGCTCCGTAAAGCCGCGGTGCGCGCCAGGTCTCGCGCGCGAAAACCACCGAGAACAGCAATCCAGTCAGGAAAAACGGCAGCGCCGCGGCGACATAGATGGCGCTCAGATGCAGAAAATTCCTCCCTGACACCTCGAGTGCGACCGGCACGCGCAGGACGATTTCCAGTACGAACAACACCAGGATCGAGTTGTCGATGCACAGGCGCGCCGCCAGAGTGCGCGTGTCTGTCCGGGCGAAGCGCTTCTTCAGCAGGTAGGCGAACACTCCGCCGGCGCCCAGTCCCAGCAGCGCAATCGAGATCGCGAGAAACGCGAAGTGATAGAAGAGCACCACGGAGAACAATCGAGTCAGCGACAGTTCCAGTAGCAACGCGGCAAAGCTGGTGAGCCCTAGACCCGCGAGAAGCGTGCGCTCGGGAACCTCAGTGGACGAAGGAACCGCCGCGGCGGCCTGAATGATTGCGGACATAATGAATTGGAATTTGCCAGTCTAGCAGAGGGTGCGCCAGAGTGCGGCGCCCACAACGGACTGTCATCCCGTAACCGACACTGTCATCGCGTAACCGAGATTGCCATCCCGAGCGAAGCGAGGGATCTTGGTCCCTCGCTTTCGCTCGGGATGATAAGCGTGCCTTGGAACGCGCCTGACCCAGACACGGCTAGCTCTCGAGGATGACTTGCGCGATGGCCTGCTCGCCGGTGTGAGAGAGCGAGAGTGCGGCATTCTTCATGCCCAGCCTGGCGGCGATCTCGCCGGCTTTTCCGTGAAAAGCGATGGTCGGGCGTCCGCCCGGCATGCGGACAACTTCGCAATCGCGCCAGCGGACCCCGTGGCTCCAGCCCGTGCCCAGGGCCTTCATGGCCGCTTCCTTGGCAGCGAAGCGCGCTGCGTAACGCTCTACCCGGTTGGCCTTGGAGTCGCAATAGCGGATTTCGCCCGCTGTGTAGATTCGCCGCAGAAAGCGATCGCCGAAGCGGGCAATCGATTTCCGGATGCGCGGAACTTCGGCGATGTCAATGCCCGTGCCTACGATCATGTTTCCTAAGTCGCCTCCGGATGTGGAATATGAAGGAGATGAGGAAGGCTAATCCCCGATCGAGTACCCTAAATATGGCCTGGACATCTTGACAATCCTGTCTTCAGGGTTCTCGGTTGCTGAGTTTGGATTCACATCTATATCCCCCACCGGAGAAAACTCCACGTCGACCTTGATGTAAGGGCAGTGTTTGTACACGTATCTTCTGTGTGTCCGAGTGGAGAGGCCGCCCTCCTCCGTGAATACTGGGAAAAGGTCTCGTCTCGTCATTCCTGGCTTGATGGTTGCGATGGAACGCATCACTTGATCAATCCACTTCGTGTGCTCCTGATCAATCGACCCCCGACCTCGGACATCGATCTCAGTCTCCTGCGCAGGAACCACTACGGTCATTACCAGCACAGTCAGTATTGTCCAAACCAGTCTTCGCATGAGAGATACCCTCTTCGGATCAGAAGTCACCCATTCCGTCCGATCGTTGCGAGAGCCTTTTCAACCGCCTCATCCTGCGTGGTGAACACCGTGCGCAAATCCAGCAACACACGGCCTTCAACGACGCGCGCGATGATCGGAGGATCGGAACTACGCAACCGCGCGGACAGTTCGTCCGCACTGAGGCCTTCGCAAGTCAGCGCCAGCACTCGTGTAGGCAGAACCGAAGATGGTGCCGCGCCGCCGCCGAGGATCGACTCACCATCCACGATTTCAACCTTCAACTTCAATCCGGCAATTCGCGCTGCCAGCGCCTCAGCCCGCTCGCCGACGGCTTCTTTCGTAAGCCGCATCATACGCAGCGTGGGGATTGCGTCGTGATCGCGCCGGACGTAGGCAAGCAGCGTCGCCTCCAGCGCGGCGTAAGTCAGCTTATCCACGCGCAAGGCGCGGAACAGAGAATTGGATCGCATGCGCGCAATCAATTCCGAGCTACCGCTAATCAACCCTGCCTGTGGACCGCCGAGCAATTTGTCGCCACTATAGGTGACGATGTCGACGCCGCTGCGCAGGCTGTCGAGCACGCCCGGTTCGCCGCCGATTCCGACCGAGTACAAGTCAAAAAGAGCGCCGCTGCCCAGGTCCTCCATCAGCGGAATGCCGCGCTTGCCCGCGAGCGCCACCAACTCCGCCGTGGACGCTTGCTCGGTAAACCCGGTGATCTCGAAATTCGAGCGGTGTACTCGTAGCAGCAGCCGCGTTCGTTCCGTAATGGCGCGCTCGTAGTCGGCGGTGCGGGTGCGATTCGTCGTACCCACCTCGCGCAGAATTGCACCCGACTTTGCCATCACGTCGGGAATGCGGAACGAGCCGCCAATTTCTACCAACTCGCCACGCGAGACGATGACCTCTCGGCCATCTGCCATGGTATTCAGCGCAAGTAAAACCGCAGCGGCATTGTTATTCACGACGATGGTCGAGGCAGGCGCTTGCACTTCCTCGCTCAGCAGCTTGCGAAACAGACGGTCCACGTGCACGTCGCGCTTGCCGCGCTCTCCTGCTCCCAACTCAAACTCCAGATTAGAATAACTCGTAGCAGTCTCGCGAATGTGCTCGATCGCCGCATCACTGAGCGGAGCGCGGCCGAGATTGGTATGGAGGATCACTCCGGTGGCGTTGATCACGGGCCGCAGGGAATAACTCAGCGCATGGCGAAGTTCTTTCTCCACCGCGCCGTCCAGGCCCGAGAGCGCAAGCTCCAGCGCATCCTCGTGGAGCAATCCCGAGGTGATTTCCTGCCGCAACCCGGCCAGCACAGCGCGCACCGCGTCCATGGCGGGATCGTGGCCATAGCTCGCCTCTAGCGAACTGACCGCAGGCGCACTCATCACGTCATCCACCGAGGGAAGCTTGCGAAAGAGTTCCGATCGCGCCGCGTTTTTCACGGGGAGATTATCCCACGAAGAGGACTAACTACGCACGGCCGACTCAACCGCTAAAGCGTGTGCAGGTAGGCAAGCAGATCCTGCATGCCTTGCGCGTCCAGCGTCTGGCTGTAGCCCGGCATTTCGTGGCGGCCATAGCGGATGATCTCGCCGACGCGGTCATCATTCGCCGGCAACCCGCTCATCGGAAGGTATTGATGCTGGAATAGACCCTTCAGTCCTGGACCTTTTTTCCCTTTGGTGGAATAAGGCCGGTGACAGCGGTCACAGTAGTTGTCATAAATCTTGCGTCCGGCGGCCTGCTGCGGGTTGAGGCCGAGTTCGGCATCGGATTGGCGCCGCTCCACATCGCAACCTGGCAGCGCTGCGAGCGCAAGGCACGCAGCCAGAGCCGCGCTGAACCATCGCCGATTGCGGATGACGCCCTTTCGGTGACACCGCCCATCGACCAACTTTGTAACTCGCATCTTAATCGCGATCCTTCGATCATGTGTATTTGTACGCGGTTTCCCACAGCCGCCGTCGTTCCACTGGACTTACAATGATAAGGAAATCTGCAAAGCCATGCCAGTTGCCCTTAAGCGGGTCTACGAACCGGTGTCGCACTCTGACGGAGCGCGCGTTCTGGTCGATCGGCTTTGGCCGCGGGGTCTACGAAAGACTGAAATCGCTCTGCATGACTGGCTTCGCGATCTTGCTCCCTCTGACGCTCTGCGCAAGTGGTACCACGCCCAACCGGAACAATGGACGCTCTTTCGCAAGCGTTACCTGAAAGAATTGTCCCGTCCCGAAGCCGAGAGAGACTTGCAGAAGCTGTACACCCTGGCCCACAAGAGAAAACGCCTCACGCTCTTGTATGCCTCGAAGAACCAGACGCACAACAACGCCACCGTGCTGAAAGACCTGCTCGACGGAATGCGCAAACCGCCGACCGGCACCGGTCCCGGCGCGCTTCGAACGATGCGCATGCGGGATGCGGCGGTGCGGCGCCGGTAGCCGGAACCCAGCGCAATCCCGCTCTGCGTCTCTCTTTCATTTAGAATCTGCCGCATGAGAGCTGTCTTTCAGTGGAGCCTGGGCACGCGCACGCTGGAACTGGGCAAGCGGACGCTGATCATGGGCATCGTCAACGTCACTCCTGACTCTTTTTCAGACGGCGGCCTATATCTTGATTTCGAAAAAGCGATCGAGCACGCGCTCCAGTTGCTCGACGAAGGCGCTGACATTATTGATGTTGGAGGAGAATCTACACGCCCCGGCGCCAAGATCGCCGTGAGCGCGGAAGAGGAACTGCGCCGCGTGCTGCCCGTGATTACCGCACTGAAGAAGCAGCGCCCGGAAGCGGTGATCTCTACCGATACGTACAAATGCAGCGTGGCACGCGCCGCCGTGGCGGCCGGAGCCGAGATTGTCAACGATGTCAGCGCGCTGCGCTGGGATTCTCTGATGCGCAGGACGATCGCCGAACTAAAATGCGGGGCGGTTCTGATGCACATGCGCGGCCGTCCCGAAGAATGGCGTACCTTGCCGCCGCCCGGCGATATCGTTCTGCTGGTCAAGCGCGAACTTCGCGAATGGGCGGAAGCGGCCGTGCTGGCCGGCGTGCGCCGCGAAAGGATCGCGCTCGATCCCGGCTTTGGCTTCGGAAAGAACTTCGAGCAGAATTATCCTCTGCTGGCTCACTTTCAAGAATTGCAATCGCTCGGGTTTCCCCTGTTGGCAGGCACGTCGAGAAAATCGTTCCTCGGGCGGACCCTGGCGAGAGAAGGGAAAGACGCGGCAGTTGCAGATCGCCTTTACGGGAATCTTGCCGCCCACACTGCCTTGATTCTGAAAGGTGCTCACATTCTGCGCACGCACGACGTCAAGCTGGCCGTCGAAGCAGCGCGGGTGGCAGATGCGATTCTCGAAGCGCGCTGATCGAAGACGCTGATCGAAGATGAACTCAAAAACGCCTGCAGTCGAGTAATCGCGATTCTTCAATGAATACATCTTCAGAACGCGTGACCTAGGTAACGCAACTGGGCCTGCATCCCAATCAATTTGACAGCGATTACTGTACGATCGGGAAATCGACGAGAACAGGACCTCCTCACATGTCATCCCCCGCCAATCGTCCACCGAATGCTGGTCCTACTGCCGCTGCTCCAGTCGCTGCACCCGTCGCCGCCGTGCGCGCCGCAACTGCCGCTGCCCCCGCCGCCGCGCCGATCTCGACTCCTGAACTCCTGACGTCAATGCTAAGAACTTCGCCGAAGATAAGCGATCTCTTTTTCTCGCCGGGAAAGCCGCCGCTATTGGAAATCAACGGAAAGCTGTCCCCCGCCGGAACGGCGCGCGCTCTTACCAGTGAGGACACCCGGAGCATTGCGGCCGATTTGATCGGCAAAAATCAGCACGCAATCGATAACTTAAAGCAACTCGGGTCGTGCGATGTGTCCTACAGCCTGCCGGGGGCCAATCGGTTTCGTGTCAACATCTTCATGCAGCGCGGCACCTGCGCCGTCGTGATGCGGGTAATTCCCGGCAAGGCCCCGGATTTCGAATCGCTGAATCTGCCTTCCGAGTTAGCGAAGATTGTTGGTCTTCGAAACGGGATCGTCTTGGTGACCGGACCGACCGGTTCCGGCAAGTCGTCTACTCTCGCTGCAATCATCGACAAGATTAATAAAGAGCAGTCCTATCATGTGCTCACCATCGAAGATCCCATCGAGTTCCTGCATCCCCACAAGAACTGCATTGTTCATCAGCGTGAACTGCACGCCGATACACCGAGCTTTGCCCTCGCATTGAGGGCGGCGCTGCGCCAGGCTCCGAAAGTAATTCTTGTGGGCGAGATGCGCGACCGCGAAACCATCGAGATCGCAATGGAAGCTGCCGAAACCGGTCACCTGGTTCTTTCTACGCTGCATACCATCGACGCGTCGAAGACCATCGAGAGAATCGTCGGAGTCTTCCCCATGGCCGAACAGCACACCCTTCGCAACCGGCTGGCGAAAAGTTTTCGCTACATCGTTTCGCAGAGGCTCATTCCCCGCAAGGACGGGAACGGACGAGTAGCTGCCATTGAAATATTGAAGTCCACGCTGCGCACCCGCGAGTACGTGGAAAAAGGCGAAGGCGAGGGCAAGACCCTGCTGGATTGCATGCGCGTCGGCAGTCAGGACGGCATGCAGCACTTCGACGGAGAGATCGATAGGATGATCCGCGAAGGCATCCTCGATATGGATACTGGACTGGCTTACGCCACCAATCCCGGGAATCTTCAGTTGGAGCTGGCTGATCTTGCTCGGGAACAGGCCGACCCGCTGCTGGAAACGAGTGCGAAGTAGGCTAAGCATTCGCCCGCCTCATCTATGGGCGGAGACACCGCCCGTCGAAACGCACTGCATCACAGTTTCCTAAAGTACAGTAGATGCATGAAGCAGACCCACGTTCGAAATCGATTCCTCCGCAAACACTCACTCGGTCTGGCAGCATTGGGCGTCGTGATCCTATTGATCGTGCTCTACTCCCGGTCGAACCCGTCCACTCACTGGGGCTCGTTTTTTGGCAACGCGATCGCCGACTGGTCGGGAGTCCTGGTCACCGTTGTCATGACTAAGCATCTCTATGAAAAGGGCTCGGCCGAGAGCAAGAAGCCGAAGGGCAAGCAGCGCTCAGCGGCAATAGAATTTCTGCGCGAGCACTCGCTCACCATATTTCTCCTGATGACCGGCGCCGGCTGGGTGGTGGCGTTCAAAGGGATGGACCCGACCAGCAAGTGGGGGCAAGTCGTAGGCAACATCGTTTCGGAGTGGACGCAGATTCTTGGACTGGTCCTAATGACCAAGCGCCTGATCGAAGTCGGTTCCAAGGAAGGCCATTGACACTGGACGTCTAGAACGCTTTCCCGGAATCAAGCAGAATCGTCACAGGCCCCTCGTTCACCAACTCCACCTGCATCATTTCCTGAAAGCGCCCAGTCTCGCAGCGCAGTCCGGCGGCGCGAATCTGTTCCACGAATAGCTCGTAGATCTGGCGCGCTTTTTCCGGCGGCGCGGCGGCGTCGAACGACGGCCGCTTGCCGCGCCTCACGTCCCCGTACAGTGTGAACTGAGAAACTATCAGCACGCTTCCGCCAACGTCCTGCACGCTGCGATTCATTTTCCCCTGGTCATCTTCGAAAACTCGTAGGCCGCTGACTTTCTCCGCCAGGTACGTCGCATCGGCTTCGGTATCGTCGCGGCCAACGCCCAGCAAAATCAGCAGCCCAAGGCCGATCTGGGCCTTGATTTCTCCGTTCACCGTAACCTGGGCGCGGCTCACCCGCTGCACGACAGCACGCATGTTTGTTTGACCGTGACGAGCGGCGAAGTTTAGGATGCTGAAGGTATACTACAGCGCCGGGCTACTGTGGCCTGCGCTTCCTTTACAGCCATTTACCGGGACGTTACACTACACGTTCGCCTTTTTCCGTTGCAGTGGACAGTTGCGAAGGAATGCAGCGGTCTTCTATGGGATGATGTTTTATCAGATGACCTGCATCCGGCGATCTTGCATCCCGGACAACGAATTTCAAATCAAATCGAGCTTAAGCGAGGAAAATCATGGCAGCTGTTGAAGAGAAAGTAAAACAGATCATCGTAGAGCAGTTGGGTGTGGATGAGGGCGAGGTCACCTCCAGCGCGTCGTTCGTGGACGACCTGGGCGCGGATTCACTGGACACGGTCGAGCTGGTCATGGCTTTTGAAGAAGGCTTCGACATCGAGATTCCCGACGAGGACGCAGAGAAGATCCGCACCGTGCAGGACGCCATCGACTACATCGGGAAGCATTCGAAAGGTGGCAAGTAGTTTGGGACGCAGGGTCGTAGTTACCGGCATCGGCCTGATCTGCGGCGTGGGCAACACCACCGGAGAGGTGTGGCAGGCCGTGCTCGCCGGCAAGAGCGGCGTGGCTCGCATCACTCAGTTCGACGCCGCGAATTTCGCCTGCCAGATCGCCGCCGAGGTCAAGAACTTCGATCCGCTGAACTTCATCGAAAAGAAAGAAGTCAAGAAAATGGGACGCTTCATCCACCTGGCCATCGCCGCCGCCGATGAAGCGTTCAAGATGTCAGGTCTGAAGATCACGCCGGAGAATGATGAGCGGGTGGGCGTGCACATCGGGTCGGGCATCGGCGGGTTCGACATTATCGAACGCGAACACACCGCCCTGTTCGAAGGCGGACCGCGCAAGATTTCTCCGTTTTTTATTCCAGCCGCCATCATCAATCTTGCGGCCGGCCACGTTTCCATGCGGCTCGGGGCCAAGGGACCGAATGAGGCCACGGCGACAGCCTGCACCACCAGCGCCCATTCGGTTGGAGATTCCTTCCGCATCATCCAGCACAACGACGCGGATGTGATGATCGCTGGAGGCTCCGAGGCCGCCATCACCCCGATGGGCGTCGGCGGATTCGCCGCCATGCGCGCGCTTTCCACCCGCAATGACGAACCCGAAAAAGCCAGCCGTCCCTGGGACAAAGATCGCGACGGCTTTGTCATGGGCGAGGGCGCGGGCATTCTGGTGCTTGAAGAACTCGAACACGCAAAAAAGCGTGGCGCTCCGATTCTCGCCGAAATTGCCGGGTATGGAATGTCCGGCGACGCCTATCACATGACCCAGCCTGCCCCCGAACACGAAGGCGGATTCCGCGTGATGCGCAACGCCGCGCGCGACGCCGGCATCAGTCCCGACAAAGTCGATTACGTCAACGCCCACGGCACTTCCACGCCTATCGGCGACACGCTTGAAGCGCACGCCATCCGCAATTTCTTCGGCGAGCACAAAATCCCCGTCAGCTCCACCAAATCCATGACTGGCCATCTGCTGGGGGGTGCTGGCGGCCTCGAAGCCGGCATCACCGTGCTTGCCTTGCGCGATCAGATACTCCCGCCCACCATCAACCTCGAAAACCAGGACCCCGAAACCGCCGGCATGGATTTCGTCCCCAACCACGCCCGCAAGGCCAAGCTGGAATATGCTATGTCGAATTCTTTTGGCTTCGGCGGGACCAATGGCGCGCTGCTGTTCAGGAGATGGGCGGAGTAGAAAGCTTTCAGCAAGCTCAGCAAACCGGTGCGGCTGGATATTGGAGACCTAGATATTGGAGACCTAGATATTGGAGACCTAATGGAACATCCTTCGAAAACGGCAAGACTCTCTTTACGCCGACATCAGACATCGACCGGCATCCAGCAGAAGGGATCGAAGACATTGCCCAGGGCCGCACCCCACGGTCCTTATGCGTCCGCGGCCGAGGCCATCTCTGCGCTTAAGGGCAGGATAGGGAGTCTAAGCGAGAATCAGAGGAAGCGGAAGTGAAAATCCGCTTTGACTTGCCGGCGTAGTGTCACATCCTCGGCCTTATAGACCACACCCATCCCGGTTCGTCGCGCTGAAGTTTTTGCCCGATGACGTCGCCAAAGATCCTCAGTTTTGCCCACGTAACATTTCTCGCCAGTGATCGGCCAAATTATCTCGCACTACCGCATCGTCGAAAAGATCGGAGGCGGGTCTCGGCCACGAACGACAGAGACAGATTAAGCTGTTTCCCCAGGGTCGTGACCTGTTCCCAATCTCCAGCCTCTCGTGCCAGCATCAGATCGTAAATGGGCGAGAGCGGTGTTTTCTTGCCCGTCTTGGCGCAAAGGAGTTGTGCCTTGATGATGGGGTCCAGGCACAATTCCTCGATCACCATTCCGATCGGCACCGCCAGGATTGCATCGATCAACGAGAGCATCCCCATCAGGAAAAGATCGGACTTGCCGTGTTCCACCCGCAGAGCGATAAGCTCGCAGAAACGGGCCCGCACCAGCGATGCCAGAACCAGGTCGGAAGACTTGTCCTGTCCCATGCTCAGGGTGGTGGCCATTCGTATCCACCGGACGGATTCCGGCTCCCCCAGCAGGGTCAATGCATCTCGCACCGACAGTGCCGGCGACGATAACCCAAGAGGTGAAGAGTTCATATATCGAAGCAACCGGTAGCACAGCGAGGGCTCGTGCTTGATCAGTTCTTCGACCACGTCAAGATCGACTTCGGTTTCGGAGACCGCACTCAGCAGACGCAGATAAGTGGCCTGGTTTGCAGGAATCTGTCGCACCTGAAGATTCTCGGGATAGCGGAAGAAATACCCTTGAAACCTTGTAAATCCAGCCTGCGCGGCCGTGAGGAAGTGCTGCCGGGTTTCCACCTTGTGCGCCAGCATCAGGCACGTCGCGCTGGCATAGCGCTTGACCAGTGACGCGCACTCCTCGGCGGAAACCTTTGTGACGTCGACTTTGATAAAGTCCGCATAGGGGACCAGAGCCCCCCTGGGGTCGTCTGGTACAAAATTGTCCAGAGCGATGGAATATCCCCCCTGCTTAAGGCGCTGGCAGGCCCGTATCACATCTTCATCTGCAGGGACGCTCTCCTGTATCTCAACCACAACGTTGTCCGGGGGCAAGAGCGCGAAATAGTCCGTCAACAGTGTCTGGTGGGTGCAGTTGATGAACGCCAGTCGTCCGTCGCACAAAACACCGAATCCGACCAAACTCAAGGTATCAATGGCCGCCGACGTTGCGCTGTCCCCATCGGACGTAAAGCAGCGTTGTTCCCGGTCTTCGCGAAAGAATAGTTCATAACCCACTACCTTTTCGTCCGCCGTCAGGATCGGCTGCCTGGCGATGCAGGGAGCGGGCTTTTCAACCGGAGCTGCTTGCGCTTTGGTGCCCATGGTTTTCTTAGCTCTTCATCGGCAACCTCGGCAAAGGCTTTAATCCCGCGCCTGTAGGGCGTCGTTAGTCGTTGGTCGTTAGTCGTTGGCCAAACCTTCGGGTCCTGGGTCTTGGGGAACGACGAACGACGAACGACCAACTACGCTGGCGGGCTTTTCATTGACTTGCCCGCTTCGCCCACGTAAGATTCGCCACCAAGGAGCCGTGATGCAACTACGCCTGGAGAGCCGCCCGGTCGGCGAAGTCTTGATCGTCCAATGCCACGGGCGGATCGTGGCTGGAAATGAAGTATTTACCTTGCACTCGCAAGTTGGTGACTCCATCGACAAGTATGGCGACGTCGTGTTGCAACTCGACCAGGTCGATTTCGTCGACAGCAGCGGGTTGGGAGCCCTGGTCCGCCTGATGCGCGCCGCACGCTCCAAAGGCGGAGACCTCAAACTCAGCGGCGTCCCTGACAGAATCCGCAAAATGCTGCAACTGACCAACCTGCTCTCGCAGTTTGAAATCTACGATTCCGTCGAAGAAGCGATCACCGCCGCCTACCTGGGCTCGCGCTATTCCCGGGGAAAATCCGGCGACGCACGGCCACGCATGCTTTGCGTTTTCGAGTCCATCGATGTTTGCACGTTCCTGCGGGAAGTGCTGTGCAGCGCCGGATACAATGCCATGACCACGCTGAGCATTAACGATGCCCGCATCCTGCTGAAGGCAACCAAGGCGAAACTCGTGGTGCTTTCTTCGCGCTTTCAGTCGGTGCACGGCAAACCCACACAAAAGATGCTTGAGGAAATCGATCCCGCCGTTTCGGTCGTCATTTTGGACGAGAACTTCGCCTCTCAGGATCCCGGCGAGGCGGCCGAGAAACTGCTGAGCAGCGTCGGCAGCCGGTTGACCGCAGGGAGCTAATTACCAGACGGCTCACCTTTTCCGTGCTCCCCACCCACCAGTCCAACCCCGGTAATGACACTTTTGTACCCTCCGGCTTGCCCCTTAGGGTCTTTCCATTCCCTCCACGGCACGCCACAATAACTTTCGTACTGCGAAACCCGGTCCCGCTGACATGGAAAGAGCCTTCGGTACTGCCCCAGCCCGCACGCGCGCTCCCGGCAAGAAGGTGGCAGCTCGCGTTGCGCTGGTCGACCTTAAAGAGTCTTCCAGATTTCTTCTCAACGAATGTTTTCGCCAGTTCGGCATCGAAACGGTGCTGGTGTCTTCGAGCGCAGCCGAGCGCCTGCGCCAGGAGAAATTCGAAGCCTGCGTGCTCAATCTTGCGCCGGGCGCCGAAGCCGTCATGGAGTCGGCTCGCACCTCTCCCTCCAACAGCCGCCTCGTGCTCTACGGTCTCGGCGGCAGCGCGCAGGAGGCCATGCGCTATTCCAAGTACGGAATCAACGCCATGTTCCACGAGCCTCTGGAGCGGCCCGCGGCGCTGAAGCTGGTCCGCGCCACTCACATGCTCGTGCTCCACGAATTCCGCCGCTACACTCGCATCCCGATCATGACCGAGGTCAACTTAGTCAGCCACGACGGCCGCCGCCTGACCGCCTCCAGCATCGAAATCAGCTCCGGCGGCATGTCAGTAAAGAGCGCGGAGGACATGCCCACCGGAGCCAACGTTGACGTCTCCTTCTCCCTGCTCACTCTGCCGCGCGTCAGTGTCCGCGGCGTGGTGACCTGGCGCAAGACCAAGTCTTTCGGAATCCACTTCGATCCCACCGACGACCGCCGCCAAAGAGTAAAAGAGTGGATCGGCGCCTACCTGGAAAGCTAGAGTGAATTCCACCATTTAGAAAAGAACATGTGGCGACAGCCGCCTCATGTTCAGTCCATGACATCCTTTACACAAAGTTCCGGGACATCCCTTTACACTCCGGCGGCGCGAGCGTAGCGAGCGCGGGCGCAGTCAGCGGGAGAAGAGTTTCCGGGCCTTATGCCAGGAGTTCGAGATGTCCCGCGGCATCCGCAAACCCAGGGCAAGGTGGAGCGCTTTCATGGCTCGCTACAGCGCGCACAACAACGGCGGGGCGTGCCCGACGAAAAACGGCAGCAGTGGCTGGATGCGTATCGTCACGAGTACAACCGGGTGCGACCGCATGAAGCTCTGGGCATGCAGACTCCGGCCAGCCGGTGGCGCAAGAGTGTACGCGGGTATGATCCGCATCCGGCGCCGTGGCAGTGCCGGGAAGGAGCCACGGGTGGTGAAAGTGGGCAGCAGCGGCCAGATCTGGACCGAACAGCGGCGCTGGGAGATCAGCTACGCTCTGGCCGGACAGTGCATGGAACTAGTTCGACTGGCGGATTGAGTTCCAACCCCAAAAGTGTAAAGGGTGTGTCGGAACAGAATGTAACCCATGTCGTGGAACTGGACACGCGTCGCCCGTCGCTACATGACTCATTGGCTGGACGGGCGAGGCGGTTGTCCCTACGTGTTTGCGGGTTGGCTAAGATCAGCTTCCCGTTGGCTTTAGGGGTTCTGGTTACCAAGGTTGATTGCTCCAGTGGCGGGGCAGCCATATACTTTTTGGGACTCTAATTCCGTCCTTCTGAGAGCAAGGAACCAGGCATGTCCGAGGCCGCCGGCACCCAACTAACCCGCCAGAGCCAGGAACTGACCATCTTCCACGACGTGGCCAAGGCGCTTACGTCGTCGCTGGACCTTGACTCCATCCTGCAGACCATCATGGAAAAGATGGCGGAGTACTTCTCTCCCGACACCTGGTCGTTGCTGATGGTGGATGACCAGCGCGATGAACTGTACTTTGCGATTGCGGTGGGCGATGCGGCGGAGGCGGTGAAGAACATCCGGCTGAAGATGGGCGAGGGCATCGCGGGCTGGGTGGCCAAGCACGGCGAGCAGGTGATTTCGGACGATGTGGGACAAGATCCGCGCTTTGCCAAGCGGGTCGACGAAGCCACGCAATGGGTGACGCGCTCGGTGATTTGCGTACCGCTGCGGTCGCGGTTGCGGGTGCTGGGCGTGATCCAACTGGTCAATGTCGATCTGAAGCAATTCAACGAGCCCGAGCTTTTCTTTCTGCGGGCGCTTTGCGACTACGCCGCCATTGCCATCGAGAATGCGCGCTGGGTGGAAAAGATCCAGGAGTTGACGATTACCGACGACTGCACCGGACTCTACAATGCGCGGCACTTGTACAAGACACTGGAGACCGAGGTCTACCGCTCGTCGCGTTTCGGCTACGAGTTCAGCGTGCTGTTCATCGACATCGACCACTTCAAGACGGTGAACGACACGCACGGCCACCTGATCGGCAGCAAGTTGCTGTCGGAAATTGGCAGCCTGGTGAAAGCGCAATTGCGTTTGATCGACTTTGCCTTTCGCTACGGAGGCGACGAATTCGTGGTGCTGCTGCCGCAGACGACGAAGGATTCCGCGCTGGTGGTGGCCAAGCGGCTGCGCGATGCGCTGCGCGCCAGCCGTTTCTGCCGGGACGAAGGGATGAATTTGAAGGTGAGTGCGTCCATCGGTCTGGCCACATACCCGCACGATGCGCGCGACGCGCATGACATCATCCGGCAGGCCGACGAGATGATGTATCTGGTGAAGAACACGACCCGAGACAATATTGGGATCGCGCAGCGCGGGGTGATGAAGTGAATTTGGTAAGTGGATAATTGGGTAATTTTGTAATTTAAAACCTGCAAAGTGGCTGCTGCCGCACTCTTTCAAGTTCCCGAATGAAAACTGGTAGTTGGTGTTCTTAAAATTACCAAATTACCCAATTACAAAATTACAAATTCTCCTTCGGCTTCTGCGCTTCGGCCGGCTTCACGTCTGGCTTCCACGGGTTAGCGTTGGGCGGCCCGTTGGGGTTTACGCCGAAGTCCCAGAGATAGAGGTTCATGCCTTCGTTGCCCTGGATTTCGATCAGGGCGTATTCGCCGGGTTCCAGATCGTGCGTGGGTGTTAGCTTGAGCCATCCGCCGCTGATGCGGTCGATGGTGGTGTTTACGAAATCCTGGTCCTGGCTGACCTTGCCGGCGGCGTTGCGCTTGATATTGCTCACCATGCGCTTGCCACCTTTCACTTTTACGCGCACGATGCGGAAGCGGTTGAAAGGGACTAGGGGCTGCTCGGGTTGCTGGGGCTGCTGGGGACGTTGCGGCTGGGCGCGGGGAGCGTCGAGGCTGGGCTGATTCAGCCGGGCAGAGGCGGTTTGGCCGCTGGGCGGCTGCTCCCGGTCTTGCTCGTCGACATTGATATAGATGGAAGGCACGGTCACGTGAACGTGCAGGGCTGCATGTTCGCCTTCGAGTTCCACAGTCTGCTTAGGGTTGACGATGGGGGTGAGGGGCCCGCGAAAAATGTTGCCGCGGGCGTTGCGGTTGACGTCGCCCTCGGTTTGCTGCATTTCGACGAGCTGGGGTTCGCCTTGAAAATTGTCGAGCAGGAAGACGCCGGAATCTTCCGGGAGGCGCAGTCCGGGGGCGACTTGCGGAAGGTGGGAACGTTCGGCTTCGCGGGCGTCGGTTTCCCTGGCTTCTTTGTCGAGAGCGGCGGCCTCAGGGATGGCGGCGGTGGCGCGGTCTTTCTCGTATTTTTCGGTGGCCGGCCAATCCACAAGTGAGGAGGGAAGTTCTTCCCATTCGTCGCGCTCGGCGCTTTTGTAGCGCACGCGGTCGCCTTTGACCTCATACCGGGTGACCAGTTGATAGGAGCCGTCTTTCAGAATTAGACGCCTGGCGAGATCCTGGGCCGGAGAGTGGAGAGCGAGGCCGAGCACCGCCAGAGTGATCGCGGCTAGCAGCGCGCGACGAGAGTTCGGTGATGTTGTGGTTGTGCGGGGCATACTTCTATTCGATGCGCTCGTATGGACTGCTATTTGTATTATCGTCGATTTAAGTTCGCAGTTCCGTCGACTGTGCGGAGGCGCTACTCTTCGCGTTGGGTCGCGAAAGCTTCCTGGTTACCGCGGTTATCGTTGCAAAATCCTTCATCTTGACACGTGAAATCCCGCATGGTGAAGTGGGGAGTCTTGCGCTGGATGCCCGTTGCAGCGCCAGGTTTCAGGGGACGGGAGCTAGCTTGAGAAACGGGGAGATGCTCATGTTGCGGAGTTTGCGACTTGTGTTGGTTGCCGTGTTTTTCTGTGCCTGCGTCCCGGGGTGGAGCCAGACGAAGGCTCCGGCAAAACCGCCTTCCGCCTCCTCGAGCGCCGTGTTGGGGCAATGGGCTGCCCCGGTCAATTTCTGTACTTTTCCGTGCCTGGTGGGGGCCAATGCGGCGTTGCTCCATAATGGCAATGTGCTTTTCTACTACTATCCGGCGGCCGGCACGGAAAACTCGCAGGCGATGGTGCTGAATCCGATTACAGGGATGATCACCAATGTCGCGTTGCCGGTCTCGGAAGATATCTTCTGCTCCGGCATCACGATTCTGGAGAACGGCAGTGTGATGGCGACGGGGGGAAACGTCGAGGGAACCTGTCCCCACACCGCCAGTGGATGCGGAACCGTCAATGTGATGCTGTTTAATCCCACTACGTCCAGCTGGACGACCGGCCAGAACATGATCAACGCGCGCTGGTATCCGAGCACGGTGGAACTCCCAAGCGGGACGGAACTCGAGCTCTCCGGAACCAACTCGACCGGCCAGTGGATCCAGCCGCAGTTGGAGTCTTACAACTACAAGTCCAATAAGTGGACGGTTCTTCCCGCTTCGGCCAACCTTCCGAGCGCCGTCCTTCAGGTCTACCCCCGCGCTACGCTGTTGCCCAGTGGCAATGTGTTTCTATCGTCGCCAGCGGTGGAAAGCTATCAGTTCAACCCAATCACAAATAAGTGGTCGTACGTGGCCGCGGTTAATTTTGGATATCGATATTTTGCCCCGCATGTGTTGTTGCCGGGGCAGGAGAAAATTATGGTGGCGGGCGGTTCGCCGAGCAAGTCGAACGGCGGCAGCACAGCGACGAATACCGCCGAGATCATCGATATGTCCGCAATCAAACCTACGTGGTCCTACACAGGCTCGATGAATTATGCCCGCTACAACGAAAACCTGGTGCTTCTGGCGGATGGAACGGTACTGGCGGTCGGCGGCGGCGGCGGGGGCGGACGTTACGCGAACCCGGTGCTCACGGCCGAGTTGTACAATCCGACGACCGGGCAGTGGTCGGTCATGGCGGCGCAGACCGTGCAGCGAACCTATCATTCGACCGCAGTCCTGATACCGGACGGGCGGGTGGTTTCAGCCGGTTCGGATGACGGCGCGTCCACGGAAGTCACCTACGAGATCTATAGCCCGCCCTACCTTTTCGAGGGCGCGCGCCCGGCGATCCAGTCCGCTCCGGCGTTTGTCACCTACGGCGCCAACTTCAAGATCACCACCTCGGACGCCTCGACCATAACCCGCGTGGCTCTGCTCCGTCCCGGAGCGACGACTCATGCCGACGACTTTGACCAGCGCTATGTAGACCTGGCCTTCAGCATAGGTACCGGCACGATCACGGCCACGGCTCCGGCGAATGGCAACGTCGCGCCTCCCGGATATTACATGCTGGTGATTGTGAACTCGAGCGGCGTGCCCTCGGTCATGCCCTTCCTGCAATTGGACTAGCGCGCAGTGCAGGTTATTCCATCCGGCAGAATTCCGGCCCGGGTTCGGAGAGGTTCGCCTCTTTGCGGTGCTTGTCCCACCAGATCAGCCAGAGGTTTTCAAGCTCCAGTGGGTTAGGAGTCGGCTTGTCTGGAGTGGTCACCACGTTTCCGGTGAGAAGGATCAGGTTGCTCGCGGCCCTCTCCCGCACACCGTCGTCTTTGTCGCGCAGCGCGCCGATCAGAGCGTCGACCGCATCGGGCGACGCGGTCAGACGCAGCGCGGTCACGGCGGAACGACGTTGCTTAACCTGAGGATTCTGTAGAAAACCCCGCAACAGCGGGACAGCGTTATCCCTCCCAAGCTTGGCACTGGCAATCATCGCGAACTCGCTCTCACAAGTATTGGCGTGTTCGGTGTAAGGCGCTAACATTTGCAGATAGCTCGCGTCGCCTGAGTTCCCGAGCGCTTTGATCGCATCGCATCGAAGGTTCTGTTCGTCCGGATCGCCGGCTTTCCGAGTGGCAATGATTTCAGCCAACAAGGCACGAGCGTCGGGTGTGTTCATTCGACCAAGTGCGCCCACGCCGTGAGCGGCTATGAAAGGGTCTTCATCGCGTGCTAAACGGAAGATGTCGTCGTGAAAATAAGACGGCGCGGTGGTTGCGAGCACGTCGAGTGCGTTGTGCTGTATGTCATAGTCTGAGCTTCGCAGGTCAGCCTCAAACTTCCGCATCACTTCCTCGATATGCGCTGGATTGCCGGGTACGAGATTCAACTGCAAATCCGATGAGAACTGAGCCTGTTGAGTTCCGCCCTGGAGGCTGGAAAACTGAACGTAGCCGGAAACAGCTACTTTATAAGTGCCTTTATGTTCGATGCGGTACCAAAAATCCAAGGGCCATTGGTAGGTGTAGGTGCCCCCCGCCTTCAGTTCGTAGGGGTCGGCGGAGTTCTCCCCCAGAATCCAGTTGGCTCCACAGGATGGTCCCGGGTTTTCCCCCGTCGTCCTCTGCATCGAGAACGAAAAGTTGCCTATGTTTTGTCCCGGTAGTCTCGGGTATAACTGGATGGCTTCCTTACTGGCGTTCTTGATCTCCAAGACGAAAAACAGTGGTTCGCCGACGGTATAGCTTTCTTTGTCGAGGGAGATGCGGGCTGTGACCTGGCCTGACATTTCAGGAGCGATCGCAAGCAGCACTGCGGCGAGTCCGAATGTCAGGCTAACTTTGGAGAGGCGCACTTTGAACTCCAGTCCACAACCGCAACAATCATACGCCCAGCGGTGCCGAACCCTGAGGGTTGACACCGGGCATCCCTTCGCAAGGCCGATTGGAAGATGTGCTCATCGCCGGCGAACGATCCTCCAGGAACAGCTATTTCGCCGGCGCGAGGATGGCGTCCAACCGATCGGGCGTTGTGTCCACCCTCTCCAGGTGCGGATAGCGCAATCCGCCGTGGTAGTTCAGTGAGATGGTGAGAAATTCGTCGCCGCGCTTTAATAATAGCTTGATCGGCTCCTGACCTTTCTCTGCGGCGAGGATGGTTTCGCGCAGGAGCGCGGGCGTGTACTTCTGATCGTTGACGGCTTGCAGTTGCATATCCGGCGTGATACCGGCTTTGAAGGCCAGACTGTCCCACCCAACTTGATCGATGCTGCCATGAGGACCAGGGCCGCCGCTGTCTGACTTCACCGAGAAGCCTAGTGACGTCGCGAAGCTCGACTCCACGAACGGCCTCCGCCTTCTTCAACCACTCCGGTTCGTTATCGTTGTAGACAAGCCGATATCCGCCCTGCGTAAACCCGTTCTCCGGAACGCTTGGGCTGACCTCATAGACCCGCGTGCGGAGGAATCCTGCCCAATCGTAGGGCTGCACTGTGTTCAAGGCCTTCACGATGTCGTCAAGCGTATAAGTGACGGTGACGTAGCTCCCATTGTTGATCCCGAAAAAGAGCTTCGCGAAATCGTCCAGAGACTTCGTTCCGCCGCTCAGTTCGCGGATCTTCGTGTCGGCGTCGAGCCAGATAAGGTCTGACTCGGGATAGTAGTCGTAACGCACGCTGCCAGCTTTGCCACATCTGCGGGCTGGCCCCGTGAGACGAGACGATGGGTTCGTTGGTGGTGTCTTGCAGAGAGCGCCAGGTGCGTCCCGGGTTGATTTCGAAGTTCGCGGCGATCTGCGCGAACACGTCGCGGGCTTGCTCGGGAGTGCGCATTCCGGAACGCGCTGTGAGCACGTTGCCGTAATAGTCAGTCAGGCCCTCGTAAACCCATAGCAGGTCATTCCGCATGGGCACGTTGAAGTTGGGGGTCCACAAGTCAGCCGGGCGGCGGAACTTGCCGTTCCACGAATGCGTGTATTCGTGGGGTAGCAGAGCGCGGCCGGCAACTCCCGCGCCCCAGTCCGTAAAGTAATTGGCGCGGGAACCGTCCTCACTGGATTGGTGGTGCTCAAGGCCCTTGCCGCCGACCGTGTCGCTGACGGAGAAGAGGAAATCGTAGCGATCATAGTGATGCGAATTGAAAAGCTTCTGCGCCTCGATCACCAGGTTCTTGTGGTATTGCAGCTCTTCGGGAGTGATCTCGAGATCGGCAGGTTTGTCGGCGAAGACATCGAGGTACACCGGGTTGTCCGGACCGGTGGAGAGGTCTAAACGCTTGAAGTTGACGCCCGCATAAAGGGGGGAATCGACCAGCGTATTCAGCGTGGTTTCTTTGAACTGAACCAGGTTGCCACTTTGCGATTTCACATCCAGGGAGCAGGCGAATTTCCATGCTTCCGGCAAGCGGATCGAAGTTTCGAATTTGATATCGCGCGAGAAGTGTCCCGCGGGGTAGAGAAGCACGCTATTCCAGGTAACGTCGGCGAACTTCGAGGAAATACGGCCTCGTCTTGGGTCCAGCGGGGCAAGGTACTGGAAGGTTATATCCAGCGCGGTTGAATCCTTCGGCGCCTCGACATGGAAGGCATACATGTTCACGCTGTCGCGCACCCAGGGAATGCGTTTGCCGTTGGCGGTGATGACGAGGCCGGCAAGTTCTTCCACTGGGTTCGAGGGCGAGTGCGTCCCGGGAAGCCACTCAGGGTAGAGCAGCGTGATATCGCGGCCTTTGATGGGGATCGTCTCATGCACATTCAAGACGCGATCCGCGACGTTGGTGACATCGACGATCAACGAAATCGTGCCGGGATAAGCCGTGTCCGCCGGCGCGGCGATGGGCGGAGGCAGCGGTGCAGGCTGTGGGCCCGGTGAATTCTGCGCGGTTGCGGTCAGGGCGATGCATAGAGCCGTGAAAATTGCTGCCAAAATTGCCGCGGTTCGACGACTGAAAAAATGCATAGATCCTCCGAAATGCCGAACTCTTATAGACGGTGCTATCAGGAAATGGTTTGGTCGATTTCCCGCGCAGAATCTTGCGCGTTCATTAGCGCAATCCCTCGAGAAGATAAAGATCCTGGGCAAACTCCGGGGGAAGGAACTTCAGCGCGAGAAAGCGATGCAGCCGGACGTCTTCGGCCTTGTAAACCACGTCCATGCCGCCGCCGCCCAGCTTCTCGAATGATGCGGTAGTGCGAGATGGTCTGGCCGATCATCAGGGGCAAATCTTACGTGGGCGAAACAGTTCAAGTCAACGAAAGCCGCGGAGTTGGCACCGTCGTCAAAATGATTGTTGACGTGATATCGCCATAGCAATCAATGACGCAGTGGTTTTGAGCGCTAACGCCTGAGAACCACAGTTAATTTCCGGTTTACCCGTTAATTAGGAGTTGACTGGCTCGCGCCTCTCCGCCACAATCTCCGGCAAACAAGCAAATGATCGTCAATACCGAATACGCGGATATTTTGTTGTCGGGTTCCCCGATGCGAACCTTCGTCGCCGCTCCCACGGCCGAAGGTCAGTATCCCGGCATCTGGTGCTATTCCGACATTTTTCAGCTCACACCGCCCATGCTACGCACCTGTGTTCGGCTGGCCGGGTATGGATTTGTTGCCGCTGCTCCTGAAATCTATCGCCGCATCGAACCACCGGGAACCGTGATCCCATTCGATGACGCCGGACGCGTCCGCGGCCAGCAAGACGCCGCGAAGACTCCAGTTGCGCATTTCGACGCCGATTGCCGAGCTGGCCTGGACTGGCTTTCCAAGCATCCTAAGGTCGCACCAGGGAAAATCGGCGTCGTGGGTTTCTGCATCGGCGGCCACCTCGCCTTCCGTGCGGCGTTCCAGCCCGATGTCCATGCAACGGTCTGTTACTACGCCACAGGCATCCATGACGGCAAGCTCGGTCAGGACGCAGATGCCGGATCGTTAGCCCGCGCAACACAAATCCGCGGTGAACTCTTGATGATCTTTGGGACAAAGGACCCGCACGTGCCCGAGGCGGGCCGCGCTACGATTGATCGGGCGCTGCAAGAATCCGGTGTCCGGTATAGCAAACTGCTGTATACAGCCGAGCATGCCTTCACGCGCGACGAGGGCCCGCGTTTTGATCCGGAAGCGACGGACCTCGCCTTCGCGGAGATGGTTCGCGTATTCCGTAGGGTTTTCCGCGATTGAAAAGACTTAGTCCCGGAAATCTTGCGGGCCTAGACGGTAATGACTGTCTGCCGACACATCCGCCGAATCCTAAACTCCGGGGAAGTTGTAAAATCGGGCCGTAGGAAGTAGATGCATATTCTGAACAGATTGTCGGCAAACTGGAACTAAATCGAGCTGCCAACTTGTAGGCAATCGTGTCAATTGGCGATCAATCAGTATCACACTCTTGACCGTTCCCTAAGGTGGATCTCGAAGAACCCACGGAAAGAATGCGACGGTTGTAGTATCCTCGGCTTGTCGATATTCTGTTGCGCATGCTCGGTTGGGTATGGCACGCCGCCGTCTACAAACAATGAACTCCAAACTCACCCTCTCCTGTTCGTTTTCCCTTGGCCTGTCTTTGCTGCTGGGGGCCGGCGCGTTGTTTGGCCAGTCAACTGCAGCTGGGGCCCCTGCCAATGCCAATCCGCAATATTCGGCGCAGGGAAGTTTGGCCTCGACTGCCGCTTCGCCGGCGCAGGGTGCGGCGGTTTCTTACGCTTCGGTAACGCAACTGAACGATTTGCTGGCGCAACTGGAGACCACGTCGAAGACCACGCAGGAGGACCTCGCGAAACAGCGCGTTGAAAGATGGAAGACGGACGGCGCCACCAAGAAGCGGGCGCTCGCCGATTCGGATTCTATCCAGCACAATTTGCAGAAGGCTTTGCCGGAGATGATTGGGAAACTGCGCAATGCGCCGGAGGACCTGACCGCAACCTTCAAGCTTTATCGCAACCTCGATACCCTTGGCTACGTGCTCTTCGGTGTGACCGAATTAACCGGAGCATTTGGATCGAAGGACGACTACCAGGCTCTTTCCAACGATTTGGATGGCCTCGACAAGAGCCTGAAGGCACTGGCGGAGCGCCTGGATAACCTGGCCACGTCGAAGGAGCAGGAGATTGTGCGTCTGCGTGCGGACCTGAAGACGGCGCAGGCGGCGATTCCGGTCGAGCCTCCGAAGAAAGTTGTGGTGGACGACAACGAGCCGCCGAAGAAACCCGCTGTGAAGAAGAAGCCTGTGGCGAAGAAGCCGGCGGCCACGACGACACCCCAGACTCCTCCGGCACAATCGAAGCCGCAATAGGAGGGCTTCGGGCTTCGGCTTTCGGGCTGCGGCCAAGCGATTCGACGCGGAGATGTAGTTGAAGGGTTTCGCCCGAAGCCCGATAGTCGAAGCCCAGCTTGCCCGAATCTGTTACCCTTTTTCCGCATCCATGCAAGCTGAGAATCCGGCATGAGCTCTCACGGCAGCATTCCCGCGGTGATCTTCGGCATCGTCATCATCTGCGTTGTGCTTTTGGACGCGTTCGAGACGGTGGTGCTGCCACGGCGCGTGACCCGGCACTTCAGGCTGACGGCATGGTTCTACCGGCGCACGTGGATTCCGTGGAGAAAAATTGCCGGCCGCATCCGGACGCCTGCGCGACAGCAAAGCTTTCTGGGATACTTCGGGCCGCTATCGCTGATCATGCTGCTGGAGTTCTGGGCGGCGTGCCTGATCGTCGGATTTGCCCTGCTGCAGTACGGCATTGGCGGGCACGAACAACTGGGCAACGAGCCAATTACGTTTGGTAGGATCATCTACCACAGCGGGGAGACGTTCTTCACTCTGGGTTATGGCGACATTGTTCCGACGACCGGTATCGCGCGCTTCCTTTCGGTGCTGGAAGCGGGGATGGGCTTCGCGTTTCTGGGCGTGGTGATCGGCTACCTGCCCGTGGTGTACGCTTCGTTTTCGCGGCGCGAGATTCAGATCTCGATGCTCGACGCGCGCGCCGGATCGCCGCCCACGGCGACCGAGTTGCTCGTGCGGCTGGCGGGAACTGCGCACAATCCGGCCATCGACCAGTTGGTGATCGATGGATGTCTGCGGGACTGGGAGCGCTGGTCGGCGGAATTGCTGGAGAGCCACATTTCTTATCCCGTGTTGAGTTTCTTTCGTTCGCAACACAGCAACCAGTCGTGGCTGGGAGCGCTGATGACCATGCTGGACGTGACTTCGCTGCTGATCACCGGGGTCGAAGGCATCCATCCGGGACAGGCGCGGCTGACCTTTGCGATGGCGCGGCATGCGGCCGTGGACCTGGCGCAGGTAGTCAATGCGCGCTACGATCCAGCGGCGGCGGAACGGTTGACCGATGCCGATTTCGATGACCTGCGAGAGACGCTGGCGGCCGCCGGATTGAAACTCCGTACCGGCGATGAAGCGCGGCAGAAGCTGGATAAATTGCGATCGATGTACGAGCCTTACCTGCACTCCATGGGGAAAAATTTGATGCTCTCGCTGCCGCCCTGGAAACATCTGACGAACGCGCGCGACAACTGGCAGGCGGGGCCGTGGGACCGGGTGATCCAGGCCAAGGGGCTGGCCGTGCTGGGGCAGAAGCCGGTACAGCCGCCAGCGACGCTGGCGGGCAGCGAAGATCATTTCTAGAGGATTTGGTAATTGGGTAATTTAGTAATTGGGTAATTTGAAACCAAAGAATTCTCACACCCGCTGACGGTTTTCGATTACCCAATTGCTAAACTACCAAATTACTCAATGGCTGTTGGGATCGCGTTTCCATGAAGAACATTGGCGAGAACGTGGTGCGCATTGAAGCGGAGGCGCTGCGCGCGCTGGCGGACCGCATTGGCGGGCCGATGGCGGCGTCGTTTCAGCGCGCAGTGGAGTTGATGTTTTCCTGCGCAGGGCGCGTGGTGGTCACGGGCATGGGGAAGAGCGGACTGATTGCGCGCAAGATCGCGGCGACGCTGAGTTCGACCGGAACTCCGGCTTTGTATCTGCATCCAGTGGACGCGTTGCACGGCGATTTGGGGATGGTGGTGCGCGGGGATGTGGTGGTGGCGCTTTCGGCTTCCGGAGAGACGGAGGAGATACTGGCGCTGCTGGCGACGATCAAGCGGTTGCAGGTGCCGCTGATTGCCATGACCGGGGATGAGGTCCGCGCTACGCATACATCGACTTTGGCCGGCGCCGCGGATGTGGCTCTTGATTGCTCGATCGCCGAGGAGGCTTGTTCGCTAGGGCTGGCTCCTACAGCTTCGACCACGACGATGCTGGCGCTGGGCGACGCACTGGCGGTGACGCTCAGCGAGAAGCGCGGATTCAAGGAAGAAGACTTTGCCAACCTGCATCCGGGAGGGAAGTTAGGGAAGAGGTTGGCGCGAGTGGAGTCCCTGATGCACGCGGGCGACGCGCTGCCGCGCGTGACGCCGCAGACCAAGATGCCGGACGTGATCTATGAAATGTCGCGCAAGAAGCTGGGCGTGGCGGCAGTGGTGGAAGACGAGACGCTGGTGGGCGTCATCAGCGACGGGGATCTGCGACGCTTGCTCGAGAAGCGCGGGAAAGACGTGCTCGATCTCACCGCAGGCGAGTGCATGACGAGGAATCCGAGGACGATTGGATCCGGCGAGTTTGCCGCGACGGCGCTGGCCCTGATGGAGGAGAAGAAGATTACTTCGCTGATGGTGGTGGATGGGAGTGAGCGGCTAGAAGGGATTGTGCACCTGCACGATTTGTGGGGAACTGAGATGATGTAAGAATTGAGTGACTGAGAAATCGGGTAATTTGGTAATTGAAAACCCTCCTGCCGGCGAGCCGAACTGGTTTTCAATTACACAATTACCTGATTACCAAATTACTCAATAGAGGGTTCCATGTATCACTACGATCCCAATACCGCGCTGGAAGAACTGACCGAAGACGCAACCCTGCCGAACCCGGTGCATGTCCGCGACATGATCCTGCGCAAGCATCCCTCAACGGACAAGGCGTTGGAGCTGAACCGGCTGTTCGTCGAGTATCAGAAGTTCTTCGGAGAGACGCAGAAGCTTGGGAAAGAGATTCTGAAGAAGCTTACTGGGTAGTACCGAGTCGCGAGTACCGAGTACCGAGTTAACCCCGGAGTGTTGCTGTTTGCGCCCACCATAGTCCCTTTTGCGCCATCATTTACAATAATCAATTCCACCAAGGGACCTGCGAGCGCCCTTCACTCGGTACTCGCAACCTGGTACTCGGTACTCAAACGCTATGCATCGATGGTCAGAACTCTTCATTCCTACCCTGCGCGAAGCTCCCGCCGACGCGGAAGTGGCCAGCCACAAGTTTCTGGTGCGGGCGGGCTACATTCGGCAGCTGGCGGCGGGCATTTACTCGTATCTTTTTCTCGGCAACCGGTCATTCCAGAAGATCATGGGCATCGTGCGCGGGGAGATGGACAAGATCGGCCAGGAGTTTTTTCTGCCTTTGCTGCATCCGCGCGAGATCTGGGAGGCCAGCGGGCGCTGGGCTCTGATTGGCGACAACCTGTTTCGCCTGAAAGACCGCAAGGGGGCCGATTTTGCGCTCGGTTTTACCGCAGAAGAAGTGATGACCTCCATTGCCTTAAAAGAGCTGCGCAGCTACAAACAGTTGCCGCAGATCTGGTACCAGATCGCTCCCAAGTTTCGCGATGAGCCGCGGCCCAAGTCAGGATTGCTGCGAGTGCGGCAGTTCATGATGAAGGACGCTTACTCGTTCGACATCGACGCGGCCGGCCTCGATGTCTCCTACAAGAAACATTACGACACGTACAGCCGTATCTTTGATCGCTGCGGATTGAAATACATGGTGGTCGAGGCCGACTCGGGAGCGATGGGTGGGAAAGAATCGCACGAGTTCATGGTGCGCACAACGGCGGGCGAAGATCAGATTGTGAGCTGCGACGGCTGCAACTACGCTGCGAACATGGAGAAGGCTACCTCGAAGCTTGAGGCCGTTGAAGACCTAAAGCCAGAAGGCGGCGGCACGCCGCTCGAGGTACACACGCCAGGGCAGAAGACGATTGAAGATGTGGCGCGGTTTCTGGGAGTCTCGCCGAAAAACAAGATCAAGACGCTGGCGCTGATGGCCGACGAACAGGTGTCGGATAAAGTTAAAAAAGACGATAAGACGGGCAAGACCAGGTCGCGGGCGATTGTGGTGCTGATGCGCGGCGATCACCAGCTTAACGAAGCGAAGCTTAACGCGACGGTGGCGGTTGCGACCCGGCCCATGGAGGAAGGCGAGATCAAGGCGTTGTTCAAGTCTCCGGCAGGATACTTAGGGCCGGTGGGGATTGAGTGGGCGAAGGACTTGAAGAAAGATGCGGCGCTCCCGGTTCTTCTCGTCGACAAAGCTCTCGAAGGCCGCACGAACCTGATCGCGGGCGCGAACAAAGAGGACTATCACCTGAAGAATCTCACGCCCGGGAAGGACTTTCATCCTACGGCGTACGCCGACCTGCGCGCGGTTACGGCAGGTGAAGGCTTGTCCGAATTGCGGCAACTCGTTGCGCATCGACACGGCGGTCGAGATTGGGCACATCTTCAAGCTCGGCTACCGATACTCCGAATCCGATGGGCGCGCGTGTGCTCGACAAGAATGGCAAGGAAGTTACGCCGATCATGGGCAGCTACGGCATTGGCATCGAACGCATTCTGACCGCGGCAGTCGAGCAGAGTAATGACGACAACGGCTTCTGGCTACCGCCGTCGATTGCGCCGTTCGAAATTGTCGTCACTCCTACGAACGTGAAGGATGAGAGTCTGCTTAAGGCCGCGGTTGACATTGGAATGCGTTTAGAAGCGGCAGGATTTGACGTTATCCTCGATGATCGCAACGAGCGCCCTGGAGTCAAGTTCAAAGATGCTGACCTGGTCGGTATCCCCTTTAGAATCACGGTGGGAAACAAGGTTACCGAAGGTACTGTGGAAGTGGTTCTACGCTCGACTCGGGAAGTGCGCGATGTTACGATCGCGGCGGTAGTTGAATATTTTCAAGGAGTGCTGCCAGCCAAGGCTTGAAACTGAGCCGCGGGCTGGGCGGCGCAGCTTTCGAGTCTATGGGAACCATTAAGGCACTGACTGGATTTCTCGCGATTCTCATGGTGGTGGTGTGCTGCTTTGAGGTAGGCCCGCCCATGATGGCCAACTATAGTTTTCAGGACGATCTCAGAAATGTTTCCCTAATGGATAGCGGAAACTTCCAGAAGACGGATGAAGACGTCCGCACCGACGTGATGCGGAAGGTCAAGGACCAAAACTTGCCGATCGAGCCGAAGCAGGTGACGGTGCAGCGCATCAATACGCCCGGCATGTCGGCTCTTTACATCGCAGCCGACTATTCCGTGACTGTAAACCTCCCGTTTTATTCCTTCGACATGCACTTCACTCCCAACAGCGGAAACAAGTAAAAATCAGTGATTAGTGGTCAGTGGCCAGTAGAACCTCGACCGGATCGATTACCTGATGTTACTGACCACTGACCACCGACCACTGGCCACTGCTGCTGCTCTGCACGGCCGATTCTGCGAGTGACATTCGTAACCTTGCCGCCGCGTTACCTTCCTCCTAATATCGCCCACAGGTGAGAGTTTTCTCACGCCCGCTGCAGCCAGCGGGCCTCGCAAGGCGCCCGATTCCAGGAGTTCAACCAAAATCCTAGGTTTGCAAAATCTAGTTTGCGCCTTTCCAAGAACGGGAACGAGAAGCGAAGCTCAGGCGGAGGTAGTTCATGACGATGCGAGTTCGAGGGGTTCTATTGCTGGTGGCGGGCTTGGCGGTGATGGGACTGGCCAGTTGCGGTCATTACACATGCAGCGCCGGGTTTGGCAGTTCGACCTGCACGTCTTCGGGGCCTCCCAGCCTGGGCGGCGGCGGAAACGGCGCCAGTGGCACCGTCTTCGCATATCTGCTGTCCGAGGTGGGCGCGTCGGATGGCATGGCGGCAGACACGCTGAGCCTCAGCGCGAACACCTTCGCGGAGGCAACGGCTTTTGTCGCGCCGCCGCTTCCTCTGGGCGTGCCGCGCGACGGCGGCACCGTGGTGGTGAGTCTGGCGAGTCAGAAATATCTCTACATTCCGTTCAACGATGGCACCGTTTTCGGCTATGCCGTCGACGGCACGTCAGGCGCACTGACCAGCGTGCCATTCAGTCCCGTCACTGTTCTTGGCGGAAACTCCATCGCGGCCAACCCTGCTGGAACGCTCCTTTTTGTCAGCGATTTTGGGACCGGGGATATCTCCGTGTTCAACATCAGCCAAACCGATGGCTCCTTATCGGCAGTGAGCGGATCGCCTTTTCCCTCGGGAATCCTGGCGGCGCAAATTGCCACCGACGGTCTGGGAAAGTATCTCTATGTGACGGAGGGCTTGGGTGGCACGCAGGTCGCAGCATTGGCCATCGCCTCGAACGGCGTCTTATCCGCAGTACCGGGCAGCCCGTTCAGCTTCCCCATGTCAAAAGTCCTGGGAGAAAGCTCCGGCAAGTACCTGGTCGGAATTACCGGAGTTGATAGCCACCTCTACCTGTTCGGCATCAATGCGCAAACCGGGGCGCTCTCGGAAATCGGGCTGCCTCTTACACAATCGATTCCGGTGGATCTTGCAGTGAGTCCGGTAGCGAGTCCGAACGGGAGCTTCGTATATACCTTCGACGGACTCAGCCTTCCCATGGAGGGCTATGAACTCAATACTTCCACGGGCGCTTTGACAGTCTTGACGAATTCTCCGTTTACCGGCGTGAACCTGGATACCGGCCAATTCGATCAAACCGGCTTGTACTTGTTTGGCGTCGCCGAGGGACAGGTCGCGATCGACTTCGGTCCCTACGGCGCCGACACCAGCACAGGCGTCATCTCGGCGCCAAAGTTCGGCACTTTAGGGTTTCCAGGTGGAGGCTTTGCAATCAGCGACTTGAACGACGCACCGTAGTGTCCATCCGGCCACAGTCGGCCAACACTATTGACGGCTTAGAGACCCGCATGAACTGCGGGTCTCTTTTTGTTTGCGGGCGGGCGGTACAATAGAAGGCATCGCATTCTGACACCGCGTATTCTTGAACGCGCAGGCAGGGGACCATCAAAAGCCGCAGGCGTTTCAAACCTTTTGGTGCATCTCATCGTCTGACCATGAGGAAGTTCTTTCGGCGGGTGTGCGACCGTAAACGTGGCCATTAAGATCAAAATCCCGAAGAGCGGAGGCAAAGCCAGCATAGGATGGCGCGGCTTGCCGCGCGATCCTGTGATTCGAGCCGCGCTGGTCGTCTTCCTGGTGGTGGCCATCGGCGTGGGCGGATTCCTTTGCTACTTCTACATCAAGTACGACCGCATCATCGCGCAACGCTTCCGCTCGCCCGTGTTCAGCAATTCAGCCAAGATCTATGCCCTGCCGCGGACGGTGCACGACGGCGACAAGGCGGACGCCAAAGAAATCGCCGCATCGCTACGCCGCGCCGGATATTCCGATCTGGGTCACTCTGAAAAAGACGGCCAGTCGCAATTCGGCAGCTTTCTCCTGCTGAAAGACGGCATCGAGATCACGCCGGGACCGGAGAGCTACCACAGTCCGGAAGCGGCACATATCGTCATTCAGGGCGGCCAAGTCAGCCACATCACCAGCCGGGGCACTGACCTTGCTGCCTACGAGTTGGAGCCGCAACTGGTGACCGCGTTGTTCGACTCAGAGCAGCGTTCCAAACGCCAGGTAGTGAAGTACGCCGACATTCCCAAGGTTATGGTCGATGCAGTGCTCGCGATCGAAGACCGGCGTTTTTTCGAGCACAGCGGCGTGAACTTTATCCGCATGTTCGAGGCGGCCTGGATCGATCTGACGCGGCAACGGCACGAGCAGGGCGGTTCCACCATCACCATGCAGCTTTCGCGCGGCTTCTTCCTGACGCCGGAAAAAACCATAAGGCGCAAGCTGACGGAGATGCTGATCGCGGAAGAACTGGAGCAAAAGTTCAGCAAGCAGCAGATTTTTGAGTTCTACGGCAACTGGGTGAATCTGGGGCAGCGCGGATCGTTCGCCATCAGCGGCTTTGGCGAAGCCTCGCGCACCTATTTCAATAAAGACTTGAAGGACATCACGCTGCCTGAGGCCGCGCTGTTGGCGGGCATCATCCAGGGGCCGAGCCGCTTGTCGCCGTACCGGCATCCCGAGCGTGCCCTGGAGCGGCGCAATCTCGTGCTGGACTCGATGGTGGAAACCCACGCCATCACGCGGGAGCAGGCAGAAAAGGCCAAAGCAACGCCGCTGAAGCTGGCGCCTCCGAACGTGGAGGCCAGCGACGCTCCGTATTTCGTCGACATGGTGCGCGATACGCTGATCAACAAGTTCAGCGAACACGATCTCAACGATCAGTCCTACCGCATTTACACCACGCTCGATCCCGATCTGCAGAAAGCCGCGGCGCAGGCGGTCGAGACGGGCATCAAGCTGGTGGACGACCAGGTTAAGAAGTTGCGCACCAAAAAGGTGAAGGTGGGCAAGAAGTTTGAAACTCAAGTTGCCCAGGGCCCGCAAGCGCAGGTGGCGCTGGTCGCGCTCGATCCGCACACCGGCGCCGTGCTGGCTCTGGTGGGCGGAAGGGACTATGGCTGGAGCCAGTTGAATCACGCCGTATCGAAGCGCCCGACGGGTTCCATTTTCAAGCCGTTCGTTTATGCCGCGGCCATGAATACCGCGCTCGACGGCTCAGCCACGGTGATTACTCCGGCCTCCACGGTGACCGATGCGCCGACCAGCTTCGCCTACGGAGATCAGATCTACGAACCGCGCAACTATAAAGAGGAGTATCACGGCGATGTAAACCTGCGCTACGCGCTGGCCATGTCGCTCAACAACGCTACCGTGAAAGTGGCGGAGGAAGTGGGATACGACAAAGTCGCGGACCTGGCAAAGTCGGCGGGAATCGTTTCGGTGAAGGCCACGCCGGCCATGGCGCTGGGCTCCTACGACGCTCCTCCGATCGACATGGCGGCGGCCTACACCTCATTCGCCAACAACGGCATGCGCCTTTCTCCAATCCTGGTGGACTCGGTGCGCAACGCCAAAGGCGACGTGATCGCAAACTACAAGACCGACCAGCGGCAGGTGCTCGATCCGCGCATTGCCTACGTCATGACCAGGATGATGGAAGGCGTAATCAACAACGGCCTGGGATATACCGCGGTTCGCTTGCGCGGATTCGCGCTGCCGGCCGCCGGCAAAACCGGCAGTTCGCACGATGGCTGGTTCGCCGGATACACCTCCAACTTATTGTGCGTGGTATGGGTGGGTTACGACGACTACAGCGATCTTCGTCTCAGCGGTGCCATGACCGCAGCTCCCATCTGGACCGAGTTCATGAAGAAGGCCTCAGCGCTGCCGCAATATTCCGGCATGAAAGCCTTCACGCAACCAACGGGCGTGGTCGACGTGCAACTCGACAAGGCCACCAACCGCCTGGCAACGCCGACCTGTCCGGACGATTACGAGGCCGCCTTCATAGCCGGCACCGAGCCGCGCGAAACCTGCGATCAACCCAACGCAGTCGTAGGATTCTTCAATCGAATCTTCGGCGGCGGAGGCGACAAAGCCCTGCCTCCTCCCGGGCAGGAAGCCAATGCGCAGGACGCGCAAGATCCCAAGAAAAAGAAGAGCTTCTTCGGCAAGATCGCCGGAATTTTCAAAGACGACAAATCTACCCCACCCCCCAAGCCGCCAGACACCACCCCGCCCGCACCTCACTGACACATCTCTAAAACTGTCATCCTGAGCGGAATGTGTCGCGCGCAAAGCGCGTGACACATGGAGTCGAAGGATCCCTATAGATCCGGCAGCACCTATGGCGCGTAGAGGTATTCTCACGGCGCACCGCATTCTTCGCCTCCTTTGCGAGTATCCCCCAGTTGACGACCTGCCCATACAGCATGCAGACTTGCCGGATTCACCCCAGAGAGTGCAGGGAGCGAGCATGAACAGATTCCGGATTGCGGTCTTGATCGTTGTCTTTGCAGTCTGTGCGTTACCAAGGTTGCTGGGCGAGGTTCAACCCCCCGCCGCTTCATCCCCTCAGGCCCCTGCCGCCGCTGGCGCAACCGATACACGACCGGCAACACCACAGAAACAAATCACCGCTTACACGCTCCCGCCTGACCTCTACCAAAAAGCCCATGACCGCAGCCGCATCCATTTTCGCTTAGCCGTGCTCGGCTTTGTTTATGGTCTGGTGGTCCTGTGGCTGATCTTGCGCTGGAGGCTGGCGGCAAAATACCGCGACTGGGCCGAGCGCTCCAGTTCGCGGCGTTTTCTACAGGCCCTCGTGTTCTCTCCCTTGCTGCTGCTGACCATCGCAGTCTTCAGCCTCCCTCTGGATATCTATGGAGAAATCGTCGAGAAGCGCTACGGGATCTCGGTTCAGGGATGGGGCTCGTGGAGTTGGGACTGGATCAAGTCGGAGCTGATTGGACTGGTGATCGGGAGCATCCTCATCTGGCTGCTCTACATGGTGATCCGGCGCAGCTCGCGCCGCGCGTGGTTTTATTTCTGGCTGATGGCGATGCCCATCGGCGTGTTTCTCTTTTTCCTGGGGCCCTGGGTGATCGACCCCCTGTTTCACAAGTTCGAACCCCTGCAACAAAAGGACCCCGCACTCACGGCGAGTCTGGAACAGATGGTGCGACGGGCCGGCGAAAACATTCCTCCCGAGCGCATGTTTTGGATGGACGCCGGCGAAAAAACCACGGCTCTGGACGCATACGTTACCGGCATCGGCGCCTCCAAACGAATGGTGGTTTTCGACACCACCATCGCCAAGATGAACAATCCCCAGATTGTCTACGTGGCGGGCCATGAGACGGGACACTATGTGTTGCAGCACATCTCCAAGGGACTTGCCTTCTTTGCCGCACTGCTGCTGCTTTTCTTCTATGTGGTCGATCAACTGATTGGATGGGTGCTTACGCGGTGGGGAGCGGCCTGGGAAGTGCGAGGCTTGGATGATTGGGCGTCCTTGCCCGCTCTGTTGTTCTTGCTGTCGTTGTTGTTCTTCGTGACGAATCCAGTCGCGAGCGCGTTCAGCAGACACCTGGAGCATCAGGCCGATCAGTTTGGACTGGAAGTCACCCACGGACTTACGCCCGACTCAGCGCAGGTGGCTGCGCAAGCTTTTCAGGTCTTAGGCGAGGTCGATTTGGCCGATCCCGATCCGAACCCAGTCAATGTTTTCCTCTATTACGACCATCCGACGATTTCCGACCGGGTTAGATTCTGCCTGACCTATAACCCGTGGGAACACGGAGGCGCAGGGGAGTTCGTCAAGTAGGGTTTGGACCGAGCGCATCCCTGACAAAACACACAGGGGACGTCACTGACGCGGTAAGACTGTCATCCTGAGCGGAATTTGTCGCGCGCGAAGCACGCGACAAATGGAGTCGAAGAATCCTGGTGTCGGCAAGACCGGGAAGGGCACGAGTTCCATTCGTGCCGTAAGCAGCGCCAATCAATGCGGCTTCCAGCCGCTGAGGTGTAGCTGCATGTGCGGGATAGTTAGACTCCGCAGCAACGTTTTAGCTTTAGGCCGCTTCCACAGGGGCAAGGGCTGTTTCGGTCCGACCCTTTCATCCTGATCGGAGCCTTGCCGACAGTTCTCTCGACAACCCAAGAGGGAAGTGGAATGATCTCCCTTTTTCCGTTGCCATGTTCAACGTATAACCGATTGCCCTTGCGCCTCATGCTCGTGAAGAATGGCTTATCCGGGGGCTCCTCGACCTCAACTCCGTGTTCTCGGTACCATTGTCTGTCGAAAAATGACGAGAAATCGTCGGTGAGGAATGTGCCTTCCTCCAACTTGAGGTGCCCGTATTTCAGAAAGTATCCTGCGAAATTTAACTCGTCCCCTGTCGTGGCATGGCCGTGGAGCAATTCGCGGGCTTGCAGATACGCAACGAATTGCGCAGCGTCGAAATGCTTACAGATCGTTTGGAAATCAAAAAGCCCCAGAGAAAGAGGGAAAGGCTCGGTTTCCCCCTTCTTAAGCTGATAAGAGAGATTAGTACCGAACGGACCACGGGGCGTAACTGCCACGCACACTATATATGTTTGGTCAACGTCTGCCCTCCGAAGAGTCAGTGTTAGCTTCCCGTGTTCGCCGTATAGATGGGTTTCCTCATTGGCTAGAACGTGCTGTTTTACTTCCAGAGCTTGGTCATATCCGAACTGCACCGAATTAGCGAAGTCGTTCTCAAACTTCAGAAGATCGTCAGCCACGCCCCTGAACGCCCTCACCCTGATGTTCTTGCACTCGATCAGAATCAGTGTCTTGCCGTGAACTACGATCAGATCCTTCTCGTGACTTCCTTTATGGAGGTAGTAGTTTGGATAGATTCCGGCGCTCGGGAAGACCTTCTTCATGCCCTCGCAGACTAGCTTCTCGACGGCGCGGTCGCGGTTACGCAGGTAGCGGGTTCTCAACTGCTCATCGTCGAGGATGGCATTCTCGAAAACCCTTGCCGCAACGCGCTCAGCGCTAGCTGGATCCAGAAAATAGGATGTTCCGTCTGGAAGGCAGACGAAAAATTTGCGATCGAGCGGATTCGCGCTATGTGGAAATTCGAAGTCCAGCGCGACTTCTCCAGGCCTGATTCCGAAGAGCGCGAGTAGAGCCTTGGCGCTGGCCTCGGGGATACCCTCCTTGATTTGCTCAAATGAGAGAACGTGAGCCGCGTCGCCGACGCGAGCATTCGCGTCCAATTTCTCAGGTATTCCAAGTTGGGCAGACCTTTCCATTGCCCCGTCGAGACCCAGAGCACCGCATTCAAACTCCCCACGTATCACGTTCGCATCGTCGAGAATCAGCCGCAGTCCGTCTACCAAACTGTTCAGTGTGTTCTCCATGAGATCCGATAGATTCTGGAGCCACTTAGAAATCTCCTCGAACGTTAGTCCAAATGTAGGTACGAAATATCGTTCGTTGAATTGCGGGAATCGCGCCGTCGCCCAAGTCCTGAATTGCTCGGGAAAACCAAGAGCATCCGGTTCCCTCACGCGAAGGCCCAAGCCGAGTCTCGTCAGGAACTCCGGCTCCGAACCGGGGGAACGGCCGGGCTCATATACTGCGGCCATGCTGTAGCAGTCGTAAATCTTTTCAACGAGATCGTCGAGCTTCGGAAACGCGTATTTCTCGTTTGACCGTGGGGCGTCCAATAGTTTGTTTCGGAGAAGCAGCCCCCAAACGTACCGTCCCTTGGCCCAAAAGCCATCCGGCAGTTTGTCTTTGTTGAGCTGGGACAGATTGATCTGGAATTGATAACGGTTGAGAACGTCTAAGGTACGGAACTGGGCGAGCTCGCGTCGAAGTTCGGCTACGAGTGGCAGGACCGCTGCTTCGATCTTTTGCCTGAACTGCACTACTTTGCCATCCGAGGACTTTCCCTATCTTATCGCCAAAGCGGAGGCCACGAAGGCTTCGCAACGCAGGCCGGCACTGCCGTCGCCGAAGAATTTCCACAGCCCCCTTGTGACATCTGACCTTGCGCCGCCCATCGAACTTGCGCAATCATGGTCGAGGCCGTGACGGTCGGGGGAACCCGAAGAGTCCCGCCCCTAAGTCCTTTGCTGTCTAGATTTTGACGTGTAAGACCTTTGCCTGACGGATTTTGCGGGCCGAAACATGCCTAACTCGATGCTTCCAGAGATTGAGGGGGAGGGGGGCGCTGTCTAGATTTTAGTGTCTAAGTCTTTTGACATCTAGATTTTGCGGGGAAAAACGCCGTGACATGATGATTCCAGAGATTGAGGGGGGAGGGGGATACCCCGGATTTTCCGGGCAAAATCCGAACTCATCGTGCTCCTTCACCGTCGTACAAACTTTATTTTCGCGAAGTCCATAGTTCGGTTAGCCGTGGCGCACTGTACCAAAATTCCTGCGCCGCCCGCTCAAAACTGTGGCAGAATGGCCTTGTTGGAGCCCGGTCGCTTTGGGGGTTGTGTATGTCCTACCGAAAGGCCTGCCTGATTCTTCTGCTGATTTCTTCCACTGCCGCACTGTCGCAAAGTTTCTCATTCCGAGCAGGTGCAGATCGCGCCTCCTCTGATACGCGCCGTCGATCCTCCGGCCGCGGACGCAACCGCAACCGATCTGGAACTGCAGGCCGACAAGCTGCGCGCCGACAAGCTTTACCTGGATGCCCTCGATTATTACCACGCGGCGCTGGCCAAGAAGCCGCATGACGCGTCCCTGTGGAATAAGGTTGGCATTACGGAACTCATGATGCAGCGCTACAAGGAAGCGCGAAAATCTTTCGAGCGCGCCATCAAGTCCGATCATGAGTTCGCCAACGCCTACAACAATCTGGGCGTGGTCTTGTACGAGGGCAAGAAGTACGGAGCGGCGGTCAAGCAGTACGAGAAGGCGATTGCAAAGGACAACACGTTCGGCGTCGTTCTTCAGCAATCTGGGGGCCGCTCATTTCTCCAAGAAGGAGTTTGAGCCCGCGGTGGCGGCTTACCAGCACGCGCTGGAGTTGGACCCTGATGTTTTCATGCGCACTTCGCGCGTCGGCGTCCAGGCGCAATTGCCCAGCCCCGAGGACCGCGCCCGCTACAACTACACGGTTGCAAAGTTATACGCCAAGATGGGCTTGTCGGAGCAATCGCTCGAGTATTTGAAGAAGGCGATCGAGTCCGGTTACAAGGATTTGAAGGATGTGTACAAAGATGTAGATTTTGCCGAACTGAGGAAGAGTCCGCGATTCACGGAACTGATGGCGTCGAGACCAATGGTGATCTCAGACTAGTCGCGGGAATCAATTCCCCTGCGCAACAATTACAAAGTTTTACAAAATTAGACGGAACTTAGACGGAACTTCGTCCATTTCTGGGGTTTAATGATTGCAAATACTCCTGAAAACAACAGGGTGAGTAAGGAGAAACGGTAGCCCATCGGATGCTGACCCGAGCACGCCCCAAGCAAGCATCCGGTGGGCTTTTTCTTTAGTCATCAGCTATCAGCTTTCGGCCGTCAGCTAAAACACCTCAACCCATTCTGCCTGTTAGTTCGAGATTGCCTGAGCAAAGAGTCCGGGAGCGATGGTTATTGTTCCCGGGGTTGGGTTCCTGGCTGACGGCTGCTTCTCCCGCTAATGTAATCTTCCACCACGCGCTTCCATTTGCCCTGAGCTTTCAGAATGAACTCGACCGCATCGCGCAGCGCGCCGTCGCCGCCAGCGTGAGTCGTAACATAGTGAGCTTCCTTCTTAACTTCGGCACGGGCATTCTTCACGGCGATGGCGAGTCCGCCGGCGCGCATCGCGGGAAGATCGATCACATCGTCGCCAACGAAAGCGGCCTCGTCCGCTTTCAGTCCTGCCTCTTTCACAACATGGTCGAAGCAGGTGCGCTTGTCGTCCACGCCTTGGTAGACAAATTCGAGGCCAAGATCGCGCGCGCGAAGCGCAACCGTTTCCGAGCTGCGCTTGGTGATCAGTCCGGTCTTGATTCCGCCGAGGCGAGCCAGCGAAATCGATGCGCCGTCGTGGGCGTGAAAGCCTTTGAACTCGATCTGGCTCGGCTGTGATCCAGCGGGAGCGGGCAGGAAGAACAGCTTGCCGTCGGTAAGGACTCCATCTACGTCAAACAAAAGCAGCTTGATCTTGCGGGCACGGGCGTGGGCGGAGAGTTTTGGCATCGCGAATCGTCGCATTATGAATGTAACAGATGATATCAGAATTGATAGGGAAATGTGATACAATCCTGACAGTCGAGATGGTGAAACTGGATATGTCTCTAGCCGCGCGGAAGGAATATCAAAGCACGACAGTCCGGCTGCCGCGACACGTGTATGAGCGGGCAAAGACCGTCGTGGTCCGGTCGCGGGCTTCGAGTTTCAACGACTTTGTCGTCCAGGCAATTGAGGAAAAAGTACGAAGGCTGACGGAAGCAGAGATTGACGCGGCCTTCGCGCAAATGGCGAACGATGCAGACTATCAGCGCACTTCGATTGCGCTGGCCCGCGAGTTCGAGAAGAGCGACTGGGAAGCTTTCCAGGCGGGCGCTACTCCTGAAGAAGCCACACATGAGCAGTCAAAGATCCGCACTGCCAAAGCCCGTTCGCGGTGACATATTCAGCGCCAGGCTCGACCCCACCGAAGGCAGCGAGCAGGCGGGGACACGGCCGGTCGTGGTCGTCAGCCGCGATTCCATCAACGCTAACAGCCCGGTAGTCGTGGTTGTGCCCGTCACCGACGCGGCCAACGTCAAACGCTCTTACCCAAGCCACACCCATATTCCCAAGGGTTCGGGTGGACTAACGATGGACAGCATCGCCAAGGCCGAGCAGATTCGGGCGATTCATGTCTCGCGGCTGGTAGCTTATTACAGCCGGCTGGACAAGGAAATCTTGGAGCGTCTAGAAGAGGCAATCAGGATCACGCTGGCGCTGCGATAGCCAACGGCCAGGATCATTTCATCGCGGCAAATTTTCGGTCCTTGATGCGCTCGTCACGTTTATGATCACGCCCGCGATACCTCAACAACGTGCCGGGTCCTTTATACCGGCCACGAAGCGCCGTGATGAGATCCGAGACGGTGTCCTTGCTCGGCTTGAGACGCTCAATTTTAGTGACTGTCTTCGGCTTCATGCCCCTAATATATCTTAAGGCGAAGATTTTACGAAACTCCAATCTCCGGCTACAATATTCGGATGCCGTCCCTTTCTGCCTCCCTCGCCTGGGCACACCCTCTGGTTGCGGAGTGGTTTGTGCAGCGGTTTGGTACGCCCACCGAGCCGCAGGAGCAGGGCTGGCCGCATATTCTCGCCGGACGCACCACTTTGATTTCAGCGCCTACCGGGTCGGGCAAGACGCTGGCTGCGTTTCTTGCCTGCATTGACGGGCTGGTGCGCAAGGCGCTGGCTGGCGATCTTGCCGATCGAACTGAAGTTCTCTACGTCTCGCCGCTGAAGGCGCTGGGCAACGACATCCAGAAAAACCTGGAAGTGCCGCTGGGAGAAATCCTTGCCATGGCCGGCGAGCGCGGGTTGCTCATGCCGGAGATTCGCACTGCCGTCCGCACCGGCGACACGCTCATGCCCGAGCGCCGCGCCATGCTGAAGCGGCCGCCACACATTCTCGTTACCACTCCGGAGTCACTCTACATTTTGCTTACGGCGGATAAGAGCCGGGCGATTCTGCGCGATGTCGAGACGGTGATTGTGGATGAAATCCACGCGGTGGCCGATGACAAGCGTGGAGCGCATCTGACGTTGTCGCTGGAGCGGCTGGCGGCGCTGACTTACAAACCCCCGGTACGCATTGGGCTTTCCGCGACCCAGAAGCCGATCGAAGAAGTCGCGCACTTCCTGACCGGTAGCGGCAGCCCTGATCCGGTCATCGTAAACATCGGTCACCAGCGGAAGCTTGATCTCGCAGTCGAAGTTCCGCCCATGCCACTGGGACCGGTGGCTTCGAATGAAATGTGGGACGAGGTCTACAACCGGCTGGTGGTGCTGGTCGAGCAGCACCGTTCCACGCTGGTGTTTGTGAACACACGGCGCATGGCGGAACGAGTTGCTCATCAACTGGGCGAGCGCATCGGGGAAGAAAATGTGGCGGCGCACCACGGAAGCTTGTCGCGCAAGCTGCGCCTGGCCGCGGAGAAGAAGCTGAAAGAAGGCCAGGTGCGGGTGCTGGTGGCGACGGCGTCGCTTGAGTTGGGAATCGACGTGGGAACGGTGGATCTGGTGGTGCAGATCAATTCGCCGCGCGCGATTGCAGTCACGCTGCAGCGCGTGGGGCGTTCCGGGCACTGGCGCGGCGCGGTTCCCAAGGGACGTCTTTTCTGCACTACGCGTGACGATTTGCTGGAGTGCGCGGCGTTGGTGCGAGCCATCCGGCAGGGCGATCTGGACCGGCTGATGATTCCGGAATCGCCACTGGATGTGCTGGCACAGCAGATTGTGGCGGCGTGCGCGGCGGAGGAGTGGAGCGAAGATGAAATGTTTGCGCTGGTGCGACGCGCTTATCCGTATCGCAATCTGGCACGCGCAACCTTCGACTCGCTTCTGGAAATGCTGAGCGAGGGCATTGCGGCGAAGCGCGGACGCTATGGCGCTTATATTCACCGCGATCGGGTGAACGGCAAACTGCGGGCGCGGCGCGGGGCGCGGCTGGCGGCGATCACCAGCGGTGGAGCGATCCCCGACAATTCGCTTTACGCCGTGGTGGCCGAACCCGAAGGCATTGTCGTGGGCACGGTGGATGAGGACTTTGCCGTGGAAAGCAACCGCGGCGACATCATGCTGTTGGGAAATACTTCGTGGATGATTCGCCGGATCGAAACCAACGCTGGACGCGTGCTGGTGCAGGATGCGCACGGCGCGCCGCCGAGCGTTCCTTTCTGGCGGGGCGAAGCTCCCGCGCGCACCGAAGAACTCTCGGCACATGTGGGAACTCTACGGGAAAAGATCAGCGAGATGCTGCCGCATACTTCCCCGGTGGGATTTTCGGCGACGCAGCCGGATGTGGCCGCGACAGTGACCTGGCTGAAGCAGGAATGCGGGCTGGATGATTCCGCCGCGGAGCAGGCGATTGAATACGTTTTGCAAGGCCGCGCAGTTCTGGGCGCGGTACCGACGCAGACCACCGTGATTGCCGAACGTTTCTTCGATGAAGGCGGCGGGATGCAGTTGGTGATCCACGCGCCTTTCGGTGGGCGGATCAACAAGGCCTGGGGACTGGCTCTGCGCAAGCGCTTTTGCGTCGGTTTCAACTTCGAGTTACAGGCTGCGGCAACCGACAATGGCCTGAACATCGCCCTGGCCGAGCAGCACAGCTTCCCGCTTGCAGACGTGTTCAACTTTCTGCAGGCTGCGACGGTGCAACCGATTCTGGAACAGGCGGCGCTCGACTCGCCTATCTTTGCCACACGCTGGCGCTGGGATGCGAACCGGGCGCTGGCGCTGTTGCGTTTTCAAAACGGTAAGAAAGTTCCAGCGCAGATTCAGCGTATGCGCTCCGACGATTTGCTGGCTTCGGTTTTTCCCTGACGCCGCGGCTTGCTTCGAAAATATTCAGGGCGAGCGCCAGATACCCGATCATCCGCTGGTGGGCGAGGTCATGAAAGATGTGCTCACCGAAGCCATGGATATTGATGGACTGAAGTTTGTTCTGAGCGGGCTGGCGGACGGACGGATTCGCTGTCTCGCGGTGGACACGCCGGTTCCGTCGCAGTTCTCGCACGAGATCCTGAATGCGAATCCGTACGCCTTTCTGGACGACGCCCCGCTCGAGGAGCGGCGGGCGCGTGCGGTGCAGATGCGGCGCATGCTGCCGGAATCGGTGCTCGAAGAAGTGGGCGGACTCGATCCGGCGGCGATCGCCCAGGTGCGGGAAGAGGCTTGGCCTGATGTACGCGACGCGGATGAGTTGCATGATGTGCTGCATACGCTGGTGGCGCTGCCGGAAGCTGACGCGGATTTCGGCACCGGCCAGTGGGAAGTTTATTTCGAGCGATTGGTCAGCGAAGGGCGCGCGGCTTCGGCGACCTCAGGCGCCAAGATTTACTGGGTCGCTGCGGAGCGTGCTAAGAGTTTTTCAGTGTTGTTTCCTGGGGCGCGGTTCGAACATGACTTGGCTGACGTAGAAACGACCGCACCCACTCGCGATGATGCTTTGCTTACGCTGGTTACTGGATGGATGTCGCATCTGGGCCCGACGACTGTGACACAGCTCGGGGAAACATTGGGGGTTGCTGCGGCGGAGATTTCGAATGCCTTGCTGCGCATGGAAGCTAGCGGGGCTGTGTTGCGGGGAAACTTTAGTGGCGCTGCCGAGCGGGCGGGGCCGCCCGCTCTACCCAGGCCTGGCACAGCTCTGAGATCGAATGGTGTGAGCGGCGGTTGCTGGCTCGCATTCACCGGCTTACGGTCGCGACGTTGCGCAAGCAGATTGAGCCTGTGACTGCGGCACAGTTTATGCAATGGCTTTTGCGCTGGCAGCACGTGGCTGCGGGAACACAGGTTGCAGGCGAGCGCGGCACACTTGAAGTGCTGCGGCAGTTGCAGGGGTTTGAGATTCCGGCGAATGCATGGGAGCGGCAGGTGTTGGCGCGGCGCGTTGTGGACTACGATCCCAAATGGCTTGATCAGCTTTGTTTGACTGGGGCGGTGGGTTGGGGAAGGTTGTCGCCGCATCCGGCGACGCTGGACTCGAATGTGAGCCGCGGAACCGAAATGCAGCCGGGCGCGCCTGCGCGCCAGCGGCGGGTGATTCCTACCAGCGTTGCTCCGATCACGTTCTTCGTGCGGGAAGATGCCGATTGGATGACGCCACGGCATCCCGGCGCGGAACTGTCGGAGAATAATGGCCTGAGTCACGGAGCGCAGTTGGTGCTGAATTTTCTGCGGCAGCGTGGCGCGTCGTTCTTTGCCGACATCGTGCGCGGCACGGGCAAGCTGAAAGCGGAAATCGAGACTGCGCTTTGGGAACTGGTGGCCGCCGGCCTGGTGACGGCTGATGGCTTCGACAATCTGCGTTCGTTGATCGACCCCAAGCGGCGCGCCGGACAGGGCAGCGGGCGCGCGACGCGCCCTCGGCATAATGCTGGACGCTGGGCGCTGCTGCATAGCGACGAAGTTGTCGAGCGTCCTCGCGCGGTGGAGGCAGCCTGCTGGATGCTGCTGCGGCGCTACGGAATTGTCATTCGCGATGTGCTGGCGCGCGAGGCGAACTTGCCGCCGTGGCGCGAGTTGCTGGGGGCTTTCCGACGGCTGGAAGACCGGGGCGAGATTCGCGGCGGGCGTTTCGTCGACGGATTTCTGGGCGAGCAGTTTGCACTGCCGGTCGCGGTCGAATCCGTGCGAGCGATGCGCAAGCTCGACGCCGCTACGGGAACGATCACGCTGTCGGCCGCCGATCCGCTGAACCTGGTGGGGATTCTGGTGCCGGGCGAGCGCGTGCCGGCGATCTCTGGCAACAGCGTTACGTTTCGCGATGGCGTGGCGGCGAATGCAGTACCGAGTACCGAGTACCGGGCGGAAAGTGCTTGAGTGTTCCGGCTGGAACATATTGCTGAATGTTCCAACCGGAACATTTCAAAATGGCAAAATCTCTTGGCGTAAGTTGTTGATTCTTGGTGCGGGCTTTTGGGCGGAGCAATGGATTCAAGGGGTTAGGCTGTGGAAGAAATGTCTACTTTCGAGGGGGTCGAATGCCTACTAAAGTAGACTTGACAGGGGCGCGACGTACTTTTTATGGTACGCGGCGACGGGGCGCCGTCGCGGGCCGCGAAGGCTCGATGCAGCCAGAAAACCCATAACCACGAAGGCCACGAAGGGAAGGCTTTTGTGGAGAATCGAGCCGCTAGGAATTTGCCGGGGCTAATAGTGCCGGTCCCACCGACCGCGGGGTGTGAAACCATCCTCCTTAGTGGTTTTTCTCCTTTGGAATTTGCGTTTAGCTGAAGGGCGAAAATCTCCACGGGTTGGAGCGGACCCAAAAATCAGGGATCCGATGAGGGGGCCCCTCGGATCCCTGATTTGCATAGCTCGGCAAGAACGGAATCAAAAAGCGCTTCCCTATCGCCTTTTACCGAGCCCTTGCATCCTCCGGTGCTGCATGCCGCGTGCCAGTCGGCAGTGGGGTAGGGCAAGAAATGCAGCCGTCGTCCCAACTTATTCTTAGTAAAGTGCTTATCGTCTGACTGCGCGGCGCCGTTCCGTGGATGCAGGGCCGGCAGCAGGCGCTATCTGCTATCCGATCAGATAGCGATCCCTATCCGTTCGGATAATGGAACGACTTCAATTCGGGCATGCATTCAGGGCCGAAGTGTGATAAGAAGGCCGCGAGGTGCAGCTTGCGTCCCAGGCTCCTGGTGCTTTCCGGGCCCTTGAAAGACTCGACGATTCCTCTGGCTGAGGGCGAAGTCACAATCGGGCGGGAAGCGTCGAATGGGATCGCGGTGGTCGACCCCTCGGTTTCACGAAAACATTGTCTCGTGAGCGGGCAGGACGGACGATTTCTGGTGCGCGACCTCGACAGCCGCAACGGAACATTGGTAAACGGCGCCGCAGTCGAAGAGCAGGGTTTGCAGCACGGAGACGAGATTGCGGCGGGCGATTCGTCCTTTTTGTTTCTGCTGGAGGACGAAGATATTACCGCGGCCGCGAGCCGCGTTGAATTCGAAGACGCACAGGCCACAGCGGAGACCACGATTATCCATCCTCGGGACGTGGTCTACCTCCAACCGGATCGTTTGTTGCACGAGCTGCCTGCGACCTCGCGCGTGGCCCGGAACCTGAACGCGCTGCTTAAGATCAGCCGGATTGTACATGCGATTCGCGACCTCAACGATCTGCAAGGCCAGTTGCTGGACTTGATCTTTGAAGTTGTGCCTGCGGGCCGGGGGGCCATCCTGCTGGCTGATCGGGAGGGCCATGAATTCAATTCCATGTTCGCGCGCATGCGGCAGGCGGGGCAAGCCCAGTTGGTGAAGGTGAGCCGCACGGTGGCGCGCCAGGTGCTGGAGCAGGGAATTGCGATGCTGGGCAGTGATGTGCCCAGCAGCAATGAGTTGCGCGAGGTCGAGAGCCTCGCGGCGTCGCAGGTGCGCTCGCTGTTGTGCGTGCCGTTGACGGTGTTTCAGCGGGTGATTGGGTGTATTTATCTCGACAGCGACAGTCTCAGCAACCGTCTTAACGAAGAGCATCTGCAGTTGGTGACGGCGATTGCGGGCATCTCCGCTGTGGCGCTCGAGAACGCGCGCCGGCTGCACTGGCTGGAACAGGAGAACGAGCGGCTGACGGTGGAGATCAGCCAGGAGCGGAGCCTGGTGGGAGAAGGCGCCCGCATGAAAGAGGTCTACCAGTTCATCAAGCGCGTGGCGCCCACCGATTCGACGGTGTTGATCGAAGGCGAGAGCGGAACCGGCAAGGAACTGGCGGCGCGGGCCTTGCACCGTAACAGTCCCCGGAGCGGCAAGCCGTTTGTGGCCATCAATTGTTCTGCGATTCCGGAAACGCTTCTGGAAACCGATCTGTTTGGTCATGAGCGGGGAGCTTTCACAGGTGCCGCGTCGCTGAAGAAAGGACGGCTCGAAGTTGCTGACGGGGGCGTGGTTTTTCTCGACGAGGTCGGCGAACTGGCTCCCGCGTTGCAGGTCAAACTGCTGCGCGTGCTGCAGGAGCGTGAGTTCGAACGCGTTGGCGGCACTCATCCCATCAAGGTGGATATCCGCCTGATCGCTGCTACCAACAGCAACCTGGAGCAGGCCATTCGCGAGGGCAGGTTTCGCCAGGACTTGTATTACCGTCTGGCGGTGTTGAAGATCACGATGCCAACGCTGCGGGACCGCGGCGAAGATATCCCCATGCTGGTGCGGCATTTCGTGCAGAAACATGCGAAACGCTGCAAGGTGAAGCCCCGTCCGGTTTCCCGCGAGGCCCTGTCTCTGCTGAGGAACTATGACTGGCCGGGCAACGTGCGCGAACTGGAAAACGCCATCGAGCGCGCGCTGGTGCTGGGCTCGTCGGATATGATTCTGCCCGAGGATCTACCGGAATCGCTGCTGGAGCGTCCTTCGACGCCGGAGATGACCGAGGCGAAATATCATGCGGCAGTCAAGGAATTAAAGAGGCGACTGATTCTTGATGCCGTGGAGCAGACTCGAGGCAGCTATGCCGATGCCGCCCGTGTTCTGGGCGTGCATCCCAACTACCTGCATCGCCTGATCCGCAACCTCGAACTGAAAGAGGTTTTGAAGGAGGCGCTGCGGGATCGCGCGAGCTGAGCGGGCTTTCGGGCGGGAAGGCGTAGAAAGCAATTAGCAGTTAGCAATTAGCAGTTAGGGATTACGCGTGGCATGGGTTGAATGCTAATTGCTAATTGCCAATTGCTACTTACGGCAGCCGCAAGCGTATCAGCGCCGCGGGATCGAGATAGGTACCTTGCCATCGCACCCCGACATGGAGATGTGGGCCCGTTGCCCGGCCCGTGCCACCGCTCAACGCGATTACCTGCCCGCGTTTTACCTGATCGCCCTCCTTAACTTTGAATTCCGATAGATGCATATAGATGGTGAGCAGGCCCTGGCCGTGATCGAGCACCACGAAGTTGCCTTCGAAATACAGTCGGCCGCGCCAGCAGGATCGTGCCGTCATTCATGGCCTCGACGGGAGTTCCGCTGGGGACGCGGAAATCGAGGCCCAGGTGGGGACTTGATGTCTTGCCGTTGAAAATGCGTTGCGAACCGAAGACATCTGAAATGGCAGCGTCAGCAGGCGCGGTGAATTGCCCCGACCACTCGCGGCCGGGTGTCACGCGGTTCAGATAGTCCTTCTTGATTTGCTGGCTCTCTTCAATTTGTTTCTGCTGCTCGGGGGTGGGCTCGGTGAATTTGCTTTCAACGCTGAGCTTGGCCTGGATTTTAGGATACTTGCCGCGGGCGACGGCGAATTTGCGGCTGAAAGTAATTTTCGCGCTGGGTACTTTTCCCGCACTACGTTTCGCCGGTCAGTTCAAGCGAGTAGCTTCCGGGAGCGGTGTCGAGGGTGATGCCCGCCAGCGCGTACCATGTCTGGCTCTTCGCATCGAAGCTGAAGGAGACTTCATGTCCCAGCCAGGTTCCGCTCAATGATTGCAGTCGCGACGGTGGTTTCACTTGAAAGAGCACTGGACCGCCGTTGACCAACCGTGCGGGCTTCGCGGACATGTTCCAGTTCGCGGCCGAGGCCGCAGGGGAGCTGGGAGAAATGTCCAGATTAGAAGAAAGAGTGGGATGCGAGAGGAAAGGATAGCTGGCCGCCGATTCACCGTACCAGCCTAACATTCTTGTGTGCGGGCCCAGATATAATCCGCGCGTGCGTAGCCCAGTGCCGTAATGGGTCAGTTTGCCGGAAACAAGAACAGATGAACCACTAAAGACACAAAGGTACACGAAGGAAAACGTCGGTCGGCCTGGTAGCTGTTACAATGCCAGCGCGATGATGTCCGAGCCTGCTTTGGTTATCGAACGGTATGAGGGTCCGCTCCAGGGGCAGCGCGTGCTGCGCTTCAAGGGTCCGCTTACGGAGGCGACCTCGTCACTGTTCCAGCGCGCCGTGCGCGGTGAAGGCGCCGAAACCATGATTCTCGATCTGACCGAAGTTCCCTACGTCGATTCGGTGGGGCTGGGATTGCTGGTGGGCGCTTACGTAACCTGCCAGAAAACTGGGCGCCGGCTGGCGTTCAGCGGCGCCAATGCGCGCGTCTTCCAATTGTTTCAGATTACTAAGTTGGAACCGTTCTTCCTGCTTTTTCCTACGCTTGAGGAGGCAGTCGAAGCCTTCACCAATGGGGGCAGGGCGTAGAACACGAGATCAATTCTAGAGAATTGGTGACCTGGTCGGGATCGAACCGACGACCTCCCCGGCGAGGCCGGGGCGCGCTCAGTTTTGCTTCATCGAGGCGTTTATCAATTCCTGAATTGATCGATGCGACTTCCAGCTCTTTAGTTGACGCTCGCGCCGTCGTGCCTCAGCCAACGTATCGAACTGCTCTTGATATACCAACGTCCAGGGTCCTCGGCCGCGGGTTGAGATCGTCTGTCCGCGTTGATGTTCCGCCAGGCGAACCTCGGGTTGTTCGGCGCAGCCGATGTAGAACCTTTTGCTGCTTTCGCTTTGCAGGATGTAAACGGCGGGCATAACGTGAAGTTGGTGGACCTGGTCGGGATCGAACCGACGACCTCTTCCATGCCATGGAAGCGCGCTCCCAGCTGCGCCACAGGCCCACTTTAAAAAAACAACTCGAACCGATGACCTTCCCGGCAAAGCCGGGGCGCGCTCCCAGCTGCGCCACAGGCCCACTTCAAAAAAACAACTCGAACCGACGACCTTCCCGGCAAAGCCGGGGCGCGCTCCCAGCTGCGCCACAGGCCCACTTCAAAAAAACAACTCGAACCGACGACCTTCCCGGCAAAGCCGGGGCGCGCTCCCAGCTGCGCCACAGGCCCACGATTGAAGACAAAAACGCCGAAGCCCGACGAGTCGGGATCGAAGGGAAGTATTCAATTCATTTTCACCCACATTACCGGGATAGTCAACGCGGGTTGATTCTTCTGTTTGTTTCCACAGGCCGCTTCTGGCATAATTGATCGTGCACCCCACCTGCACAAACTTTCAAACACAATTTAGAGCGAGGAATCGATGCCAGCAAAGTACATCTTTGTGACGGGCGGAGTTGTGTCTTCTCTGGGCAAGGGATTGGCCGCGGCTTCGATCGGTTGCCTGCTGGAGAGCCGCGGGTTGAAGGTCAACCTGATGAAGTTCGATCCTTATCTCAACGTCGATCCGGGGACGATGTCGCCGTTTCAGCACGGCGAAGTTTTCGTGACCGACGACGGGGCTGAAACCGATCTTGATCTCGGCCACTACGAACGTTTCACCCACGCCAAACTTTCCCGCGACAACAATTGGACCACGGGCCGCCTCTACGAGCAGATCATCGCCAAAGAGCGCCGCGGCGATTATTTGGGCAAGACCGTGCAGGTGATTCCGCACGTGACCAATGAAATCAAAGCGGCAATGAAGAAGGTGGCGCAGGACGTCGACGTGGCGATTGTGGAGATTGGTGGCACGGTGGGCGACATCGAGTCGCTGCCGTTCATGGAAGCGATCCGGCAGATGCGCCAGGAACTTGGCCGCGAAGATACGCTGTTCGTTCACGTGACGCTGGTGCCGTTCATCGCCGCGGCGCAGGAGCTGAAGACCAAGCCCACACAGCACTCGGTGAAGGAACTGCTCAGCATCGGAATTCAGCCGGACATTCTGCTTTGCCGCACCGACCGCTTCCTGGCCAAGGAACTTAAATCGAAGATCGCGCTCTTCTGCAACGTGCAGGAAGAAGCCGTGATTACGGCGAAGGATGTGGCTTCGGTGTATGAAGTGCCGCTCGTATTTGCCAATGAAGGTGTGGACACGCTGGTCTTGAAGTATTTGCGAATGGAAGCCAAGGACCGCGACATTTCCAAGTGGGAAGACATTGTGCACCGCGTCTACAACCCGAAGGACACGGTTACGATCGGGATTGTCGGCAAGTATGTCGAGTATGAGGATTCTTACAAGTCGTTGAAGGAAGCGCTGGTGCACGGCGCGCTGGCGCACAATCTGAAACTTCAGTTGAACTGGATCGAAGCCGAGGGATTGGAAACCGGCGACCAGAGCAGCATCGATGCGCAACTTGAAGGGTATGACGGGTTGCTGGTGCCCGGAGGTTTTGGCAAGCGCGGCATCGAAGGGATGCTGAACGCGATTCGTTATGCGCGCGAGAATAAGGTTCCTTACTTCGGGATTTGCCTCGGGATGCAGACCGCTTGTGTGGAGTTTGCTCGCAACGTGGTTGGATTGGAGGATGCCAATTCCAGCGAGTTCGATCAGGCGACGCCGCATCGCGTGATCTACAAGCTGCGCGAGTTGCGCGGCGTGGAGGAACTTGGCGGCACCATGCGCCTGGGCGCGTGGACTTGCAAGATCGAGCCCAACACGCTGGCGCACAGGATCTACGGCAAACTCGAGATCAGCGAGCGCCACCGCCATCGTTACGAATTCAATCGCGAATACGAAGAGCCGATGGTGGCGGCGGGGCTGCGCATCTCGGGCTCGACGCCTGACGGAACCTACGTCGAGATCGTGGAATTGCCGGACCATCCGCATTTCATCGGATGCCAGTTTCATCCCGAGTTCAAGTCGAAGCCGCTGGAGCCGCATCCGTTGTTCAGCACGTTTATCGGGGCTGCGTATGAGCACGGCTCGAAGCGGCGGGCCGGGAAAGAAACGGCGGCAATCGAGATGTTTCACCGTCCGGAAAAAGTAGCGCGACGCTAAGAAGAGTTTCCAGTTTCCGGTTTCCAGTTTCTAGTGGGATCGGCCTTGGTGCTGGCGAAGAGACTTAATGCCAGAGACTGGAAACCAGAAAACTGGAAACTTGAAACTGAATTTCCAAATCGGCGATATCCGCATCGGCTCAGGCGATCTCTTTCTCATTGCCGGCCCGTGCGTGATCGAAAGCGAAGAGCATGCCATTCGCATGGCCGAGATTATCAAGGGCGTGACCCGGGCGCTCGAGTTTCCGTTCATCTTCAAGGCCAGCTACGACAAGGCCAACCGCACCTCGATTCGCAGTTTTCGCGGGCCGGGAATCAAGGAAGGCTTGCGCATTCTGAAGAAGATTAAAGACGAAGTTCAGACTCCCGATCCTGACCGACGTTCACGAAGTGGCGGATGTCGCAAAAGTTGCGGAGGTCGCCGACGTGCTGCAGATCCCGGCGTTTCTGTGCCGCCAGACAGATCTCGTAGTTGCGGCGGCGCTCAGCGGGCGCGCCGTCAACATCAAGAAAGGGCAATTCGTTTCGCCCTGGGACATGCGACACGCGGTGGAGAAATGCCGCGAAGCGGGGAATGCGCAGGTATTTCTCACCGAGCGCGGCTCGAGTTTCGGTTATAACAATCTGGTCGTCGACATGCGCTCGCTCGCCATCATGCGCAAGTTCGCGCCCGTGGTTTTCGATGCGACGCATTCGGTTCAACTTCCTTCCGCGCAAGCGGACGACGGCAGCGCCGCGGTTAGCGGCGGCCAGCCTGAGTTTATCCCGGTGCTGGCGCGGGCAGCGGTCGCGGCCGGCGTGGATGGCGTTTTCCTCGAAGTGCATGACAACCCTAAGGTCGCGAAGTCTGACGGAGCGAATGCGCTCGAATCCACTAAGTTGCGTGACGTGTTGAAGGAATTGTTGGCGCTTAGGAAGGCGCTGGATGTGGCGCGGGCCACGCCATAGGATTCTCGTTGCTTAGCATTCCTGAATAACCACTAAGGTCACGAAGGATTACGAAGGAAACCGAGTCACGTCACGCCTTTGAGTCCTTCCGTGTCCTTTGTGGTTGATCGCTTCTTCCGTGGTAAATTGATTCTCCGCATGAAGCAAATCGCTAACTGGGCCCTGAACATCGCAACGATGCGTGGCGCGAGCTACGGCGATGCGCGCATCGTCAGTCAGCGTAGCCGCGCGCTTACTACAAAGAACGGCAAGGTTGGCAGCGCGTCTGACGCCGAGTCTGTCGGGATCAGCGTTCGTGTATTTGCCGATGGCGCATGGGGATTTGCCGCTTCCGAGGATCTGTCCCGCTCCGGAGTTGAAGCCACCGCCGCTCACGCGGTCGAAATCGCGCGCGCTTCGGCGCAAGTGAAGCAGCAGGACGTCCAACTTGCTCAGGAAAAATCAGTGACCGCCGAGTGGACCACGCCGCATCTCATCGATCCGTTTTCGATCTCTGTCGAGCAAAATATTGCCTTGTTGCTAAACATCGACTCCGAACTTCGCGCAGTTGCCGAGGTCACCCTGGCTGAGACCAATCTCAATTTCAATCGCGAGGAGCAGTGGTTTCTATCATCGGAAGGATCCGACATCCATCAAATCAAGTATTCCGCCGGCGCAGGCTACACCGCATACGCGTTCGCTGGAAATGAGATTCAGAAACGCTCGTATCCTAATTCTTATGGCGGGCAGTGGCAGAACAAAGGCTACGAGCTGATCGAAGAATTGAAACTCGTCGAGAACGCCCGCCGCATTGCGGAAGAAGCGGTTGCTTTGCACCAAGCAGACCAGTGTCCGGAAGGCAAATTCGACATTATTCTCGATAGCTCGCAGCTTGGGTTGCAGATTCACGAATCCATCGGGCATCCCATCGAACTCGATCGAGTGCTGGGCATGGAGGCGAACTTCGCCGGCACTTCGTTCCTGACGCTCGACAAGCTGCGCACGCTGCGCTATGGCAGCGAGATGGTGAACGTGGTCGCGGACGCGCGCCAGGAGCACGGTCCGGGGCTCGGCACTTTCGGCTTCGACGATGAAGGAGTCCCGGCGCAGTGCATGCCGATCATCACCAACGGATTATTCACCGGGTACCTCAGTTCGCGCGAGACCGCGCACACCATCGGCGAGAATCGTTCCGGCGGAACGTTGCGTGCCGAAGGCTGGAACCGGTTGCCGATGATTCGCATGACCAACATCAGCCTCTTGCCGGGCGAGAAGCCCTTGGGCTTAGAGCAACTGATCGCTTCTACCGATCACGGCATTCTGATGCAAACTAACCGCTCGTGGTCGATCGACGACCGTCGATATAATTTTCAATTCGGCTGCGAGATCGGCTGGGAGATCAAGCACGGCAAGCGCGTGCGCATGGTGAAGAACCCGTCGTATTCCGGAATCACGACCGAGTTCTGGAATTCATTGGACGCCATCTGCTCACGCGAGGAGTGGACGCTCTGGGGCACTCCAAATTGCGGCAAAGGCCAGCCGCAACAGGTGATGGGTACGGGCCACGGCGCGTCGCCGTCGAGATTCCGGCGCGATTAAAGTGGGAAGCGCGTATCGGAGCATGTGATGTCTGTCACAGCAGCAATTAGCAGTTGGCAATTAGCATCAGGACCTTAAACGAGGTGCCTAGTGAAAGACTTCAGGCGGCTAAAGGTTTGGGAGAAGGTTCATCTTTTGACCTTGGATATTTACAAGGTTACAGCACACGCTTCCCGCGGGAGGAAATGTACGGTCTCACGAGCCAGATGCGCAGGTGCAGCGCATCGATGGGGGCCAATATTGCAGAAGGTTGTGGTAAACAAGGAAATAACGAACTCCATCGTTTTCTGTACATCGCATCGGGTTCTGCCAGCGAACTCGACTATCACCTTTTGCTGGCGAGAGACCTAAAATATTTGTCGGACGACGACTATCGTCGAATGGACCAGAACCTTGGTGAAGCACGAAGAATGTTGACCGCGTTGCTACCAAAAGTGAGCGCGGATCGCTTTGCTGCCAACTGCTAATTGCCAATTGCTGAGTGCTCAATGCTAACCAGGGACCATGCCGCTGACATCTTCGACCGCATCAAGACGCTCACAGCCGCAGATGAAGTCGAAGTTCTTTTTTCCGGCGGAAGGTTTGCGCTTACCCGTTTCGCCAACAACATCATCCATCAAAACGTCGCCGAGGAGAACCATGTCGTCTCCGTGCGTACGGCCTTTGGCGGGCGCACTGCTCGCGCCACTACCAACAAGTTTGACGACGAGAGTTTGCGGCGCGTGGTGGAATCCTCGGAAGCTCTGGCACGGGTGCAGCATCCTGATCCGGACCTCTTGCCGATGCCAGATTCGCGGCAGACCGCCAGCGGGACGGGCGAGTCGACTGTCTCCACATCGTTTGTGCCCACACGGCATTTCGCCCAGACCGCGGCCATCACTCCCCAGCTTCGCGTCGACGGCGTAAAGAAAATCGTCGACGCGGCGCAGAAGCACAAACTCACCACCGCCGGCATTTTTTCCAGTTCGGAATCTGTCGAAGGCATCTTCAATTCGCGCGGCCTGAGCAACTGGCACACGCAAACTCTGGCGGAAGTCTCCATCACCATGCTGGCCGGCGATTCTTCCGGATGGCAGAAAGCCAACTCGCCCGATGTGACCAACCTCGATCCGCTCAGTCTGGCTGAAACTGCGGCGAAGAAGGCGCTCGAGTCCGCGCGTCCAGCGGAAATTCCGGCAGGGAAGTACACGGTAATTCTCGAGCCCTCCGCCGTGCTCGACATCGTTGGCTTCATGTTCTGGGATTACTCTGGCATGGCAATCCTCGACCAGCGATCCTTTCTCACTGGCCGCATCGGCAGCCAGCTCTTCGGCGAGAACATCACCATCTGGGACGATGTCGCGCATCCCCTGCAAACCGGCTCGCCCTTCGATGGCGAAGGCATGCGGCGGTTGAGCCTGCCGCTGGTTGAGAACGGAGTCGTCAAGCGCGTGGTTTACGCGCGGGCCACGGCCGAAAGAATGAAGCGCTCGGAGCAGAAAGATAAGGCCGGGCCGATCGCGCCCACCGGTCACGCGTTCCCTCTGCCTAACGAAATCGGCGAGATGCCGCTCAACATTGTTTTTGCGACTCCGCAAGATCCGCAAACTCTTACTGAGATGATCGCCTCCACCGAGCGCGGCGTGCTGGTTACCCGGTTGTGGTACATCCGCGAAGTTGATCCTTACGAAAAAATGCTCACCGGCATGACCCGCGACGGCACACTCCTGGTGGAAGATGGAAAAGTTAAGCAGGGAATCCGCAACTTCCGTTTCAACGAGAGCCTCATCCACATGCTCTCGAACGTCGAAGCCATGAGCGTGCCCCTTCGTTCCTGTGGCGAGGAATCGTTTGACATGGTCGTGCCTGCCATGAAGATCCGCGACTTTAATTTCACCGAAGTGACGAAATTCTAGCGCTCAGCATTCAGCCTTCATGCATTCAGCCAGCTCCCGACTCTAGTGGGCTAAATGCTGAGTGCAGAATGCTTGCCTTTGCACTCAGTCCCCGGTCTTACTCCCGTAAATTCCTTCTAATCCACTCATCCGCAAGCAGTTAGCACCCTTTTGTTCCATGACTTCGGTAACTTTGCATGCCTGATTCCTGGGTGTACGCTGCCCATAAGTTCCGCAGAAATCCGGACGCGCCTGGTGGCGTGCGTGCACCGGAAGGAAGGTCTCTTAGAAACGGTGTCAGGCGAAGCATCAGAAGAGCAACTGGCGGTGGACCCGCAGGCACAAACGGCGATCAAGCACTATGCCGAAATGCAAAGTGCTCCGCGGTTTCCCCTGCATCTTCCCGTGGAGTTGCAGTCGCAGAGCGGAGCTTGTGCGGCGGAGACGCAAAACATCTCCGCCAACGGCGTGCTCTTCGCGATTGATCGCGACGTTCCCGTGGGCTCGATTGTGGACTTCACGATCCTGTTGCCCGGAGATGTCGTGGGATCTCGTTGTGATGTGCAGATTGACTGCCACGGCCGTGTGGTCCGCAGCTTTGAAGACAGAGGCCGTCGCGGAGTTGGCGTAGTGATTGACGAGTACCATTTCGAGCGAGCGTAGGTGCAAGGAAACTGATGGCGAGCACTTCACTCAGTGCGGGAGAAAATCACGGCGCTCAAGCCGGTAACGGCGCTGGCCCGTTGATTCGCGTGATCCTGGCCGATACCCAGGCCATCTTCCGCGCGGGCCTGCGCAAGATTTTCGCGCTCGAAGACGATATCCGCGTTGTCGGCCAGGCCGAAACTCTGCCCCAGACGCAATCGGCGGTCACGAAGTTCTCCGCCGACGTTCTGATTTTTGAGTCGGCACTGGCGCCCAATCCCGTCGAAGCGGTCGCGGAACTCCTGCGCCAGTCGCCGCAACTGAAGATTGTAGTAGTCACGCCCGGATCGGACGAGCAACTCACGCTCGATCTGTTCCGCCGCGGAGCCCACGGCATCCTGTCGCGCGAGGTGGAACCGGAGATATTGGTCGATTGCCTCCGCAAGGTTGCCGCCGGCGAGCCCTGGCTCGAGACCCAGGCCATCCATTGGGTTATGGAAGCCTATCGCGGCCACACCCTGCGCCCCTCAGGAGCGCGGCCCAAAGTCCAACTAACGCCCAAGGAAACCTTGATCGTTTCCTGTGTCACCCAGGGCATGAAGAACAAAGAAATCGCGATTCGCGTGGGAACGACTGAGCAGGTCGTAAAGAACTACTTGCGCAAGGTGTACGACAAGCTGGGCGTTGCCGATCGGCTTGAACTCGCGCTCTATTGCCTGAGCCACCATGTCGTCGATGGAGTCAAGCCGCCAGCGCTTCCGACCACGCCTCGCCAGCCTGGCGATCCCGTCAGTGTGCCCTCTGCGCGTGCTGCGGCGGGTGGAGCCAGTTCCGGCACGTCGACAGCTAACTCTAGTCCGGGTGTGCCCGATCCGAGTGCGCCGGAAAAACTCTCCTGAGTTGGCTGCGGGTCGTTTCTGTTCCCGTTTCTGTTTCCGTTCCGTTCCGCGGGTTTCGTTCCACCGTTTTGCCGATTTGCGCTTGCGCGTCCCTGTCCATAGAATGAATTGAGGCCAAGCCCGTGCGGACTCGCTCCGGCGCGGCGCGACGCGATAGCTCTCCTGGAAAGCTGTCGTTCCTTCCCAGGTTTCCGCCGGAGAGATGGCCGAGTGGCTGAAGGCGCACGCTTGGAAAGCGTGTTTACTCGAAAGGGTAACGTGGGTTCGAATCCCACTCTCTCCGCCAGTTTATTTTCAATGGTTTACGAGGATATTATTATTCCAGCGTGCAATGGCGTGCAACGTGCATCCAACCTTGCATGGCCCTCAACCTCTATCGACGCCACCGCAAGGAATGTGAAGGCTCCCACCCCGAAGACACCCGCACCGGCCAGTTTGAAGAGGGACGGCGCGGCTGGAAAAAATGCGCGTGCCTGATCCACGTATCCGGCACGCTCGGCGGGAAGTTCAACCGCAGACAAACCGGCACCGCCGATTGGGACGAAGCCAAGTCCATTGTTGCTTCGCTGCAACAGTCCGGCTCTTGGGACGGCCAGGACAAGATCGAAACGCCCTTAACGCTTCCCGCCACGAACCCCGAACCCGAACGAATTAGCGTAATTCGTGCAATAGCCGCGTTTACAGCCGAGTTTGAGGAACACACGGCCCCGAACACCCAACGGAACTATAAATTCGTCCTGAAGCAATTACGGGGTTTCTCGGATGCCAAGGGCTATGCCGCTATCGACCAGTGGACGCCTATCGACGTGCGGGAGTTTCGCGCGTCGTGGGGAGTGTTGCCGAGCACCACCGCTAAAAACATGAGCGTCGTCAAAGCCTTCTTTGAGTTTTGCCACGCGAATGAATGGATGCCGCGCAATCCGGCCCGCATGGTGAAGAACCAGCGCGGACAGCATAACGACCCGCGCAGCGAACAGAAATTACCGTTCTCCGATGAAGAACTCCGCCGCATGTATGACGCCTGCGATACAAAATACGGGAAACGCGAGATCCAATTTTCCAAAGCGACCAAAGAACGCAAAGAGCAAGGCCCCTATGCCCAACACCGCACCCGATGGAAAGGGCAGGACATAGCGGATTTTATTTCGGTGTCGGTATATACCGGCTTGCGGATTTCCGACGTGAGCACGTTTCATATCGACCGGATGCGGCCAGACGGCACCATTCAACTCAGGACCACCAAGGCGCACACACACGTTTACACCTGGGTTCCCGAATGGTTGCAGCAACGCATTCGCGCCCGTGCCCTTGAGACAGGCCCGTATATCTTCGGGGAGCACAGCACAACCGACATGAACGTCATCACCGACTTGTGGCGGCGCAAGCTGAATAAACTCTGGGAACTGTGCGGCCCGTGGAAGGACAAGCCAACGCCGCATCGTTTCCGTCATACCTTCGCAAGAATTTTGCTTGAGCGCCCCGGCGTCACTGTGCGCGACGTGGCGGAGTTGCTGGGCAACACCGAGCAGATCGTGAGGAAACATTACGCCGCATGGATTCCTGAACGTCAGGAGCGATTGACGGCGGTACTCAGAGCGGCTTTCGATACGAAGCCGAAACCAAAGCCGAATGTTATTGCTATGCCGAAACCCGCGAACGGGTGACAGGAGAATTTCACCATCCTATTTAGGCTCCCATCAGCAACCGCGTATGAATGCGCCGCACAGCGGATTCCGGCACGCTGTAAACCGTGTGCGCCCGCTTGCGTCCCATCCTGATTTTGATGACGCCCGGATCGTCCTTGACGAGCTTTCGCACCGTCTCCCTGCCCAAACCCCAAAGTTCCGCGAGGTCGCTAACGCGATAGTGCTTTTCGGCGAAGCTATCGTTAGCGGCCAAATAACGCCGCTCCAGAGCAGGTGCCGCCTGGCTGGTGTTCTGGATTGGTTTTTTACCAAGTGACTCTGCGCTCGTCATTGCCTTCCCACGTGAAACTATCGTCGATTCGCTGTTCAAGATCAGAAGCCCAAACCTATGCCCATACCCATACCCAGATCCTGCCCTGGCTGTTGTGACCTGGCAGCCTCCTGATGCTGCATTGGTGCAATCGCCTGTTCTGGCTTATGTGCGCTCTGGTGCGAGACATCGTGACCAAGAGCCTGCGGCAGCTTCTCGCGGTCGTTTGTGAAAATCTGCGCGTCCCACTGTCCACGCGAAACCGAGACATACGCCATGCGGCTATTGAGCAAGTCTTTCGCCGCAAGCTCCGTATCCACGTGGATGAGTACACGGTCGGCGGTCTGTCCCTGACTGGAATAGCTGGTGACGGCGTAGCCGTGGTCGAGATGCGGATGACGCTGAGGTTCGTAGTCCATGCTGCGCCCGTTATCGAGCTTCAACCGCATCGTGCCGTCCGGCGCGATGCTTTCCACTGTACCGAGTTCACGGTTCGCAATCTTCAACTCATGATTGGGCGCGGTGAACTGGATACGGTCTCCAACCGAGAATGCCTTCTCCTGCTCGCGATACACCGAGACGCCCATCTGGCGGCGCGGATCGTAGGTCGTTTCACTCCCATCGACGCGCAGCACCGTGAGCCGATTGTTTTGCGCGTCGATGCTCTTGACGCGCGTGTATTCGCCCTTCTGCAATGCCGGTCTCCCGCGAACTGCGCGAGTAGCGCAGAATGTCGTCGACTTGGTATTGCTGCGCCCAACTGCGATCTGCGCCGGTCATCTCCTGACGCGGCACAAGCGTTTGGACGGAGTGCTCGTCTCTCGCTTACGACGCCGCGCGATTGCAGCTCGGCATGAATGCGCTGATTGATCTCTGTGCGCGACAGATTGTCCGGCGACACCACCAGCGTGCTGTTCCGGCGACTTGGCATACTCGCGCGCGATGGCCGAGATGCGCTCGTCGTACCCTTTCACCTCATGTACGCGGCCCTGCCGGTCAAGGCTATCGATGGCCGCGCCAACCTGACCACGCGCCAATTGCTCGACGGCCTGCTTCAGTTCCGGGTCTTTCTGGCGCACAATCTCTTCGAGTCTCACCGTTCGCATTCCCGCTTCCTGAAGCTGTGCGAAAGGACGGCCCGCTTCGACCGCCTCATGCTGCCGCGTGTCGCCTACCAGCAAAACGCGGTCTCGCGCATGAAGCCGTTCCATGAACTCGTGCATCTGGCGCGTCGAGGCAAGCGAAGACTCGTCGAGTACATAGAGCATTTTCTCGCCTGTGTCCGGCTGCTCTCCCCGCGCCAGATGACGCTGCAGAGTCGAGGTCTCGATGCCCGCCTCGGCCAGCTTCTGCGCCGCGCGTGAGGTTGGAGCAAAACCTTCGACCTTGTAGCCTTCGGCCTCCGCGCCTTCCCGGACCACCGCCAACGTCGTTGTCTTGCCAGCACCAGCGATCCCATCCAAGCCGACGATCTTCTCGCGGCTCACGAAAAATGTCATCGACCACTCGCGTTGCGCCGGACTCAACTCCGTATGGCGGTCCTCGGTTGCAATCCGCAGCGGCGGTCGAAACCAGCATCGGATCGCTGTAGGTGCGCTGATTGCCGCTCTGCATACGAGCCGATGATCTCCTGCTCCATGCGGACCATCTCAGCGGTCGTATAGAGTGGCGCGGCGCGTCCTTCAACAGTGCCAACGACGACGAAACTCTCCACGCTCGACTCGCTGCGCAAATTCTTGCCGCACTTGTTCGTAGGTTGCTTGCCCCATGCTACGACTTATCGCCGCCTGCAAGATGCTGCGCTCATCCTGCACGGCAGACCGCTCGAAGACATGATTGCGAGCATAGGTTACGGCCTGCTGCATCGGTCTTGTCGTCGAGTGCGGCGCATGGAGCTGTGTATGTTCGCGCGCCTGGGCCACAACGCGATCCGCCTGATGGCCGTGCTGCGCAGCTAGTTCACGGTGCCGCTGCAATACCTCTTCCGGAGAATGAATCTCCTTGCTGTCTCGCGTGCGGTGGGCCGCAACCTGTGCCGCGCCCGCGCCTTCTCTTCCAATCTCCTGCAAGTGACTCTTGATCTGTTCGCGGCGCGGACTGGATGCATCCAGGTATTCCTGCGTGTAGCCCTTGATTTCCGGCTGGCCATGCTTGCCTCGTTCGATCTCATAGCCCAATCCCTTGCAGCCGCGTGGCAAGCTCGGAACGATACACGCTGGTCGCATACTGTTGCGACTGGAAAAGACTTCGCTCCTGAAGCGCCCGCGTCTGGCCGTTCTCGCGCTCGGTCATGTTGAAAATGACGGCATGAGTATGAAGCTGTGGCGCAGCATAGCCATCTACCGGGCGGGCAGTGTCATGCTCGAAGGTGGCGGCAATGAACTTGGCCGTCGTCTCCGGCGCGTGGATATTGCCGATACGCGCTTGCGTATACCGCTCCAATTCGCCAAGTGCCACGCGGACACTTTCGCGGTGCGCCTGCCGCACACGCTCATCGCCGCCCACAAGCGCGGTGAGAGAAACGGATTTCGGCGCTGAGAATGTCGCGTCCCACCCGGCGCGATGTTCGACGCTGGTGATTTCCTTGCCGTACTCGTTGTCGTAGGTTCTTTGCAGGCTGGTGCTTGACGAGTTGCGCGCCGCTTTCAGGATGCTGTCCTTCGCTCAATCGAGCAAATTCCTCGGCACCAACGGAATCACGCAGTCCCCACTCCTGGGCAAGCCTTCCCTGCCACTCGCTATGCACCTGCGCGTCACGGCTCCAGTAGTTCTGCTTCTCCGACACAAACTCACGCGACATGGTATGTCCGCGCCTGTCCTGCCGATAATGCTTTGGAGATGGTCAACATGCGATTCAGCTCTGCAACGAGCGCCGTAATATCTCGCTCCTGTTTTCTGAGTTAGACTAACTAAGCGTCGCAAGAGATGCTCACTGTGTGTATTATTTATTGCTGAATTACTCACGGTGTCCCATGTGGAAAACCCATATTTCTGTGGTTATCTCGCATTTGTGTTATTGATTCGACTTACAATAGCGATCCGAATCGGCAACGGGACAGCACGCTCATCGGCAGTGTTTATCGGGGATATAGCACAGGCTAAGCGCCAAATGAAAGCGTCAATGTGACGCTGTAGATATGGGTGATGAAAGACCTATTATCCGTAAGACTAAGTAGTCAAATGTAGACATGTAATACTTAACCGGCAATAGATGTAATGGAGGAGAAGTTATACCATCTTATCAAGCGCGCTGACCTACGCTTCATGTGCGCACTTCGCAACCATCAAAGTCGCTGTTTGGGTTCATGCAAATAGAGCACATAAGTGCCGTCTGTCCGGATTGGAGTTCTTGAGATTAGAGTGGCAATTAGCTCAGTCGATCCACTGCGATTCGTCGTAGCTCTCGGCCTTCTCATTCCCAGCTCTTCGCCTCGATGCTCCGGGAAAGATAGCCTGCCTTTTGACGGGCTTCTTCGGAAGGCCAGAAGGTGGTGTCTTCACCTCTGGTTGCGGACTCGAATCCGCTGGCTGAACTGCAACTGGGAGTGGCGCGATAATCGCCGAATGGACGACTGTATCTCCGCTGGTTTTACCTGCAAAAAGGACTGGTTGGTTTCGACATTACGGTGGAGTCGGCGATGCCAATCGGCCATTTTCGCAGGGTGCTTCTGTACCAATTGAGGTCAACTTGAGCGTCCAACTGCCCCCAGATGCCATCTATCGCCGTCCAATTCCGCTGGAAATCCGAAGGCACTACAAACCCTTGTGAGTGGTGTTGTGGCCTCAATCTGATGCCCGCCAATTCGTACTTCTGAAGCGGCCGCAATTCCTACTCATACCATGTCACAGCAATGATTGCCGGAAGGCTGAAGAGCACGCACAGAAAAGCAACAATCCACCACAGCGAACGCCGAGGAAAGCCAATGGAAATCACGGTTCTTTCTCCGGTGGATGAGCGCCGGAATTGGCAGGCGATTTGGCCAGGGATTCGTCGGCTTTCAGGTCCTTGATCGACTCTGTAGACGCTGACATTTTGCGGAGTCTATATGCATTACCTGTTCGTGCGCGACGGCAAGGCGCACTTTTGTTAAGCCGCACGGATGCTAATTAGTTCTTCGCAGGGCTCGGATCGCCGCTCTGAAAGGGTTGCCCCGCTGGGGCAAAGAGAGACATTCCGAACATAGCGGGAGGGCCTTTACGGGCGTGGGCGCGGCCTGTCAACGCCCCGGAGCGAAGCGGAGCCGGAAGGCGTTCCGCGCTCTTTGCGGAACGGGGCTTGACGGGCCGTGATCCGCGCCCGTATTCTCTTCCCGCTTCGGAATGGCTCGGTTAGTGTCGCCGCGAAGCCTACCGCTGATGCCCGTGCGGCTCTTTCTTCGCGAAGTGTTTCTCGAACAGCTTGCGGGATCGCTGCACGCCTTCCACGGTCACCACGACCGATTTGGCCTTGCTCTTGGAATCAGAAGAGATGTAGTCCTTCGCGTGCAACCGTGTCGTATTCCATCCCACACCTAGCTTGGAGTTTGCCGCAAAGGGTTGCACCCGGAACCTCAGAGCATGACCGGACAGACGCCGGACAAAAGTCCGGACGCATACCGGATGCCGCTCGCGCGCGGCGACAACGCCTCAGATGCCGCATCCTGCGTAACCATTGATGGATCAACACGTTTACGCACAGAGCGCCCGGCGGTAGCTCATTAGCTCCCGCCGTCCCGGAAGTCGCTTGTTTTCAACAAGTATCCCAACAGATACCTAAAGTAGCTGGGCAGTTCCCAATTGGGGATGACGTGTCTCTATACTCCCGGTGCGAAGCACCGCCCGGTTTTGACTTTCACGGTTTCAGCAATCCATCCCGCCGCAACCCGCCCTGCATCGGCCTTTCGCCCCCGCTCATCGCCCCGCAATCGCCACCATTCCGGGCAGCCAGTCAGCGACACAACGGCCCCGCAAAATGCCGCTACTCGCATCAGGATTAGGCCACGGATCGAGAGCGCAAAGGACGGCGAACCGGGAACGGAAAGAGCGGCTAAAGAGACTGGGATCGCGGCGCGGATCGGCGGCTCGTCCCCCCTCAATCGGGAACGCATCGGCTGGGTTCCATTGTGCGATCAGACCTCCGCGCCCAAAGCGCCACGCTTCCAGGCGTCGAATCGCCGAAAGCCCCTGCGCAGAGAAGGTGCCTGCGGAGACACACGACGAGGATTTTGAGCTTGCGGTGTGGCCGGCATTGCCCTCCTTGGAAGAAGGCGGATACGGCCTCGATCTGGTGCGGAAATAGGGAAATGAATTCTCCCCGCGTTTGCAGTTTCCCGGACCACTTGCGCCGCGCTATCCGGTGTGTGGATACGCGAGGATTGTGGAGTTCCGAAGGATGACGGATATGGGGAACGCGCTCCCCTCGAAGCAAAGATTCCGTGCGAAGATTTACACAGTTAGCATGGAAGAAAATGTGTGTAGGTACTGCATCAATAAATTCCGACCTTCTAGGTACCACCCGGATCAAAAAGTCTGCAGCTCAGGAGATTGCCAGCGCCGCCGCCGCGCAGACTACCATCGGAAAAAGCTCGTTGAAGATCCCGTTTATCGAGAGCAATGCCGCGACAGTCAGCAAAAGTGGCGCGAGAAAAACCCCCACTACATGAAGCGCTATTGGGCAGACCGGCGAGCCGGTGACCGTCTTAATGCTAAGAAATCCAACTTAACATCTGAACTGAACCAGCTCTTGAAATTGGCAAAGAACAACTCGGCGGTCGATCTTCGGTCGTTGGATGCAAGCATTTGGCTTGTCTCTCCAGATGGGTTATATGAAAAGAACAACCTTGCTTCCGCCAAAATCATTATCGTGCTTGGGATTCCGTCCTCCCAGGCTAGGGTCAGGCAGTAAAGAACACCCCTTTGAACCTGGTTTGCCGCTCGTCATATAACTACTAATGTCTGGAGAATCCAGCATTGGTCGTTAGGGCGGTCCCCTGCCGGGTGACCAAGCCGGGCAGCGGTCCGCAAGAGCAGCAATGACTCTTAAGGTCGCCCCAGCTCCCATCGCGTGAAATCCGTACTTCAGACGACTGCCAGCAATGGAAGAAACGGGACGACAGCAGGCTTCATCATGTCAATCCGGTACTGGCGCGACCCGCGTCGTGGAATACGTCCGCATGTCAACCGAGCACCAACAGTACTCTACTGATAATCAACGGAAAGTCATCCAGCAATATGCCGAAGGCCGCGGCATGACGATCGCGCGGACCTACACAGACGCCGGCAAGAGCGGCCTTCGAATTGACGGTCGAGATGCGCTGAAAGAGTTGATCCGTGATGTGGAGAATGGCAAAGCGAATTTCAGCGCAATTCTTGTCTACGATGTCAGCCGTTGGGGACGCTTCCAGGATGCGGACGAGAGCGCCTATTACGAGTACATTTGCCGACGCGCAAAGATCGATGTGCACTATTGCGCTGAGCAATTTGAGAATGACGGCAGCCCCATTTCGACAATCGTTAAGGGCGTGAAGCGGGCCATGGCTGGTGAGTACAGCCGCGAGCTTTCCGCCAAGGTCTTTATCGGGCAATGTCGCCTTATCGAACTCGGATTTCGCCAGGGTGGCTCACCAGGTTTTGGGCTTCGTCGGATGCTGCGTGACGTGACCGGCCAACACAAGGGAGTGCTCAACCGGGGAGAGCAAAAGAGCATACAGACAGACCGCGTTATTCTCGTTCCAGGGCCGCCGGAGGAAATGGAGATCGTTCGTTGGATGTACCGCATGTTCGTGGAAGAAAGAATACTCGAATCGAGACTCGCCAAGATGTTGAACGAACGCGGCATTATCACAGATTTGGGGCGGGCCTGGACTCAAGGAACGATTCACCAGATCTTGACGAACGAGAAGTACGTTGGCAACAACATTTACAACAGAATGTCCTTCAAGCTGAAGAAAAAACGCGTGCTAAACCCGCCTGAGATGTGGATTCGTAGCGATGCGGTATTCGAGTCGGTTGTACCAGCCGACCTGTTCACAAGGGCGCAGACCATCATTCGCGAACGTAGTCGCAAATACAGCAATGACGAATTGCTCGGCCAACTTCGCAGCTTGTTGGAGCGCGAAGGCCGTCTCTCTGGTCTTCTGATCGACGAGACTGACGGCATGGCGTCCAGTTCGGTCTATCGCGGCCGGTTTAGCAGCCTGATCCGGGCATACGGATTGATCGGGTACACGCCCGAACGCGATTACGAGTTCATCGAAACAAACCGTCAGCTGCGCCTGATGTATCCCAAGATCATTGCCGATATCATTGACAACATTCGCCAGCTCGGAGGTGCTGTGAATAGTGACCCCACCACTGACTTGTTGGTGGTGAATGACGAATTCACCGCAGCTCTCGTTATCGCGCGATGCCGCCAAAGAGACTCAGGAGCGTTTCGATGGTTAATTCGCATGGATGCCGGTTTGAACCCAGACATCACCGTTGCAGTGCGAATGGCCGCCGATAATCAGAGCCCTCTGGACTACTATCTCCTGCCGAGTCTCGACATGACCTTTGAAAAACTGTTGCTCGCCGAAGACAACGCGGTCAGTTTAGATACATATCGCTTTGTCACCCTTGATTTCTTTTTTGGCATGGCCCAGCGCGCACGGATACCGGAGGCCGCATGAACGATACCGCGCCGACCGTTCAGATGATCCCCATAGATCAAATAAATGTCCTTAATCCGCGAAGCCGGAACAAGGTCGCTTTCCAAGGCATCGTGGCCAATATTTCCAGTCTTGGTCTCAAGAAGCCCATTACCGTCGCTCGTCGGATCGAACCCACAGATGGCAAACCATACGATCTGGTGTGCGGCCAAGGTCGCCTTGAGGCCTTCGTGGCGCTCGGCCAAGTTGAGATCCCTGCAATTGTGAAGGAAGCATCGAGGGAGGAATGTTTCTTAATGAGCCTGGTAGAAAACATTGCTAGGCGCCAAATCCGCCCGTTGGAGTTGCTCAGAGAGATCGACGGTCTGAAGTTGCGAGGTTACAACACAAATGAGATTGCGAAAAAGATTGATGTCGCTAGGAGCTACGTTGTCGGAATCACGCATCTCTTGAAAAACGGCGAAGAACGTCTTCTTCATGCCGTTGACAAAGGCCGGATACCGCTGTCGGTTGCGATGCAGATCGCGAACGCCGACGAAGAAGGTATTCAGCAAGCCCTCTGCCAAGCCTATGAGGATCAGACTCTCCGCGGCCGTAAGCTGCTTACTGTCCGTCGCATCATAGAGCTGCGCAAAGCCAATGGCAAACGGTCGACCCCAGGTGTCCGACGTAGAAATAACGGCTTGCATTCAGCAGAGTCGCTGATTCGTGTTTATCGTCAAGAAGCGGACCGGCAAAAACTCCTGGTGAAGAAGTCGCAGCTGACGGAGCACCGGTTGCTGTTCATCGTGTCCGCTCTAAGAAATCTTTTCCGGGATGAGAACTTCACCACATTGTTGCGAGCTGAAGGACTGGAGTCGCTGCCCGCTTACCTGGCGGAGCGGATTCAGATCACCGAAAAGGCTTGAATATGGCTAAGCAGGTATCCATCGCGTTTAATCCCCAAGGAGTGGTGGTGCCACTCACAAACATCCTGCCACTCAAGCAGGTAAAACCTGTCATGCGGTCCAGCCAAAAGTACCAGCAGGTCCTTTCTTCCGTGCGCGAAGTTGGCATCATTGAGCCCTTGATCGTCTTTCCACACAACGGCCAGTCAGACACATATTTATTGCTGGATGGCCACGTGCGCCTTGAGGTCTTGAGGCAGATCGGCGAAACTCATGCGCGCTGTTTAGTCGCGACTGATGATGAAACCTACACTTACAATCGGCGAGTAAACCGAATGGCCACTATTCAGGAACACAACATGATCCTGAAAGCGATTCGCCACGGCGTCTCGGAAGAACGGATCGCCAAGGTACTGAAAGTGGATGTGGCCATCATCCGGCAGAAGCGGGACCTGCTGAATGGTATTTGCAAAGAGGCCATCGAGATCCTCAAGAATAAACACGTGTCGCTCGGAGTGTTCTCCTTTCTACGAAAGCTAAAACCAATGCGCCAAATTGAGGTAGCCGACCTTCTGGTGGCGACGGGGAACTTCTCGGTGCCCTATGCAAAAGCTCTTCTGGCAGCCACGCGCTCCGACATGCTTGTCGATCCTGACAAGCACAAAGTGGTCGAGGGCCTGACCCCGGAACAGGTCGCGAAAATGGAGAAAGAGATGGAAGTCTTGCAACGCGATTTAGGGCTGATTGAGGAATCTCATGGAAATCAGGTCCTCAGTTTGGTCCTAGCGCGCGGCTACCTCGCGAAGTTGCTCGGCAATGCCCGTGTTGCCCGCTACCTTGGCCAGCACCACGCGGACATTTTTCGCGAACTGCAGTCGGTCTCAGAAAGTTCTTCACTAGAGAACTGAACCCTTGTAGCGGCCGACTGAACCGTTTTCCCTGAATCGGCGAAGGTGCTCGGAAGGTGAGGACATCCAAAGTGAATGATAAAGCACCGGAGGGGTTTAGTATCATTAAATGACGACGAGGCGCGCGAACTGGAATCCGGAAAACGAATCGAAGAAGGAATCGCGACTACGACTCCAGAAATTGCTCAGACTCGCTCAGGAATTCTTAGAACGTTGTTGCCAATGGGGAAAGTAGGTTTCATCGTCGCGCCGGTCATAGAGCTTGTTGGTGCGCGGCGAGGAATGGTTCGCCAGCGGGGCCGTGCCTGCCCGGCGACGCCCCTCCTTTAATGCCCTGGGATTCCACTAACCTCACCAGCCGTTCGCGGTAACCGCTGACATCGCCTTGCACTTCGGTCAAGGTTGGAAGGTCTTTGCCTTCGGTTTGGTTGATGTCGAATACATACACTGCCCGGAATCCGTAGAGTTGCGCCTGGGGCTGCTTCGCATCTTCGGTCGCTTCTGCCGCGTTGTTGGCCCTCTTGCGGCCAATCATCGGAGCAAGAATCAGGATGCCTTTTTCTCCGCGTTTCACGAAGCGGCCAAGCGAGTTCCATGTCCTCAATCCAGCGATGTTGGTGGCATCTGGTTTCTGGCGCGCAATCAGCATGATGTTGCCGAAGCTGTAGTTGTGGAAGCGGGCCATTGCCGACAAATACTGCGTCAAGACTTCACTCTGCCCTGACTCCAGTGCCTCGACCAGATGGTTGAGTGCATCCTTGGTTCGGTTGTTGATTTCTTCTAATTTCATTGTTGTTTCCCTTCTGCCGGTGTCGGCTTGTTTTTTCTTTCACTTGAGCGGCAGCGAGAAAAACAAGGCGAGACTGGCGAAGGGACAGAACGGAGCCGCAGGGAGGGTGGCAGGGCGTGAGTGAAAGCGCGGGGAGTGCCAAACGCAGTTAGGTCTTGTTTGGCGCGAAACCGGCGCAGTCCGAAACGCCCGTCCGAGCCGCGGCCAAGCGGCGTCCACCTGAACAGAGGCACAGTGGAAAAAAGACGCGCAGCCACTTTTATTGGAGAGTTAACGCGTTAGGAATCCTTACACGATTGTGACGAGAGTCGCGGTCTGCAGAACATCTTACTGGGCAAAATTGCTGGACAAATACCCCTTGCAGGAATAGGTTTTGGTGGAGAAAATTTCTAGATGGCTCAACGTTGAAATACCGGGTCCAATTTGAGATCGCCGGCCCAGCGGCGATTTTCACCCGCCCCGACAGCGGGTCTGGTTTTGTTTCCTACCCAGTTCCTACCTATTCGGCTTTGAGAGGCATGTTCGACTGTGTGGCGTTTTGGAAGAGTGCCTACATTCAACCCGTGCGGGTTGAAATCTGTAACCCGATCCAGTTTCAGCGCTACGCCACTAATTACGGTGGACCATTGCGCAAGGGTAACCAACGGGCCGGAGGCTCCTCTTACCAGCTTTTCGCAACCATCCTCATCGACGTTTGCTACAAGGTTCATGGCGTCGTTGCGGAATCAGGCCCTTCTCCGGGAAGTAACAATCATCTCCACGCCCTCAAGGAGCTTTTCGAACGTCGTCTGGAGCAAGGTCGGTTTTACCGCACTCCCTGTCTGGGCTGGAGCGAATTTGTGCCGAGCTATTTCGGACCCCTGCGGCAATCCACTCGAACTCGCGATGATATCGAACTTTCAATGCCCAGCATGCTTCGGCGCGTGTTTGATCGCGACTCCGCAGGCCAGTATGGACCAACGTTCGATCAGGATGTGCGCGTTGAGAAGGGGGTTCTTTCGTTTGCTCAATGAACTCTTTGCGCTAAGCAGTAGTCTGGCCAAGCGAGAACTCCAGGTTCCTACGAGGCATGCTTGGATTAAGCCTTTCAAGAAGGGGGAGGCTATCGTCGCAGAGCTGGACGAGGCGGGAACCCTAGCGCGCGTTTCGGTCCTCTCCGCTGAGGAAGTCGCCAGTCTGCGCAACATCGCGCCCGATAATCAGAAGTCCTTCCCTGGCTTCAATCTCAATTGTCCGGTGCTAGCCCTTTCAGATACCACGTTGTGGAATCAACCGGAGGCGCTTTGGAAGGATGCGCTAGCAGCCACGCTGGAGAGCCCACTGGCGTATCAATCGAAAGACCTCCGCCGCCTCAGCCGTTTGCTGGGGGATTTTCCATTGAAAGAGATCGCACCCCGGTTGCGGGGCGATGGGCCGAGGCTGCTGGCGACTATGGCGATACTACAACGTCTGGCTGATGCAAAACCGGAAGCTCAGACGTTTCTCCATCATCTCTCTCGTCAAGTCGTCGCAGGGGCTCAGGATGGACGTCTGTCCCGAGCCATGGCTCTCGCAATCCTCTACGGGAAGCCCAACAAGAAGAAGCTGCGACTTGATGAATGGAAGACCACCCTCATTTTCGATGTCAGCGACATCGATCAGTTTCCTTATCGCGTTGCCGATTCCGCTATCGCCGCTGAGTGGAGTCGCCTGCTGATAGCTTCGGAGTCTAGCTCCTCAGAAGGTGCGCCACCTTTCTTGTGCGGTCTTACCGGACACCCGGACTCGCCGATGGACGACAAAATGCCGAGTCCCAACCTCAAGATTCTGGGACCGACATATCTCATGTCTATGAACAAGGATATTCCTTGTCAAACCCGTTACGGCCAAACCTCCACGGGTATTTTCCGTGTTGGGGAGACCACGGTGCAAAATTTGAATGATGCTCTCGTCTTTATCACCGATCCGACGCGGCGCGAGAAAACATGGGCTGGTGTCCCCAATGGATCGAATGATCAAAATGACCTACTGATTGCCTATCTCGAAGAAGAGCCGGAGAGCGACGTTCCGATAGCCGGCTTCTTCGCCGATATCGAGTCGAATGCGGCACAGGACCTAGCCACATACGAGGCGCGGACGGCGCACATCCACGACGCGCTCCGCCTCCGAGAGACAGCCGGCAATGATTCTAGGATCAAGGTTATCGCACTGAGCAAGATCGACAAAGGCCGTGCGCAAGTGGTTTTCAGCGCGAGTTACTCGACCGCCGCAATCTATGCGGGCCGCGCGAGATGGCTTTCGGGAGCGCAGAATATCCCTGACATTGCAATCCCCTTCCCCGTGGCAAAGGGGGAGCCTGCCATCTGGCGTTCAGGTCATAAGCCGAGCCCGTCAGAAGTGATGATCAGCTTCAAGCGCCAGTGGCTGCGGGCTGGTCAGACGAGCCAAAATGTTCCGGGTGTAGATCTAGGCAGTATTTATGGGCTCCTCCTGGAGCCGGAAGTGGGCCGTCAAGCCGTATCGCTGTTGGGCCGCTATCTCAACCTTACACAGCCGCTCCTGATCGGACTCGCGCGTGCATTGTCCGGAGGGGCCAAGATTCCCGAGTCAGCCCGCAAGGAAGCTCTCATCACTCTCGCAGTCTACGGAATTCTTTTGCTTCGGCAAGGACGAAAAAAGGAGATCTATATGGAGAGCCGCGATTACGTTCTCGGCCAATTTCTACAGCTGGCTGATCTGCTGCACAGGCTCTACTGTGTTCACGAGCGGAAGGGTTCGGTTCCGCCGCAACTTATCGGGAATGCCGCTATTCCGATGGCGCTTCAAAGCCCAAGGCGGGCCATCCAAGTTCTCGGAAATCGAATACCGGTCTATATTGCGTGGGCGGATCGGTATCAAGGCGACGAGGCCGGTCTCGTGAAATGGTCCCGCAAGGAGTTAGGCCGCCTGAGCGCCATTTTGAAAGATGAAAAGCTCGACTCGCGGGTGAGTGCTAACGGCAAGGCTGAGCTCCTACTCGGATACTTGGCGAATACGAAACGGAAGGAAAACCAGGAGATGCCTTTATGAAGCGCGCAACCGGACTCTTGATTCTCGAAGTCATTAATTCAAACCCCAATGGTAACCCCGATCAAGAGAGCGATCCCCGACTTCGTCCTGACGAACGCGGGATGATTTCTCCAGTCTCCTTCAAGCGCAAACTGCGCGACTTGATAGAAGACAAGGAAGGGCCGGTCTGGGAACACGCCGCGGCCAGTTTTACCCCGCATCTGGATCCGGCTGGCTATCAAATTCTGGAGAGCCGTGGGCGGGACCGGGATGAGATCAAGGGCCTGGAAACGGCGGAGTTCGTCCGACGGTACTGGGACGGTCGACTTTTTGGAAATACCTTCCTTGAAAAAGATGCCTCCGACAAGCTACGCACGGGCGTGGTGCAGTTCGGGATGGGGGTCTCCATATCGCCCGTGGAGATTGAGCGAATGACCAATTCGAACAAAGCCGGAGTCGAAACAGGCAAGGACCGTGGATTGGCTCCTCTCGCCTACCGCATAGTTCTTCACGGTGTGTATGTCATGCCGTACTTCGTGAATCCGACAGCGGCGAGGAAATCGGGATGCACCGAGCTGGATATCGAACTGATGAAGCGTTTGATCCCGTATGCATACACACATACGGCTTCCTACATCCGACCCATAGTGACCATTCGCCATGCTTGGCACATCGAGCATAAATCTGCATTGGGCTCCTGCCCAGATTTTTCACTGATTGAAGCGATGACGCCGAAACGTCGTAATGAAGCAGAGAAAGATCTTCCGAGCAAAGAGTGGCAGGAATACGATGCCCCCGTTAATTTGCCCGAAGAGCTTCGCTCCCGCGTTGAGAGTGTCACGGATCTTGTTTCTTAGGAGATGGAACCTCTAGCGCACAGTGGCAGGGTGGCGCGTGGACTTGGCCCGCAAGCATATGCCGATCACATTCTGAATGTGAAGGGTCTTGCAAGCTGCCGGGTGAAGGCGGCATTACGTTTCCGAACCTCCGCTGAGCCCGCTTTCGAAAGCAGTGTGGCATGGGCCAGCGAATTTCACGATCTGGGGAAACTGGAGCCAGACAATCAAACCGTTCTTCGAAGCCAAGAGCGAGGCCGTCTCCCGGTCAATCATGTGGATGCCGGAGTTGCCCACCTCAGCGCCGTCGGTCAAAGAGAAGCTGCCATCGCCGTTTACGGTCATCACATCGGGTTATGCGATGTTCCGGCGGAGATTGCGAAGGAGCACCGGTCTCGGAATGATCCCGCTGAAGCCGCTTGTCGGGACTACAAAATCAAGATTGCTACCGATGCCAGACTTCCTCAACTGGTCTCGCAGCACCGTCAGGCTGTTCCGGGCAATCCGCCCGTGTCCTCGATACTGAGGCGGCAGTTCATGGGACTCGAACGCCGCTTACTTCTCAGTAGTCTCGTGGACGCTGATCATACCGACACTGCGCGCCACTATGGAGACCTACCGGATCTTTCTGCAGGTACGAGCCGATGGGAAGAACGACTGGCTGGTCTTGATCGGTACGTCGGCGATCTCGGAAGAGGTTCAGGCTCGCGGACGATTCTCCGATCACAGATCTACCAAGCCTGCCGATCTGCCACACCGGACCATTTCATCTGGGCCTGCGACAGCCCCGTTGGAAGTGGAAAGACCACCGCGATTATGGCTTACTTGCTCCAGGCGGCAATCAACTTGGGGCTTCGGCATATCTTCGTCGTATTGCCCTATACGAACATCGTCCAGCAATCGGTGGATGTTTACCGGAAGGCTCTTGTTCTTCCCGGCGAAGACCCAGAAAAAATTATCGCTGCCCATCATCATCAGGTGGAGTTCAAGAGCGCCGATCTCCGTTTTCTGACTACACTCTGGGATTCTCCGATCATCGTCACCACTGCCGTGCAGTTCTTTGAGACGCTCGGAACCAACCAGACTCCGCGTCTCCGCAAGTTGCATCAACTCCCCGGCTCCGCCGTCTTCGTTGACGAGGCGCACGCGGCCATGCCAATCCACCTCTGGCCTTTCATGTGGGAGCAGATCAAATGCCTGGCCCGCGACTGGTCGTGCCGTTTCGTGCTCGGCTCAGGTTCTCTTGCGAAGTTTTGGGAGAATCCGCGCATTCTCGGAGAGGGAAAGGCTGAAGCAATTCCATCAATGATCCCGGCCGATATTCGAGCCGCCAGTTCTATCTTCGAGCAATCCCGCGTCGCATATCGCAGCCGTTCCGAGGCCCTTACCATGGCCGCATTGTGTGACTGGATTCAAGCGACTACAGGTCCGCGCCTCGTCGTTATGAATACTGTACAGTCTGCGGCTGTGGTAGCCCGTGAGCTAAGACAACGCGGTGTGCGGACGATGCACCTGTCCACCGCTCTGGCTCCTGTTCATCGCGAGAGTATTGTCTCCCGAATTCGTGATGATCTGCGGCTTAACCCCAACCTTGACTGGGTTCTGGTGGCTACTAGTTGTGTCGAGGCTGGGGTCGACCTCTCCTTCGCGGTTGCCTTTCGCGAGCGCTGCCGGGCTGCCAGCCTCGTCCAGGTTGGTGGGCGCGTAAACCGCCACGGCGAACGATTGGAAGGAATCGTGTGGGATTTCGTCACCAACGATCCGCTTCTCATCCCGCATCCGGACTTTCGTCATGGCCGGGATGTCGTCGAGGATCTCTTCCACAAGAACATGTGGAGTGAGGACCTTACCGAGCTTATGACCTACGCCCTTGAACAAGAGTTCAAACGCTGTTCCGGAGAGGTAAAGATCAAGGAGCTGTCAGACAAAGAGCAGCAGGGTGCTTATCCTACCGTTGCACAACTCACACGGCTTATCAGCTCAGATACGCGCCTAGTGGTCATTGATCCGACGTTGATTGCGGCTCTTCGTCAGCGCGCGAGGGTCGATCGGCGCGAGTTACTGCTCCACAGCGTACAGCTCTGGGTCACAAGGATTCAAAAACTCGCGTTACAACCGATTGGTGACGAATCTGAACTCTATGCTTGGGAATACAGTTACGATCCACAGTTTCTAGGTATCATGGAAGGCGTCCTCACTCAAGCTCAGATTGAGATCGATGGCTATGCAATCATCTGAAACGATGTACTCCGAAGACGAACTATTACCGCTTTCATCTCTCCAGCACCTGGTGTTCTGCGAAAGGCAGTGGGCACTGATTCATCTCGAACAACAGTGGGCGGAGAACGAACTGACAGCGGAAGGTAGGAACCTACACGAACGCGCTGATGAAGGCGCGGATGAATGGCGTGATGGCGTTCGGGTCTGTCGAGGAATCCGCGTTAGGTCGTTGCGGCTCGGGCTGGTTGGTCGGGCCGATGTGGTCGAGTTTCGTCCTACAACAGAAGGTCTAATACAGCCTTACCCAGTGGAATACAAGCGTGGACGCCCGAAACCAGATCGGTGTGACGAAGTCCAACTCTGCGCGCAGGCCTTGTGCTTAGAAGAGATGCTTCAACGGCCAGTACCCACGGGAGCGATCTTCTATGGTCAGCCACGCAGACGCACAGATGTGGCACTCGACGCGCAATTGCGACGCGAGACCGAGTCGTTAGCGCTTAGACTGCATGAACTTCATGCAACGGGCGAAACGCCAAGAGTTCCTTATCAGAAGAAATGCGACCGATGTTCCCTTTATTCCATTTGCCTGCCCAAGAGCACTGCTGAAAAGAGCGTGAAGCGCTATCTAGTTCGTGCCGTCGCGGCGGCTATCGCTGGAAAATCCGAGTGAAGAAATTACTGAACACGCTCTACGTCACTACTCAGGGCTCGTATCTCGCGCGCGAAGGAGAGACGGTTCTGGTACGACACGAGCAGGAGAACCGGTTGCGTGTTCCCATTCATACCCTCGTCGGTATTGTGTGCTTTGGACAAGTTTCGTGCAGTCCGCCGCTGATGGGACTGTGCGCTGAAAAGAACGTTGCTCTCTCATTTCTTACAGAGCACGGCAGGTTTCTTGCGCGAGTACAGGGTCCGGTGAACGGCAACGTCCTTCTGCGTCGGGAGCAATACCGCAAGTCAGACGAGGAACACGCGGCAGCTTCAATAGCGCGGGCTGCTGTGATGGCGAAAGTGGCGAACTGTCGAACCGTGGTACTCCGCGGGGCTCGGGAGCGCGCGGATGGCGATGGCGTGGGCGCGCTAGATGAGGCGGCTGTGCGTCTGGCACGAGTGCTCACGTCACTTGAGAAGGCAAATACCGTAGATGCCGTTCGCGGATTCGAAGGAGAAGCGGCGAGTGTCTACTTCAGCGTCTTCGATCACCTGATTACGGCTTCGAAAGAAGCTTTTTTCTTTCGTGAGCGGAATCGACGCCCGCCGTTGGACAACATAAATGCACTACTGTCGTTCTTATATACGCTATTGGTACACGACATTGAGGGGGCTCTGGAGGCAGTAGGGTTGGATCCCGCAGTTGGGTTCCTGCATAGGGACCGTCCCGGACGTCCTGGGTTGGCACTGGATCTGATGGAGGAGCTACGCCCGGTCCTGGCTGACCGGCTCACACTTTCACTTGTCAACCGGCGCCAAGTACAAATGGATGGGTTCCGCAAAACTGAGAGTGGAGCTGTTGTGATGGACGATCCTACACGGAAGGAGGTTCTGGTCGCCTGGCAGAAGCGCAAACTGGAGGAGATTCAGCACCCTTTCCTCGGCGAGCGGATCGAACTCGGTTTACTGCCACACGTGCAGGCCCTGCTGCTTGCACGGTATATCCGAGGCGATCTGGATGGATATCCGGCATACTTTTGGCGGTGAGATTCAATGATGGTTCTTGTCGCCTATGATGTTAGAACAGATACGGGAGCGGGTCGTCGTCGGCTACGCCGGGTCGCGAAGCTTTGTCAGAATGTTGGTCAGCGGGTACAGTTCTCTGTGTTCGAGTGTCTAGTCGATCAGGCACAATGGGTGTCATTCAGGGCTAAGCTCGTCGCTGTAATTAAGCCGGAGGAAGACAGTCTGCGATTTTATTTTCTGGGCGCAAACTGGCATGGTCGGGTGGAACACGTAGGAGCCAAGCCGACTTACGATCCGGAAGGTCCGCTAATCGTCTGACAAAGTGAAGTCGTCCGGAAGGTTTAGCGAACCTGAAGCGGTGGTCAAATCCTTGGCAGGTCCGCGCGTCTTGCAAATGCTTGTTTATTCGGTAGTTGACTCCGTTCTGTGCCCGGAGTTACTGGGCCGCCCGTTGGTCGAATGCTTGGATCGCGCTTCGCCCCTTCTAACTGGCTCAGGAGACATCATTTAGTATGGGTGCAGTCGCGCCCCGCGCGGGGCGCGTGGATTGAAACAATACGCCGAGCGCAGTCAACTCAGTGTCGTGTCGCGCCCCGCGCGGGGCGCGTGGATTGAAACTATCCAAGCACTCCGGACACCCGCATCAGCGCGTCGCGCCCCGCGCGGGGCGCGTGGATTGAAACTTTGGCATGCATTGTCGACTCCGGTAGTCGCGCCCCGCGCGGGGCGCGTGGATTGAAACAGCCTGAGACGATGCTGCCGAAGTCGCGTCGCGCCCCGCGCGGGGCGCGTGGATTGAAACGCCAGCTCGAGTAGTGTCGCAGCGACTGTCACTGGTCGCGCCCCGCGCGGGGCGCGTGGATTGAAACCGCAGACATGGGAAGTTCGGGTATCTGCGGAGATTTCGTCGCGCCCCGCGCGGGGCGCGTGGATTGAAACTGAGAGCCCAGCGGACAATCGCGGCCTGGTGGGGTCGTCGCGCCCCGCGCGGGGCGCGTGGATTGAAACGAGTCATCCCGCGATTCAGAACGTGCTTGACCAGGTCGCGCCCCGCGCGGGGCGCGTGGATTGAAACCAGAACGCGCACTCGCATGCACGGTGCATCAGACGTCGCGCCCCGCGCGGGGCGCGTGGATTGAAACATCAATGCAGCGACGTATGCTGTGCCAGCGTTGCTCGTCGCGCCCCGCGCGGGGCGCGTGGATTGAAACTGCTCAATCCTGTAGCTACGCACGCGCGACCGTAGGTCGCGCCCCGCGCGGGGCGCGTGGATTGAAACGACGGCAAGCTGTGACGCTTGGCATGCGATTGCGCAGTCGCGCCCCGCGCGGGGCGCGTGGATTGAAACAGCTTGACCGTTCGACAGCCGACGTGGGCGTGCAGCGTCGCGCCCCGCGCGGGGCGCGTGGATTGAAACCGCTCCGGTCGCTGAACGGCGCATGGCAGCGACCGTCGCGCCCCGCGCGGGGCGCGTGGATTGAAACCACGTACATGTCGGCGACGCCTGGTGCAGTCGCCGAGTCGCGCCCCGCGCGGGGCGCGTGGATTGAAACAGTCTCCGCACGGCTGGATTCCTCGTGGTGGTTGTCGCGCCCCGCGCGGGGCGCGTGGATTGAAACGAATTCGGAAACAAACGCTGCTGGTGGTAGCGCCGTCGCGCCCCGCGCGGGGCGCGTGGATTGAAACCCCAGTCCCGGTCCATGTCTGCCATCTGCTGGTTGTCGCGCCCCGCGCGGGGCGCGTGGATTGAAACACCTGATGAGTTCAGCAAATGAAAGTGGACCAGGGAGGTGGTCCACGCCGGGGATTGAGCGAGGGCGGGCTGAGTTGACCCGGTGCCGAAGTATATAATCGCCACGTCGAGTTAGATCGCACTTCGGAAGGCCGAAAGGTAGGGGATTAAAACTCCATTACATAGGGCGCACCTGATTCTTCGCAGATCGTGCCCGGCCCAGAAGTGGGTGGATTGGAACAAGGCTGGCGGGGGGGAGAACTTCGGCTAGGTGCAGGCTGGTCTTGTCAGGGCCGTGGATTGGGGACGGGGAGTGCTGCAGAAATTTTAGAAGTCGAAGAAGCCTCAGAAGAGAAGACAGATCAATTCCCGTACCGCGATCCGATTTCATCGCGCCACGTGAAGAGGCGCGTGGATTGAAACACGATCCGCACTGGGACGATCTTTGAGCGGTCGCGCCCCGCATGGAGCGCGTGGATTGAAACGTGATACGGTCGTCCCTCCATGCTGCTCCCATCCCGTCGCGCCCCGCGCGGGGCGCGTGGATTGAAATGTGGGAGACATATTCGATCTGTTCCACGAGGTGCCACGGCCCCCATTTGAATTGCGGACCATTCCGGTTGGATTGAACTTCACAAGCAAGTGCTCCGGCGCATCTCAGAGCCGGGGACTGAACCGACGCCAGGGTTTAAGACTTACGGTTGTTCCTCGATAAGCGTAGTTGCTTAAAAGGCGTGGATTGAAACAGGTTGGGAATGGCCTGTCGCTCATCGTAGATGGATTGTGTTGTATCTGGAAAGTGGATTGAAGGCGGGTCGAACAAGTACGTTGCCCGCTTTTCTGTGTGCCGTGGATGGAAACGACGTGGATGGCCGGCGGCAGGGCGGACGGCGTATCGCGATCCTGGTTGGGGCGAGTGGATTGAAACGACATCGAACGGCACGATTACGGAACCGGCGGTGTCGCGCATTGCAGTAGAAGGCGGCGGAGACGGTGTTGCGGGTGTTTCAATCCACGCGCCATACTAGGCGCGACCTTCATGTCGCCACGATACGGTGCGTCTATGTTGCTTCAATCCACCCGCCCCAATCATTCGTGAGTATTACCAGCTGCGCGAGGACTGACGGACGAGTGGAAGACACCACTACCGGAACTTCCTCTAATTGATTTCCTGATTCAAGGCTTTCGGGCCGCAATGTCAGCTCGGATCACGTTCAAGTAGTCGCCGGCAGATTCGAGTGCCTGTTCGGCATCACGGTGAGAAACAAACCCGGTGTCATCGTAAAGGGCCATATTGCGTTTCCGGCGCAGACGGTCAAAGACGATCAGCAGACCGGCATGTTTCTTATCGATCCGCGATCGTACAAAATCGATGATTGCGATGTGGTGTCCAGGCTGACTTCTCGCACGAAATCCGTGGCTGAACATGAAGCCGAGGGAGGCTTTGAGCATTGCTTCGTAGGCTTGCTGAAGACAAGCTTCCTCGTCAAAAGCGAGAATTTTGCGGGCCGAGGCCAGCTTCTTATCCGCGCTCGCGAGGAAGCGGTCGATTTGCGCCCAGTCAACTGCGTGCGGTTTTAGCTTCTTCATTTGGACCTATGAGTGAAATGCGCTTATTGTGCCAGACGTTTTCCAGAAACGCATCCTTCCGAGCACGGCGCGATTCGAATTCCTTTGGCGTGAGAACCGTGTAGTTGATCTCGCGCCCGAGTTGCCGCTCAAGCCTTCGCACGGCTTGTGCTAAGACTTCCTCACGCGGGGAGCCAATCACGAGCACGTCTATATCGCTGGCAGCGTCCTGCTGGTTACTTGCAAATGAACCGTACAAGTATGCCTCGTCTATTCCCTCAATTCTCTTGAGGGATCTGTGCGATCACGGGTGCCGCACCAATAGTTTTCGCAACGATCTTGCGCACTTCATCAAAGAGCGGATACTCGCGGTTGAGTTGAAAATACTTTTGGCGGCCACTCACTTCCGACCGAAATAGACCGTCGCGCTCCAGACGTCCCAACTCTTTCGACAGGTTAGACGGATCGATGCTCAGCCGCTCCGCCAAGTCCCGCAGATGGTGACGGGCCGTCGGGTTCGTGAAGTAATAGGCCAGCAGTTGCTGGCGCGCCTTGGAGCGAAAGTCAAGCACGTGGTAGAAGTCTACCACACATGTGGTAATAGTTGACAACATTAAGAGCCGTGATTCCGCGCGGAGAACCTTCGCCCGCAACCGGCGGCGAATGGATGGTTGGGTGCTGATCCCAACGGGCCGGAACGAAAAACGAGGGACTAAACGAGGGACTGGGCTGCGTTTCTTACGCGAACTTACAGGTGCTTAGGTGTCATCCGTGCGCTTGTAAGTTGTTTTGTATCAGTTTCCCTTTGAACTCATAACCTAGGGGCAGGACCGCCAGCGTGCAATAGCGTGCAAGGGTGCGCGGCGAGCGTGGTAAATTTGGCATCCGTGGCAATGTAGTTTCTATAAGTTATGGAAGCCATTGGGCGGGCGTGGGTACGAATCCCACTCTCTCCGCCAGTTTTTCAACAACTTACGAGCAATGAAACCCCGCTGAAACCCTCTCACTGTTTCGCGAGGGCGAGGTGGACCACTTTCGAGTGAGCCTCCGCCATCTCATCCGTCACCACGTCCCCATAGATATTCATGGTCGTCGTGATCGAGGCGTGACGCATGAGTTTCTGTTGCACAGCCATCGGCGTGCCCACGGCGTCGAGCCACGAACGGTAGCTGGACAACTAGCGAAGTTTCCAGACGCCCCAGCCGAGAAGATCAATGCCACATGGGCCCACGACTAGCAATTAACGTGCGACCCGACTAGGCTGCCTGCCGTTTTGACTCAACTGGCAATCCAGCACTCTGCCATGCTCGGAATCCGCCCTGAAGAGCCCACACGTATTTGTACCCGCGCTGCTGAAGTTTCTGCGCCAAGTGGCGCTAGAGCCTTCGTTTGGTCAAGTGCAGTACGCTACGACAGGTCGGTTCTTGGGGATTCTGGATAGGTTTTCTTCGAGCTTGTCTATCGGGAATCGGATCGCTTTCGGCTGCATGATGTCCGATTCCGCCCACGCCTGAGGATTACGAGTGTCGATCACCGTGAAATCCTCTCCGGCGTCCATTCGCCTTTTCAATTCTTTGACGGTGATTCGCGGAGCGTCAGCCATACGGAACCTCCTCAGTGGACTGGGATAGGTAGATGCGAATCACACGATTTAGGCTGTCGATTCGCTGAGCCACTGCTGTGATGGCCACACAATCAACTCAGGAGAAGCTGCGGATGTTCGCTCGAACTCCGCATCATCGAAAGTACGGATTCCACTGTATTGCGTCAACTCGCCGCTCCGGGGTAACCTACGCGTCGATTGATAAAATTGATAAAGGGGTTCCTCTCCGAATTCCCGAAAGCGGTCATGGGTTAGCGAGTGTTTCAAGGGTAAGCCTCCTTCCGGTCTCCAATACCCTCTCAACGGAGCCCGTTGGACTTTTTGCTCGTTCAAAAGCAGGTTCAGCGCCGTGGTGACCGCAGTGCGGGGCCGCCGAAGTTGCTCTGCCAAATCTCGCTCGCTGACGACCACGTCCCTGGTCGGGTAGCGCTGATGTACGCTCTGCCCATATCCTGAAATTTGGTCAGCCAACAACCGCAGTTCCTTTCTTCTCTTCCGCTCGGCACGTTTGGCTCGCACCGCGTCGGTTTCAGAAACCCGGAGGGAAATGCCGTAACCCCGAGAGCAGAAATAATCGATACAACCCACCAGCCTAAAGGAATTGACGAAAAAATATCCATAAGGGAATGCATGACTAGGAGATTTGAGCAGTTAAGATCGGCCATGCGCAGAATACCTGCGCGTTCCCACGCCGTGAAGATTACAGAAGTCTTATGCCGCTACACGTCGGCAGCAGGGAATCTTCTCTTTCGTAGTGGACAATCTCTTCGTGATCTGTGTCGTTGAAGACGTCGACCATTACTGGAACACCTTCCTTCATCCTTAGGAGAGGGCCGGGAACTTGGTCGTTATACCCAAAAGTGTGAATGGTTTTGCCAGGAGCGATGTCAAATGAGAGGGGACCAATATGCAGAGTAAAATCAGCTTTTGGTTGGGGAGTCTGGTTCTTCGCGGTAGCAAACAAGTTGGGCGAAGCAAGTCCTGCGACGAGTAGCCCTGCATTCTTCAGAAAGTCTCGACGTTCCATATCTTTCCGTACATCTTAACTCTCTTTCGAGTACCATCCGTCGGCTCCATTGGCATGGGCAGATGATTTTCCGCGACCCATGTGCGGATCGAGTAATGCAGAGGAGGAACACCCGATGTGGTTGTGACCACAGCCGCCAAGATCAGAGTGCCGATCCAATACACAGAGACCGTCACCATCACAGCAGAATGCTGCCGCATGAGTCGTTTCGAAATCAAAATCCATGCGATGGCAGCGAACATTGAAAGCACAACCAGCAGGTCGCCTCGAATGCTCGCGTGTGCGGTGCTGGATGTTCCCTTGCTGGATAACGCGATCAGCGCAGCGCCAACGGTCGAGGCTGCGAGCGCGAGCCATCCGCTGACGTGCAATCGTTCCCCGGAAAACAACACCGCTGCGATGGCGAGAAGCATGGGAAGCGTAGCGACCATGAGGGAGGCATGAGATACCGTCGTGAGAGAGAGTCCCTTGAACTGGACAAGGTACTGCACTGGTACTCCCAGTACCGAAGCTGCGAGCACCCAGCCCCACTCGCTCCCGCCAAACCGGGGGCGGTCAAAGAATATGAAGGGTAGCAGCCCTAAACATGCGAACGCGAACCGAAACAGAACCATGGTCGCGACAGGCATTTCACTCAGCGCGATCTTGCCGAAATAGAATCCTGTTCCCCAAAAGCAACCAGCCGTCGTGAGAGCGACAATCGGGAGAACGCGGCCGTGCGGTTCGAACATTGGTTTTGATTTTAAGGTAGAGGTGCGGTGAGCAGTCCAGTGAATACTAAGGTTGCTTCTTTTTCAGACGCCACACGATGGTGAGTGGATCGCGACCTTTAGTCGCATGAATCAGCCCGCGCTCTTGCAATGCCTTCACCGTGCTGGCATTTGCGGATAATGGACGGATCACTTCACCATCTTTCAACCTACGCAGAACCGGATTGCTGCCAAGAGAGTCCGTCTCAAGCTGGTACCCGTCTTGTATGTGCGACAGCAGGTCTTGTTCAGCCTCGGTGAGTTTCGGCAGAGATTAGCAGCTTTCTTTTTCGGCATTCTTCACGTCCATATGTAGTTGCCGTTTTTCTGGGAAGCCTATGCCTGCAAATGCAAGGTTGCAACCGCTTCGGAATTCCTCACGCCTTAGGCAGCACGACATCTTCGGCATCCTTATCATCACGAAGGCCAAGAAATACAGGATGCCGTAATTTACCGTCTTTGGTCCATTCCGTGTAGGAAAGTTGGGCAATGAGTTTGGGCGACAAAAATGTTGCATCTCGCAGTCGGGGAGGAGATTCAACAGATGGCTGTTTGCGCTTAAGTGGTTGAAATTTGCGATACAGCGAGGCCAATACATCCCGGGAGAAGCCTGTCCCAACCTTTCCAACATATTCCAGCTTTCCTTTGTTGTATGCTCCGAGAAGCAGCGAGCCAATGTATTCACGAGAACCCTTTGGTTCAGTGTAGCCAATGATGATGAACTCGTCCTCCTGATACACTTTCACCTTCAACCACTCGCGGCTCCTGCCTTCGATATAAATCGAGGTCGAGCACTTCGCCACCAAGCCTTCGTATCCTCGCTGCTTTGCGATGCGAAAAGCGTCAAGGCCATCTGCTGCCAGTCGTCGGGATAGAATGAAGCCATCCCCGCCGGACACCGACCGCTCCAGTTCCTCTCGCCGCAAACTCAGGGGTTCGTGCCGCAAATCTCGACCGCTCACATACAGACAATCAAATACGGCATATCTGATATCGCCGATTCCCCGTTGTAGCGACTGGAAGCGTGAAATCTCTTTCCGATCCAGCGCGATGACTTCTCCGTCGAGCAATAAAGTTCGGGGTGCTAATGCCCGTATCGACTGTGCAATGGTCGCGAAGCTGAGTGTGCGATCTTTATCGTTACGGCTGAGCAAGGTGACTTGAGAACCTTCTTTGTATGCCAAAATCCGAATCCCGTCATATTTCTCCTCGTACACCCACTGGGAATCATTAAAAGGCTCATCCACAAGCGCAGCCAACATCGGTCGCACACGAAATGGAATTCTGTCCTTCATTTGAAACTCAGATGCCCTGGAATGGTGGGACATTCTCGATATAATCGAGAGTACATTTAAACAACAAAACGCTCCGAATAATCATACTCAGCTCCGTATGCCACTATCTTTGTCCGAAACACCTCTCTTGTCACGAGTTTTTCTACTTTCTCCTGCCAACACTTCGGCCATTCGCGCACAGTTGTTGTTGAATGAGGACTCCAAATTTGAACTTGCACAGCGTTTCCGACGAGAGGGCGCTCCGTTGGGAGAGGTTTTCAGTTTTATCAGCAGCCTCTATTTTCGCGGAAAGATTGCATACGTGAACAAGTTTTCAAACCCTCCTATCGGTTTACCGCCGCAGCTGATAATGACAACCTCCAGGGGTCTTCTGCCGCCCGATACCGTTGTGACGATAGATGATCTTAAGGGGATGTCGAGGGTTCCAATCGATCCGAAGGATGCACGATATCGGGAGTCTCTTTGCCTAAGCACCCGTGCACTGGCTCGGGTACTTCCGACTGGCTCCAAGGTTGTACTGCTCGGTAGTATCGCCAGCGCCAAATACGTCGAGCCGCTACTCGAATGTTTCGGAGTGGACCTTTTGTGCCCCAGAGAATTCGTCGGACGGGGTGATATGAGCCGCGGCGGACTGATGCTCCGCTGTGCCAAAAGTGGTTTGGAATTGGAGTATGTCCCAGTGGAGTCCGCCGTCCGGCGGGGCCCGAGACCCCCGAAGCTTTCCGGCTAAGCTTCGGATTATTGCTATTCTGACAGTCGAAGTGTCGGCGACTCGGTTCGGCAACAGACGCCAAAATGTTGCCACAGCCGGAACCACGGGCTGTGCGCCAGTTTCTCATCGTGCCTTCGATTCGCAGCAGAGATGTCACTTGCGGTGAGTAGCCTGATGTCCGGCGCTTCGAACATTTCCTGTAGCTGCTCAATCTCGTTGATGGTGCGTTCAACGTCCATGCGTTACAATCATCTAGCAGAAGGCGCGAACCGTTAGCCGGGCGAGACTTGCATGGAACGGGAATACGACCTCTTCGATCAGTTCCCAGACGGTGAACCCATGTGGCGCGGCCACGCCGTGGGGCTGCCGAGCGCCCGCCAACAATTGCAGAAGCTTGCCGGAACCACCCGCAATGAATGCTTCATATTGCATCTACCTACAAAAGAGGTTGTTGCCCGCCTAAATGTACGTTCGTCCCGTGGCGCAGGCCACAAACCGGTGGTCTTTCAGATCGCCTACGATAGCCGTCTGGCAAGCGCGCGAACCAGTGTATTGAGAATGCAAGGGTACGAAGTTGTTTCGGTTATCGGTAATGAAGCAGCGAAACTTGTGCTGAGCATGCCAGAGCAGTACGACTTTTTTATCGTCGGACATGCAGCAGATGATCAAGCAAGAACAGAAATGGTTTCGTGGCTTAAGGCCCATTACCCCGGCGTTCGGATTTTGGCGCTTAATCCGCCGAAGGTTAGTAAACTCGCGGGTGCGGATTACAACGTGAAGCTGAATGGGCCTGAAACATGGTTGCCCATCATCGCAACTGCTCTTCGCGGGCCGCAGGAAAGCGGACCATCGTCAACCCTTTGAGTGACTGCCCGGCTTATGTCTCGATTGACTGCTGTCGGCCAATTCTCGATGAGTCCGTCCCATGATTTTTCAACAGCTGTCGCTAACCAGTGTGTTGGCGGCTTCAGCGTCCCTTCATTCCAATTTCGGAACAAGCACGAGTGTGGTAGCCTTTCCTCGCGGTTACCGCCTCCCCCTAAGAAAGCGGTAGGGCATCACTGACCGCATTCGATTCATCCTGTGGCACAGGCATTCGGAGTCCCGCGAGGGAAATTGTGTTTCCGTATTTCGTAACAAACTTGCATTCCTGCGCGACGCCCTTTGCCAATGTGTGAAGATTGGCGCACCGAGAGTGGGACTCCGAGGTCTGTAACCGCATCGAAAGTCGAAGACCCCGCGAGGGGGCTTGCCCACTCCGGTTAGCGCTGCCCCTCCTCGCTTGCAATCACCCGGCATTCGGACTACCTTCGCGTCCCAAGAACGGCGAGTAGTGCCCTGACTTCATGATGGGGGAACCCTAGGAGTCAGGGCGCTTTCCCAAAAGGCACGCATGGCGCATGTCATTCGATGCCCGTACTGCAAGAAACGGGACAACTTCAAACCCATGAAGGCTAGGGCGGCTGGGCTGTGGTTTGTCTGTATCGATTGCGGCCATGTAGTCGTCCCTGAAAACTCGTTTGCCCCGCCGCACCGATGCGCTTGTCCTAACTGTCTCAAACTAGGGCACTCACCAGCGCCCCACGATTAGGCCATCCCGTATGATTCATTCCCTTGATCCACGGATCGCAGCACTGGTCGATCAAATGTCAAAAGAGAACGACCGACAGAGTTTGATTGCCCTCTCACGCCAGTTAACTGCGGTGCTAGACGAAACCATTAAAGCCCATCTAAACGAGAAAGACGCAACGCCTCTCAAGTGACGATCTTTGGTGTTGTTCAAGTTGCCCTCCCTATACCCGAACTTCTTGCCCGAGAATCTCAAATTCGGCATCATTACATCGCGCATAGCACCTGGACTCGCACTTTCATAAGTCTGGTCACCAGTAAAGACGTGAGCTTAGTCGACGAGTCAATGACGGTTGCCCCATCCTTACACCGCGCCGCAGACACACATATCCTTCGGAATGGGCTGTCTCCTCGCCGAGCGCCTGCGATCCCTATTTCGCCGGTACCGAGAGCTCCTCTAGACGAGAGCCCTTCTTGGCAACATAGAAAGCTAGCGCCTTCGCAGGATCGCTGCTGCTGGCATTCTTCACGTTGTGGACTTCGCCGGCCACTGTGGTGAACGCCTCGCCGGGCTTCACTGTCACCGCTGGCTTGCCCTGCGCCTCAAAAATCACTGAACCCTCTTGGATATACACAATCTCGTTGCCCGATTGCGTGTGCTTGCCACTCTCCACGCCCGGCGGCAGGATACGTTGCACTAGGATCGCTTCCCATCCCGGCGCACCCTTCAGTTCCGTTCGCTCCACAACCGTGCCGTTTTTCAGATTGTCCTGGGCGCTCAACATCCCGCTACTCAGCATGCACAGCACCACGCCTACTGCCAATGTGACCCCAACCAAAAAGTGGATACGCTTCATGGAGGCTCCTTTCAGAAAGCCAGCGCATACTAGCACAAGATCGGGCCATGAACGGAGAGCAAAAGCGGATAACTGTTGCAACCAAGCCATAGCGCTCAACGCGGTCTGGCACGTAGGGTGGATTGATCCCGTTGCGGCTCTGGCAATTCTGCCAGTCATTGTTTGGGAGGGTAGGGAAGCCATGCGGGGCAATGCCTTCGGATGTTGCTGATTCCGCCATGATCTCCAGGGGGTTATTTATCGGCTGTCGCGGCGAGTGACCTTTTCAATCGAATGTCCAACGTGTAGCAGTCTTCGGGAAAGTCTGCTCGACAAGACCGAAAGCGCGTCGGGGTCGCACACGATAGAGGGGTTCAGAGCCGTCCCCTCCGCTCATCCCATACTTGCTGAGCGATGCTGGTTCCAGCTTGCGCCGTATGTCTGCGTCTGTGATCAACTCAGCAATCCCCTCTAGGATCACCGCCTCGGCAGCATTTTGAGTACCCACAATACAGTTTGGATTCTTTGCCAAGTTGTGTGCCTTTTGGGTCTTGCTGCCAGTACCGAACCAGAATGCACCGTCGAACCAAAGCCCCCAAATGATCATGGCATGGGGCCGACCATCCGGGCGTACTGTGACCATCCAGTATTCGCGAGAGTCCATAAGCCTCTTCACTGCCCATTTCCACGGCAACATGCCGGTTCTGCTCTTGCTGATGCCGTAGCCCGGTATGTTCGGTCGTTCAGTTCGCGGTTCTATGTCGCTAGGTTTCAGTTTTGGCATGAGAACCTCCGATTTATATATCTCATCGACCCTGTATGCGAAACATATTCTATCGGGCATTCGTCCGGTTGTCTCAGAAGGTATACCCGTGGGCCTTTCCCGATTGATGCGAAACAGGGGGCGAAAGGCCGCCAAAAATCGGGCCGCTGCGCGACCCTTACTGACCACCGGGTCTGCGAGCCGATTTTCGCTTGAGTTCGCCTGGCAAATTGCGGCGTGGGACTGGGCGTTTATGCCCTCGATCCGGGTCAATCAGTGATAAGGCGATCTCTCGCCAACAATCGCCAATCCCATAGTTTTCCCGTTTGTCGAAGACACGCCCGTGACTCCAGATGAAAATCATTCGGAAGTATGTCTTTTACGCAAGGCCCTAAAATTGCAAAGATATGGCGAAATTCCCCGAACTGCATAACGGCCCGCTTTTACGAAGGCCAGCCCTCTGGTGGTTTCTTCTTCGTGAGAGACTTCTTCACGGCCTCTCTCCAGTTGCCGTGTAGCTTGAGTCTTTCGGCTTTAGGTCCGGGTTTTGACTTCTTCTTAGAATGGTTCGAGTTGTCCGCCTTTTTCTTCATCCCACGCATGTGCCTCACGCTTTGCAAATGGGTCGCTATACATCAAGCGCTTTCCCTCTGATGCCTTGATAGCGCGGATGGTGCGCTCACCGTCATTCAATTGCCTATTATTCCACATGAAGTCAAACTGCCAGAGATAGCGATGCAGATACTCGCGGGAGACATTGTGATAAATGCCGACTAGGCCGCGCTTCACTAGGGCGTGGCTGCTTTCAACTGTGTTGGTATGGATGTCACCGCGAACATATTCACGGGTTCCGTGGCAAACCGTTTCGTGGCCCCCGGAAAACTCTGGACCAATGCCGTTATAGCAATTGTTTTCATCGGTAATAATTCTTGCTTGGCGATCTACTTCTTCCCGAATCGCCAGCTTCAAGCTGCCGCTCGTGACATTGGCGACAATCCGGCGGCGAAGCTGGCCGTTGCGTTCTACGGCGCAAAATACGGGAACCTTTTTGGTTCCTCTGCCGCGCTTACTAATTCCCTTGTACCGGGGCCTACGAGCGCCGACGTACATTTCATCGCACTCGACATCGCCTGACAATTTCGGACTGTCGGGGTCTGGTGCCATCGCAAACCTGATGCGGCTCATAAGGAATAAAGCGGACCTGTAGGAAATTTGGCAGTGACGTTTGATCTCTAACGCCGCGACGCCTTTCTTTGATGTGGCCGCACGCCAGAACGCATAGCACCAGTGGCGAAGCTCAATACGGCTTTCTTCATAGACCGTGCCAACCCTCACTGTGTACTGTTCTTTGCAATCGTGGCAGCGCCACAAATAGCGGCGATTGCGCTCACCCGTCTTGGCATCCTTCATTTGGTACACATCGACACTGCCGCACTTGACGCACGCGGGAGTGTTTCCCCAACGCTGCCGTTCAAGAAATTCCACGGCGGCAGTTTCATCTGAGCACGCCAATGGAATTTCTTCGATAACGTCCGATGTCGAGAGGGGGTGTCGTTTTTCCATGAACTTATTTTATACATAACGCAAGCCTTGCGTCAAGTGGAAAATTGCGGGCAAGGCTAGCGAGATGGTACAACGGATTGGTCTGGGCGCGAGATTTGAACTCGCAATGGGATGTAGACCTTCCGAGGGGGCATCCCAATCTCGGTTCCAAACCGAGTGCGTATGCCAATTCCGCCAGCCCCAGAATGGACAGCAACAATGGCGGGGATGACGGGACTCGAACCCGCACGCCAACGGGACTGGCTTTTGAGAGAGCGATGATCCCGTCGTGCGATCTCCGGTTAACAGCCGGGTGCAATAAACCGTTCTGCCACATCCCCTGAAAAGGAAGAGGGCGTCTTGACGAGGCGGGAACCCCGTTAAGACGCCCTTGCCCTTTAGGTGGGCCTCTGATATTTTCAAAAACGAACCGCAGGCACTTCATTGTGCTTGTCCTGTCTCACGCTAGAGATTGGTTCAACGGGCCTTTTGGGGCTGCAACCCCGGAGGCCCGAACTTATTCGGTATCATCCCCCAGAGCCAATTGCAGCATCTTTACCAGCTTCGGGAGGTCCTTCTTGTCCCAATCGTTCGGTAGTTGGATATATGCCAATCTATTGGGACCCAATAAAATAGGCAGCCCTTGTGCGGGAGGAGGAGGCGGCGGGGGTGGCGGTGGAGGCACAATAGGTACGTCGCCTCCCCCTCTTGCGTTTCCGGAATTCTGTGCGATCACTAGGCTGACCACGTCATCGGCGATCTGAATCAACTTGGCCTCAACCAGCATGTCAAAAAGCGGCTTGATGAATTGAGCCTGTCGGTCGGCAGGATTTACACCAAGCCGAAGCATAACCTCGCCCTTGAAAGTGTCGGTTTTCACCCCTCCGCGTGCCATCAAGAGGTTCAACAATTGAGCGATTGTGGGGTTCAGTCGTGCTGTCTCGGCGAGGCTCTCGGCGGCCATGGACTCGTTGGCCATTTGCAAACCAGTCACATAGCGGCGGCCGCCATCTGTGAGCTTCCATTGATCAGGCCTGACTATTCCTACAGATCGTAGGAATCCATTGTTCATGCTGACCACGGGACGGGGCACCCCAGCGAGCTTCGCAATTTCCTCAACCTTGGGATTTTCGTCATTTTGCACGGCTGAAAATGCACGGATGATCCGCTTCACAGTTTCCCAAGAACTGCCGGGGAGCGCGAGCAGTTTGTCTTCAGGCATTTTGTCCACCAAGGTAGAGATTAATTCCGGTCATACATAAATGTCAAGTGGAACATTCTACGCACTTCTACGTGCCTGTTTTAGCGCATTTAACGCATTCCATGATTACTGGGCGGGGCGGACCATAAGGATGGGTCTTGACTTATACAAACGTTACGCTCTAGGATGGATCGTCGCTGTGGCGGAATGGCAGACGCGGATGGTTCCCAACCATCTGGGCCGAAAGGCTCATACGGGTTCGATTCCCGTCGGCGACACACTGGTAAGGTTGACTCGTTGCGGGTGGCTGTCGTACCGTTAACAACGGTTGGGAACCATCTGCAAAATCTAAGGGCCGAGCGGACTAGATTCCGCTCGGCCCTTTGTGATTTTACCGCGCGTTTTCAGTGGGTTGCGTTAGAGATATACATCCGAAATCATTTCGCAATTCTGCGAACGGGGGGATGGGTGTAGACTGGGTGCCGTTTGTTGATCACAGAGGAGATTCCGCATGAAGAGCAGCAGGATTTTCGCCGGTGTGGCGGTGGCTTTCCTTAACATGGCCTTGTGCACTGTAGCGGTTGGGCAGGACCATGCAACCGCCCAGGAAGTCATCGCCAAGGTAAGGGAAGCAGCCAGCGCCCTATCGAAGACAGGGGACTTGGCACAGTTTAAACAGAAAGAGGGCCCGTGGGTGTGGGCAGACACGTATATCTTCATCCAGAACTGCGACAAGAAGGTGATAGCGGCTCAACCAATCAGTCCGGAGCGAGTAGGCCAAGACTTCATGACGATGAAGGACACTAGGGGGAAGGAGTTGTTCCAGAAAGACTTTTGCGATGCAGCGAAGAAGCCCTCCGGCGTCTGGTCCGAGTATTGGTGGCCGAAGCCCGGCGATAAGGAGGGCTCCCGCAAGCTCACGTATAGCTTAGGTGCCAAAGGAACCCCGTATGTGGTTTCCGCCGGGGTCTACGACGACAAGGCAACCATCGCCGAGCTGTCGAAGCTGAGCAGCGGGAAGTAGGCTAGCTGCTCTCACGGATCACGTCCCAACAGACAGCAAGCCGCCCGTTGTCTGGGCGGCTTTTCCTTGCATCACGCCGACGGTGGTTGCCTGGGAATTGACGTAACCAGATGAGACGAGAAAGCCGGTCTCCGACCGAGTGCTGTACGCTACCAAGTTATCGACGCGCTAGAGATAAAGGAGACCAGCAATGAAGACGGTCAGCACCGCTGCGGCACAGAGGATAGAAAACTGCTTGGCACCGCCGACATTGTCAGAGAGGGGATTTTGAAACAGCAACCGGCGGCGTCAGGCTCCTACCTAATTTGCCGCCCAAGTCGTCAGGCGGCGTCCGCGGCGATGCACAACTCCTTAAGCAGCCATTCTGGGATGTAGACGCGATCCTTGTTTTGCCTGCACCAAGCACGTAGGGCTGCTGATGACGTATACATCTCTGCCGTCAGCTCCAGTTGCTTGACCAGCAGGTCGAATTCAGTGGGGAGTGCCAGGGAGGGCGGCATGGGACGCCCCCAGTTGGGATTTCCGCGTTTGCGATTCACAGGGAGACAGCCGGGATCAACCATGGAACCTCATCATACGCTGCCCTTTCTCCTCTGCAGCAGCAATCCTCTTGAGCAAGCGCCAACTCGACCACTTTCATTGACTCGCCCATTTTGCCCACGTAAGATTCTGCTCCAGTGATCGGCCAAACAATCTCGCACTACCGCATCATCGAGAAATTAGGTGGTGGCGGGATGGGTGTGGTCTACAAGGCTGAGGACACGCGACTACATCGCTTCGTCGCCCTCAAGTTTCTCCCGGATGACGTTGCCAGAGATCCACAGGCGCTCGCCCGCTTTCTGCGCGAAGCGCAGGCTGCGTCCGCACTGAACCATCCCAATATCTGCACCATCTATGACATTGGCGAGCAGGGCGGACAGGCGTTCATCGCTATGGAGTTTCTGGATGGCCTGACGCTGAAGCACCGCATCGCGGGGCGTCCGCTAGAAACCGAACTGATCCTGTCTCTTGCCATTGAGATTGCCGATGCGCTAGACGCCGCACACGGAAAGGGGATCGTTCATCGCGATATCAAGCCGGCGAACCTCTTCGTCACGGAACGCGGGCACGCCAAGGTTCTGGATTTCGGGCTGGCCAAGATCAGTCTGGCAGGCAGTTCTTCGAGCACCATTGCGTCTCTCAACACACAGACAGCTTCGTTGGACGCAGACCATCTGACCAGTCCGGGTACCATGCTGGGAACGGTGGCTTATATGTCGCCGGAGCAGGTGCGGGCGAAAGAGTTGGATGCGCGAAGCGACCTATTTTCATTCGGTGCGGTGTTGTACGAGATGGCGACGGGTGCATTGCCCTTTCACGGGGAAAGTTCGGCGATGATCTGTGAAGCTATCGTGAACCGCGCCCCTGTGGCGGTGGTTCGGTTAAACCATGATGTGCCTCCCAAGCTTGAAGACATCCTCAACAAGGCACTGGAGAAAGATCGCAGTCTCCGCTATCAGCACGCCTCCGAGATGCGATCCGACCTGCAACGCCTGAAGCGGGATACAGAGACGGGACGAGCCATAGCTGCGGGTTCTGGCACCGTGGCGGTGGCACTGGAAAGCGGCGCTCAGGTTCCAGCCCAGCCGCCGTCGCCAGCATCGGGTTACTCCCCTGCGCTTGCTCCATCTACGCCATCGAGGGCCGTGAAGGTCGCCGAAGTTCCCGTCGCGGGCAGGAAACTCTGGAAGATTCTGGTTCCCGCAGCCGCAGTCCTTCTCGCGGTTGTAATTGCCGGAGCGTTCTACTTTCACTCACGCCAGACCACGCACCGCCTGACCGAGAAGGACACCATTGTTCTCGCCGATTTCGCCAACAGCACGGGCGACGCCGTTTTCGATGGCACCTTACGGCAAGGGCTCGCGGCGCAACTGGAGCAGTCGCCATTTCTCAGCCTGGTTTCGGACGAGCGCATCGCGCGAATGCTGACATTGATGAACCAGCCGAAACAGGCGCGGCTGACACCGGAAATCGCACGTGACGTTTGCCAGCGCACGGCCAGCGCAGCCACCATTGAGGGCTCCATCTCCAGTTTAGGGAGCCAGTATGTTTTGGGTCTGAAGGCGGTGAACTGCCGCACCGGCGACCTGCTCTCCGAGGAGCAAGTGACAGCGAACGGCAAGGAAAAGATCCTCGAAGTTCTCGGAGCCGCCTCAGCGAAACTGCGCGCAAGGCTGGGGGAATCGCTCGCCTCGGTGCAAAAGTATGATGCTCCGTCCGACAGCGTGACCACTTCATCACTTGAGGCGCTGCAGGCCTACACCCTCGGCAATCGAACCACCGACGTGGCGAACGACTACGCCGCTGCTATTCCCCTTTTTCAAAGGGCGATTTCGCTGGATCCAAATTTCGCGATGGCTTATTTGCGGCTGGGCCAGGCTTATCAGCCCTTGAGTGAACTTGCTCTCTGTGCAGAAAATACTCGCAAGGCTTATGAATTGCGGGGACGGGTCAGCGAAGGCGAACGGCTTGCCATCTCCTCATTCTACGAGATGGTCGTCACCGGAAATCTTGAGGCTACCCGCACCGCATATCAGGCATGGGCGCAAAGCTATCCTCGTGACGACGAGCCGCCGACAAATTTGTGGACGACTTTTACCTTCATGGGAGACTACGAGAAGGCTCGTGCCGCGGCGCTGGAGGCTTGGAAGATCAATTCGGGCAGCGGCAATAACTCGGTAAATCTCACCTACAGTTATCAGTGGATCAACCAACTTGATCAGGCCAAGGCCCTGGTACAAGACTCGCGGGCTCACCATGTCGACTCTCCCTGGTTTCCTCTGGTTCTTTACAACATCGATTTTCTGCAACAGGACGCCGCCGGGATGGAACGGCAGGTCGCCGATGCCACAGGAAAACCAGGAGTCGAAGATCAAATACTCTTCCTCGAATCTGAAACTGCCGCATATAACGGGGAGTTCGCCAAGAGCCGCGAACTGACGCGGCGTGCAGCCGACGCTGCCGAAAGAACGAACGAAAAGGAAACCGCGGCGGAATATCTGGGGCACTCCGCAGTCCGCGAAGCGCTGGTAGGCAATATGGACGCGGCGAAACAGGACGCCAAAGCCGCGATGTTGCGATCCGATAGCAGGCAAGGGAATGCGTTCTCCGCGATTGCCTTGGCGCTGGCAGGCGATTCGTCGCAGGCAGCACGGCAATCGGACGATCTCCGCAAAAAGTTTCCCGCGGATACGATTGTGCAATCTGACTACCTGCCCATGATTCGCGGTGCCGCTGCGCTTCGCAGCGGTGACGCCTCACGAGCCATCGGAGCACTAGCAGCAGCAGAGCCGTACGAATTGGGGCAGACCAACACTTCCTTCACTTTTGCCCTGTATCCCGTTTACTTACGAGGTGGAGCTTACGTAGCTGCTAAGCAGGGCGCAGCCGCACAGGGTGAGTTTCAAAAAATCCTGGACCATTACGGCGCGGTCGGAAATCAGCCGATCGGCGCACTTGCACATCTCGGCCTTGCCCGCGCCTATGTTCTCACCGGCGACATTGCCAAAGCGAAGAGTGCATACCAAGACTTCCTCACCCTCTGGAAGGCCGCCGACCCCAACATCCCCATCCTGAAAGAAGCCAAAGCGGAGTATGCGAAGCTGCAATAGCAGCGTGGCGATCTTCCAACCATGCCTGACTGCTGCGCAGAATTGTCAACTGACGTTATCAGGCGTGGCTGTTGAAAAACTCCATTTTCTTCAAAACAGCAGAAATTTGGGGGATAGAAAATGTCTAGAAAGACCGAGAAAGTCGTTCCTAGGGCATCCTAGCGCAGATTTTATTTTTGCGAATTTCGCTGGAAGGACTTTTTCAACACCCACGCGATTTATCAACAACTGACCCGTTGAGCCACTGCCAAGTCCACGGGTTTCATTGACTTGTCTGTTTCACGGACGTAGGATTCTGCTTCAGTGATCGGCCAAACCATCTCGCACTACCGCATCGTCGAGAAACTGGGTGGTGGTGGCATGGGTGTGGTCTACAAGGCCGAGGATGTAACCCTGCGTCGATTTGTCGCACTGAAATTTCTGCCTGATGAAGTTGCTAAAGACCCCCAAGCCTTGGCCCGCTTTCAGCGGGAAGCTCAAGCAGCGTCTGCACTGAATCATCCCAACATCTGCACGATCTATGAAATCGGGCAGCAAGATGACAGGCCGTTCATCGCCATGGAGTTTCTGGACGGGCTGACGCTGAAGCACCGCATCGCGGGGTGTCCGCTGGAAACGGAACTGATTCTTTCGCTGGCCATCGAGATTGCGGACGCACTGGACGCAGCCCACGCAGAAGGCATAGTCCACCGCGACATCAAGCCCGCCAACATCTTCGTCACCAAGCGCGGACACGCCAAGATTCTGGATTTCGGGCTGGCGAAGGTGACGCCTGCCCTCGGCAATGGCGGTTCTGGGGCGACGGAGCAATCGACAGTGACATTGGAAGAACGCCTGACCGCTCCCGGCACGCCTGTCGGGACTGTTGCCTACATGTCGCCGGAACAGGTCATGTGCAAGGAATTGGACGCACGCACAGACCTGTTCTCCTTCGGCGCGGTCCTATACGAGATGGCGACGGGCAGCATGCCCTTTCGGGGTGATACGACCGCTTCGATCTTCGACGGCATTCTCAATCGTGATCCCGTGGCTCCCGTGCGGCTTAATCCGGACGTCCCGCCGAAGCTGGAAGACGTCATCAATCGGGCGCTCGACAAAGATCGCAGTCTGCGCTTTCAGCATGCCTCTGACCTCAGTGCAGAGCTGAAGCGTCTCAAGCGTCAACTGGAAACAAAGGAGGTAGAGAAAGCAACGCCGGCACGCGTTGCCAGGGGCTTTCTTGCCACAAGGTTCCCTCTTGCCGTTGCCGCCGCGGCGGCCGTTCTATTCGCGTTTGCGGTTTACTGGCTTGGGTGGCGCAACCGTCCAGCGCCGCAATTCTCTGCCAAACGAGCAATGTTGGCGGTACTCCCGTTTGAAAACTTGAGTGGCGACACCAACGAAGACTACTTCGCCGATGGGCTGACGGAAGAAATGATTGCGCAACTGGGACAATTGCAACCCGAGAGTCTAGGCGTGATCGCGCGGACTTCCGCCATGCGATACAAGAACACCCAGGAAAGCGCCGCTCAAATAGGCCGCGAGCTGGGGGTGAACTATTTGCTGGAAGGGAGCGTACGACAGGCCAGCCAGCGTGTGAGGATCACTGCACAGTTGATTCAAGCAACCGATCAGACGCATCTATGGGCTGAAAGCTATGAGAAGCCCCTCACTGATATTTTGAGCATCCAAAGAGAAATCGCGGAGAAAATCACTCACTCTCTTTCCATCCAGTTATTGCCGGGGAATCGTGGTCACCCTGCCAACTCCCCAGTCAACCTGGAAAGCTACGATAAATATCTTCTGGGCATGCATGAACTAGGACAGGGCACGCGAGAAAGCGAAAACAAAGCAGTCCGGTACTTCCAGGAAGGCATCGCCAAGGACCCGCGAGACGCCCGCCTCTATGCCGCCCTTGCTCAAGCATACCTTGCGTTGCACACGTATTACAGTTCTCCGGCTGAAGTGATGCCACGGGCAAAGCAAGCGGCGCTGAAGGCCGTGGAACTTGACCCAAGCTTGGCCGTCGCGCACGTTACACTGGGCGACGTATCCATGCTTTTCGATTGGAACTGGGCCACGGCAGAAGCAGAGTATCGCCGCGCGCTGGAGATCGATCCGAGCCTCCCAGAAGCGCAATTGGGCTATTCCGACTATCTGGCGACTTTGGGGCGCTTTGATGAAGCAATCTCGCACATTCAGCTGGCTTACCTTAGCGATCCGCTGGCAGTCGAAAGCCGCGCCGAAGCGCTCTGGACCTACTACTACTCCGGGCGGATGCGGGAGACGGTGGAGCAGGCCCAGAAAGCGATCGAACTCGAACCACGGGCCGGTCTGCCCTATGCGATGCTTGCTTTAGCCTACGCCGACCTGGGGCAACCCCTCGAAGCTACTCGTGCGGCAGAAAACGTAATCAGTGTTTCAGACAGCCCAAGTGTAGTGGCTACTGCGGCGTCAGCCCTGGCCCGCGCGGGTGAGCAGGCGAAGGCCGCACAGTTTCTCAACCGGGCATTGGTGTTCGCAAAGGGCCGCTATATCTGTCGGTTCATTGTGGCTGGCGTCTATGTCGACCTCGGCGAAAAAGAGCAGGCTTTTAAGTCTCTCGAAACAGGATATCTTGAACGTTCGACTTGAATGCCATGGATCGGGGTGGATCCCCGAATGAATCCCCTTCGCAGTGACCCGAGATTTCAGGATCTTGTCAGGCGCGTGGGAGTTCCCCACTAACTGCATATTCGGGGCAAGAGGAGAGCCTTCCCTAAAGGACCGTATCGAGGGAGCTCAGACAGCTACCTCCATTTCCCACGCGAAGCAGAAGTGCGAATCATCGGGGCTTTTTATCTTCGTGCACAGAGAACTGGCCACCCCACGCCAGTCGCCCTCCTCAAGTGGCGTTATCAGGCGTGGCTGTTGAAAAACTCCTTCCTGCGAAATTCGCAAAAATAAAATCGCGCTAGGATGCCCTACAAACGACTTTCTCGGTCTTTCTAGACATTTTCTATCCCCCAAATTTCTGCTGTTTTGAAGAAAATGGAGTTTTTCAACAGCCACAGGCGATTTCGCTCATTGAGAATTTGCCACGATTCCCGGTCGATGAGTGTAACCGCCATGTTACGCCAACAATCCTTTCAGAGCCGCTGGCAGCCACGCACAAGGTCCGAAAATTGGCGCAATCACTATTTTTACCATGCCTGCACGAAATGGTGTAGGGTGGGTGTGTTTTCTTCCATCTACACTCCGGCACCAAATCGAAGCTATAACTTGGTCTCACGAGCAAGCGACTTTGAGTGTTGAAAGTGTGGGGAAACCAAACAACCTACCGACAGAGAGAGGACACAATGAAACGCAAGCAGATGTTATCAGCGCTTGGGATCATGTTGTTCGCATGCTCGCTGGCCGCCCAGGAAAAGCCCGGAACCATCGCCGCTCTTGAGTTCCAGAAACCGAAGAACGGGATGGTGCCGCAGTACCAGGCTGGACGAAAGGAGAAGGCCGCATGGCATAAGCAACAAAAGGACCCTCAACCATTGCTGGTATTCGAGATACTCAGCGGCGACAATACCGGAACCTACGTTGTCGGCCGGTGGGGCCAACACTGGGCGGATTTAGACAAGCCAGCCATTCCGGACGAGACCGACTTGGCGGAATTCCAGAAAGTGATCGGGAACTATGTGGACTCCGTCATCACTCGTTACTATGAGTTCATGCCGAAGATCAGTAACCCCACCGGTGCTAAGATGCCTGCCAAGTTTGCGGAAATTCTCACCTTTCACGTGCGCTACGGGAAGGACTCCGATTTCCGGTCTGCGATCGGCCGGGTCTATGAGGCGGCGCAAAAGACGAAGTGGTCTCCCAATTACGAGTGGTACGAGTTGGCGAATGGCGGACCGACAGGAGTCTATGTGCTGGCACTGCCTCGTAACACTTGGGCAGATTTCGAGGATAAACCTGACGTGAAGCCCTTCCGCGAAATGCTTAAAGAAGCCTTTGGACAGGCGGAGGCAGATTCAATCCTTGATCGAATCGACCATTCAGTGGAGAAAGAGACAAGCGAGATCGTTCAATTTCATCCCGAGTTGAGCTACCTGCCTGGCAAGTAACAGTTCAGATCAACTCAAGTGGTTCGCAAGTGATGAGATGGAGGTCGGATACTCTTCCCAACAGGCTCGCGACGGTGCCCTGGGTTTGTGTTTCAGGCAAAACGGGGCACCCGATCCGCAGCCCACCGACGGAAATTCCAACTGAACCGGGGATTTTGGTTCCTCGTCCCGTTCCTCTAACGAAGCTCCGAGTCTTACGAATCGTGCCGACCCTGACATTCCCATCCTGAAAGAAGCCAAGGCAGAGTACGCGAGGCTGCAATAGCCCAAAAAATCCTGCCTTATCGCTTGCTGTTTGCCGATAGTTTACGTAACCAGGCCATAGCGCTCAAGTGCCCCTTGCCGGGAAGATGAGTGTAACCGCGATGTTTCAACAACCATCCTGTTGAGGTCTTGGCAACCCCATCACTTTCATTGACTTGCCCGTTTCACAGACGTAGGATTCTGCTCCAGTGATTGGCCAGACCATCTCGCACTACCGCATTCTTGAAAGGCTCGGCGGCGGCGGGATGGGTGTGGTCTACAAGGCCGAGGACACCGAGCTCGGCCGCTTCGTCGCCCTGAAGTTTCTTCCCGATGACCTCGCCCAAGACCCGCAGGCATTGGAACGTTTCCGCCGCGAAGCACGTGCTGCTTCTGCCCTCAACCATCCCAACATCTGCACCATCCACGAGATTGGAAAGCACGAAGGCCAGACGTTCATCGTGATGGAGTTTCTTGATGGCCTGACGCTGAAGCACCGGATCGGTGGGCGTCCGATGGAAACGGAACTGATTCTGTCGCTAGCGATCGAGATTGCCGACGCCCTCGATGCCGCACACGCGAAAGGGATCGTCCACCGAGACATCAAACCCGCAAACATTTTCGTCACCGAGCGCGGGCATGCCAAGATTCTCGACTTTGGGCTGGCCAAGCTTACCGTTCCCGCCAAGTCCGCCAGCCAAATCGCTGCACAGAAGACGCAATCCCTGGCCAATGACGACGCTGAGCATCTCACCAGTCCGGGCACCGCTCTGGGCACTGTGGCTTACATGTCGCCGGAGCAGGTGCTGGGCAAACCCTTAGACGTTCGCACCGACTTGTTTTCCTTTGGAGTGGTCCTCTACGAAATGTCCACAAAACTTTTGCCCTTCACGGGTGATACATCGGGAGCAATTTTCGACGCGATCGTGCACGGCTCGCCAATCCCGATTGTGCGTTTGAACCCCCACGCATTACCAGAGCTGCAACACATCATCGACAAGGCATTGGAGAAGAATCTGGATGTCAGGTATCAGCACGCCTCCGATATGAAGGCGGACTTGACGCGGGCAAGGCGGGATTCGAGTTCCGAGCACAGTGGCAGAATCGCTGCTTCCGGATATCGACCAGCCTTTGCCAAGGTCGCGTGGTTAGCCGGTATCGTTGCTGCCTGCGTGATTGCCGTTCTTCTCTGGCAATTCAAGCGCGGCTCCGCATCTGGAGTTAGCCGCGCAAGCGCAACGGCTGTCGCGGTTCTTCCGTTTCAAAATGTTGGTTCAGACAAAGATAGTGACTTTCTCCGGATGGCACTGCCCGACGAGATTGCGACCGCGCTGAGTCACGTGCCCTCCTTGTCTATTCGACCATTCGCGATGACGAGCAAGTACGTTAGCGCAGACTTGGACTTGCAAAAGGCTGGCGTCGAGATGCGTGTGGCGAAGATTGTGACTGGTCACTACTTGAGAGAGGGGGACCGGTTGCAGATCAGTCTAGAGGCTGTGGATGTTGAGGATAACCGCAGTGTATGGCGGGACTCCATGAGTGTCTCGACTTTAGACATGATTGCGATGCGAGAGCAGCTTACGGCAAAAGTTCGACAGGGACTTCTGCCCGTGCTTGGTGCTTCGGTATCCTCTGCAGAGAATGGCACTCGTCCAAAGAGCGAAGAGGCATATGATCTGTATCTGCGCAGCGTCGCCGTACCGCACGACCCCACCCCGAACAAGGAAGCTATAGGAATGCTGGAACGTGCGGTCGGGATGGACCAGAGCTATGCTCCGGCATGGGAAGCACTGGGCTTTCGATATTACCTGGACGCGACCTTTTCGAACGGCGGGGAGGCTGTTTTCGAGCGCTCTAATACTGCTAATGAACGAGCTTTGGCACTCGATCCCAACTTGATTGAAGCCGCCGGAAATCTGATCACGAATCACGTGGAGCGAAGTGAGTCGAACAAGGCGTACAAACAGGCGCAAGAATTGGTGAAACGCCACCCGGAAAGTGCCGACGCCCATTTCACCCTAGGCTACGTATTGAGGTATGCAGGTCTTCTGGAAGAAGCAGGGCACGAGTGCGATGTGGCGATAGCACTTGCTCCAGGAAATTTCTCGTTCCGCTCCTGTGCGTGGGGCTTCTCGGAGCTAGGAAAGACTGAACGAGCAATGGATTTTATCCGGCTGGACGCCGGGTCGGAATGGGCAAATCGCACTACCTCATTCAATCTGCTGCGAGAAGGCAAGCTAGAGGAGGCCCGGCAGGCTGTAAAGAAGATGGCCGATACTCCCGGATGGCATCGCGACCTGTTAGAAGCTTGCCTCAACACGCGCCCGGACGAGGACCTGGATAAGATCGTTACGCAGACGGAAGTGCTCGTGATGACCCAACCCGATCCCGAGGCCTGGTATGAACAGGGAAGCATTCTCTCCTACTGCGGTAAGAAAGACGTTGCGTTGCGCTTAATCGGAAGGGCTATCGAACACAACTATTGCGCCACCGCCGCTCTGAAGGCCGACCCATTACTTGTGAAGATTCGAGGAACTCCCGAGTTCAGTCAGTTGGTGTCCGCATCCACCGATTGCCAAAAGAGGTTTCTGGCTCGGTAAAACTCGATGGAACCTATGCAATGTCGGGCTGCCAAGAGCAAAGGTGAAGAGTACCTACGTAGACTCACGAACCACATAAAGGACGCCGATCCCGACATCCCCATTCTGAGAGAAGCCAAAGCGGAGCACTCAAAGTTGTAACGAAGGCCGTGCATTGACATGCCTGACCGCACGCCATAGCATTCCTGCAAATGATCGGCCAAACCATCTCGCACTATCGCATCACTGAGAAACTCGGTGGGGGCGGCATGGGCGTGGTGTTCAAGGCTGACGACACCGAACTAGGGCGCTTCGTTGCCCTCAAGTTCTTGCCGCCTGACCTAGCGAATGCCCCGCAAGCTTTGGAACGGTTCCGGCGCGAAGCACGTGCTGCTTCTGCATTAAACCATCCCAACATCTGCACGATCCATGAGATCGGTAAGCAAGACGGTCAGCCGTTCATCGTCATGGAATTCTTGGAAGGGATGACCTTGAAACATCGGGTCGGCGGGAAGCCTTTGGAAATCGAGATGGTGCTGTCGCTTGCTATCGAGATCGCAGACGCGCTCGATGCCGCACACTCTGCGGGGATCGTCCACCGGGACATCAAGCCCGCAAATATCTTCGTTACTAAGCGCGGGCACGCGAAGATTTTGGATTTCGGATTGGCCAAGATCGTGCCTGTCCTCAGCGCCGTGGAAGGCGCAACTGCCGCTTCCACGGTGACGCTGGAAGAGCACCTAACGAGTCCCGGTCAAACGGTTGGAACCATTGCGTACATGTCCCCTGAACAAGTCCGAGTCAAGGAACTGGACGCCCGCACCGACCTGTTCTCTTTTGGGGCGGTTTTGTACGAGATGGCGACCGGGGCGCTGCCTTTCCGTGGCGAAAGCACGGGAGTGATTTTCGACTCCATCCTGAACCGGGCACCTGCCTCCGCTGTGCGCCTCAATCCCGATCTTCCATCCGAATTGGAACGAATCATCGGCAAATGTTTGGAGAAGGATCGGAACCTCCGCTACCAGCATGCCTCTGAGGTTCGCACTGACTTGCAACGACTGAAGCGGGACACGGAAGGTGGACACTTGGCGGCAGCAAGTTCTGGCACGGTAGCAGCACAGGAGTCTCTCGCCACTCAGAAAAGCAAAATCTGGAGAATTGTTACACCATTGGCAATCTTGTTGCTTGTCGGACTGGTTGGGGGCGGGCTCTATTATCTGTCGCATCAACAAAGCAAGCGCCTAACCGAGAAAGACACCATCGTGCTCGCGGACTTCGCCAACTCGACTGGCGATCCGGTGTTCGACGACACATTGAAACAGGGACTCGGTGTTGCCTTGCGCCAGTCTCCCTTCCTTAACATACTTTCTGACAACAAAGTTAATTCCACTTTGAAGCAGATGACGAGGCCCGCCGGAACAGCGGTGACTAAAGATGTCGCACGGGAGGTTTGCCTGCGCAACAGCAGCTCAGCTTATATCGTGGGCTCGATCGCCAGCATCGGCAACACGTATGTGCTCAGTCTGGGAGCCTCAAATTGCCAGACCGGGGACACCATTGCTGCCGAACAGGCAACGGCAGCCAGCAAAGAGCATGTCTTGGCCGCTCTGGCCGAGACAGCCTCAGCCTTACGCCGCGAACTCGGTGAATCCCTCGCATCGGTGCAGAAGTTCGACGCCCCGCTGGAACAGGCGACTACATCTTCCCTCGACGCCCTAAAGGCGTACACGCAAGCTCAACGGGCAAAAGACAACGGTGACGACCAGGCATCTCGTGTCCTTTTCTCACGGGCGGTAGAGCTCGACCCTAATTTTGCGCTGGCCTACGCTGCTCTCGGCGTGAATTACTCCAATGTCAGCGAAGCCAATCATGCCAACGAAAACTTCAAGAAGGCTTTCGCCCTGAAAGATCGCACAACCGAACGGGAACGGCTCTACATCGAGTCGACGTACTACGCATTCGTTACCGGGGAGTCCGATCGAGCCATCCAAATCTATCAAGCGTGGAGTCAAAGCTATCCTCAGGACCCCGTTCCTCACGCCCGCCTGGGGACCAAATACGCAGCTCTCGGTAAGTACGAGCAAGCGACGAAGGAGATGTTAACGGTGCTGAAACTCGAGCCAGACAACGCTGGCGACTATGGAATGATGGTGGAACTTTATCTCCGCCAGAATCGGTGGGAAGATGCCAAACGAGCCGAACAACAGGCGACAGCCTATCATCTGGGCGGCTACGTCTTGCGTGAGGCAAGGTATGACCTTGCGTTTCTAAATAATGATGAAGCTGGCATGCACGCGCAACTTGCGGGAGACAGCCATAGCTCTGACTATTTACTTTTTGGTATTCAGGCAAACACCGAGGCATACCATGGGCGGTACGTCGCGGCGCGAGGTTACAGCGATCGTGGGGTGGAGGCTGCCAACCGCAACCGTACAAAAGAAATGGGTGCGATGTGGGAAGCACTCGCAGCTGAACGGGAAGCGGAGGTGGGCAACTTGAATGTAGCTCGCAAGGATGCCGAGGCCGCACTTGCGTTGGCACCAGGACAGCCTGTGCGATCACGGGCAGCCATTGTCTTCGCTCGCGCAGGAGATCCGATTCAGGCCCAGGAACTCGCTGATGTGCTCGACAAACAGCATCCGGTTGACACCATGGTTCAGAGCTATTACTTGCCGTCAGTGCGCGCCGCCATTTGGCTTGACCGACATAATCCGCACAAGGCGATCGAAATCCTAAAGCAGGCCGAGCCTTATGAACTGGGCGACACTCCAGCCATGTACCCTGTTTACGTTCGTGGAATCGCCTACCTTCAGGCCGGGCAAGCAGAAGAGGCGGCAGTCGAATTCCAGAAAATACTCGATCACCCAGGCATTCTTTTGAATCATTTACCCGGTGCGCTCGCCCATCTTCAAATCGGGCGTGCATACGCGATGGCAGGTGACACCGCCAAAGCGAAAGCCGCCTATCAGGACTTTTTCACCCTCTGGAAAGACGCCGACCTCGACATCCCTATCCTGAAAGAAGCCAAGGCCGAGTACGCGAAGCTGCAATGAAGCCGTGCCTTGTGAACCCTCAAGCCGACAGCACTCGAAACATCTTTCGGCGTCTGTGCGCTTCCCATTCCTCACGGGTGAGTTCAATCAGGTTGGAATTGCCCCCGGAGCTTCGCAGTTGAGGGTATTTTGCGAGTTCGTCTATCGCCCAGAATGGACTGTTTCTGGATAACGTACCAGCGGCTTTTCGAGTGTGCACTTCTTCCCAGAACTCCTGTAGACACTCCTCCCGGTGATCAAGGAAGAGCCACAACAGGTCTCCGTCGCTCATGATTCTCATCTTCAGACGAAGCCGGTTGGCTCCGAGCCCAGTAATGTTCATGGCTGCACTCCGAAAAGACAGGCGGTTTCGCAGAACACGATCGCGACAGCAGGCACCCCCACCCGAACGTCTTACTGGATCGAACTCGCTACGGCGGAAAACGCATTGTTCGCATTGCTTCCGATGAGGCGAACCGTACCCACTACAATTATCAGAATAACGGCCAGCATCACCGCATATTCGGCGATGTCTTGCCCTTTATCCTCCAGCCAGAGTTCACGCAGCGGAGCGAACATGTACCACCTCCTCAAGCATTTGTAGATCACTAACGAGATATGAGAGCGATGATTGAGGACGAAAGCTAAATACGGGTGGGTGACAGCTTGCGTGCAGAAGCCTGAGTTACCGTGAGCGAAATCGCTGGCGCTCACCCTGATGGAAAGGCATTCTCCGCTCATCGCAGGGGCTTGTCAAGGCTATGTGCCGCAGGCTATGTGCCGCAGGCTATGTGCCGCAAGACCCTACGGCTTTGTTTGGCGAGCGCCTGGGGTCATTCGCCGGGCTCATCCGCGTTGACAAGTTTCCCTTGCACTATTATTATTTATATCGTAAGACGATATGTATCTGGAAACATCCGCAAGCGGCTACAGGATCGTCGAATTGGTAGGCTAGAGTCCGCTGGCCTTCTGTTGGGAGGTTTCCATCGTGTCCCACACAGAACAGTTTTCGGAAGAAGATAGGGGCATGCGGTTAACGTGCTATGTGATCTGCGTGGTAGCGATTGCTATCTGCTTCGGTGTATTGCTGTACGTCACGTTTCTGTGACGAAAGTGTTGCTCGCATTCTGGAAAGGCGCAGACCCTGACATCCCTACCCTGAAAGAAGCCAAGGCGGAGTACGCGGAGCTGCAATGGGATCTTGGTGGGATCACTCATTTCTTGCATCACTTTTCTGTTTCCCGTGCACTCGCATGCCCGTCGCACAAAGTCTTAATCCAACCGCTTTCCCGTAGTTCGCTTCTCTGGCCGCGGCGATAGGAATTAACCTTGCCCAAGCTTTCCGCGCTCACCCCAGCCCCGGCAAGAATGAAAACGCGGTCAGTTGAGGAAACCCGGAGCATGGATGAATAATGATTACATGATTCGCGGGAAACTCACGGAAGAGAAATGGTTTCTGTCGATCTCAGGCTGGCTGTCCCAAAGCCGTTTTTCTATTGGGCGTCGATTGACAGAGTCCCATCGGCAGCGTAGGCTTGCTCCTTCTATCGCGGCGGCATCAAGTCATTCACGTCCCGATGGCTCAAACCCGCAATTAACCAGTTAAGGAGCTTTCCTATGAAGCGGAGTCTCGCGATTACCGTGTTGTGTACCGCTGTGGCGCTGGTCATCAGCGCCCAAGCCAAGGATGTACCTAAGGACGTTCAACAGAGTCTGATCTCGCTTGACAAACAGTGGGGCGAAGCCGGGGGCAATACCGCCAAGCTGGAAAAAATTATCGGCGACAACCTATTGGCGGTTGGTTCCAAGGGCGAAGCGCAAGACAAGCAGCAGTTGATTGCCGACAACAAAGCTGTCAGCGCAGCTGCGCCGAATGCTTCTTACATGGCGGATGAATATAAGTTCGAGATGCTCAGCCCCGACGTTGTTGTGATGACGCACCGTGGAACCACCAAGGGCATGGAGAATGGCAAAGAAGTCACGGAGTCGCACCGCAGCCTTCATGTCTTCCAGAAGCGAGATGGCGGTTGGCAAGTAGTTGCCAACGCGCAACTCCCGATAGCGAAGTAAATAGCGAGCAGGAGTGACAGCGGCGTCTGGTGAAGGAACAAAAGGGCGGATGCTCGCCTACTATGTGAAACCCAGTCATGGCGACATTGCTCAGTGGCGTGCTGATATTGGCACCGTAGGCTGCAATAGCCTATCGTCATGCAAAACCCCATCAAAGAACGCATCGTGAAGTTGCGAGAGGAAATAGCACAAATCAGTGAAGCGAACCGTCTGTACATGGGGGGCGGCAAAAGGATGCCCGGCTCAGCGGGCGATCATCAGCGTCGGCTTCAAAGATTGCAGGAAATCCTAGACGAACTGGTGTCGTTGACCGACTGGAAAAAGCTATAAACATCCAGGTTCCACCGGAAATGGATTTAGTGAGGGTCTGCTTACCCTGTTGTGGGTTCCACGTCGAATGGTTGAGGCCTCTATGATCGTTGCTCGGTGGACTGCATTGATCGTAATGCTGTTCTTTTCGATTGCTTCAAACTCCCAATCTCAAGGCTCCTCTCAAACGACGGTGCCCGACTGGCCCACAGCGTCCCAGACTGAAACGGGACTTTCCGAGGTTCGCGTGCGTTCGCTCGATGCCGCCGTTCGTTCTGGAGAGTTCAAGAAAATAGGGAGCATCTTGATCGCCCGCCATGGGAAGCTTGCTTACGAAGGCTATTTCGACGGCGACGCCACCACTGTTCGCGACACCCGGTCGGCGACCAAAAGCATTGCGGACATACTAATCGGAATTGCCATCGACGAGCGTAAACTCAGCGGAATCGATGCTAAGGTTCTAGCCCTGCTGCCGGAACATGCTGCTAAAGTTCAAAATCCCGACCTGCGGAAAACCGCCATCACGGTTGAAGATTTTCTAACCATGAGTTCGCCGCTGGAGTGCGATGATTGGAATGATGCCTCTCGCGGCAACGAGGAGCGGATGTATTTGGTGGAGGATTGGGCGCAATTCATTCTCGATTTGCCTATCCGGGGACACATGCGCGTGGGCGAGCAGGCGGAAGCGCCTCCCTACGGACGGTATTTCAGTTATTGCACGGGAGGAGTTTTCACCTTGAGCGAAATTCTCCAAAAAGCGACGGGCGAGCGAGCGGATCGCTACGCGGGCGACAAGCTGTTTCAGCCTCTGAGCATAACGAATGCGGAGTGGGTCTATTCTCCGATGAACGTTCCGATGACTGGAGGCGGATTGCGCCTGACGAGTCGCGATCTACTTAAAATCGCCCAACTCTATCTCAACGGCGGTAATTGGCAGGGGAAGCGCATCGTGAGTGAATCATGGGTGCATCTCTCGACTCGGCCCCATGCGCGCATCGACGAGACGACCGAATATGGTTACCTGTGGTGGCTGAAGTCCTTCAAATCTGGGGAGAAGAGTTATCCGGCGTACTTTATGTCAGGCAATGGGGGTAATAAGGTGGTTGTGATTCCCGCCCTCGATATGGCCATCGTCATCACCAGCACGAACTACAACACGCACGGAATGCACGAGCAGACTGAAAAGCTGCTGACGGAGTACATATTGCCAGCGGTGGGGCAGTAATTTTGCGAGGAATTCTTCGCAGTCGCAAACACAGGCGGCAAAGAAATAGTGCCGTATACCTTCGCCAAGGCTCATGTGTTAGCTCAGCCAATTTCTCTTGCTCCCGGTTCGCTAGCGTTATGCTGGTCGCACAGGGTCTTAATCCAACCGCCTTCCCGCAGTTCGCCCGGCTGGCCGCAAATCTCGCAAGTGTGAAAGGACTCGTCTGCGGCGATTCCGATGCGTTGGCGAATGGCTTCATTCCGACGACAGTTCACGTAAAAGCGCAGTCCGCCAAACTTCTCTTTCACCTGCAGCCCTTCAAACTGGCGTCCACTTTCCTGCTCGAATGTGGCGACTAAAGGTTCCAAATCCTCGCATAGCCGCCAGAGTATGTCGAACCAGCCGTCATCGTGCTCGAAGCCACGTGGCATCGCTGTGCAGTGAATGTCGCCCCCAGTGTTGAACCACTTGGGCCATCGCTCGACGAGTTGTTGCTCCAATTCCTTTCGCATTTGCGGCTACTTTGCCATGCTCTCAATCTCCCCTCTTCACTGGCCTTTCTGCCTCGTTTTTGTCCATGACCGGAGTTCCACCTCAGCCTCCTGAAATCGCTTCATCGCCTTCTTGCCAGATGCGGTTTCAAGATAGTCTTCCCGCCCGTCCCATTCGTATTGGGGACATCCCATATGCTCCGAACGTCAACAGACCTTCCCTCGGGCTTTTGGGATTGGCGCAGACGCCCCAATCCTGTCCTCGCATGCCCGCCAGAACATGGAACCAGCGGCAGTTGCACGAGCAATCGGCGTGAATCGTGCCATCGCAGCGCCTGCGCTTCCCGTAAGGCTCAAAGTCGGTCGGCAGTTTCTGGGCGACGGCCCACAGCGCCTCATGGCACTGAAATCCGGGCGTGAGGCGTAACTCCCGCTGGGAGCGGAGTCCCAGAATGCGCCGAATCCGTTTCTTCCGACTCCGTTCCTTGTCATCCCCTGGCTGTTTCATCAATTCTGCTCCAGAGCCGAAGTGAACGCAGCGCGAAGCCGCGTCCAAAACTCTCCTTCCAATCCGTTCGTGTTGTCCGGCAGGCGAATCGCAGAGGCATCCCTCTTCAACCACCGCCCCAAACTGCCCCGTGCCAATCCCCAGAAACGCCTGCCGTCCTGCTGGGTCTCTGCCGTCATCTCCTCGGCGGCTTGCAGGCGATCAAAATCCGCAGGGGTGTGCCGGAACAGGCAGGGAATCCGTGAAAAGAGAATGGCGTCTAGCTTGTCCTCGTGGCGAAAGATGTGGAACTCGGCGTCCGGAAACGGCTGGTTCACCTTCCCCACTTCCGCTTTTGTAAACTCGCCCAGCGCATCGTGCAGGACATTCTCGATTTCGTTTTTGAAGTCGGAGCGGGTGCGGCGCGTCTCCTCGGTGCCCGCCTCCTTCTCCGGCTCGAACTCCTCGCAGCCCTGTTCCCAAAAGGTCAGCAAGCCTGCTCTCGGGGAGTGATGATTCGCGCATGCGCCCCGATCCAGTTGTCCGGGACGGAGGAGCGGCTGGAAATAGCGGCAGATGGAACAATCGGGTTTTTCGTGCCGCTTGCCTCCCCATTTTCGTTCCCCGTAGGGCTCGAAATCCGAGTGCAGCTTGCGGCACCCCGCCACAACTGCTCAGTAGTCGCATCGCTCACTTCCATTGTGCCCTCCTTGGAACATATCGAGACCAAGGTTTATCCGGTTCCCCGCCCTTATCATCAAGCTCGGGCTCCCCGAATATCTCACGCAGCTTCTTCTCCCCATCCGATAGCGGCTCTTTGCTGTAGTCACGAAGGAACAACTTGCTTCGGACACCACAACACAACCAAGCCCAACCTCGCGGCGTCTCAACCAAGTCCATCTCGTACACGACGTAGAACGTGTGGCAGGTGTCGCAGCAACCAGCGGCTTCGGGGAAGTCTTCGCAGGTCAAGAGTTGCATATCCATTGGAAAGCCGATGTACTGGTTGCCTCGGTAAAAGCCTTTGAACCGACCGTAGAGGTAGCGTTCGTCGTGGTTCTCAATCTTCAGCGTGTCGTCAATGACCTGTTGAACAGTTTTCATCCTCGAATCCACCTGTGCAGTGCATCACCCAACGCCTTGTACTCTTCGCTACCCGTCCGTGACCTGTGAAAATGGTCCTCCACCTCTTCCACGTTCTCGTGGTTAACCACGGTCGTGAAACGATACTCCCCTCTGAACTTCCTTTTCTGCTCGTTCCTAAGCTTCTGTGCCTTAGCAAACGGCAGCCGTCGTTTATACACAGGGAGCCAAGCTCCGGTGCTCACACGACACTCAAGCACCCATAGCAAAGGCTTTAGCTTCGTCTTCCTCTGGCCTTTAGGCTTCTTAGATTCAGTTTTCGCCATAATCATTGGAGAGCGCGATGAAAGGTTGCAAAGCCATTGCAATGTCGTCCGTCACCTTTGGCAACCTCCTATAGCCGAACTTGTCGCTCCGAGCTTTCACCGGGGAACAGAGCAGCGGGATGAGCGTTCCCGGTCGCCTCATTCATCAGCCTGCATACACTTGCTCGGCTGATTGAATGCTTACTGGCGACCGCGCTTAGTGACAACCCGGAGCGGCGATCCTGCACAACCAATTCCCGATTTACATCCAACCGTGCTCTCCCAATTTGCCGACCCTCAAGCCGCGCCCTTCGCATGCCAGCCCGAACTCTTTCCCGAATTAAATCGGACTCCAATTCAGCAATCGATGCAATCAAAGTTAGGAAGAGACGCCCCATCATGCCGCTCGTGTCCACTTGTTCCCGGCGGGAAATAAAAACCACTCCCAGACTCTCCAACTCATCGATGATCTGCAAGAAATGTCTGACGCTTCTCGCCACGCGGTCAAATGCTGCAACTAAAATTACGGAGAACTTTCTCTTGCGGGCGTCAGCCATGAGGGCGTCAAGCCCCGGACGCCTAGCCCGGAGTCCTGAGATGCCGCAATCCTGATACTCTTGCACGACCTCCAGCCCCCTCCTTGCTGCAAGTTCTCTCAGATCGTAAAGCTGACTCTCCACGCGTTGATCGCTGGTCGAGACACGAACATAAATGGCGGCTTTCTTCATGGCGTTGATTCTCCTTTGCGTTGAGTAAGGATGAAACCAGGTTCGGTAGCACTGGTTGTGTTCAGTAGGTTGGCGATACGGTGGTCGGTACAGCCGGACGGGTTTCAACTAGCTCAGCAAAACTGATCCAAAGGTTGAGGGGAACCGCAGTTTCAGGTGGGGGCGACTTTGCACGGCGAGAGATGGTCCAATAAGGTCTCTCTTCACCATTAGTATACATCTGCAAAATCCGAATCGTCAGGAAGGTTGCGGAGCAACACGATTTCATCAACTTCTCAAATCTGCCGCGTATACTAAGCATGTAATTCATGCTTGGCGAGCTGTGCTCCCGGCCCGTTTGATCAGCAGTAACAACCTTCTCCCGTCCTTGGTTTTCCCTCTTTACCCACTCTCATGGAGGTTCTCTGAGCACAAAATCCGCAATTCCGACCGAAACCATTGAGTGCCCTTTGTGTTTGGGAGCAGGCAAACTGAAGCGAACTGAGATTTTGGATCGGCTTGGTGTAAGGGATTTCGCCCGAGTCGCCCAACTCAGCGCCGAGGAAGCCATCCGGCTGCTGTTGTCCAAGCACCAGAAGGATGAACAAAGTGGTTGGGCTCGCTTTGAGTCTGAACTAGCGAGGCGCACCGCCGAACTCGCGCAGAGCCATCGGGATGAACTGCGGTGCAGGGCATGGATTTCCTGGACAAGAATGCCGCGCTCGCCGAAGAAGTAAGGCGCACATTCGCCGATTTGGATCGGATTGAAGGAGAGCTAAAGAAAGCGGCGAAAGCCATTATCTCGGCGTCGGGATTCCTGACGAAGTATAATGACCGCCTCCACTCCCTCTGCGAGAGCGCCGCAGCCCCAATCGCTCCCTCACGTCAACTGAATGACAGCGTGCTCACCCAGGCGGGCGACTAGTCCCCACCTCAGGGAGATCACCATGCCACCCTATTCAAACTTTCGGTTGAATGGCACCATTGTGCCCATGATTTTCATCAAGCGTGAGTGGGTAAATGGGAACCTCACGGGGCGAAGGCACGTTGCCGCATGGATTGATGGCGTTGGACGGTTCCCCATTGACGACAACGAGCAACTTCGGGGTGCCAGGGCTAGGAGATTCAACAAGATCGCGACGGCCGTGTCCAGCCCTGAAAAGGCTGGCGTCGACCACGCGCCTCGTTGCCACCCTACGGACGATTAGGGGAGAAGTGCGTCGGCGCCCCTGTCGATATACCGCAGGAAGACCGCGCTGAAACTTGAAACCCTCTTGAAACCCGCCTCTTGGTTTCTCATGGACTTACGTTGCTTTGGATCGCCACCTGTGCGCTGCAAGTCCTTCAGTTTACGTTTTCAGGCGGTTTCGAATCCCACTCTCTCCGCCATTACCTCACTTTTCCCCAGTAAATAGGCGGAATTCGACTCATTTCCTTAACACACCTTCCTTAACCACGAATTCGCGATGTTCCCCGAGACGCAGTAACTATCACAGGGGAAGTCATGAGTGTTTGGAAATACGTTAAGGTCCATGGCACTTGGCACTACAAAGCCGCCATCGAAGACAAAGGCAAGATCATCCCGAATATGGTGCGCGTGGACGGCAAAGTGGAATTCCACGAGGAAGGGACCTACTATTTTCGCAGCGGTCGGCAATGGATCAAGCTGGAACGCCATGCCGACAAGCACACAGGAAGCGCGAGAACGTCTACAGGCGCACGATCTGTTCAACGTTACTCCAAACAAAACGGGCCACCAGCGGTTAACCGGCGGCCCGAAATGCAGTTACAGCAGGGCTTAGAAGCTCAAATGCATACCAAACTCCAGCACCCGGGCGAACCCAGACCGAATACGCCTATTCCATTCGGCACGGTAGGATTGAGCGCTCGTGCTTCCAGCGGCGCATACTGTTGATCGAACCACTACATTGGATAAGCCATCCGTTTGCAGAACGGATGGCTAAGTTTGACGAGTTCCGCTTTAGCCTAGAATGTTAAGCGTAAGCCGAATTCGATTTGCCGTTGCGAGCCGAGCGAATACACGCCCGTGCCGTTGCCGACCCGGAACGCTTCTTCATCGGACCGCGTGGTTCCGTTAATCGAGCCCGTTCCTGCGCCGTTCAAGACGCCGAACATGGTTGTCGGCGGCAGGTTGAAGTTGGCGAAGTTGAACAGGTTGTAGATGCCCACGCTAGGTTCAACGGTGAACCGCTCCTTGATCGTGTGCCTCCAGGCCAGCCTCAAGTCGGTGGTTCTGAGCCATCCGAAGTTCACCTGGCTGCCAGGAGAATTGTTGCAACCGGCTTGCGAGGTCGGAGGTGGTGGGCAAATGATTGGAGATACGCCACCCAAGGCTTGCAGCTGCGCAAGGCTCATGACACCGTTGGCGATCAAGACCTTACCGGCAGGTGTAGCCTGATTTGCCTGGGTCGCGTTGTAGTTGTTGATCAGGGTGGTGAGCCCAGCGGCGTTGACGCTGCGGTCAAACGCGCCGAACTTTGTCCCCGGCAGTGGATCTTGGATCGTTCCGTCCCCGGTAAAGTCGGTGCGGAAAATATCGCCGGCCGAACCTGTGTTGGCAGCATCAATCGAACTCGCCAATGGGCTGGAGAAGTGGGAGATCAGCCCAATGCGGAATCCTGCTGGTACATCTACGTACCCACCAAAAGAGAGCTGGTGAGTGCGATCGAGCAGTGATGGTCCGAAGTATCGACCGGGGTTGTTGTTGTCTGCGGCTTGCAGAACAAAGTCCTGATCGTTGTCCACCGGTGTTCCGGTATTCTGGACGGCGCCGGTGTTGGAGAACCGTGACAGACTGTAAGACACTTGGAAGTTCGCCGCCTTGATGCCGCGCATTGGGTTGCTCACGTTTTGCTTCAATGACGTCTGCAAAGCGTTATAAACCGAGCGTCCTTCGGGCTCGAGGAAAAACATATTCGCCTGACTTTGATTTACTCCGCCGAAGGCGCACGGCCGCCCGATTCCGTTGACGGACGTGCAACCTGCGCCGATGTCGAGCGCGGTGCTGAGGCCGTTAGAAGCGTAATCCGACATTTTAGCGCCCGCGGCGATTGCGCAATCCACTGATGCACAACCGAAAGAGGCGTTTGTGGCAGCAACGGCGGCGTTTGCGCCGGCTGAGTTGAAGGTGCTGACATCGCCCTGGTGGTTGACGTCAACGCCGATCAGGGTGCGCGTTTCCACGTTGCGCAAGTAATCGGCGGTGAACACCATGCCATGGCGAACTTCACGCTGGATGCCGATGTTCAGCTGCAAAGAGCGTGGAGTCTTGTAATTGGGCCCCAACAAATCCGGCGCTGTGCCATCGCCGACTCCGGCGGCCAATAAATTGCCGATGTAATTGGGGTTGGGAGCTTGCAAATTGAACGGGTTCCCAGCCTTAACCTGGTTCCAGTACGACAGGATCGCCGGAATCTGGTCGCCGATGCGATTGTTATTACTGCAGAAATCAGTTGAGCCTTGCTGGCCCGGTGCTATCGTTCCGCCGGCTATCGGGACGCCCGCCGCAACGCCGTTGTTACATGCTAAGCTCGACTGGTTGAAGGCCCCGGTTTGCAAGCGCAACGGCCGGTCAAACAGCACGTTGTTGAAAATTATGTTCTCGAAATAGAGGCCGGCGCCGCCCCGAATCACGGTCCTGCCGTCCTTCATCGGGTCCCAGGCAAAGCCTAACTGGGGCGCGAAATTGAGGTTTGCCTGCTTAACCGGGTTTCCATAGCCGGGGAAGGCGGCGTTGATGTTGGGATCAGCCGGCAAATCGCTGTCGGTACGGCCGGTATCGCGGTCATAACGCAAGCCGTAGCTCAGAGTTAAGTTCGGCTTGATCTTCCAGCTATCGCCCACATAGAGGCCGATACGGTTATCCGGTCCCAGTCCGCCAGCCGGGAAGCCTAAAGCCGGTTGCAGCGTGTTGAAGCCCTGTCCGTCGCCGACGGTAAGCCGGTTGACAGGGTAGTTCAAAGGATTGGCGGAGCCACCCGGGTAAGGTCCGGCAGCCGCGAAATCCGAGCACAATTCGTTTGCCGAGGGGCCGCAATTCGTCGACCCAACATTGAAGCGAACCCGCGGCGCGGTGCCGAAGAAATCGGCAAAACCGCCGCCCTGAATGTGGTTGAATGATATCCCATAGCGAATGGTATGGGAGCGCAGCACCTTGCTGCCGTCGTACTTCAATTGACTGTTCTGCTGGGGAGTGCTCTGTGGAGCCAACAAGTTTGGCCCAAACAAGGACTGGGTCGTGTCGCCAATCTCCAACCCGGTGCTACTAAATGGAAGAGCAGGGTTGCCTGAAGTTACGTCCGTGATCTGGTTCTGGAACTTCAGGAACGAGTAGCGAAAGCTGTGAGAGAAGCTGCCCGTGTTGAAGTCCACGCCTAAAACATGTATCCGGGTGTAATCTTTGTTGTCGTACACCTGGAAACCGAATCCGAAAGTGGCATCCAGCGAGTTCGCGAAGTAAGTGTAACGGTAAAACGCTTTGGCGCCGTTGCCGAAGTTGTAATCGACTTTGGCCAAAAGGTTGCTTTCGCGGAAAGGCTGGCTGAAGCCGCCGCTCAAACTTGCGAAGGGAGAGCCGGCCAAACTGACCGCCGTAAATCCATCCTGCTTGGTGCGCTCACCGTCGGCGAAGAAGAACAACTTGTTCTTGATGATCGCCCCGCCCACGCTGCCACCGAACTGCTCGCGCTGGAACGGGAAGTCATTGCCGCCGGGTGCATTGGCTGCAAAGCTGTGGTCGCGGATGAAACCGAACGCTTCGCCGTGAAGGGTGTTCGTGCCCGACTTCGTTGTGACGTTCACAGCGCCGGACGAAGTCAAATCGTTAGAAAGATCGAGCGAGGATTGGCCCAGCTGGAATTCGTTAATGGCGCTGGCCGGGATGTCGGCGGTGGTGGTGCCAACGGTCTCGTCACTGATGTCAACGCCGTCCACATTGATGCGGGCGGTTCGGCCGAAACGGCCGCCGAATGAGATCGAAGAGTAACCGGCTTTGGTCGGGTCGAAGTTCTGGCCGTCCTGAATTTGCACGCCCGGTTCGAGCTGTGCCAGATCCAGGAAATTGCGGCCGTTCACCGGCAGATTTGCAATCTGGTCCGAGTTCAGAATGCCCTGCACTTCAGCCTGCTCGGTGTTAACTGCGACCGCGCTGGCCTGCACCTCAATGACCTGGCTCTCCTGGCCAATTTGCAGCTTGATATTGGCAGAGGCAGTGTTGCCCACTTCCACCGTGATTGTTTCACTGACACTACTGAAGCCCTTGGCTGAAACTTGCACTTTGTAGGTGCCAGGGTCGAGAGCGCCGGAGGTGTACGCGCCGGATGGGTTTGCGGTCAGATTGAGAGATTGGCCCGTGCCCGTGTTTGTGATGATCACCCTGGCGCCACTTACCACCGCACCGGCGGGATCGGTTACCGTCCCGTTAATGCTTCCCGTGCCGACAGTGGTCTGGGCCCAGCTGGAAACGGCGAATATCAACACCAGCAACACGACCGCAATCGATAAAATCGATTGATACCGCTTAATCTTGGGGTTCGTCGCTCCTACTCCATAAAGATTTAACATTTTCTTCCTCCTTAGGTTTCTGATGATTCGTTCCGCTTGTGCTTGCAGTCAGGCAGATTACCTACCGCCGCTGGTGCAAGCCGAGGGCCGTGTTTGGAGGGAAATACGTGAGGTCCCGCTGCTCAGGTACGTGTTTGTGACAGTAGAGAGTGACGAATTGACCAATTATAGAAACCAAGTAATACAAGCTCGCTGATCCATTCGTGCGGATATCAGTAGAGATCGCCGGAGATGTTATGAGATCCGGGAGGCGGAAAAGAACATTTGCCTCGACAAACTGCAATCGCAACATACATACTGGTTGGTATGTTGGCGGGCAGAAATAGACCGAGACGCAGCGGGGCCGCGCCGCGCGATCCAGAGCGCACGCGGGAGCGCTTGCTGCAGGCGGCATCCCGTGAGGTTTACAGAACCGGTTTCCAGAGTGCCAGCCTGGACACAATTCTGGCCTCTGCTGGAGTCACCAAGGGAGCGCTGTACTACCACTTCAAGAGCAAGGAAGCGTTGGGATACGCCGTCGTCGAAGAGGTCATCGCGCCCGACGTCCACGGCAAATGGGTGCGTCCTCTACAGAGCGGCAAGGACCCTATCGACGCTTTGATCGGCGCTGTTCAACGTATACCCGTTCGGCCCGCGGATGTACGGGGTGGCTGCCAGCTGAACAATCTGGCGCAGGAAATGTCTCCTCTTGACGCGGGATTCCGGAAACGGCTGGCGAGAATCTTCGATGCCTGGCGCGAGGCCGTTGCCTCCGTTTTGCGAGAGGGCCAGGCCCACGGACGCGTTCGCCGCGACGTGGAACCAACTGACGCCGCCGGCTTACTGATCGCGATGGTTGAAGGTTATGGATCGCTGGCAAAGAATGCTCAGGATCCGAGAGTGATGAAAGCGGGGATCAGAAACATCGTGAACTGGCTGCGGTCCCTGCGGCCGCCGGGCAACCACAGGCGGGGCTGATCGCATCGTTGTGTAGGGATAGTTCAAAGTCCCGCATACCAACCGGTTCGTATGCTAGCGAGATAGATCAACTGTCACAAAGATTCACGGAGAGAATCGAATGAAACCAAAGACAGTCAAGATGATCGCATTGGGATTCTTTGCGCTGGCCCTTGCGCTGGGCGCGGCCCGGCACGCGCGAGCACAGGACGCCAAGAATCCATATCCCACCATGCTCCCACTCGATCAATACCTGATGGACCGCGATGCGGAGATTGCGATGTCCCACAGCGCCGGCCCGAACTCCGTTTCGAGCGGGGCCAAGGTGCTGGTTCTTGGACGGCATGGCTATGAAACGGCCGTGGAGGGGAAGAACGGTTTCGTGTGCCTGGTGGGACGATCATGGGATTTACCGAAAAACAATCCGGCTTTTTGGGATCCAAAGATACACGGTCCGATCTGCCTGAGCGCTCCGGGTGCGCGGTCTTTTCTTCCGATGTACCTCAAGAAGACCGAACTGGCGATTGCCGGACGTTCGAACACTCAGATAGAGGACGCCATAATAGACGGCATCGCGAAAGGTGAGTTGCCCACGCCCGAACCCGGTTCGGTGTCCTACATGATGTCAAAGCAAGGGTATTTGAATGCCTGCGTCAAAAAGGACCCGTGGCTTCCCCACGTAATGTTTTTTGTCCCCGAAATCGACCCTAAAGCCTTGGGATCCGACTTGGGGGATGACGTTCCGTTGGACGCGCACGAAGAAAAAATAGGCCGCTATACCACAATTGACGTTCCGGTAAGCATGTGGTCGGACGGAACTCCGGCGAACCCGGACATGGATGGTCATGCTCACTGAGGTCCGCTATGACGACGATGGCCAGAGCGCTATGCGGAAGCGCGCGCAGAATTTGAAAAGCGTTCAGGACGAAGAAATCTTCGGCGGATCCGTGCCGAGCGGGACCGTTCTTTAAATCTGCATCAGAAGGATTCAAGGATGAAAAGCACATGAAACGAAAGACAGTCAAGGTAATCGCATTGGCAGTCTTTGTGTTTGCCCTTTCCCTGGGCGTGGCTCGGCACGCGCAAGGACAGGACGCCAAAACTCCATATCCCAGCATGGCTCCGCCGGATCAGTACCTGATAACAGATCGAAACGCTGAGATCGCTCTGGCACGGACTGCGGCTCCGCCGTCCATCTCGCGCGATGCGAAAGTTATGGTCCTGGGGGCGCACGGCTACGAAACCGCGGTTGAAGGCAAGAACGGCTTTGTCTGCATGGTCGAACGCGCGTGGATGAATCCATTCGACAGTCCCGAGTTTTGGAACCCTAAGAATCGCAGTCCGATTTGCTTAAATCTACCCGCCGCTCGGACGGTGCTGCCGATCACTGTGATGAGGACAAAATTGGTATTGGCTGGAAAATCGAAAGAAGAAGTCAAGGAGAGTGTCAAGGCCGCGATTGAGAAAAAGGAACTGCCGGAGCTCGAAGCTGGCGCGATGAGCTACATGATGTCCAAGAATGCGTACCTAACTGATAAGGGTGGGCACAACATGGCCCATCTTATGTTCTACACGCCGCTCGGTACGGCATGGGGCGCAAATCTGGTGGACTCTTCAAATAATGTTTCGGAACCGTTCCCGGGATCTCCGCTCTTGCTGGCTCCATCGTACAAAGGCAATCCGGAACCGATCAATATGTTCCTGATGGGCACTGGCGTGTGGTCGGATGGAACGGCGGCCCCAATGTAAGTCACGACATTGAGAGAAATGCGGGGAGCGATATCTGAGTTTTTCCTCATCAGTGTCGGTCAACACTGGAGTGTGGGAGCATCATGAAAACTGGGTTCGAGGGAGTGGAAAGGACAGTCTCGCACTGCGGGAGGCTTCTGCTGGCCGCGCTGCTCTTGTTCCCCTCAATTGCAATTGGACAAGCGCAATTGAGGGCCAAAGCTGGGATCCCACGACGGCAGGAATTCGCCGATTCAAAGTACATGTTCCGGACCGCATTCTCATTGACCTTAGGCGCCGTCTGGCGGAAACGAAATGGCCTGATCAACTTCCGGGTACGACCTGGGAGTACGGGGCCGACATCCAGAAGGTCCGCCAACTCGCGGACTATTGGCAGAAGGGCTACGACTGGCGCGCGCAAGAAGCCAAGATCAACAGCTTTGACCAGTTCACCACGGAAATTGATGGGCAGGAGATTTATTTTATCCATCAGCGCTCGCCCCACCCCGACGCAATACCGCTGATGTTAATCCACGGATGGCCTGGTTCAATTGTTGAATTTCTCGCACTGATCGAGCCGCTCACCGATCCCAAAGACAAAAATAGCCCGGCATTCGACAAGTCGTCGTTCCTTCGCTTCCTGGCTTTGGATTCTCCGGACCCACCACAACTCGGGGTTCGGGCCCACAGCGTATGGCGAAGGCTCTGGTCGTTCTGATGGATCGTTTGGGCTATTCCAAGTACGGTATCCAAGGCGGCGACTGGGGTTCGTTAATAGCCCGCGACATGGCTTACCAAGCGCCCGCCCACGTGATCGGGCTTCACCTGAATCTTATTACCGCGGACCCGCCGAACCCGGAGGCAGTCTCGGCGCAAATGAGCGATGCGGAGCGGAAACGGTTTTCGTTCTTTAATCGACTGAGCTTTTTTTTCCTTCAAGCCGCTGAACCGCAGACTCTTGCCTATGCCCTGACTGACTCTCCGGTGGGGTGGTTGTCCTGGATGATAAGTAAATTTCAACTGCTTACGGACAACAATGGCGATTTTCTTACGGCTGTAGACCGCGACACATTTCTGACCAATGTTACGCTCTATTGGGCTACCGGTACGGTGGGCTCGGCTATGCGAATCTATCGTGAGCACCGGCTCACCGGAGAGGAAATGGTGGTGACGCCCCACCTGGAGACTCCCGTGGCGTACGCGATTTCCGAGGGAAGTAGCTGTCCCTCCACTTAGCTGGATCACTCAAACGTACAACGTAGTACAAGAAACTGAAATGCCAAAGGGGGGACACTTCGCCGCTCTGGAACAACCCGATCTCCTGCTTGACGATATGCGGAAGTTCTTTGCAAAGGTTGATCAGAAATAGTCCAAATTGTGCCTTGATACGAAACGGAACGTCGCGACTCCAGTCAGGCAGGGGGCATCGAGGTTCAGCGAGAAGATGACAAAAGCGTCTTTCGATGGTGCGGTCCCCGCCAGCGCGCTTTGAAACGCTTCGTACTGCCCATCGTCGCTCATGGACGGCTCGGTTGGGGCTCAGATTTAGATGGCTCTTCGGTTCGGGTCCGGGGCGGTCAGGCAAGTCGTATACATCGGACGGAACACAGATCGATGAGGAAACCATGCGCGTGTTGATCGTGGATGATGAGCCCCCGGCCCAAACGGCTCTGGCGAATATCCTGTCGGCAAGGAGCGATGTAGAGCATTTCGATTCGGCTGACGATGCGAGCGACGCGCTCGCGAAATTGGCCACGGACTCGTACGATGTTTTGCTTCTCGACATTAATATGCTGGACCTGTCGGACACTCAACTCGTAGACCATCTGAGCGAACGAAACCTTCCGTTGCCGTCAATCGTGTTTGTAACGGCGCACGCCGAACACGCGGTCGCAGCTTTCGAGAGGCACACCGTAGACTACGTGCTCAAGCCTTTCTCGAACGAAAGTATCAACGAAGCATTGGACCGCGCCGCTCGGAGAGCAAAGGGCGAGCGAGCCGCAAAATTGATCGAAGCTTTGCCTCAGTTGCAGAAGCTGTCTTCTCCCGGTCACCCGATGATCGCAATCAAAGCTAAAGGCAGGATTCTCTTCATCAGTCCTAGCGATGTGGTCGCAGTTCAAGCTGAGGGCAATTATGTGTCACTGCAGCGGGAGTCGGACTCCTATCTGCTGCGCGAGTCAATCTCGATGGTGGCAGAAAAGCTGAAGCCGTACGGATTCATTCGCATCCATCGATCTGCTCTCGTGAATACCTCGTTCGTGGTAGAGATCAAGCCGTACTCGGCGGGAAAGTATGGTCTCCGCGTTAAAGGTGGGAAGGAATACGCAGTTACTGGCGGTTACAAGAAAAATCTCAAACTCCTCACAGAATTCCGGATCGGTAGCGGGGCTTTCCTTGCGGAATAGCCTGGTCAAGGACCACATCAACACTCAGTCGTTCTGGTGGGCAGGAAAGATAAAGGCAGCGTCTATGCAATCGTGAGGCTTTTGGAAGTCTGTGCTACTTCGTGAATCTGACGGACCACTATGAGGGTGTGGACTTCTTCGACACTTTGGTTTATTGCGAAGCGCAGC
>CAVPEZ010000035.1:0-161288 GCA_963703635.1 uncultured Acidobacteriaceae bacterium
CAACGAGGCCAGCCATGATAGCGCAGGGAAAATTCCAGGGAGGAATCACCGCGCCCACGCCGAGCGGAATGTAAGTGAGCGAATCGTGCTCGCCGGGGAGTTGCACGGGCGTTTCAGCTTTTGCCAGACGAAGCGCTTCGCGGGCGTAGAACTCGAGGAAATCGATAGTCTCGGAAATGTCGGCGTCCGCCTCGCCCCAGTTCTTGCTGACTTCGAAGACGAGCCAGGCCATGTAATCCATTTTGTGCTGCCGCATCAGGTCGGCGGCGCGGAACAGCAGGCCGGCGCGCTCTTCGACTGGAGTGTTCTTCCAGGTTTCGAAGGCCTTCAGCGCGGCTTTCATGGCTGGCTCCACGTGCTCTTTGCTCGCCTTCTGATGGATTCCGACTACCTGCGACGGCTTCGACGGATTCAGCGACTTGATCTTGTCGGTGGTCTTGACGCGCTGGCCGCCAATGATCAGGTCATACTCGCGGCCAAGCTGTCCGCGAACGCGTTCGATGGCGGCGCGCATCTTGCGGGCGTTGTCTTCTTTCGTGAAATCGAAAAAGGGTTCGTTGATGAAGGGGCCTTGATGGGATGTGGGTCGGGGGCGGAGGGGGAGTTCGGCGATTGCCATGGGGGATCCTTTCGAACTTGACCGATAAACTATTTTACACTCGCTGCGAAGAGGCGTCCTGATCTGGTGTCGAGGGAGGGTTCATCGGTATTGGAACAAGATTGAGTTGCTCTCTCCATCGGCGTTGAAGACCGAAACCTTATAAATTCGCATGTTGGGAATGAAGGCACTCCCTTCAGGAGCGGGGGCGGGAAACGTGATTGTTTTGCCATCAAGCGAGCGAATATTGTTTACGACTGCGGAGCCGATCCGTACGCTGTTACCGCTCGCGGTAAAACCCCTGCCACGCACGGTAATCATGTCGCCCGCCGAGACGAAGGAGGTGGGATACATGAGCGAAATCGAAACGGGACCCGGTTTCGGCGCGGCAATCGTAAACTGCACTGTATCCCCGCTTACTCCGCCTGCGCCGACCGATATTTGATAGGTCCCGGAAGGGACGGGTACGCCGCAGAAGTTTGCCCCGTCGTCACTCTTCCGCGGGCAGTCGTTGATGTCTATGTGGTGCGGCGGCACAGGAAGACAAAATCCCCCAATCAGGATCCGCCCTTCCTGACAGCTAACTGTGGCGACTGAGGCCGGGACTTGAAACGTCAGCGACTTTCCATCCTGGGCAACGACCGGATCCGGCATGGTCAAGTCCGGCAGGTCAGCGAAGGTTACGCCCGCCGTCCGGCCCGCCAGGTTAAATCCTCTGCCGTAAATAGTCACTGTGGCGCCTGGAGGAGCCGCTTGGGGAGAAATTCCGGAAATGACGACCGGACGCTTAAAATGTAAGGTCTTGACCATGGCCACAACTTCAGAAAACACCTGCAGAAGTTGTGGGCTGCCTCTCGGCGGCAGGCTATTCACATCGTCGGTACGGTAGGACAGTTTGATGGTGTACTCGCTCTCCGGTGCCGAACCTACGGAGAACGAACCGAACCAAACCGGCTGACCCCTGGATGGATAAACACAGCCATTTCCTGTTTTCGAGGAATCGGTGTAGAGATTGCCCAGCGAAATCGATTTCGTAATTCTCAGCGTTCCGGATGAGGATAGAGTGCATTCGCCGCCGCTCGCCGGCTGGTCCACATTCAGCATTACCGCGTCGACGCTCGGCATTTGCTCAACGATTTCGCTGAACCTGCCGCCCTCTATGGGGCTGGCATGTGTAAATACCGGATTGATTGCTAATAGGAACTTGCCTCGAACAAGATTCAACGTCTGGTCAGGGGAAGTACCCATGGTCCATCCCGGCAAGATTCTCATCGACAGGTATTCATCGTCGAACCTTCTGCCCGCGCTTGAAGAAGTTTGGCCGGCCAGGAAGCCGACTCCGGAAAGCAGGATCAGGATGATGACGCGCGCAGATGTCTTGGACTTCATCGGACGAACTATCGTAAAACGTAGTCTATTGTAAGCTGCTTGGGAGAGGCAGACGGTCTCTTTCGCAAGAAGAGGATTTATGGATATCAAGAGGGTAGGGGTCATCGGCGCGGGCACGATGGGGAACGGCATTGCCCACGTCTTCGCCCGCAGCGGGTACGACGTAGTTCTGTGCGATGTGGAGCAGCGGTTTTTGGAGCGCGGGCTGGCTGCCATCACGAAGAACCTCGATCGTGAGGTCGCTAAGAACAAGATCAGTGCGGAAGACAAGGCGTCGGCGTTGAAGAAGATCGATCCGGTGACCGACCGCGCGCGGCTTGCCGACTGCGACTTTATCGTGGAAGCGGCTACCGAGAAGTTTGAGATCAAGACGGAAATATTTCGCGATCTTGACCGACTGGCGCGGGCCGAGGTGATCCTGGCTTCTAATACTTCTTCGATCTCGATCACCAAACTTGGCGCGCTTACCAGGCGGCCGGACAAAGTGATTGGGATGCACTTCTTCAATCCTGTGCCTGTGATGAAACTGGTGGAGGTGATCCGCGGGCTGGCTACTTCGCAGGAGACGTTTTATGAAACGCGCGAACTGGCCGTCAAACTCGACAAGACGCCGGTCGAGGTGAACGATGCGCCGGGATTCGTGTCGAACCGCGTGCTGATGCCGCTGCTGAACGAAGCTATGTATGCCGTGATGGAGGGCGTGGCTACTCCCGAGGCGGTCGATGAGGTGTTCAAGCTGGGGATGGCGCATCCCATGGGGCCGCTGACGCTGGCTGACTTCATCGGGCTCGACGTCTGCCTCGACATTATGCGGGTCATGCAGGACGGCCTGGGCGATCCCAAGTACCGCCCGTGTCCGCTGTTGATCAAGATGGTGGATGCGGGGTGGCTGGGGAGGAAGAGCGGGCGGGGGTTTTATAAGTATTGAGTACCTAGTACCTAGTACCGAGTACCGAGTCAAACCGCGTGGCAACCATGACCACTGATCCCGTTTCTCCGCCCGCGCGCCGCGACGTGCCGTTCTACTTTCTCGCTGTGCTTGCAGGCATCGGAACCGGATGGGCGGACGTTGCCGTCAACGACTTGCTTTTTACCGCGCTGTTGGTGCTGATGGCTTGCATGCTGCTGGGGTTGCTGCGGCCGCGTTGGCCTTGGCGGTGGGTGGTGGTCGTGGCAATGTTCATTCCGCTGACTGAACTTGCGGCTTACTTGATTCTGACCGTGAAGCCTACGCGGGCACAGGTGTATGGATCATTTCTGGCGGCGCTGCCGGGCATTGCCGGGGCTTACGGCGGGTCGTTCATGCGCGGCGTTTTGGATAATCTGCGGCAGGGGCGGTAAGCAGTGGTCAGTGGTCGGTGGTCGGTGGTCAGTGGTCGGTGGCTGCGCCGCTTCGCTTTTGGTGCTTGCGGACTATAATTCTCCGCTATGTCTTTCCTTCGTTTCCTGATGTTGCTTTCGCTCGTGTGCTGGATCGGCGGGTTGATCTTTTTTGCTTTCGTGCTGGCGCCTACGGCGTTTTCTGTCCTGCCCAGTACTCATCTTGCCGGCAACGTTGTTGGCCGCGCTTTGGGTAAGCTGCATTGGATTGCTATCGTTTCGGGAGTCGTCTATCTGATCAGTTCCCTGCTTTACAGCCGCCTCAGCGACGGCACGACGCATTTGTTTGCGGCGCGTCACGTGTTGCTGTGCCTGATGCTTGCGCTCACGTTGATCTCGCAGTTCGGCATCATTCCGCGCATGGATACTTTGCGGGCGTCGCTGGGCGAAGTGAGCGCTGCGCCGATCGACAATCCTCAGCGCGTTCAATTCGATGCTCTGCATGGTTGGTCTACTCGCGTGGAAGGCGCGGTGCTGCTGTTGGGGTTGGTGGTGGTGTATCTCACTGCACGCAGCTTCTAGCTTCTAGCCAAAACCTCTCCGCATGCCGTTGGGCATTTATTCGCACGATCATTTATCCTGAAAAGTTGTCTGACGGTGGCTGAGGCCACAGTGTCAATCCACTCTAGATCTGTCTGGGCGCTGGGTTCCCTAGAAGCCAGGAGCTAGAAGCTAGAAGCTGTCTTATGAAAACCGGCATTATCGGCCTGCCCCAGGTGGGCAAGACATCGCTGTTTCGGATTCTTACCAAGGCGCATCTTTCGGATCAGGCGCGGGCCAACCCGCGCGAGGCGCATATTGGCGTCGCCAAAGTTCCGGACGACCGGCTCGACCGACTGGCCGCGCTTTACAACCCGAAGAAACTCACGCATACGTCGGTTGAATATGTCGACGTGGGCGCCATCGGCCAGGAGGCGCTGAAAGACAGCGCTTACTCCGCTCATCTGCGCAATGTGGATGCGCTCGCCCACGTGGTGCGGGTGTTCGACGATCCAGCGATTCCTCTGGTGGGCGAGATCGATCCGCTGCGCGACATTAAGAATGTGGAATTCGATCTGCTGGTCAGCGATCTTGGGCAAATCGAAAAACGGCTGGAGCGGCTGGAAAAAGATCTTAAGAAAATGAAGACGCCGGAACTGGAAAAAGAATTTGAGCTTTTGAAACGCGCCAAGGCGCAGGTGGAATCGGACAAGCCGCTGCGCGAGATGGAAATGACGGCCGAGGACAAGAAGCGCATCAAGGGTTTCATGTTCCTCAGCGAGAAGCCGATTCTCTACGTGCTGAACATCGGCGAGTCGAGTGAGTTGGGCAAAGAGCTGGAAGAGGCGGTGAGCAAGTACAAGCTCACCGAAATTGCGGCGCGGCCGAATGCCGCAGCTACGGCGATCTGCGGCAAGGTCGAAGCCGAGCTGGCCGAGATGAGCGATGCCGACGCGGCGGAATTCTTGTCGAGCTACGGTCTGAAGGAAAGCGGCCTGGTGCGGCTGATTCGGACCACGTATAAACTGCTGGGTGTGATTTCATTCTTCACGGCTGGCGAAGATGAATGCCGCGCGTGGCAGGTTCCCGCGAATTCGCGCGCGCAGGAAGCCGCGGGGGCGATTCACTCCGATCTGGAAAAACATTTCATCCGGGCTGAGACCATTCGGTGGGATCAGTTGCTGGAAGCGGGCTCCGAAGCCAATGCCAGAGCGAAGGGCACGCTGCGACTCGAAGGCAAAGATTACATCGTGCAGGATGGGGACGTCATGCATATCAGGCACTCGGGATGAGTACCGAGTCCCGAGTACCTAGTGCCGAGTTGGGAAAGAAGAATCAAACTTTGATCCCCTAATGTTAAGGCTGAGAGTCTTTCGTTGTAAGCTGAAGTGCGATGGGGCAACATTACAAAGACTTAATCGCGTGGCAGAAGGCAATGGATTTGGTCAGCATCCTCTACGATGCTACCGAGGCATTTCCGAAGCACGAGATCTACAGTTTGACCAACCAGATGCATCGGGCGGCGGTTTCGGTCCCGAGCAACATCGCAGAAGGGCAAGCACACTACAGCAAATCGTGAGTTTCGTCACTTTCTTCGCCACTCGCGTGGATGTTGGCGGAACTTGAAACTCAGGTACTCATCGCTCAACGAAGGAATTACTTATCCGAGTTGCAGGCGGCAGAGCTTCTAAAACGTGCTGATGAAGTGAGCCGCATCCTTAGCGGCCTCATCAATTCTCTCAAGGAGAAGTCAGCACCGAGTACCTAGTTGCGAGTACCGAAAAGAAGAGCCCAGGGGTCCAAGAGATTTGACTCGGTACTCGGTACTCGGTACTTTCTTACTGCATGCATCCCATTGCTACCAGCATTCTGCTCGGTCTCACGGCCGCTGCCGCCAATGTCTTCGGCGGGGCGATTATTGTGCAGCGGAATTGGGAGCGGCGGTACCTCCGCTATTTCGTTGCGCTGGGCGCTGGATTCATGCTGGCTACGGCTTTGGTCGAGATGGTGCCGGAGAGCCTGGAACTTCGCGGCCGAAGCGCGGCCTATCTGGTCCTTCTCGGTTACCTCATCATCCATTTCTTCGAGCACACGGTTACCCCGCACTTCCACTTTGGCGAGGAGACGCACCAAGATGAGTTCCTGCACACCCGCATGGGATACTCGGTGCTGTTCGGCCTGATCATTCACACGTTTTTTGACGGCATCGCGATCGCGTCCGGATTTCTGGTATCGAACGCTCTGGGCTGGATCATTTTCTTCGCCATCTTCCTGCACAAGATTCCCGAAGGCTTCACGGTAAGTTCGGTGATGCTGGCCAGCGGGCGCAGCCGGGCCACGGCCTGGGGAGCGTCGGTGATCTTAGGCGGGGCAACGCTGGCAGGGGTTCTGACCATGGCTCTCTTCCGCCAACACGTGGATGCGGGGTTGCCGCTGGCAGCGGGAGTTACGATCTACGTGGCGGCTTCGGATTTGATTCCGGAGGTAAACAAAGAGCCGGCGATGATGATGGCGCTGCTGGTATTCGTGGGCGCTGGAATGTTTTTCTTGCTGGAAACTTTGTTTCATGTGCACTGAGGGTAATTCTCAGTTCTCAGTTCTCAGTTCTCGGTTCTCAGTCCACCGTGTGCTTGGCCGTGTATCCGTCTCTTGCGACGACGTCAATCTTCTGTTCCTTTCCCTTCTGGTCTTTCACCTTGAGCGGACCACCGTCGGGGGCTACGATTTGCACCTTCAGCTTGCGGTAGGTGCCGTCGAGTTTGCCGTTGGTGGGATGATACGCCAGCGAATACTGATTGCGAATGTCGTTGGCAATGTCCTGAAAGTCCTCGCCATACTCAGCCTGAAACCTCGGAAAGTAGGCGCGGCCGCCGGTGATGGCGGCGAAGGTGCGCATTTCGTTGTCGGCCTGCAGGTAATCCATCTCGGTCTTATAAATGCCGGCGCCGCGGGGAGGCGTGCGGCCCTGGGTTGCATACATCTCCCGTATGATCCATCCCACGCTGATCGGGAAAATCGTCACATCTTTCGTGTCCTTGATCTTCTTTGTGATCTTGTCCAGCGTGAGCTTGCTGAAGGTATCGATTCCGGTGGAGACGAGGATGACGTACTTCTTCCCTTCCACTCGATCCAGGCGATCCAGCGTGTCGTACAAGGCGTCGAACAGATTGGTCTCGGAGAATCCGGGCATCCTCAACTGGTTCAGCGCTCCATAGACGGCCTGCTTGTCCTGGGTAAAATCCACCAGAATGTGCGGCTGCATGTCGTAGTAGCTGACTGCCACCCAGTCGTTTTTCGTGAGCGTGTTGGCAAAGGCATAAGAGGCCTGCAGCGCATCTACCATGAACCTGTAGTTCGTCGACGCAAATTCCACCAGCAGCACCGCTGTGATGGGCGCCTTCGACACGTTGAAGTTGGTGATCTGCTGCGGCGATCCATCTTCAAACACGCGGAAATTCTCTTTTGTCAGGCCGGGGACAAACTGTCCGTTCTTGGTGGTCACCAGCACGTCCACATTTACCAGGGGGACGTTCACCTTGATGGAATAGTCGGGCATACCCTCGACTTTTGTGGGTGAAACCGGCCGAGGCGGGGGCGGAGGAGCTTCCGCGGGATTCTTCTTGGGGATGGAGTACGGACCGACGCTATCAGTGGGTCCGCCCGCTTCGGCTGGAACCTCTTGCTTAGGCTTGCCGTTGTTTTGCGTGCCGCTTTGCGTGTTGTCCTGCGGTGGAGCTTGCGACTGATCTTGAGCAGAGGCTGGATTGCCGCCGGAAAGCAAGAGCAGCGCAACCGCCACAAAATTCAGTACCGAGTACCGAGTTGCGAGTACCGGGAAGAGACCAGGGTTTGAGAGATTCGACTCGGTACTCGGTACCCGGTACTTTCTAATGAACGTCCTAATGAACATCGATTCGGCAAACATATAGACCCCTGAGGAGGTGGAGATAAGGCTCTATGGTGCGAAAATCCCCTGTGCTAGTATAGACGCAGAGATTCGCCATTGGGATGTTTTGCCGGCTCCCAGTATTCCCCTCCTGGCAACGACTTACAATCTGGCGGAGTCTAATCCGGTAAACCTAGGACTTGTACAGTCCTTTCGAGCTTTGTTCATGAAAAAACTGGCCTTCGCGTCCTTCGTCACCGTCGCTTGCCTGGTTTTCCCCTCATCCACGCCTGCACAGACCACGCCTGCGCAAACGGCGGCTTCCGCCCATGCGCCGCAAAACCCTCAAACCATTGCCGTAAGCCAGATTCATGCCGGTATGCGCGGGGTTGCCTACACGGTGTTTGAAGGAGTGAAGCCTGAGGCCATGGAAGTGGAAGCGCTGGGCGTGCTGCGCAACATGAATGGACCCAAGGGCAACATTATTCTGGTGCGGCTGCACGGGCAGAAGGTGGAATACACGGGCGTAGTCGCCGGCATGAGTGGGAGTCCGGTTTATTTCGACGGCAAACTCGCTGGAGCACTCGCCTTCCGTATCGGAGAATTCTCCAAAGAACCCATCGCCGGGGTCACACCCATCGCGGACATGCTGGAAATCAGCGCGCTCGACGGCTCACCCGCGGAGGAGACCATCGCGGTCAAGCCCTCGGTGAACGCCGTCACCGGCAAGACTGCAGCGCCGGGCGAGGCCTCGGCGCTTCCGGCCGCAGGTCAGGATTTTGCGAATTACCTCAAACCTATCGAGACTCCGCTGGTCTTCAACGGATTCTCCGAACAGGCGGTTCGTCTCTTCGCAGGACAGTTTGCCTCGGCGGGAATCGTCCCAGTCATGGGCGCGGGTTCGGTCAGCAACGACAAGCAGCCGGAGCCGCTCGAAGCCGGTTCTGCCATCAGCGCCATTCTGGTGCGCGGCGATATGGATATCGCAGGCACCTGCACCGTAACCTACGTGGATGCGCAGCGCCTGCTGGCTTGCGGACATCCGCTGCTGCAATTCGGCTCGGTTGACCTGCCCATGAATAAGGCCGAGGTTCTAGCCACGCTGCCCTCGCCGCTCAACGCTTTCAAGATTGTGAACACCACCGAGGCGGTCGGCACTTTCGTCCAGGACCGCCACACCGGCATTCTCGGCGTCTTCGACCGCCAGCCGCAGATGATTCCCGTCACCCTGACCATCCACAGCGCTGCCGGATCGAAGCAATTCCATTACGAGGTGCTGAATAATCCCAAGCTGACGCCGGTGGCTCTGATGGTGACAGTGTTCAACGCGCTGCACGGCGTCAACGAGTTCGGCGAAGAGATTACCTACCGGCTCACCGGAAGCATCGGCGTAAAGGGATTTCCCGAGGTGAGGATGCGCAACATGTTCGCGCCGGCGGAAGGCGGACAGCCCGCAGCCATGCAGGCCGCACTCTCGCTAGGCGAGCGCTTCGGACGCATCTACGACAATCCCTACAACGCTCCCGCCGTCGCCGGCGTGCAGCTGGATTTCGACCTGGTCCGCGAACGCCGCTGGGCACGCCTGGAGAGCGCCCGCACCGACGTGACTGAAGCCCGCCCGGGCGACGACATCATGCTTGAAACCGTGCTCGCTCCCTACCGCGGCGAGCGCATCGTCCGGCAGATTCCGTTGAAGATTCCAACCTCGGCCAGCAAGGGAACCCTGCGAATTCTGGTGAGCGACGGCGACACTCTCGATCGCATGGGACACGGCAGTCCCGCCTTTGGCCGCAAGCTCGATCTAGCCTCCACCATCGCACTGCTGAATAAAGAGCACTCCAACAACCGCGTTTACGTCTCTCTGCTCGAGGCCGACCCCGAAGCCCGCGTCGCCGACAAAGTCATGCCCACGCTGCCCATCTCGATCATGAATGTGATGGACGGCATGCGCGGCAATCAGGAAATGATAGTAAGCGGCGAATCCAACGTGGACGAAACCGCAACCGCCCCGCTGGACTACGTAGTGTCAGGAGCCCAGCTGCTGACGTCACGGTGAAGTAAATTTGGCGCGGCCACACAATCAAAACAACAGCACTCCCGCTTTCTCCATGTGCTTGAAGCCATCGGTAGACCAGGCGACCAGCGCCATCAACGTCGCGTTGTAGCCCACGTGCGCCAGAAAGCTCGCAGCCACAGACTTGGTCATGGCCCGAACCGTCGTCAGCACGACCCCGACCATAAAGACAATCAGTACGGCCCCCCAGGAATTTCCGTATTGGTAAAAGTGCATCAGGCCGAAGGGCAGGGCGGTGAGAAGGACTCCTGAAACTGCGCCCCAGCGCCGCGCCACCACGGGATAAAGAAATCCGCGAAAGAAAAGTTCTTCCATCAAGGGGCCGAGAGTGACGGCGAAAGCCGCGGTGAGATACGCATCGAAAGGCCGGTCGAAGAATTGATCGAAAGGCGTGTTCTTCGGCATGGGCAGGAACCGGCCCAAAAGGTCGAAGCCGAGCATCAGAACTCCCACGCCCACAAACCTCACGCCGGCAATCCCCGGCCAATTCCAGCGAATGGCCTGCCAGAACCGCGTGTGATATTTCCCCTGGACCAGCCCGACCATGTAACACGCCATCACAACGTAAAGCAGCAACTGGGATACCAGTGCGAGCGCCGGCATCTGCGACAAATCCGTCAAATTGCCGTGTGGATACACCAACCGGAACAATCCCGGAATAACAACCACCTGCGCCACGACGAAGGTGACCGCCGTCAGGACGAGAATCGAAAGCACGTCCCACCCGCTCCACAGGGGATTCTCGCCGGCTCTGGGCGCGGGTAGCGTCGGTTGAGGCGCAGGCGCAGGGGCAGCGAACGGTACGACAACAAACGGCGCGGGCGCCGGCGGCTCGCGATTCAGCGGCTGCGGCTCAAGCTGCGGGTTCTCGGGAGCTGACAAGACCTTTCCCTTCTCTCGATCGCAAAAGACAAGATTAGCATTGTTACTCCCGGATTAGTTGCGATTGCTTAGTTGCGATGGCTTAGTTGCGATCTCCCAGCCCGTGCTTCTGGCCGCAGAGCTTGCACTGCGTGGGCGGCTCGGTGTTGTCCACTATATGATGGACGGGCTTGAGAGTACGCAAGTAGGCGAACACCGCTTTCAGATCATCATCCGTCATGTTCCGAAACATCCACCAGGGCATGGCAAAATTCAGTTTGCGGGCGCGAACCGAGCCGGTGCGCATGGTTTGGACAAATAGTGCCTCGTCGTAATAACCGATGCCCGATGGATCCGGCGTAATGTTAGCGGAGTTTACGCCCTTTTCAATCGGATTCCCGCCCGCCATCGCCATTCCTGGGATTAGGTTAAATTTGGGATCACGCGGCGAGTGGCAGTCGTCGCAGGTCGCCATCCTGACCAGGTATGCGCCGTAGTTGGCGGGAGTGGACTTGTCCGGCTGCGGCACCGGCGCGCTCACCGGCTGCGGCAACGATTGGACGAGGCGGGCGAACAGAAACGGAATTTTGTTCGCAGGCAGATCGCTGTGCGCCGCCGGCACGCTGCGGAGGAAAACCACAATGGAAGCCAGGTCTTCGTCGGACAAGTCGCGGAAGTGTTCGTAAGGCATCACGGGAAACAGCGTGCTTCCGTCAACCGCGATGCCTTCGCGGATGGCGCGGGCGATGGCGTCATCGCTCCAGTTGCCGATGCCAGTTTCGGGGTCAGAGGTAATATTGGGCGCGACCAGGCGAAAACCACCTTCTTCAAATAAAACTTGACCGGAGCCTTCCTTGGCAGCCAGCACGGGCGGATTCGCTTTGGCGTCGTGTTTCGAGTGGCACCCCATGCAATGCATGACGGCGTGCACCAGGTAATCCCCGCGCTGCATGCGCGCTGGCGTGACTTCAAACTTGCGCGAAGTGAGCGCCCGCTTCTTCGCTCCAATCACCGGCCGCCAGCCAACGGTGAAGGTTATGCCGAGAGCGGCGAGTATCAACAGCACGAGAAATCCGTAGCCGGCAATTTTTGCCAGCAGTCTTCCCCAACTTCTGGCCATGTCGCCTCCCTGGATTGGCAATCGGGATGAGCTTGTGCCAACGGTGGCGAATTATCGGCTGCTTCGCCGCGGGAAGCAAGCGTATTCCTTTATTGACTGGTTTGAGTGTGGCGCGAGCACTCCTGCCCGAGAAATCTAACCACGAGCGAGAATGCGGTCCAGGTCTGAACTGGCCAGAAGCCAAGGGCCAAACATAACTGCATTTGGAACACTGTGGAAATCGCGGAAAAGTCGGAAACCACGGAACATTCAACACAATGTTCCAGTCGGAACATAACGTCGGTTTGCATCTAAGCGCTCCGCTTGCCGTTGCCTGAAAAGTATCCCGCCAGCGCCTGCCCCGTGTAGGACTTCTTCACCCGCGCCACCTGTTCGGGCGTGCCCTGCGCCACGAGGCGGCCGCCTTCTTCGCCGCCTTCGGGGCCGAGGTCGATGATCCAGTCGGCGTTGCGGATCACGTCCAGATTGTGTTCGATGATGACGATCGAGTTGCCCAGGTCGGTCAGCCGGTGCAGCACGTCGAGCAAGTTTCTTCACGTCGTCGAAGTGCAGGCCGGTGGTGGGCTCATCGAGAAGGTAAAGAGTCTTGCCGGTCTGGCGCTTGCTCAGCTCGCGGGCCAGTTTGATGCGCTGCGCTTCGCCACCCGAAAGCGTAACGGCCGATTGACCGAGATGAATGTAGCCGAGGCCAACGTCGACCAGCGTTTGCAGCTTCTGCTTTACCTGCGGAATGTTTTCGAGAATGGGCAGCGCGTCGGAGACCGGCATCTCCAGCAGGTCGGCGATGGAGTAGCCGTTGTACTTCACGGCCAGCGTCTCGTGATTGTAGCGGCGTCCGCCGCATACCTCGCAGAGCACGTAGACGTCGGGGAGGAAATTCATCTCGATGCGGCGCTGGCCTTCGCCCTGGCAGGCTTCGCAGCGTCCGCCGGAAACGTTGAAGGAAAAACGTCCAGCCTTGTAGCCGCGCTCGCGCGACTCGGGCAGCATGGCGTAGATCTCGCGGATCGCAGTGAAGACGCCGGTATAGGTTGCGGGATTCGAGCGCGGGGTGCGCCCGATCGGCGACTGATCGATGCGAATGACCTTGTCGATGTTCTCCGCGCCCACGATCGCCTTGTGCTCGCCAGACTTCTCGCGCGAGCGATAGAGTTGGCGCGCCAGCGCGCGATAAAGAATGTCGTTGACCAGCGTGGACTTGCCCGAGCCGGAGACGCCGGTGACGACGGTCATCACGCCGAGCGGGAAAGTTACGTCGAGATTCTTGAGATTGTTTTCCTTCGCGCCCAGGATGGTGAGCGCGGCGCCGTTTTTCTGCCGGCGCTCGGGGCGCATCGCGATCTGCACTCTGCCGGAAATGTAAGCCCCGGTCAGCGAGTTGGGTTCGCGCATGATTTCTTCGGGAGTTCCGTGCGCCACCAGGCCGCCGCCGTGACGCCCAGCGCCGGGGCCGAGGTCGATGACGTAGTCGGCGCGGCGGATGGTTTCTTCGTCGTGCTCAACCACCAGCACGGTGTTGCCGAGGTCGCGCAGGTTTTCGAGCGCGTTCAGCAGGCGGCCGTTGTCGCGATGATGCAGGCCGATCGAAGGCTCGTCGAGCACGTAGAGCACACCACGCAGCTTCGAGCCAATCTGTGTCGCCAGACGAATGCGCTGCCCTTCGCCGCCCGACAAGGTCGCGGCCGAGCGGTCGAGTGAAATGTAGTTCAGTCCTACAGCATTCAAGAATTGCAGACGCTCGACCACTTCGTGCATGACGCGGCCTGCGATCTTCTCCTCGCGGCCAGCGAGCTTGATGCTTCTCGCGACTTCCAGGGCCTTTGAAATCGGCAGCGCGGTGAATTCGGCAATCGACATGCCGTTGACCTTCACCGCCAGGCTCTCCGGCCGCAGCCGTTTGCCGCCGCACGCGGGGCATTCCGTCGCCGACATGTGATCCATCAGCCAGTCGCGATAACCTTCTGAGGTAGACTCCTCGAGGTTCTGTTTTAAGTATCCGAAGATTCCCCGGAAGCCTGTCTTGCCGCGGCCGGACTCGCCGTTCAACAGCAGATCCTGAATCGGTTCGGGAAACTTTTCAAACGGTTTGTTCAGATCGATGCCGTGCGCCGCCGCCGTTATCTGCAAAGCATGAATCAGTCCCTGCGACGCCGAACCCGGGCCGAGACCACCATCCAGCAGCGGTTTCGACCAATCAGTGATTACTTTCGCGGGATCGAAATCGTAGCGGCTGCCGAGGCCGTGGCACTCGGGGCACGCTCCGTACATGCTGTTGAAGGAAAACGAACGCGGCTCCAGTTGGGGCACGCTGATGCCGCAATCCGGACACGCCAGCTTCTCCGAGTAGAGTTGCTCGTCGCCGCCGACCACGGCGATCTGCACCAGGCCGCCGGCCAGCTTCATCGCCAAACCCACAGACATTTCCAGGCGGTGCTCGATGCCGAGCTTGACCAGCAGGCGGTCGATCACCACTTCGATGGTGTGGTTCTTGCGCTTGTCGAGATTGAGGTCGTCATCGAGGTTCACGATCTCACCGTCGACGCGGGCGCGCTCGTAGCCGTGCTTGAGCAGCGTCTCCATCTCTTTCTTGAACTCGCCTTTGCGTCCGCGGACGATGGGGGCGAGGACCATTACACGGTCCTCAGGAGTCAAGAGCATCACGCGCTGGACGATCTGTTCGGCAGACTGGCGGCTGATGGGGCGGCCGCACCTGGGGCAATGCGGAACTCCAATCGAAGCGAACAAAAGACGAAGATAGTCGTAGATCTCGGTGATGGTGCCGACGGTCGAGCGCGGGCTGCGGCTGGTTGTTTTCTGCTCGATTGAGATGGAGGGGCTAAGTCCATCGATTGCATCGACATCCGGGCGTTCCATTTGGTCGAGGAACTGCCGGGCGTAAGTCGATAACGTCTCCACGTAGCGGCGCTGTCCCTCGGCATAAATGGTGTCAAAGGCGAGCGAGGACTTGCCCGAGCCGCTGAGCCCGGTCACCACGGTGAGGGTGTTGCGCGGAATCTCAACGTCGATGTTCTTGAGATTATGCTGGCGCGCCCCACGCACGGAGATCTTAGTAATAGCCATTTGGAGACTGTCTGAAAATCCGGGAATGGATTGCCCTTCCGTAACGTCGACAGGTCTACAGACTTGTCTGACAGTAGGAGTGCACAGCTCTACTCCGTATTTTACTACGGCGCGGGTTGCTACGGAGCATCTGGGTCGTCACTAGCGGCGGGCGTCAAGGTAGGTAGATTAAAGAAGCCGTAGACGGAAGTTGAGTTTGTGGCATCTCATTAGTGCAATTTCATAAAGGGTGGGTTGATGGTGATTTCGCTCTTCATGCCCGTGATTCTCTGCCTCACCGTAGCCGCTTCGGTTGGGATCGGCGTATTGTCGGCGTACCTCGCAGTCTTCGGCATCCTGCAGGCTTGCGGGCGGGCGGCGCAGCTGCAGCAGCGGCCCTCGGAAGCGCGGCCGCGTTTGGTTCTCGTGCCTACGCAGAACCACGCCAGCGGGGACTAGAAGCCCGCACTAGCTGTAATCGCTCCTCATATGCACCGACCCCGAGGTCGTTGTGCCATGACGGTTCTACGTCTCTGACCACAGCGGTTTGTTTCCCAAAGCTACGCGGAAACCATAGAACAGAAGCGCGAGAAGAACCGCAAACGTGAACAGGGATTGAGCCGAATACCACTGCGAGAAATCGACGGTGATGGGGAAGGAAGTCAACAGGGTCAAAACGACTGCAATCACGGCGACAGCGAGAATGCCCAGGCGCACCAGGGCAAACATCAAGATGGAGGCGGTCAGGATTACGAAGGGTATTTCTACTCCAAAGTTTTCTCCTCCGAGACTGGTGAGCAACACCAGGATTCCGGTTCCGGCTACGCTGAGCCCATAGTTCCGCAGCAACAATCGCACCAGGAAAAAGGTGAACGCGATCGCAAACGCCTGAAAAACGCCATTGTTTAGCACGATACCAAGCAGACCCAACGCATCCCGCGCCGAACCTAATGCCAGGGTATTGGCCGGAATGGCGGTCTCCCCGGGAATGTTGTGCCAGAACGGGAGCGCATTCGCAATGTGAACCCCGAGTGCGGCAGCGCTGCCGAGCAGAGATCCGGCCAGCAGATCACACCCGATCAGGGGGTCGCGAAACTTGCCCGCCAGCAGTCGGCTCCACGAGATCAGCAACTCGGGCATCTGCCGGCGGACGTACGGCTCGAGCGCCAGGTAGTAGAGCCAAACGACGGCGGCAGCAAACAGCGCCTGGCTGATCATGCGGACGAACAATTGCCATTCCTGGCCCAGCGCTGGAATGTGATGGGCGGCCAACAGTCCAGCGATCATCCCGGTGGAAAACACGAATGCAGAAATGCGGAACGCGCCCCTGCGGTCCCCGCGGCCCAGCCGAATGTTGTGACGGGCAAACAGGGCGGCGAGAATCAACGTAAGAAATCCGCAGGCCAGGAAAGTGGTTTCGCGAACCACGCTCGACCGGCTCAGCGGCCGTTGCGTCTGCATACGCCAAGCAGTTGACCACGGGCCGATGACGTGGAAGTACACCGGCTTTCCCCGGTAACTGGCGGCGCTTATCTCCATTTCGGTCTTGGGGTCTTCCGGATAAAACCCGCGCCAGCCGAAGCGACGATCAAATCCCGTGGGAGGCAGCCAGGTTGGCGCCGCCGATTTCAAGCTGGCTGGGTCGATCCCGCTGGCGGCGATCATCTCGCTCCAATTCGGCCCTTCCCCCGGCACTGGCGCCGGTGTGTGATCCACTTGCGGGGGCACGGCCACGAATGCATAGAGCCGGCCATCCGAGCCCAGGTAAACGGTGACCATGCCTGACACCTCGTAGGGAGGATCCAGGCCGTTGATCCTGAGACCAGGATTCGATGGCGCCATCACATTGGGGCTCTGCCGATAGAAAAATCCCAAAACTCCCTGGGCCGCGTGTGCCAGTTCGTGGCTGGCCTGAGCCGTCGGCAGATGGGTGGCTCGATAGAAAAGGAAATCGTAATTGCGCTCGAACCACGTCGCGCGGTCCGCGACTGTGCCGGTATAACCGGCCTTTTCGATGATCTCCTGAGCGCGGACCTCAAGCGCACTCGGAGTCTTTCGCGGAGGCGCTATGCCCAGGTCGGTGGAGTAAGGCGAAAGCCGCAGAATCACCGCCACGATAGCCAGAGTTGCCAGCAACATGGCCCAGGCCGCTTTTGGCGGCAATGCTCCTTCGCCTCCGGCTGCGGCCACCATCTCGGGCGACGGCGTTTCGCCCGCCGCCAGCGCAGCCGCCAGCGGATTTCCGCCGGGCAGTGCGGCTGCGACCTGCAACGCGGAACTTGGCCGGCTGTGCGGTTCCGCTTCCAGGCAGCGCAGGATCACACGCTCGATCAGCGGGTCCAGGCCCTCCACCAGCTTGCTCGGGTTCGTGGGGGTGCTGCTCTTGTGCTGCTGGATCAACTCCCCCAGCGTGGAAGCCTCGAACGCTCGCTTTCCGGTGAAGACTTCGTACAGCACCAGACCCAGCGCGTAAATGTCGCTCGAAAGCGTGGCAGCCTTGCCGGAGAGCTGTTCCGGCGCCATGTAGGCGGGAGTGCCCGCGCCAGTCAGGTCATCACCTACGTTCGTCAATCCCGCCAGCCCAAAATCGGTGATGCGCACCTTGCCACGCTTGTCGAGCATCACGTTGGCAGGCTTGAGATCGCGATGCAGCACTCCAGCTTCATGCGCCGCAGCCAGGCCGGCACACAATTGCCTGGAGATCTCGACCGCCTTGTCTTGCGGCAATCGTCCAATGCGGCGCAGCAATGCGGCGAGATCCTCGCCGTCTACGTACTCCATGGTGAGGAACGGCAGACCTGTGGTTTCTCCGATATCAAAGACGCGGCAGACGTTAGGATGAGAAACCTGCCGCGCGAGGCGCACCTCGCGGTGAAACCGGGCCAGGGCGGCGCCGTCTTGCGACACAGCCTGCGGCAGGAACTTCATGGCAACCGGCTGGCCCAGGCGCAAATCGTCGGCGCGATAGACCTCGCCCATGCCGCCTTTGCCGAGCATGGCCACGATTCGATATCTCTCGGCCAGGATTTGCCCGGGAACGAAACGCCCTTGATCCAGTGCGGGGGTGTCCAGCAAATTTCTGCGTGGAGTGGGATCGTCGAGCGTGGCGGCGTCGGAATCGACGGTCGCTTCGAGTTGCGGGTCGGCCGGAGTGCCGCACTTGGGACAGTATTTCGCTGTGGCGGGCAGGTCGGCAGTACAGCGGACGCAACGGAGAGTCTCCACCATGGGGTTGCGGCAGAAGCAACAGACTAATCTAGTTCTCGTTCCGGCGCAAAAATTACGCCTGCGGAGACAGGAGACGGGGCTTCCCGTCTCCAGTTTTGCTCTGCGGCCGTTCTCCGCGCCCTCTGCGTTTGAGCTTTGCAATTGCCGAAATCGTGTCAAAGCCTTACACGCGGAGGACGCCGGGAACATCAGCGGAGTGCGCCGAGATTGCAGGTTACTGCCGTCCCGCCCACCGCGGTCGCACAGACCCTTAGAGGTTCGGCGGCAGCCCTCGTGTTAGCATTCCGGTAGTTGTCCTCCTCCCGGCGGAACGCGCATGGCCCTCACTCGTCCCATCCCGATTTCGTTGCTTCCCGCGATGCTTCTGGGCGTTGTTCTCTCCACGTCCGCTCCTGGGTCTGAGCAGTCTCCCTGGCTCGAAATCCGTTCCGCGCACTACGCGGTCATTACTGACGCCGGGGAAAAGAAGGGCAAGGAGGTCGCGCTGCGCTTCGAGCAGATGCGGGCCGTGTTCGCCACCCTGCTGATGAAAGAACGCCTCAACGAGCCGGTGCCGCTGACCATCCTTGCATTCAGGAACGACAAGGACTACTACCAGAGCGCGCCGCTGCGCCAGGGGCAGCCCATCGACGTTCCCGGCTTTTTTCTTCCCGGCGAAGACCAGAACTTCATCGTGCTGAACTTGTTTGAGGAAGAATCCTGGCGCGCCGTCGCCCATGAGTTCGCACACCTGCTGTTGAATTACAACTATCCTCCGGTTGCGGGATGGTTCGATGAAGGTCTGGCCGAATACTTCAGCTCCATCCGCCTGGATGACAAGAAGTACGAAATCGGCGGCGACCCTGAACTGCGTTCTGGCTTCACCCAGGACCTGCCGCAGAACCAGCGGGAAGTTAGCAACCCTCGGAAGTCACTCACCGAGCTTCTCGGTGGCCAGGTCTGGCTCGCTCTGCCCGACCTGCTCACCATGAAGCATGACACGTCAACCTATATCGAGGGCACGCACCGCACGCTGTTTTATGCGCAGTCGTGGATGGTGATGCATTACCTGCTGCACGAGAAAAAACTCCCGCAGACAGGGACGTATTTTGATTTGACCGAGAACCAGCTCGTACCTGTGGAAGCCGCCATCGAGAAGGCCTACGGCGTGACGGCGGCGCAGTTCGACCAGGCGGTGAAAGAATATTTCCACTCGCTCACGCCACTGTTCGCGGCGCTCGACGCTTCCAGGCAAGCCGGATCTAAGCCCAATCCGCCGCAGGTGTACCAATTCCCTGAAATCGTGGCGCCGGACGCCCGCGTGATCACCGCCAATACTCTCCGCGAGGCCGATGCTCGCGCCCTGACGGCTGAGGTCGAGATCAGGATTCCAGAACGCCGCGAAGCCGGGCTGAGGGAATTGCAGGCGCTAGTCACGGCTCCGGAATCAACCGCGCCGAAGAAAGATGAACTAAAAGACGACAAGAAGAATCCTCTGCTGGTCTCAGCGGTCGGCAACGAGATCGCCCACCGCGTTCTGGCCTGGGACCACATACAGCGCAAGGAGTTCGATGCCGCCGCCGAAGAACTGGCCGACGCCGCAGGGCTGAACCAAAACGATATGTGGATCCGCTACTACCTTTCTGTGCTGAAGTACCGAATAGCGCAGTCGAAGCATGTCGACATCATTGGCTCGCCCACCATGATGCAGGATCTGCGGGCTGTGCTCGAGTGGTATCCCGAATTCGCCGGCGCCTACGATCTGCTGGCCACCGCGCACCTGAAAGGTGGGCTCCCGGTAGCGGCGATGCAGCCCGAGCGGGCCGCCATACAGCTTAGCCCGCGCAACCAGCAGTACGTTTACAACATGGCGGAAATCTACATTGCCGACAAAAAGTGGGAAGCCGCTGTAACCTTGCTGGACCGGTTGAAGACCAGCGGCAATCCGCAGATGGCGGCTGCGGCTCGCGATCGGCTGGGGACGATCCCGAACGAGCAGAAATACGGCATTTCGGCGGCCGCCGCGGCTGCGGCGCAGAAGCCTTCCACCCAGCCTTCGCCTTTTGACGTGCTGGAGCAGGATGCCGCCAAGCGCGCTGCCGGAGAGAAAGCTCAATCCACAGGCACAGCGGACAAGCGTCCGGCAAAGTTTTTGCAGGGACGGCTGGTGGGCGTGGACTGCTCGCAGTCCCCGGCAGCGGTTCTCACGGTGACCTCCGGGGGAGTGGTTCTGAAACTCCGCACAGCCGACTACAAGTCGCTGCCGCTCATCGGAGCCGATGCGTTTTCGTGCGCCTGGAACGATCGCTCGGTCTCGGTGAACTACAAGGCCGGCGGGATGGCGGATGGGGATTTGGTTTCGGTGGAAGTACGGTGAGGTTCAGGAATGATTTTAATGTCCCGTCGTCCCGAGTTCGTCGGCCGAGTTCGTCCAACGAATGGAAGACCTTTTGCGCGGAGGGCACCATGCACCCGATACCTTTCGAACGCAGGTTTGCAGTCGTGTTGGTCAGCTTCAGCGTCGCATTGGCGATTCTGCTCAGCGCTTTTCCTCTGGCGACTTGCGCCCAGGACGTGCCGAGGTATCAGGTTGACCCGCTGTGGCCTCTAGAGCTGCCAAACAACTGGATCATCGGGCAAGTCGGCGGTTTAGCTGTAGATCGGGAGGACCACATCTGGGTTTTGCAACGACCCGGCTCGGACACGGTTGACGAACTCGGCGCTTCACTTAAACCTCCGCGTTCTATGTGCTGCATCGCAGCGCCTCCGGTTTTGGAATTCGACACGCAAGGGCATTTGCTCAACTCCTGGGGCGGACCCGGCCAAGGATTTGATTGGCCCACGACAGAGCACGGAATTTATGTGGACAAGGATGGGAACGTCTGGATCGGCGGCAACGGCCCGACCGACCGCCATATCCTCAAGTTCAAGAGTGATGGACATTTTCTGCTACAGATCGGTCACCCGTCATCTGATCCGGCGAACAGCCTGCGCACGGACATACTGGGACGTCCGGCTGGCATCGAGGTGGATTCGGAAGCACACGAGGTGTACATCGCCGATGGATATATGAACAAAAGAGTGATTGTTTTCGACTCGGGCACCGGCGCGTTCAAGAGACTATGGGGAGCCTATGGAAACCCTCCGAATGATGCCGACCCCGGGCCGTACGATCCTACAGCACCACGCGATCAGCAGTTTCGCAATCCGGTACACTGCGTCCACATTTCGCGAGATGGGCTTGTCTATGTCTGCGATCGCGTCAACGACCGCATCCAAGTGTTCACCAAGCAGGGGAAATTCGTTAAGGAGTTCACTGTGCGCCCGGAAACACTGGGGATGGGTTCTACTTGGCAGTTCGCGTTTTCGACCGATGAACGCCAAACCTTTCTGTTGGTAGCCGACGGTGAAGACAATGTCATATGGACCATCCGGCGAGATGATGGAGCCGTTCAGGGACAAACCGGGCACAATGGCCGCAATGCCGGGCAGTTCCATTGGCTTCACCAGCTCGTTTCTGATTCTCGCGGCGATCTCTATACAGGGGAAGTTGACACTGGCAAAAGGCTTCAGAAATTCGTTCTGACGAACCGCGGGAAACCTCAGAAGTAAAATGCAATTCAATCTTCGATGGCACTCAGCGACGGCGTAGGTTCCGCTCTCTGCCGTCCCTACGGGACTTGATTCCTAATTATTGGGTTTACCCAGGACTTACCCATCGGCTTCGCTCAGGGCAGGCGGGGCTATCATATGCCGCCCCTTCGGGGCTGGAGTCACCAACGAAAAACCCTCCCGCTGCGGGCGGGAGGGTTCGCGATCTGGGATGATCGAGGTTAGGCGCGGACTACGTTGCCCGCCTGAAAGCCTTTGGGACCTTTCAGCAGATCGAACTCCACGGTCTCACCCTCGTTGAGCGAGCGGTAACCGTTCTCTTGAATCGCGGAGAAATGTACGAAGACGTCCTCCCCCGTGGAGCGCTGGATGAAACCATATCCCTTCGCCCCGTTGAACCACTTTACTGTTCCCTTCTCTCTCACAGAAAACTCCTTTCCTCTGATCATTAAGAATTAGTTCCACAGATTTCCCGCATTGTTGCCCCGAACGAATCAGTGAGCGGAGCGCCCCCTCGAGAAAGCCGGTGAACTCGGTTGCGTCTGTTTATGCTGTGCCGAAGAAATCTGCCCCAAAGCAAAAGACTCCTCGGTTCGGCGGCGCGTGAAGAAAATGCGGCGCGAACTTCGGAGCCCGACCATCGGCGCTGATTTCTACTGCCCTGCTCAAGACATCAACCTGGTTTGCAAACTCATGTCCCGGCAATGGGCCGGTTTATGAGCGCACCGATAATAAGGAGTATTAAATCGTTTCGCAACAAAAATTAGTGATTTGGGCCAAAAAATAACGCCTGGCCTCGTTAAGGCTTTAACAAGGTATAAGAAACGGCGCTTTCGCCCCTAGACCTTCGTTCCCAGAGGCCGCCGAACCGAGCGCAACCCTTTGATAAGATTAGAGAAGATGCCTGTATCCGATCAGATCATAGCTACCGTTGAACCACCCACGGAAGTGACGCTCGCCCCGCCCCAGCGGCCATACCGCGTCCGGTCAGGGATGGCAGTCTCCACCGCCAGATATCTCCTGCGGACCGATGTGCATACCTTTGCCTTTTCGGTGGCGGCTAATTCGATCCTGTCGTTCTTCCCTTTCCTGGTGTTGTTGATGACGCTAATCCGGCGGGTTTTTCACTCGCGCGTGATGTATGACGTGTTGGTCGAGTTGCTGCGCGACTACCTTCCCGCCGGGCAGGAATTCCTTATCCGAAACCTGAACGCAATGGTGAACTCCCGGCAGCGCGTGCAGGTGGTGTCGCTGATTATCCTGCTGGTGACCTCGACTGGCGTATTCATGCCGCTGGAGGTTGCCCTCAACCGCGTTTGGCGCTTCCCCAGCAACCGCTCCTATTTCGGCAATCAGTTGATGGCGCTCGGCCTGGCCTTCAGTTGCGGCGTGCTGGCTTTGCTCTCCGTTGCCGCGACCGCGGGCAACGTCGCGCTGATGGGGTCCCTGCTGCACGGCCACGGCTCCGGATCTATTCGCCTGGTGGGATTTTTCGTGATGAAGGGTTTCGCCATCACCGCGAGCATTGCCATCTTTTTTCTAATCTATTGGGTGCTGCCCAACGGCAAGGTGCCGGCGCGCGCAGTGCTGCCCAGCGCCATCATTATGGGATTGCTCTCGGAGGCATTGAAGTACGGCTACATTATGGCCCTGCCCTGGCTCAATTTCGCGGAAGTCTACGGGCCTTTCTCGCTGTCGGTAAGCATGATGTTCTGGGCCTTCCTGACGGGACTGCTGCTGCTGGCTGGGGCGAACCTTAGTGCCGACGAACATTCGCGGCACGCGTTATAAGGACGATTTCGTTCAAGCTAGATCGGCAGGCTGGGAAATGGATTTTGAGGCAGAACGGTTTTCGGTGACTCCCGCGAGGCACGGCCTATTTGACCACGGGAATGCTGCTAAAAGCGATCCCCCGTCTGCGATTGATCCGGCAGATCACATCTTCCAGTATCTTCGGCAACAGATTGACTCCCGCCATCGGCATCAGCAAGTTCTTTTCCAAGTAGTCCTCAGCTCCGGCAGCAATCAGTTTTTGCCGGTTCTTCGCCGAGAGGCTGGTCAACACTACTACCGGGATGTCGGCAGTTCCGGCATCTGCCTTTAAGCGTTGCAGGACGTCTGGCCCGCTCATCTTCGGCAAGATCATGTCGAGCAGAATCAGGTCAGGGTTCTGCTCCCGAGCCAGCTTCAAAGCAGACTCGGCGTCCTCAGCGCAAATCACGTCATACCCTGCCTTGAGGAGTACCCGGGCGTTCTCGCGCAGGATGAACCTGCTGTCCTCGACAAGGAGAATTCTCACGAACTCCACCTTCTCTACCTGCGCTATCGGCCTACCCTGCAAAAAGGATTAGGTCGGCGTTTCTGTGACCGGGCCGCCTGAGAGTTACGCCTGGCTACCCACGAAACGCCGAGTCCGCCTCCCAACCCAGAACGGGAATAACCCCTTTTATTCACAGCCTGCTTGTGACATCCGTCACCGTGCCAATCGCCGGACGCCGATTAGGATAGGGCCGGTTTCCCAGATTCCCCCGAGCAGAGATTCGTTCCGAGGTGGCCGCATGACCGGGACTTGCTGGCGTCTGCTCGCCGTTTGTTCGCTAATCTTGGTAGCGCCTACGTTTCTGCGCGGGCAGGATGCTGACGCAGATCCCGTTCCGACCCTCGCTCCCATACTCCGCCCGATCTTGTCGCCGTTGCGCTTCTCCCCGCCTATCGCGCCCGTCTGGATACCTCCGCCCAGACTGCCCGAACCCTACCCGGTCGGGCGTTATCCCGTCAGTCGTGATCCCGTCGGTCGTGATCCCGTCAGGCGTTATCCCGTCGATCGTGATCCCGTCGGTCGTTATGCCGTCCCACCTGGCACCGTCATTTTCCAGCAACTGGTTCGCGCCGCGGGGATTATTTTTTCCGGTCGTGTCACCTCCATCGGACATGCGCCGTCGTCCCCGGGCCAAGCGCGGGCATCCACCGCCATTACCTTCCACGTTGAACGTGCCATGCGTGGCGCGTCGCCGGGCAAGAGCCTGACCATCTACGAGTGGGCTGGCCTTTGGACCAGCGGCGAGCGCTACCGCGTCGGCGAACACGTGCTGCTGTTTCTGTATTCCCCGGGCAAGTTGGGCCTCACCAGTCCGGTGGCCGGGGCCATGGGCAGATTCGCGATGGATTCTCAAGGCAGGATCGTGCTGAGCGCACGGCACGTTGCGGCCTTCGCGGACGATCCGATTCTGGGTGGAAAAACCATGATTCCTTACGCCGACTTCATCCAGGCCGAGCGGCGTTCGGGCGGGGAGGAATGAGCCAGACATGACCCTACAAAAGAGCATGGCCGCGCGCTCATTCCTCTTCCCGCTGGCATCGGCCCTGGCCATCGTCCTCTTTTTTGCGGCGCTCGCCCGCGCCGGCGGCCCGGAGTATGTGGCGGGCTCCAGCTTTTTCAACTCCGGGACGATGGGTCAGCCCATCACCTGGTCCCTCGGGCAGGTGAATTACTACACCGACCAGGGTGATCTGAGCCCCATCCTGCCCAACGCATCGTCCAATGCTTTTGTCGCCAGCGCCTTCAGCCAATGGACTTCGGTTTCCACCGCAGCTCTGACGGCCACAAACGCGGGGCAACTCGCCGAAGACGTTACCGGCAGCAACATCGCCGTCGACTCCAGCGGAGCGGTCACCGCCCCCGCTGACATCACTCCCTCGGCCACGCAAACTCCGGTTGGAATTGTCTACGACTACGACGGCTCGGTCACGGACGCATTGCTGGGTGCGGGAGCGGGCGATCCCTCGCAATGCTTCTGGAATGCCGTGTATGGCGGCGTGGATAACTTCGGCGCAGGCGCAAATTTTCTCCACGCGCTCGTAGTCATCAACGGCCAGTGCGCGCTGCAATCGTCGCAACTCACGGACGTCGAATACCGGCTGGTGCGCGTGCTCGGTAACGTGATCGGCATGGGTTGGTCGCAGATGAATCTGAACGTGATCACCGGGAACCCGCGTCCCACGGCCGCCGACTACGCTGGCTTTCCCGTCATGCACTTTATGGACCCGGTTAGCTGTGTGCCGATCACGGTCTGCTATGCCAATCCTTATCAGCTTGCGCCCGACGATATTGCCGCGCTGTCGCGCCTCTATCCCGCCGGCCCGTCGGCCACGACCGCCCGCATTTACGGCTCGGTTTATTTCGTGGATCACAAGGGCGCCGAAGCCCAACCGATGCAGGGCGTGAACGTGATCGCGCGCTGGATTGATCCTTCCACCAACCAGCCCTCGGATCAGTATGGAGCTTCGTCGATCTCCGGGTTCCTCTTCACCGGCAACGCCGGCAATCCCGTCACCGGGTTAAGCGACCCGCTGGGGAATCCCTACAATGAGTTCGGATCATCCGATCCAACCGTCGAAGGATTTTTTGATCTCGGTGGATTGCCCATCCCGGACGGCGCAAGCACGGCGCAGTACCAGCTCTCAGTCGAGGCTCTCGATCCGCTGTGGTCGGCCGGCGTGTGTCCCTACCACCCGGCGCAAGTCGCTCCTTCGGGAACTTTCCAGGACATCCTTGTGACTGTGAGCGCAGGCGGCGGGTTCGAGAAGGACATTCCGCTCTCCGGCAGCGCCCAACCCGTACCGCCGTGGGCCCCGGCCGAAACCTGGAGCGCTCCGGCGCCGGTTCCATCCCCAGGCGATTGGGTCGGATCCCTGAGCGGCTACGGCGACGTTGGCTACTTCCTGATCACTGCTCAAGCGAACCGCACTCTGTCGATAGCGGTAACGGCTTTGGATGAAACCAGTGCCCCCAGCGAATCGAAAGCCGAACCCGTGGTCGGCATCTGGACCCTGGGCGATCCGGAGGGCACGGCGCCTCCGGCTTTTACCGCGGCTCCATTCAATTCGGCAACGTTCGGCATGAGCCGTCTCGACGCGCAAGTCTTGAGTTCGAACAGCTTCATCATTGGCATCGCCGATCTGCGCGGCGACGGCCGCCCCGATTACCACTACCACGCTCATGTGCTCTATGGAGACTTGGCGATCCCGCCGCGCCTGCCGGTCAATGGCGGCGCAATCGCTTTGCAGGGCACCGGCTTTGCGCCCGGCCTTGCCGTTACCCTGGGCAGCCTGAGCGTGCCTCTGCTGGCGACCAACGCGAGCCAGATGCTGGTGGCGGTTCCCGCGCAAGGCGACGGACCACAAACCATCACCATCAACGATCCGGTTAGCGGCGCATTTTCCATGATGACCAATGGACTCACTTTCGGAGCCGCTTCTACAGACCTTCTCGTCCTTATACTGGGATCGAACCCTCCAACGCCGGTGGGAACCCAAGCCACCAACCCCGTGACGGTGCGCGTGCTCGCGTCCGATGGCGTGACCCCGGTGGACGGCGCAACCGTGGGATGGACCACCACCAACGGCGCAACGCTCTCAATCTGCGGCGGCTCTTCAACTTGCTCTGAGATCAGCGACGAAAGCGGAATCGCCTCCACCTGGGTAACACCCGCCGCTGCTGGAAATGCGGTGATCACCGCAACTCTCGCCCCCGGCGTCTACAGCCCGGATCAGTCGGTGTCTGCCACGATGACGGCCACCTCTTCGTCCTCGGACCTTGGAGTGACCACGCCCTATCTCTGGATCGCCCAGGGAGCGTCGGTCAGCGTGCCGCTTACGGCGCGCGTAGTAAGCCTGGGCGTCCCGCAGAGTGGCGTCACCGTAAACTTCATGGTCGCGCAGGGATCCGGATCGCTCAGCGCCGCGAACGCTGTGACCAACAGCCAGGGCTATGCGTCGGTCAGGCTCACGTTGACGAACTTTTCCACCAGCGTACAACTCAACGTCTGCGTCGCGCCCGGCAACAGTCCTTGCCAAAACATCTATGGGAACGCGGTTGCTGCCGCGCTACTGAACCTGCAAGCCGTAGCCGGCGCGGGCCAGGTGGTCTCGGGGACGGCGTTTCAGCCTCTGATGGTCCGCGTGACCGACTCCTCGACACCGCCCAATGCTGTCCTTGGGGCGAGCGTGTTGTTTCAATCCTCCGTGTTGCGTCCGGGGGGAAACGATCTGACGCTGGCGCCGGGCGATCCCACCGTCACCCAACCCGCGATGCCCGTCATCCTGAGCGCGAGTCAGAACACGATTGAGAGCGATGTCAACGGCCTGGCGAGTCTCGTTCCCTCAGTGGGATCGTTTACGGGCCCGTTGGAGATTGACATTCAGGTCTCGGCCGGAACTACAGCCGTACTCGAGGACGAACTGGAGAGCATTCCGGCCGGCAGCAGCGGGAACACTTCTTCCACCTTTAGCAAGTGGCACCGAAGTGTTCCCGCTCCGCGGGGGTTACCTTTCTAAGCGCGGTACGGAAGTTGAACCTCACTTCATCATTGTTTATCATTCCGAGTCTTCGCGAAGCGAAGGCGAGAAACCTGCTGTCTGCCGGCCCCCGCCAAACAGCAGGTTCCTCCCTTCGGTCGGAATGACAAAATAATTGGAATGACAAATAATTGGGGGCCGATTTTACTTCGTCCCAGCAGTGCGTCGCCGCGGCTTTTGCGTCTCCGCCACCGCCCGGACGATCACTTTGCGGCGCGCTGCTGCGGGCATTGGTACCTTGGCGCGGTTGAGGGCCACGTTGATGAGGGCGAGCACTTCAGGATCGTCAAGCACTTTGCCATCCGGTTCGCCCGCTTTGTACAGCGGGATGTTGCGGACCACGTTACCGCTGCCCTGCAGACGTTTCGCAGGATCGGGCAAGCCCGCGCCTTGCAGAAAACACAGCGTCACGCGGCCCGGAGGCAGCACGAGTGAGAAGATCGCCTCTGAGGGCCGCTCCGTCGGGCTGAAGCCGATCACCAGCCAGTTGTAGTTGTCGTACACCATCTCGATGGCGCCGGGGACGAGTTTGCGCATTTCCGTAAGCGCGCGGCGGGCGAATGTAGCAACCTCTGGGTCGTATTTCGCCAGGAAAGAGTCGAGTTGTGCTTGCGCGTCAGCTTGCGGTCGCATGGCAGAGGGAGTGGCGGCTGGTGATTTTGTTTTTCGCATAGAACTCCGTAACTTGTCTTGTCATTTCGACCTGAGCGAAGCTCAGGGGAGAAACCTGCTTCTCGCTGGCGCCGGCAAACAGCAGATTCCTCCCTTCGGTCGGAATGACAAACTAGATTTAAGAGCCGCAGCCCGAAAGCCGACGCCCGAAACCCGCTTCACTTCTTCGTCCCCTGATCTCTCGTCCACTGATCGACCCACGCGTTCACGGTTTCGTACCACAGCCTGCTATTCTGTGGCTTCAGCACCCAGTGGCCTTCGTCCGGGAAATACAGCATCTTTGATGGGACGCCCTCCATCTGCAGCGTGGTGAAAAGTTGCAGGCCTTCGCTTACGTCGAGGCGGTAGTCGCGCTGGCCGTGGATTACGAGAGTGGGCGTCTTGAAATTCTTGGCCGAATTGCGCGGAGACCACTTGTTGTACATGTCGTGATTGGTGTAGGGCGTGCCCTGGAACTCCCAGTTGTTGAACCAGAGTTCCTCCGTTGTGCCCCATGCCGAAAATGTGTTGAACATGCCGTCGTGCGAGACGAGGCACTTGAAGCGGTCGGTGTGGCCGAGAATCCAGTTGATCATGTATCCGCCGTAGCTGGCGCCCAGCGCGCACTCCCGGGTCTTATCGATAAAAGCGTAATGCTCTTCTGCGTAGTCGAGGCCCTTCATCAGGTCATCAAACGGAGCGCCGCCCCAGTCGCCATTGATGGCGTCGATGAACTTCTGTCCGTAGCCGGTCGAGCCGTGGAAGTTGATCATGATGACGACATAGCCATTAGCGGCGAACAGTTCGGGATTCCAGCGGTAGCTCCAGTCGTCTCCCCAGGCGCCCTGCGGGCCGCCGTGGATGAGGAACTTCACGGGATATTTCTTGCTGGGGTCGAAGTTCGGCGGCTTGACCAGAAAGCCTTCGACGGAGTCGCCGTTTGCACCATTAAAAAAGAACTCCTCGTGCGGTGACATGTCGATTTGCGAAAGAACAGCATCGTTGAGATGGGTAAGTCGTTCACCTTCGGGTGTGTCATTCCGCACGATACCAAGAGTCGGCTTTTTCAGAATCTCGATCGGGTGATTCAGTTGCATCTGGGTAAACAGCAAGGTTTTTCCATCCGGCGTTAGAGCGAAATCGTCGAGATAGCCGCTAGTGGTGCCATCCGGACGGACTGCAAAGTATCCGCCATGCCCCGTTTTCACAGTTCCGTCGACGCCGGTCACATAAGCCGCCGACCTGCCTCCCTGTTCGGCCGTAAAGTAGAAGCCGGATGAGTCCCTTGCCCAAATAAATGTTCCAATCCATTGATCGATGCCCTCCGTCAGATTCTTCTTCTCGCCCGTCTTGCGGTCGTACCGCATCAGGCGAAAGCGGTCGCTCTCGTATCCCGGGCGCTGCTGGGCGCGGTAGGCGATGTAGCGCCCATCGGGCGAATAGAGCGGCGTCGAGTCGCTGGCGGGATTGTCGGCGGTGATGTTCTCGGCAGCACCTCCGTTAATCGAAACGATCCAGAGATCGTTGTTGGTGGAAGCGGCTTCGTTCTTGTCGTGATTCGAGGTGTAGCAAATCTCCTGCCCGTCGGGCGAGAAGGCGTAGTCGTCCTGGCCGCCGAGTGAGAATACAGGAGCATCGTAGTCACCGGGCGTGAGGTCGCGAACGTTATCGGGAGTCCAGGGGCCGCTATAGACTTGGACGACTTGACCATTGGAACCTTGAGGAGTCGGGCTGTCGACCGGCATCACGAAGATGTGACTCCGCTTGCCCTCCTTGTAGCTATTCCAGTGGCGATACAGCAAACGATCAAAGACCAGCGCTTTGACTTTGGATTGTTCTGCATCTTTGACTTTCTTGGCGTTGCACTCCCGCTCAAAGGCCGGCGCACCATCGCACTCGGGATAAACATCTGAAGTAAATAAAATGTTCTTGCCGTCAGGCGACCACAGGTCGCCGCCAGCCTCGGTCGCAATCGAGGTTAGCTTGTGTACACGCGTAACGGTTCCGGCCGCGCCATCGAAATCCGCGATCCAAACCTGCGATCCGCTCTCTTTCGTCGAGAGAAACGCAAACCGCTTCCCATCCGGCGCCCAGCGCGGGCGGTCGGCGTCCTGATCGGCAATAATTTCCCGCTCCTGACCCCCAACAGTGGGCACGATCCAGATGTGCGGCGTCTTCGTGTTGGCTTCGAGATTCACATCGACCACGCTGAAGATCACCCACTTGCCGTCCGGCGAGACTTCCGGTTCGCCCACGCGCTTGAGCTTCATCATGTCTTCGAAGGTGAAGGGATGCTTGGCCTGGGCGAAAGCGGGAAACGCGAAAGCAATGAGGACAAGAGATACAAGAAAGAAGCGGCGCATGAGAGAACCTCCTCGGCAAACGGGAAAGTGTAGCAGGATTTGCGTCGAACGGGCGGGAGGCCGGCGTTACTGCCCAGCCCAGGGGTTGACCAGGCGCACGCCGCAGCCTTCGAAATCGGCCGTGTTGCGGGTGGCCAGGATGGCGTGGCGGGAGCGCACGACCGCGGCAATCTGCGCGTCTAATCCTGCGATCGGACGGCCTTGGGCGCGGCGCACGGAGGCTATGGCTGGAAACTCGCGCGCCGCCGCCTCGTCGAAGGGCAAGATACGTCCGGTAAAGTCTTGCGTGAATGCCACCTCGGCTTCATCCCGCAGACTATCGCGTCGCCTACCCTTGGGCAAAATTTCGATTCCGTAGAGAATCTCGGCCACGGTTACGGTGGTGATAAAGAGTTCGGCAGACTGCTGTTGCGACCACCATTCCATTACCCGGGACGAAGGCGATGCTTTCATAATCTCCGAGAGCACATTGGTGTCGAGGACCAGCATGATCGAGGGCCAGAGCCTTCAGCGGATTTCTGGGTCGCGGATTGGACCCCGGGGAGGAATCTTCAAATCCACTCCGCCTAAGGCCGCAAAACGGCGGTGGATCATCTCGCCCAGATTCTCGGACTTAGGTTCCACTTGCGCTAACCCCGCTTCCAGCAGTTCGCGGGCCTCCTGCTCCATGGAGCGTCCGTTGCGGGCGGCGCGGATGCGGAGCCGCCGCTTGGTGTTTTCGGGCAGTTTGCGGATCGTGATGCTCGCCATGACATCAATGATATCACTGATGTCAATGATTGCACGACGGCTTCCGGGGCTTCGGGCTTCGGCCTCCCCAATCGCTTCTCCGCTTATTCGATAAAATAGGTCTATGAACAGTTTGTCCCGCGCCGGCTCATTTCTTACCGCTCTGGCTGCCTGCCTGCTCGCGGCTTTGCCCGCCCTCGCGCAGGAAGGTCCGCTCGAGAACACCGCACCCAAAGGCATTACGACCGAGGAAATCATCAAGCACTTTGGCGCCAAAGAAAAGGAATTCAAATTGGCGCGCGACCAGTACACCTACCGCCAGTCGGTAAAGATGCAAACCGTCGACGGCGACACCGTGGACGGCGAATACTACGAAGTGTTCGACGTGCTCTATGACGAGAAGGGCAAGCGCATCGAGAACGTAGTCTTCGCACCGGTGAACACCCTGACTAAAATCGGGGTAACCCACGAAGATCTGGAGGACGTGCGGCACCGGGTACCTTTCGTTCTGACTTCCGAAGAGATTCCTGAATACAACATTCTCTACGTGGGGCAGCAGCAGGAGGACGAGCTGCACTGCTACGTGTTTGACGTTGCGCCGAAACAGATTGTCGGCAAAAAACGGTATTTTCAGGGTCGGCTCTGGGTGGACGACCACGACTTCCAGATCGTTAAGACCTACGGAAAGACCGTGCCAGACATTAAGCCAGGAAAGAACGATGAACAATTGTTTCCGAAATTCACTACGTGGCGGCAGCAAGTCGACGGTCAATACTGGTTTCCAGCTTTCAGCAGGGGGGATGAGGAACTTCACTTCAAGAGTGGAGACGTTCACATTCGCCAGATCGTGAAGTTCGAAGACTACAAGCGCTTCGGTTCGAGCGTGAAGATTCTGTATCAGGGCCAGGAAGTTCAGAAGGCGGACCCGAAGGATCAGAAGACTCCGGACCAGAATCCGGAGCAGAAGAAGCCGGAGGCCGCGCCTGATGTGCAGCCGCCGCAGAAGTAGCTATCAGCCGTCAGCTATCAGCTATCAGCCAAAACCAAGATCCCTCGCTTCGCTCGGGATGACAGGGGCTGGTGTGCTTGGGTGACAGGGCTGGTGGGGGTTTGGCATGCGATTGGCACAATTCGAAACTGAGAACTGATAGCTGATGGCTGATGGCTCAGGCTTAATAAAATAAATATTTCCGCCACTTATCATCCGACCGGCCCATCAAGCGCATGATATGCCGGCTGGTGTGCAGGTTGAAGGCGCGGGGTTCGCGCATCAGCTTCATGCCGACTTCGAGGGGAAACTGGTTGCCCTTGCGGCGATTGCAGGGATGGCAGCAGGCCACCAGATTCTCCCAAGTGGACGAGCCTCCGCGAGAACGCGGGATCACGTGGTCCAGCGTCAACTCCCCGGAGGGCAGCACGGTGGCGCAATACTGGCAGGTGTTGCGGTCGCGCAGCAGGATGTTCTTCCGCGACAAGGCGCGGCTCTGGTGCGGGATCCGGCGATACTCGAGCAACCGGATCACCGAAGGCACGCGCATGGCGATGCGCGCCGCATGCAGGAAGTGTCCATTCTCTTCTTCTGTCATGGCCACGCCCTTCAGCACCAGCACCAGAGCGCGCCGCGCCGCACAAACGTTAATAGGTTCGTAGGATGCATTCAGGACGAGCACCGGCGCGTGCAGCGCGTTGCCGTTGCTGTCGCGATGCATCGCCGCCGCCGCGAACAGGCCAGCGGCGTGCCTGCCTGTTGGTCCGGCCTCGGATTCGATCCTGCCTGACATAACCTAGATTCCTACCGCCTTAGCCATTGGCACGCGCTCCGATCCGATCTTTTCGTCGGTCTCGCGGTCGTCGTCGCTGGGGCGAATCTCCACATGCTGTGCCGAGATCTTCAATGTGCGCGCCACGGTCGCGACCCAAACCTTAGTTGCGCCGGCGCGGCGCAAAACCCGCGAGCATTCCGAAACTGTGGCGCCGGTGGTGTAAACGTCGTCCACCACCAGCACCTCGCGACCCTTCACCAATTCACGCTGAGCCACTCCGAAAGCGCCTCGCAGGTTCTCGCGGCGCTGGTGGCTCGTGAGTCCGATTTGCGATGCGGTTTCGCGCGTTCTTTCGAGCACTCCTTCGCGCAAACGCAAGCGATCCCGCCCCGGATTGATTTTCATCGCAGCGCGCGCAATCAGTTCTGCCTGGTTGAAGCCGCGCTGGCGAAGCTTGGTACGGTGCAGAGGGACGGGGACTAAAACCAGGGAGTCCGCCGGAAACTCCGGTTCGAGCGTCGCAATCGCCTCGGCCAGCATGCGCCCAAGAACGTTTGAGGCCGGGCGCACGCCACCATACTTCAGTAGATGAATCAGCTCGCGCAACCCGCTCTCATAACTGCCGTAAGCCGCCGCGCGCGCGAAGGCGGGTTCGACGCGGCGGCAGAGCCCGCATCGGGGTTCGCCCGAAGCGCCGGCAACCGCGTAAGACGAAAACAGACGCTCGCCGCAAGTTGCGCAAACTCCGCCCGTGATAGGGCGCATGGCATCGAGGCATTCCTGGCAAACCGGGAGACGCGAAATCCTGCCGAGGGGTGTGCCGCAGATGCGGCAATCCGAGGGAAGTAAAACGGCGAACAGACTTTCTGCGATCTGGCCGGTCCAACCTCGTTCCACCCAGCCTCGTTCCAACCAACCCCGCCCGATTTTGACCCCGCCAGGCTGGATTTGGCCTGCTTGGACTGAGTTGCCTTCCGGAGCAATAGAATGGCCTGCCACTCCAGCTTTGGCCTGGCTAGCCCGAATTCTGTCCTCACTACTGCTGAAGACGGCCTCCGTGTTGCCCGCAGGGATGCTCCTTGGGCGGGCGACCTTGCGATTGCCTGCTGGAATAGAGTATAAAGCGGCCCGGTCCGCTAGGCAACGTTACGGTTGGGTCGCGGGGCCGAAGTTGCCACTTTTTTCACCGCTTCGGGAATTCGCTCTTTCACCGGCACGAACAGCAAACGATAGTCCCGCCGGAAGCATTCCGTGCAGCGCACCGGCTTCAGTAGAAAAATCGGCAGAAGATACCGTTCGGTGAACGTGCGGCGCCGCGAACGAAAAGCCGCATCGCTGCCGCAATCGTTGCAGTGGAATTCAAGGTACCGCTGGAACCAGGGGTCGGGGGAGTTTCTTGCCACGTTACACCTCGCACTGACAAAACTACGAAGGGGCAGAACCGATTGGTACTATTCTACCCCGAAGCCGGGGCGCAAGCCAGTCGGGACATCCATCTCGAAGCCCGGCCGGAAAGCGCGGTAGTGTCCTAATTTAGGACACCACCGAAAGCGCATCCCACTTGTAATCCAGCCCTTCCGCGTGCTAACGTGCCCGTCCAGTGTTTTGAATGAGTTACGTTCTAAATTGCTTTCATCTCATGCCCTGCGAGGATTCAATCTATGAGTAGTCCAGTCCCCGGAGCAGGAACTGGCGTCAAGAAACACGTCCCTTTCGTCCCCGAGGGTATGGAGATGAAGGAATTTACCCTCCGCGCAGTGCTGTTGGGACTTTTTATGACGATCGTCCTGGGCGCGGCCAACGCGTACCTGGGACTGCGTGCCGGTATCACGATCGCGGCAACGTATCCGGCCGCGGTGATTGCGATGGCGGCGATGCGGGCGTGGAAGGGATCGCTGCTCGAAGAGAACATTGCCCGTACCGCGGGCTCCATCGGAGAGTCGGTCGCGGCCGGCGCGATTTTCACCATTCCCGCATTCCTAATCGCCAAGGCCTGGCCGTCGTTCCGTCCGGCCGACGCCTACTGGAAATCGACGGCGTTGATGACCGTCGGCAGCGTCCTCGGCGTGCTGTTCGTTTCACTGGTGCGGCGAGTCATGGTGGAGGACCCGGAGTTACCCTTCCCCGAGTCCGTGGCCGCGGCGGCGATTCACAAGGCTGGACAGCGCGGCGCTGAGGCGGCGAAATATCTTTTCTGGAACATTGGCGTGGGCGGCTTTGTGTTCATGCTCGGCCGCTTTGGATTGTTTGCCGCCGACAAAGATTTTTTCTTTAGCGTAGGCGAACTCGGCCGCAGCCAGGTTCGCCTGGGTGCGGCAGGAACCACGCGCATCCTGCCGGCGGGCGCGACCACCATGGTTTCGGCACCGAGCGTGAGCCCGGCTTATTTGGGCGTAGGCTACATTATTGGGCTTCGCCTGGCGTCCATCCAGTTTTCCGGCGGCGTGCTGGCTTGGGGACTGATGGTTCCGCTCCTTATGTTTTTCCTGGGCCCGCAGCTCAAGCAATATCTCCCCGCCGATACCCCCGACAACTGGGCGGCCCTGGCGGCCGCAGTATGGAGATTTATTGTTCGTCCCATCGCGGTGGGCGGAATGCTGGTGGGCGCGGCCTATACGCTGTACAGAATGCGCGAGAGCCTTACCGCAGGGTTGGGACGGGCCTTCAGCGACTTGCGCCAGACGGCTGAGCAGCAAGCCAAACTCTCCCGCACCGAGCGCTATATGAGTTCGAAGGCCGTCTTTGGCCTGATTGCTCTAATGTTCGTGCTCATGTGCTTTCTGTATATCCATATTTCAGGGCTGTTTTGGCCGGCGATTTTGGCCGCAGTGGTGATGCTCATCGTTGGCTTTTTCTTTGCCACGGTCTCTGGCAGCCTGGTCGGAATGATCGGTTCTTCCAACAATCCAATCTCTGGCTTGACGCTATCCACTTTAATCATCGCGGCGCTTCTCATGGTTTCGCTCGGAGTTTCAGGAATCTCCGGCGTAGCGGCAGTGTTAGGAGTGGCTGCCGTAGTCTGCGTTTCGGCGGCCGTGGCGGGCGAGTTGCTGCAGGATTTCAAAGTAGGCTACATCCTCGGCGGCACTCCGCGCACGATTCAATTGGTGGAACTGATTGCCGTGGTGGTCGCCAGTCTCGTAATGTATTTTCCGTTGATGTTGCTGCATGAAGCGAACATCAAAGCGGGCGGCATCGGATTCGGTGACCGCCAGCTTTCGGCACCGCAGGCCGGTTTGATGGCCACATTGGCCCTGGGCATTGTCGGTCACGATATGCCCTGGCCCCTGGTGGTAGTGGGCATCTTCATGGGCATTGGGATGATCATGCTGCAAGTGAAAAGCCCCATGCTGGTTGCCGTGGGTATGTATCTGCCGTTTGAAACCACATTCGCTATTTTTCTTGGGGGAGTATTTCGCTCACTCGGAGACTGGCTCGCCAAACGCCGCGGATACAACGAGGCGCAAATGGCGCGCGTGGAGAACGCCGGAGTCCTTACTGCTTCCGGACTCATCGCCGGCGAAGCGATTCTCGGACTGCTCTGGGCCGGCTTGCAGTTCGCTCCCGCCTGGGCCCGGCCACAAATCTTTGACCATCCGTCGTATCTTGCGGGGGTGGGCGTGATGGTTGCCCTGGCCGTTCTGATGATCCGGTTGCCGCTCTCAAGCGCAGGCGACCCCAAGGAACCAGCGCCGCCCACAGCCATCATGTAGCGTTGGTCAAACCCGAAGGGCAGGAGGAAACGCGAAGACTTTCTGGATTTCCTTCGTGAAACTTCGTGCCCTTCGTGGTTTAGTGTTTCCATGTCAATCTCCGAAAATGTCGAGGCGGTACGCAAACGAATTGCGACCGCGGCCCACCGCGCCGGCAGAGAGCCCGACGAAATTGCTTTGATGGCAGTCAGCAAGACGCAACCGCCGAAACGCATTCGCGAAGCCTATGACGCTGGACTGACACTATTCGGAGAGAACCGAGTTCAAGAATTCGCCGGCAAGGCCGAGGCTCTCCGGGATTTGCGCGCTGCCGAATGGCATATGATCGGCCACCTGCAGACCAACAAAGCCGCCAAGACGGCGGAGCTATTTCGCGCCGTGGATTCAGTCGATTCGTTAAAACTGGCGGAGAAACTGGATGCGGCCGCCCGTGCACTCGGCAAGAAACTGCATGTCCTCATCGAGGTTAACGTGGGCGGCGAGGCCGCCAAGAGCGGCGTGGATCCGGACTCGCGTGAACTCGAAGAATTACTAATCGCCGCGCCCCGCCTGGAGGCTTTGGTCTTCCGCGGACTGATGACTGTGCCTCCCTTCACCGAAAATCCCAAAGGAGCGCGTCCCTTCTTTCGCAAGCTGCGTGAGTTGCGCGATGCAATCGCAGCGCGCAAGTTGCCCAGCGTTGCTATGGACGTACTCTCCATGGGCATGTCGCACGATTTCGAAGTGGCACTTGAAGAGGGATCAACCTGCGTGCGCGTGGGCACTGCGATTTTCGGGGAAAGAATAAGGGCTTAAACACGAAGCGAGGTGAGGGACTCAGAGGAGAAAGGCCAATGGAACCAACGGCCGCGAAGCTACCCACCCACCATGTGCGCGACTACCTTATTTATGTGGCCATAGGAATTGCTCTGGTTCTGGTGATCATTGGGTTCGCAGAATGGAAGCACTAGCCAATCCCCGCGCCAAAAAATGCTATTAGCAGTGGACGCGTCCATCCCTCATGAAAGAATAAAAGCTTAAGCACAGAGGACACAGGGGAACACAGAGGAAATGAAGTTCGTTGATCGGCTTTGTGCAGGAATTCTTTTTGTTCTCGCGATCGCGGACTGCCTGCTCGTACCGAGAACCTACACGGGCAGAATCTGGATCTTCGGCACTGGCCTGGCTCTGTTGTTCACCGCCATGTTGAACCTGCTGCGCATTCGCAACGGACGCGAAGTCAGAGGTCTGAAGTTGTTTTGCATTACTTCGAACGTAACGATGCTTGTTTTCGCGATCGCGCTCATGGCGAGCATCGGACAATCGCGCACGATACAACACCCGCAAATACCTCTGGTCGCGGCACTCCTATTGGCGGAGACAGCGCATTCACTGGGAAAGAACTCGTGATTCCCATCGTGAAGTCGTGCAACGGCGTCACGTTTGCCGTCAAGGTCCATCCCCGCGCCCAGAAAAACGCGATCACCGGCGAACTCGGCAACGCGCTGAAGCTTTCTCTGACTTCGCCTCCGATAGAGGGCCGCGCCAATGAGGCCTGCATAGAATTCTCTGCAAAACTTTTGAAGGTACCGCGTTCTTCCGTTACCATTGCCTCCGGCCAGAGCAGCCGCCAGAAAGTCATTCGAGGCTCGGGCCTCTCGGCCGAAGCAGTACGCGAAAAGATTGGTAGCGCCGCCGTCTGGCCGGCTACAGGGAGCCACTCTTGAGCTTTTCCGAACGCTTGCAGGAAATTCGCACCGGATTCGAGCGTCCCTTCTGGGTCGCCAACATCAGCGAGATCTTCGAGCGCCTTTCCTACTACGGGGCTTTCGCTTCTCTTGCCCTTTACCTGCAAGAGCGGCTGAATTTCTCTGCTGAGCAGACTGGAACGCTGACTGGCATTTTCGGCGGCATGGTATGGTTTCTCGCGATCTTCGGCGGAGCAGCCGCCGACCGCCTGGGCTTCCGACGCGCTCTTTCGATAGCCTATCTGATCCTCGCGATCGCGTATTTCCTGATTGGTTCCATCGGAGCATCCTGGCTTGCGCCGGTGCGTAACGCCGTGCCGCTCAGTTTGTTTGTCGGCTTCATCCTCATCCTCCCTGCGCTCGGTATCTCGCTGGTGAAGCCTTGCGTGGTCGGTACAACGGCCCGCGCCTCCAAGCCGAACGTTCGCTCCATCGGCTATTCCATTTACTACACGATGGTCAACATCGGCGGCGCCGCAGGGCCCTATTTCGCGTCCTGGGCGCATCGTCACCTCGGTGTTGAGGGTGTTTATCGCATTGCGGCGCTCAGCGTCTTCGCGATGTTTTTTGTGGTTTTGTTTTTCTTTCGCGAGCCGCGCCAGCCCGGAGACGCGCCTCCACCTTCGATCGCGGCCGTTGCGCGAAACTTCTGCGTAGTAGTCGGCAACTACCGGCTGGTTCTGCCCGTGCTGTTAATCGCGCTGGTACTTCGCATCGCACTGTGGTTTTATCCCAGCTTCAGTGTGCCCTGGTGGATCTGGGTCGGGCTCCTCGCACTGGTGCTTGCCGGGATCAGTCGCTTCATGTGGTTCCTTGTGCTCTTCACCGGCTTCTGGATCGTTTTCTGGCAACAGTTCATCACCTTGCCCGGCTACATTCACGGCTACATCAATCCGCATGCAGATGTCGAAATGATTTTGGTAACCGACGGCCTGACGGTGATCTGCCTCACCCTCGCGGTGAATTATCTGACCCGCAGGATTCCGGCGTTTCAAGCGGTAATCCTGGGCACTCTGATCACTTCGGTTTCGTGGCTGATCCTTGTCTTGCGGCCGACAATCTGGGGAGCGATTCTCTCGATATTTGTTCTCGCGCTCGGCGAGATCATCCAGCAACCGCGTTACTACGAATATATCGCGCTTCTCGCTCCTCCGGGACAGCAGGGCACCTATATGGGGTTTGCGTTCATGCCGATCGGCATTGGCTCGTTGATCGGCGGATGGTTCGGCGGGACACTGATGCATTACTTCGGAGAAGTCACACACCAACCGGAACGCATCTGGTGGACGGTGACCGGCGTCGGTGTGGTGACGACGGCACTGCTCTGGGTGTATGACAGATATTTCAGGGTGCTCTCAGTTCCAGCAAAATGAAAAGTGATGTGACGGCGAACCGTTCGAAGGGTCGATCTTCAGCAGCGCAGTCAAGCACCAAGCCCGCAGAAGTCGCCGCTCAGATCCGCCGCGCCCTGAAAGACGGCGGTTCCGCCGAGCATGCCGCCGGCGTGCAGTGGTTCTTCAAAGATGAAATCAAATCGCACGGATGGTATACGGCGGATCTGCGCCGCGCCGCTATTCGTTTTCGACGCGACCTGAAAAAAGAACGTGGGCTCGATTTTCTAGTTGAGGTTGCCAATCATCTTTTCTCCGGTCCGGTGCTGGAAGAAAAGATTGCCGCCGTCTTCCTGCTGGAGAAACTCGACGCTGAATTCGGCGACCACGAGTTCAAATTGTTCGACACGTGGATCGATCGCATCAGCAGTTGGGCCGACCACGATGGCCTGGTGCACTACCTGATCTCTCCCATGATCGCGGCGAAGCCCGCGCGCACAAAAGGCGCCTTCCGCTGGGGGAAGTCGCCGAACCGCTGGCGCCGCCGCGCCGCCTGCGTCGCGCTGATTCGCGGAGCGCGCGCAAAGATGTTCTTCCCAGAAATCACGAAGCTGTCGAACTTGCTGCTCACCGATGAAGATGACATGGTGCAGAAGGGATTAGGCTGGCTGCTGCGCGAGACGGCAAAGTTCGACGCCAAACGAACCGTTCCGTATCTGATGAAGATTCGCGGACGCGCGCCGCGCCTGGTGTTGCGCACGGCCTGCGAGACTCTGCCGCCAGATGTGAGAAAGCGGATTCTGGCTTCCAAGAACGAACGCGGATAATCCCTTTGTAACTTGCAATCGCTTTAGCCGCTGTCGATACTGAAATAGACAAAGTGCTGACACCACGGAATTGCAAATGGCCCCGGCTTTGCTGGGGCCTTCGGTTTTTCTGGCGTGCCTTCTGTTTCAGAAATAGCTTATCCAAGCATCTTTACGCCGCCGCTTCAGGTCTGCAAACCAGCGGCACAGCGGATAAAGCGTCGAGCACAACCACAGCCCACACCAGATAAATAATCGGCAAAGAATATCCCCACCCCGGCGGCTTGGTGATGGGAAAGTCACCAAGGTCCGGCGACTCGAATATCCAATGCACCTGCCCGTAGCGGGCATAACATACCGCGATCGCAAGCAGATGGATGAGAGGTATGTGCAGAAGATAATAGAACATGGGCACTTTCCCAATGATGAGCGGGGGCCGCAGCCATCGCGGGGTTCCGGCGTCAACCGCCCACAAGAAAAGCAGAGCCGGGCCCAGCGTCATCAGCAGGTACAGCAGCGATGGCGGATACTTCGTGGTATTCAAAAATGAAAGAACGGTAAAGAGCGGCGGATTTTTGCGTGCTCCAGGGCAACGGATCACCGTAACCATTGATGCCGCGCAAAACGACGAACGCCGCGGTCAAGCCAATGCCCAGCGGCCACAGAAATGCCTTGCGGCGTGCCGGCGGCCAACTGTAGATCTGTCCCAGGCCGTAACCTGCGGCGGTGACCCCGATCCAGGGAATGAGCACATACGTCACAAAAACGATGCGCCCCGGATTGTTAACTATGAAATTAGGCGAGTGCAGGATCGACCAGAGCGGGTTCGACGATTGCACGGAGTCGAACAAATTATGGGTCGCGATCATCACTACGCCGAATGCTGTCACAACCGAAGCCGGCAGGTAAACCAGCGCCGAGAGTACGATCATCGACCAACCCAGGGCCCACAAAACCAGAAGCAGCGTCAGGTGGTAGTCGAAGTTAAACTGCCAGCCGAGACTGCGTGTCACGGTGAGTTCCAGAAAGATCAGCCAGAGACCGCGCGTGAACAGGAACCGCGACAACTGCCGTTTGGATTTCCTGCCCAGCGAGAGATAAGCGCCGGTGCCGGTGAGCAGGAAGAAAACGGGCGCGCAGAAATGCGTAATCCAGCGCGTGAAAAACAGCGGGATCGTCGTAGTCGCAGGATCGGTGGGGTTGAAGCCCGAATTCCCGAAAAAATCCCGGACATGATCGAGAGCCATCAGAATCATGATCACGCCGCGAACCACATCGATCGATTCAATGCGAACGCGCTTCGCAAGCACAGGCGCCACCACGGGCTCGGCTATCGCAGCCATATGGCCTCACAGTGTAACAAGGAGCCCAGCCGCAAAAAAATTGGCTTTCGAAAATGCGCTCTCCGCCCCGATTCGCCCAAATCCTTCGCATTGTTTACAATAGACGTTTGCCCATGGACCTGGCCGCCATCCAATCTGCGCTGCGTGAACGCAACATCGACGCGTGGTTGTTCTACGACCACCATCATCGCGATCCCATTGCCTACCGCGTGCTGGGCTTGCCCGCGAATCTCATGGTTACCCGGCGCTGGTTCTACCTTGTACCGGCTCAGGGCGAGCCCGTGAAGCTGGTCCACAAAATCGAAGCTGGCCAGCTTGATTCCCTGCCCGGCAGCAAGCGCCAGTATTCTGGATGGCAGGAACTGTTCGACAGCCTCAAAGCGATGTTAGCCCCCTACCGCGACATCGCCATGCAGTATTCGCCGAACAACATTGTGTTTACCATTTCCCTGGTCGATGCCGGGACCGTCGAACTGCTGCGCGGTTTGGGCAAGAACGTCGTCAGCTCTGCCGACCTGGTCGCGCAGTTCGAAGCCACCTGGAGCGAAGAGCAAATACAAACGCACTTTGCCGCCCGCGACAGCGTCGATTCAATTGTGGCCGCGGCCTTCAAAGAAATCGGGCAGCGAACGCGCAACGGTGGCACCACGGAGCATGCAATCCAAAGCTGGTTCATGGAGGCGTTTCGCCGTGAGAACCTGCTCACTGACGACCCGCCAATCGTGGCCGTCAACGCCAATGCCGGCAACCCGCACTATGAGCCGCGCGCCGATCATCCCGTTCCCATTCGCGAGGGCGATCTGGTGCTGCTGGATGTGTGGGGCAAGAAGGACGTTCCAGACGCCGTGTACTACGACATCACGTGGATGGGCTTTGTGGGCAAAGCGCCGTCTGACCGCATGCGTGAGGTGTTCGAGATTGTGCGCGACGCGCGCGACACCGGGGTGAAGACCGTGACCGACGCGATCAGCGCCGGACGCCGCATCGCCGGATGGGAAGTGGATCGCGCCACCCGCAACCACATCAAGCAAAAAGGTTACGGCGATTATTTCATTCACCGGACCGGACATTCTATCGGCACCGACGTCCATTCCAACGGGGCCAACATGGACGATCTGGAAATTCACGACGAGCGCCAGATTCTTCCCAACTCTTGCTTCTCCATCGAGCCCGGCATTTATCTGCCGGAGTTCGGTGTGCGCAGCGAGGTCAACATGCTGGTCCGGCCCAAATCGGCGGAAGTCACTGGCAACATTCAGCGCGAGATTGTGACGATCTGATGGCAGATCCCATTACAGCAAAAACAAAAGCCAAGGCGATCGAACCGGCGCAGCCCGCGAGCATGATGGCCTTAATCGCGCCTGCCGTGGGCTGGCTGATTCCCGGTGCGGGTCACATCATCCAGAGGCGCTGGATTCGCGGCATTCTGCTGCTGATCTCCATCGGGACTCTGTTCGTGCTCGGCTTGATGATGCAGGGTCACATCTATAAAGCGAACGGCGGCGACATCCTCGACATCCTCGGATTCATCGGCGACCTGGGCGCGGGCGGAATGTACATTGTGACCCTCGCCATGAACTGGGGCCAGGGCGCAATCGCGTTCGCCATCGCCGATTATGGAACCAAGTTCATGATTGTCGCCGGACTGCTTAATTTTATTGCGGTGGCAGACGCCTACCACATCGCCATCGGGAAAAAACAATGAACCAGCCATTAGCCATCAGCCGTCAGCCATCAGATGGAACCTCACACTCGGCGGGCGCATCGTGACCATCCAGCTAACCCACTTCAGCGCGGCCTTTGTGTTCGCATTATTCGCCTCTATCGTCTTCGGCATCACTCACCGCGACACCACCCGCGAAATGATCCGCTACGGTTTGTATTGCTTCGCCATGTTCCTGGGCGGCGTGTTCGTGGCAGGCTGGGCCATGTGGCTGGTGCGAAGATAGCTGCGTCCCCTCGGTTTACTGGTTCTTTGAATCGAGTTTCTGCTCCAACCCCTTTACCCATCCAATTTGAAAAGCTGGTTCGACGGTTTTTGCGAGTTCGAGGGCCTTCTGGTAGAACTCACGACCTTCATCCGGGCGCCCCATGGCGGTGAAAATGTCTCCGAGAAGGGCATTCGTCTTTACGTCGGCGGGAGCGAGGGCCACGGCTTGCTGTGCCTCGCCGAGAGCTTCGGACAGATGATGCGCGTCGAGTAGCCATTGAGCTTTCTGTGAGTGTCCGAGTGAGGCGGCGAGCGGGACCTCGAAATGGCCGTCGTAGACGAACACCCCATAGTCGATAACGGCGGTCGGACGGAGAAACTTGAATTGCTCATAGGGATTCAATGCGCCCGCGCCAAATTCAAAACCTGAGAGGTCGCCCGCGCTGATAAGCACCGTCCCATCGATCACCGGCGGAGCGTTTGCCGGTTCGTTCACCCATAGCGAGTCGGCGGTGGGAAGCGGTTTGCATGGAATCCCGTAGTAGTGGGTGTCGACAACGCCTTCCGCGAAATAAATAAACCAGCAATCCTTGATGCCGCGTTGATCAAGATAGCGCTTGACATCTTTGAGTTGCTGTCCCCAGTCGGAATTTGAATCGCTGAGAAGTTTGTAGGTCTGAGAGGGTCCTCCCCAGAGTTCGTTCGCATAGGCGAGATAGGCGGGATAACTGCGCGACGTCGAGAGGGCCTGAAAGATCAGAAGCGCAACAATCAGATACGCCCAGCGGCGATTGCGTTCGATGAGCTTCCAGGCCGCGCCTCCGATAAGAACGGAGAGGAAGAGATACATCGGCAGGATGTGACGCACGCCGATGTTCATCCCGGAACTCATGGCGATGATCAGATAAAAGATCGGCGGCACAGTCAGGAAGAGAATCTCACGCCCGGCAGCGAGTCTTCGCGTGGCCATCGCCCAAATCGCAAGCAGCAGGAGAATGAGAAACGAAAGACTCGATTTGATGGAGAAGGCGACTGGAAAATAAAACCAGACTCCGTGGGGATAGACCTTGCCGAGCAGGAAGCTGGTGTAAAAATCCGACATGATGCGGACATCAGCGAGTCCGTAAATGTAGGACTCGGGAAGAAGATGAAAGCTGGCAACAGTTTGAAGCAGCCTCGCTTCGCGCGGGCGTGATAGGTTGTGCACGAATTCCGCGAGCGGAGGATTCAGTTGCCGCCCTTCCGCGCGGGCCTGGTAGCGAAAGCCGTAATCCGCCCAAAGGACGGCGAGCGCAATTACGCTGATGGTGACGAGGGCAACAGCAAATTGCAGTACCCGCCTGCCGGTTGAGGGTTGTGGCCCATCCCTGTACTCCGCGGTGCGATTGTGACTCAAGACTTCGCAGACCACCAGTAGAAAGAGAATCGGGAAAATGAGGATGCCGGTGTGCTTGCAGGCCAGGGCAAGCCCGGTCGCGAGTCCGACGGCGAGCAGGCGCCAGGCGGACGGTGTCTTCACGTAGCGATAGAACGCGTAGACTGAGGCGAACATGAAGCAGGAAAGGCCAACATCGGTGCCGACGACCGCACCGTGTGCGAGCAGATTCGGATCGAAGACGAGCAAGGAGAGAGCGATGAACGCCGCCCCGGTGCCGAACATTTCTCTGGCGGCAAGGAATACGAAGAAGGCAAGCAGAAGAGTGAACAGCGAAGCTGCCATGCGGGCGCGGAAGAGCATGGTGTCCGCATCGTTCTTGAAGAGAAAGTCTTTGCCTCCGAGGAATGCTTCGAGTTTGAAGGAACGGTCCTGCAGGACCGGCATCATCAGCGGCATGTTGAGCAGCGGCAGCGCGGCAACCATCTTGACCAGCGGAGGATGCTCTGGGTTGAGTCCGAAGTCCGCGTGTTTCCACGACATATAGCCGGCGTAGATGTGATCGTCTTCATCCCAGGTGATGGAATTCCGGCGGACGGAGAAGGCAAGCTGAAGAAAAAGCACGGCAAGAAGAGCGGCAACGCCTAAGGCGATCCACGGGCGGCTCAGAGCAGCGGATTGGGGCAAATTCCCTCCGTGTGTGGCACCAAAGCACCACAGATAATGTACAAACAAGAAGCGAGCGCCTAGTCACCCTTCCCACACGAACGCATCGAACACTCGCTTCGAATCGAAATTCAGCCGGCGGTACAAAGCAACAGCTCCCGCGTTAGCCTCGGTCACCGTCAAAGAGAGCATCACGAAGCCGCGTTTGCGAAGGTTGGCAGAGGTCGCCGCCAGCAAAGATTCGCCGATGCCGCGCGAGCGGTATTCGGGAAGCACGCAGACCTGCGTCACGTGGCCAACATCATGTCGCACGCGCGAACACAGGATCAATCCGATGAGATTTTTCGCCTTGCGATCCACGGCGGCAAATGACGATTCCGCATCGAACACCCCGCATCCCGGAAAGCGCACGATGTTATTCAGAAAACGCAGCGAACCGCTCAGCGTATGATACTGATCGTTGATCTGGGCGTCCACGTGGCCGCGGTAAGCCGCGGTAATCACCGCGGCAGCAGGCTGGTAGTCCGCTTCGGTCCAGCGTTGAATTTCTACGTCCGGGTGCGTCGCCGACGCCAGCGGAACGCTGTTGTCCAACTCGAGCACCATAAACAGCCGCGGATGGCGCTGGAATCCCTGGTCGAGAAACGGCCGGGCAACGCTCCCCGTCTCATGCGCCAGCAACTGGGCTTCGACCCGATGAATTCCGGGCGACTGCTGCAGCGTCTCGATCACATGCGTCAGCAGCTTGATTTCTACTTCGCGCGGGTTGGGAAGGCGGCCGCCGTTCGCCACGAAGAGATCGCCGACCACTCCTTTGCTGCCTTCGTACACAAAGAAGCTGTAACCGAAGATGCGCCCGCGCTCGATGGCGGCGTATCCCGGCAGGATTTTCGCATCGACATAGCGCAGGATCATCTCCGCCGACCCGTTGTAGTCCCAGGAGAGCAGACTCGCCCAGGCTCGCGTCTCATCGTCGAGCAGAGGGCGCAGATCCACGGAAGAAAAATGTCTGAGGTCGAGAATCTCCACGGGGCTCCTGCAAAGTCGGCCTCAAAGAGATGCGGCCTCGTTTGCGACGGCAGAATTCAGAGTTTAGTGCGTTGCGAGAGTTGAGGCAAACGCCGGAACACAGGGCAGCAACACTATTAGGAACCGCAACCGGGTGGAGCAGGCATGGGTGGAGCAGGCCTTCAGGCCTGCGTTTGAGGCAGGCGTAGATTGGGTTTTAACCCCTGAAGTATTCTTCGGTAGTCTGCTAGCGCGTAGACGCCGCCCCGGTTCCCGCAACCCAATAATAATCCACGTGTTGCGCCGCATAGTGTCCAAGATAAGAGACGCGGCGGCCTGCCACCAGCTTCGCAATTTCCACCTGCGAATTCTCCGGCGCCACCAATAAGTGCTCTTCCCGGGGAACGCTGCCCCAGTCGTAGTTGAAGGTCAGCCGGTTTCGATAAAAAGTCAGGCCGTATTCCAGTTCGCGCCGAACATGGTAGACGGCCAGCGGCAGCGGATGGGTTTCCATGCCGGCAATTTCACGCGCTAATGGCCGCGCCGAGTACGTTTCGTCCAGAGCCACGGATCCCAGTCTCAATACCACTCCCACAACCAGCAGGACCGGAATCACAGTTACGAACCGCAGCATGCGGAGACCTGTCTTACGAACCAGCGTGAGTGCAATTCCGGCACACAAAACGAATGCAACGCCGAGCGCCACCAGCATGGGTTGCCCTCCCGGGAACCGATGCTGCGTGATCAGGTAGGCAATCAGTAGCGCGGGAACAATCGGAGTCGCCGCCACGAGCGCGTGCAGCACCACCAGCCACATCGGGGGCGGTTCAGGCTTGCTTTGCTCCAGATGTTGTCGCAGATAGCCGACCAACAACAGCGCGCCCGCGGGAATTGCTGGAAGAATATAGCCCGGCAATTTCGACTGCGAGATCGAGAAAAACAATACGGGCACAACCAGCCAGCAGCACGCGAAAACGCTGAATTGATATTCGATATCGCCTTCTCCCGCGTTGGCCCGCGTTCCTTTGGCCCACCATAAACGCACCGGTCGAACCAAGGCGGCAATCACAAAGACCGTCCAGGGAACCAGAGCCAGCGCCGTTACCGGCAGGTAATACCAGAAAGGCTCGCTATGGTGATAAAGATTCTCCGAAAACCGGCCGAGATTTTGCTGGACGATGAACTCGCGAAAGAACTCGGGATGGCGCATCTGCACAGCGACATACCACGGCAGCGCGATCGCGCAGAACAGGACAATTCCCGGCAGCCACAGCGACTTCAGCACCAGCCGCAATTCCCCAACCGCACTCGCGTAGAGGAGAATCACCACCGCGGCCAAAAACGGCGCGACCGGCCCTTTCGCCAGCATTCCTAAAGCCGCGAAGCCATAAAAAATGGCGAGGTAATTCCTCTTTCCACTCTCCCGCCACGCCCACCACCCGAGCATTCCGATGCTGAAAGCCGCGGCCAGCGCCATGTCGGTCGAGGCAGCGCGCGCGTAGCCGATGATCCCTGCGCAAGAAGCCGTGATCAGTGCGCCATCCAGCTGAAATCCAGGACGAAAGCGGCGCAAAAAAAAGTACACAGCTACCACCAGCAGAGTGGCGTCGAGAGCAGAAGGCAACCGCGCGGCCCAGTCGCTCACACCAAAGATCGAGTACGCCAGCATCGCTTGCCAGTAATAAAGAGGCGGCTTTTCCAGCCAAGGCCGCCCGCCCAGCACGGGCGTGATCCAGTCGTGACGCTCCAGCATTTCGCGCGCTACCTGTGCGTAGCGCGGCTCATCGGCCCCAATCAGGCCGAACTGTCCCAGCCCGTACACAAACAGAAACGCGCAGAAGCCCGCCAGCAACAGCGAGTCGGTGCGCGTGCGATTCGTCATGGGAGAATTTTAAGAATTGTTGATTGATGATTGTTGATTGATGATTGAAAAACAGTCAGGGCGAGATGTTCAATCAACAATCATCAATTAACAATTCCCCGCAGAGACAAGTCGTGAGCTACTGTACCGAAGGCCCGCGGCGCAGCATTTCCAGCACCTGCCGCACTGCCGCGTCCAGCGGACCATCCAGCGAGCAGCCGCTGGCGCACTCATGGCCGCCGCCACCAAAGCGTTCGGCCACCCGCGCCACGTCAAGCTTACCCTTGCTGCGGAGGCTCACGCGAAAACGCCCGTCTGGCAACTCGCGGAAGAATGCTGCCACCTCAACTTCGCCGATCGAAAGCACATAATTCACCAGGCCTTCGCAGTCTTCTTCTTTCGCCTCACAACGTTCCATTTGCTGCTGCGTCACCCAGGTCCATCCCACGTGGCCTTCGGTGTTGAGGTTGCGTAACGCTTCGCCGAGCAGCCTCATCTTGGCCACCGAGTGGGCAAAATAAATACTGCGCGCGCAATGCGAAGGATCGGCGCCCGCCAGCACCAGCTCGCGCGCCAGAGCGAACGTATGCTCGTTCGTCCCTTGAAACATGAACGAACCCGTGTCGGTCATCAGCGCGGTGTAAAGGCAGGTCGCAATCTCGGGAGAGAACGGCGTTCCCGCTTCGCGCGCCAGGCGGAACACCATTTCACCCGTGGCCACGGCATGCGGATCGATCCAGTTCACATTGGCGAACGGCCGCCCGCTGATGTGATGATCGATGTTAATCAGGAAGCGGTCTTCCAGTCCCTCCAGCCGCGTGCGGTGAAGGCTGTCACACTCCAGAATGATCGCCGCCTCGTAGCTGCCGGCAACCCGATTGGCCTGCAACACCTGATCGGCGAACGGCAACGCGCGATAAATTCGCGGCACGCCGTCGTGCAGCACCACGTCGGCCTTCTTCCCCATGGCGCGCAAGACCTGGCAGCACGCCAGCGCCGATCCGATGGCGTCGCCATCCGGTCGCGCGTGCGACGTAAGCACGAACCGGTCACGCTGCTCGATCTGACGAAGAACATCGTGCAACATTGTCTCTACGCCTTCTTCTGACTCGATCCCGCACCAGCCTTAATTCTCTTTTTCGCCCGCGCCAGCAGTTCTTCCACGCGCGCTTTCTCCCGTTCCGAACGGTCCAGCCGGAAATACAATTCCGGCGCGCGTTTCCGCCGCAGGCGCTCCACTAGTTCATGCCGTATGTATTCTTTGGCGGCGAGCAAGCCCTCGAGACTTCGCTCCGCTTCCTGGTCATCTCCATCCACATCCACCAGAACCTGCGCAGACCGGCCATCGTCGGCCACATGCACCGCCGTCACCCTCACCAGCCCGATGCGTGGATCGGCCAGTTCCCCTTCCACCAGGGTTTCGATCTCCTCGCGCAAGGCCTCGCCCAATCGCCCGCGATGATATTTGACCCCGCGCTTCTCCACCCTTTACCTCGACGTAAAACGCATGAGAATATCAGAAAATCGCCTGCAGGTGTTGGCCCTGAAGTGCTATTGTCGCGCACAAAGGAGGGATACGGGTAGGTACAGAGGTAACAGGCGATAGCGGGACGAATTGTCGCTAGTCGTTAGTCGCTGGCCGTTCGCCACGAACCGTGACCCGAGAGATTTTGCGAACCACTAACGACTAACGACGGTTCTGGCGCTACAGATACTCTACGAACGAATCCGCAACTTCAGCCCCGTGGTTGTTAGCGATCCGCGTGGCCTGCCGCTCCACGTTCTTCATCAATCCATCGAGATAGTCGCGCGAATCGGAGATGCTGACCACGCCAATGGTGGCGCGGTTCCACACCGGGCTAGCCTCTAGCTCGGCGACAGACACGTTGAAACTGTTCCGCAGACGGTCTTTCAGACTGCGCACGACTTGCCGTTTGTCTTTAAGCGATTGTGCCGCTTCGATGTGAAGTTCGAGCGTGAGGAAGGCGATCAAGGCAGTTTGCGGTTTCCAGTTTCTAGTTTCCAGTTCTCATGCAAAACACTGAAAACTGGAAACCAGAAACTGGAAACTGTCTCTAAGCGATTACTTCCGCGGCAATCCGTTCTGTGGCAAACGCCTCGATCACATCGCCAACCTTGATGTCTCCATAATTAGATATGGAAATGCCGCACTCCATGCCGTTCGTGACCTGGCTGGCATCGTCCTTGAAGCGCCGCAGCGATCCCACCTTGCCCTTGAACACCTGCACGTTGTCGCGCAGTAGTCGAACTTCGGAGTCGCGCTTGATCAAGCCATCGCTCACGCGACAACCGGCGACGGTCCCAACTTTCGGGATTCGGAAAACATTCAGCACTTCGGCTCGACCCTGATAGTGTTCCTTGAACGTGGGTTCGAGCAGACCGCTCATGGCGCGTTTGATCTCATCCTGCAGTTCGTAAATGATCGAGTGCAGGCGGATGTCCACTTTTTCCTGCTCGGCGATTTCCTGCGCCTTGCGCTCCGGCCGCACGTTGAAACCAATGATGATCGCGTTCGACGCCGAAGCCAACAGCACGTCGGTTTCCGTAATCGCGCCCACGCCCGACCGCAGCAGCTTCAACCGCACCTTCTCGTTCGAGAGCTTGGTTAGCAGGTCGGTGATCACTTCCACCGATCCCTGCACATCGCCCTTGAGAATTACGTTCAGTTCCTTCGTGCCCGCGGCCTTGATCTGCTCCGCCAGTCCTTCCAGCGACACGCGCGAACTCTTGGCCAGAGCCGCCTCGCGCGACTTCTGCTCGCGGTATTCCGAAATGCCGCGCGCCTTGTCGCGATCGGCCACCACCACAAACTGATCGCCCGCCTGCGGCAGCGCTTCCATACCGATGATTTCCACCGGAGTCGAAGGCGGAGCCGTCTGCAACTGCGCTCCGCGGTCGTCAAACATCGCGCGGACTTTGCCGTAAACGTTACCCACCACAAAATTGTCGCCCGCGTTCAGCGTTCCGTTTTGCACCAGCACGGTAGCCACCGGACCGCGCCCGCGATCCAGTTTCGCTTCCAGCACCACGCCGGTGGCGGCGCGCTCCGGCGTCGCCTTCAACTCGCCCAGGTCGGCCACCAGGCAAATCATTTCCATCAGCAGATTCAGATTCGTTTTCTTCTTTGCCGAAACGTCGACGAACACCGTCTTGCCGCCCCACTCTTCCGGCACCAGGCCCGCGGTCGGCAAGCTGTTTCTTCACGCGATCCGGCAATGCATCCGGCTTGTCGATTTTGTTCACCGCCACAATGATGGGAACTTCGGCGGCGTGCGCGTGGTCGATGGCTTCAACCGTCTGCGGCATCACGCCATCGTCGGCCGCCACCACCAGCACCACAATGTCGGTGGCTTTCGCGCCGCGCGACCGCATGCGCGTGAACGCTTCGTGACCCGGCGTATCGAGGAACACAATCTCGCGTCCGAACGCCGGCGATTCCTTGTCGGTGATTCGCACCTTGTAGGCGCCGATGTGCTGCGTGATTCCGCCCGCCTCGCCCTCCGCCACGTTGGTCAGGCGAATCGAGTCGAGCAGAGTCGTCTTGCCGTGATCCACGTGGCCCATGATCGTGACCACAGGCGGACGTATCCCAGTTTCCGGAACCAACTCTTCGCTGGCCGCGGCCGCGTCAACTTCTTTTGCTGTCTGCTCTTCGAATGTGATCACATTCGTATCCGCTCCGAAGAAGCGCGCCATTTCGCTGGCCAGCTCCGCGTCCAGCGTCTGGTTAATCGTGGCGAACACACCCTTGGCCAGCAGCCGCGAGATCAGATCCTTGGCGCGAATTTCCAGTTTCTCCGCCAGATCTTTTACGCTGATCCCTTCCGTGATCGTAATGCTGCGCGTGATCGGCATGGGTTCATTCGACACCACCATGCGAGGTGGCGGCGTATAGCCCTTCATCGGGCCTTCCTTCACGCCGCGCGGAACGTAGCGTTGACCGGGCCGTCGCGCAGGCCCTCCCGGACGGCTGCCAGGCCGCGTGGTTCCAGGAGGTGGAAGCGCCGGACCGACGCCCAGCGGACGAGTTCCAGCTGGCGACTGCCTTGTGGGATGCATCGGCCTGCGCTCTCCCGGACGCAGCGGCGGACGCGGCGCACCGGGAACACCCCCCGCAACCGGCGGACGGCGCTGAAAAATTGGCTGACCGGGCACGGGACGCCCTGGCACAGGACGCGCTGTGCCACCGATCGGCACTCCGGGCTGAACCGGCGGCGGAGCCGGACGCAGCGGAGCCTTGTACACAGGCCGCGGTCCGGTCTGCGGAACGATCATGCGTGGCACCGGAGGAAGCGGAGCGGCCGGTGGCGGAGCAGCCGGACGCGCCGCAATCGGAGCCGCCAGAGAAGCACTCGCTGAAATTGTCGGAGGCGCTGCCGCAGGCGGAACCTGCGCTGCTGGCGCCGCCGAACGTGCCGGCGGCGTACTCACGTGTGACGACGCTGCTGAAGGCGCCACCACCGGGTGCGCGACCGAAGCCGCTGGTGACGCAGCCACTGGCGCGACCGGAGGCGCCACTACCGGCCTGGTCACCACTGGGGTCACCACAGGCCGACTGACAACGGGTGGCACAACCACCGCGGGTTTTTCCGCCGGAGCATGCGTCGCGGACGGTCCTGCTGGACGTGACGCCACCGGCGGCGCCGCAGCTTCCTTCTTCTGCGTAATCGCTCTCAGCACATCCCCGGGACGGGAAATGTGCGACAGATCAATTTTTGTCTTGATTTCTTCTTCGCCGCGCGGCCCGCGCGAACTCGACCTGCCAGCCGAAGACGACCCCTCCGCCGAGGAGCGGATGTACACACGTACCTTCTCCGCTTCGTGCTCTTCCAGAGAACTGGAGTGCGTCTTCTTCTCGGTCACCCCTACTAACGGAAGCGTATCCAGAATAGCTTTGCTCTTGACTTCCAGCTCTCGGGCTAGATCGTTGATTCGAACCTTACTCATCCGGCCTTTCGTTTCTCCGCGTTTTAGTTAGGTCATCATCGACCTCACGGAGTCACTTTCTTCGGTCCCACGCCTTCGAACTCATCCCAGCGGGCCATCATTATTCCCTGGTTTCGGAAGCGGATTCTTCTTTCGGAGCGCCCTGCTCCGCTGAATCCTCTGCCTTCTCTTCGTGCTTGTCCGGGGCAAGTGTCTCTGCTTCGACTGTGCCTTCTTCAGTCACCGGAACTTCCTCGCTAGCCACCGCCTCTTCGCCGGACGCCACTTCTTCCACGGCCACAGGAATCTCCGCGGTAATGTCGTCAGGACCTCCCACAGCAGGCTCCGCCGCAGCAGCCTCGCCTTCGGCCGAAACATCGCCTTCGGCCGCCGCTTCACCTTCAGCCTCGCCTTCAACGGTAGAGCCTTCAACCGCGCCACCCGGCTCCAGGCTGGCAAAGTAATTATTCACCGCAAAACTGATTTTTTCCACCGTCTTCGGCCCAATGCCCTCAATCGCCTCAAGCTGCTCCGGCGTCATGTCGGCCAAAGCTTCCACCGTGCTCACGCCCGCGGCATTCAGCTTCTCCACCAGCCCATCGCCCAGGCCGGGCACACTCTCCAGAGGCGTAGCCGTCTGCGTGACCATCGCCGACATCTGCTGCTCCACTTCTTGCCGCTTCTCTTCTTCGCTCTTGATGTCGATCTTCCAGCCCAGCAGCTTCGCCGCCAGCCGCACGTTCTGCCCCTTCTTGCCGATCGCAAGGGAGAGCTGGCTGTCGTCGACCACAACTTCTAGGTGCTTGCCCCCGGAATCGACCACGGTGACCTTGCTCACTTTCGCTGGCTGCAGGGCTTTTTCGGCGAACGTCACTGCGTCTTCGTGATACTCGATGATGTCAATCTTTTCCCCGTGCAGTTCGCGGATGATCGACTGCACCCGCATCCCTTTCATGCCCACGCAGGCGCCCACCGCATCCACATCCTTGTCCTTGGACATCACGGCAATCTTGGTGCGCTCGCCGGCTTCCCGCGCGATAGCGCGGATCACCACTGTCCCGTCGTAAATCTCCGGGACTTCTGTCTGGAACAAATGCTGCACCAGATCCGGCACGGCGCGAGATACAACCACACCGGGCCCTTTGGAAGCCTTCTCCACGCGCGCAATCACCACCCGCACCCGCTCGCCAATCGCAAACGATTCCAGCCGCGACTGCTCCTTGCGCGGCATGCGCGCTTCCGCCTTGCCGATGTCGAAGATCACATCCGGACCTTCCACCCGCTTCACCGTCGCATTCACCACTTCGCCCACGCGTCCGATGTACTCGTTGTAAACCGTGTCGCGCTCGGCTTCGCGCACCTTCTGGAAAATGACCTGCTTCGCCAGTTGCGCCGCAATGCGCCCGAGGATCCCTTCCGTAACTTTCGGAATCCGCAACTCCCCGCCAACTTCCAGATTAGGATCGGTCTTGCGCGCGTCTTCCAGCGTGATCTGCAGCAGCGGATCTTCCACCTGCTCCGGAGTCTCCACCACCGTCTTCACCGCAAAGGCATTGATCTTGCCGGTTTCTTTATCCAGTTCCGCGCGCAGATTCTCCTGCGTCTTGTAGTATTTGCGCGTCGCCATGACAATGGCGTCTTCCACCGCGCTAACCACAATCTGCGGATCAATCCCCTTCTCGCGGCTCAACGCATCAATCGTGTTGTAAAGCTCACTAGCCATAAAAAACCAATTTAGTAATTGGGCAATTTTGTAATTTGGTAATTTAAAAACTCAACATCCCAGCCGCTTTGGGTTTCAAATTACCTAATTACAAAATTACCAAATTACCCAATCTCTCTAGATCTCTGGCACCAGATTCGCCTTCTCCACGTTGGCGAATTCAATCCCAATCTTCTGCCCGGGCTCAACCCCCGCCGCGCCCATCTTCCTGCGCGATTTGTGACTCGACACGCTCAAGTCCAGCGTCAGCCGCCCGTCGCGAAAACTTTCCAGCCGCCCTTCGAAGTACCGGTTGTTGTTCACCGGATTCCTCGTCGTCAACTTCACCCGGCTGCCGACAAAGCGCTCAAACTCACGCGCCTTCGTCAGCTTCCGGTCCAACCCGGGCGACGAAACTTCCAGCGTGTAGCTGCCCGGCACCGCATCCTCAACATCGAGGATGGTGCCAAACTCGCGGCTGAAGTTCGCGCAATCTCCGTGCGTCACTCCCGCCAGCACATCGCCACTAGCCGCTCCAGGCTTGTCCAGAAACACGCGCAGCATGCGGGCATTGCCACTCCCGCGAAACTCGACGTCGACCACTTCCAGCCCGCTGGAGGCCGCTACCCGCTCTGCAATCTCGCGTACTCGATCAAGCTCAAGTGCCATGCATCCAATAACTTGCAGCCCAGCCCACGCCGCAGATTCCTCTGCAACAAAAATGTGGGCTTGCGCCCACTGGTGTGCTTCGCCAAACGCCGGTATTACACAACAGTTCTCAGTTCTCTAATATACGCCGGAGGAGGGATAAAAGACAAACGTCACCGCCCGGCGGACCAGGTCGCCGACGCCTGCGCTGAAGTCTCTGTAGACCTTCTCAGTGACTGCCCGAACCATTTTCCCCTGGGCCCAACAATCGCCCGCCCAGGAAACACATCCGCCACAACCTTGCCTTCGTCCACCACCAACGTCCCTCCCACCACCAAATACCGCACACCCACACTCGGCTCCATCGGTTTCTCAAAAGTCGCCCGGTCGCTGATCGTACCCGCATCGAACACTACGATGTCGGCGTCAGCGCCCTCCTGCAATCTACCTTTCCGCCGCGCCGCGGGCGTCGACCGCTCCAGCATCTGCGCCGGCATCAGAGTCATCTTGCGGACCGCATCCATCAGCGTGACGGTTTGCTTCCCTCGCACATATTGCGCCAGCACCCGCGAGTAAGTCCCGGCGTTACGCGGATGACCTGTCGCGCCGTCGCTGGCAATCATCACCAGAGGATGAGGAATCACTTGGTCCACCACTTCCTGCGTATTGGCGAAAATCAACACCGATTGCCCCGCGTTGGAATTATGCAGTTCCTCAAAACGCGCCTTGGTGAGGTGCTCCCCCGTATCCGGCAGCACAAGATCGCCATAGTCGATTCCAAGTTTCTCCCGCCACCCAGGATTAAATAGCGCCGAGTTCACCGCCGTCATCCCCGCAATGTAGGGATACGCTTCCGTGGTCACGTCCAGTCCACGGGCGCGGGCCCCTTCCACCATCGCGAGACACTCCAGCGAGTCGCGCAGGCAACTGCTATTGATGTGGACGATGTGAAGCGCCGCTCCCGTGATCGCCGCCGCTCCGATCACTTCACTGACCGCCTCAATCGAGGAGCCCGGCTCGACCCGCCCGGCGCTGCGAACGTGCGTGTAAACCGGCAGCCCGCTCTCAGCCGCCAGTCGGAACACCCCAAGCACTTCGAGCCGGGTTGCACCCGGCGTGTATTGAATGCCCATCCCAATGGCCAACCCGCCCGCATCAAGCTCCGCGCGCAGGCGTGCACGAATGGTCTCAATCTGTTGTGGCGTAGCCGCCTGATCCGTCGCTGGCCCGCTTTTTGGCAGAATCTCAGGAATACCGGCATGTGGTCCGATCACTTCCGCCGGAAGTGGTGCGCCAAACACCGCGGCCCGCGCCGCCACATGGCTGGCCGAGGTCCCGTAGTGAATCAGTGACTGTCCTTCTTTCGCCTTCAAGAACTGCGCGACATCGGGCGCGCCAATCTCCAGTTCAAGCGCCGTGGTCACCCCGTCAAGCGCCTTCACCCTCTGGCTCTCCAGTTCCTGCCCATGCTGGTGCAGATCAATAAACCCGGGAGCGACCACCAGCCCCGTCGCATGAACCACCCGCCGCCCGCTCAAAGCCTCCGCCGAGACGCTCACAATCTTCCCCTCGCGAATCCCAACATTCCACACCGCATTGAGTCCGGTCTCGGGATCGATAACGCGCCCGCCTTCGATCACAAGGTCGTACTGTTGAGCCGCCACAACACTCGCTGAGAACACGAATAGACAGAAGCAGAGATTCAGCCTGCGCATAGTTTGCTCCGTAGAGACGAGCGATGATATCAAGAGGTTAATTCTCCCACCAGTTGATCTCCGTCGTTCCGACACCGCGTGTTTTGCTTCACGCGCCGAGGAATCTCAGTCGACGGCTTCATGGGCGGAGGTAGGACCTCGTCCTCTTACGCTTATTGACCCTCGCCCAACTCCCTCGTAACATTCTCGCCAGTGTCCACGCCCTCTCAACCCGTGGGTCAGACGATTTCCCATTACCGCATCCTGAGCAAAATCGGCGGCGGGGGCATGGGTGTTGTATACGAGGCGGAAGACCTGAAGCTTGGTCGACACGTCGCCCTGAAGTTCCTTCCCGACGACCTCGCGCACGACGCGCAAGCCCTCAGCCGCTTCCAGCGAGAGGCCAAGGCCGCGTCTTCTCTGAACCATCCGAACATCTGCACCATCTACGAAATCGACGAGGCCGATGGACGCACCTTCATCGCCATGGAGTTGCTGGAAGGTCAGACGCTCCGCCACCAGATCGCTGGCAAGCCGCTGGAGATTGCCGAGGTGCTCGATCTAGGCATTCAAATTGCCGATGCCCTCGACGCGGCGCATGCCAAAGGAATCATCCACCGCGACATCAAGCCCGCCAACATTTTCGTCACCAATCGAGCGCAGGCGAAGATTCTCGACTTCGGGCTGGCCAAGCTCTCCCTCAAGCCGGAGAGCGCCGACCCGAGCGGCTCGACCGTCGACTCAGCGGAAAATCTCACCAGTCCCGGCAGTGCGCTGGGCACCGTCGCGTACATGTCGCCCGAGCAGGTGCGTGGCAAGGAACTCGATGCCCGCACCGACTTGTTCTCCTTCGGTGCGGTTTTGTACGAGATGTGTACCGGGACCCTGCCATTCCGGGGCGACACGACCGGCGTGATCTTCAACGCCATCTTGGATGGGACACCAACCTCGACGGTGCGTTTGAACCCTGACATGCCGCCGAAGCTCGAAGACATCATCAACAAGGCTCTGGAGAAAGATCGGAATCTGCGCTGCCAGCACGCTTCGGAAATTCGGGCTGACCTGCAACGGCTGAGGCGGGACAAGGAAAGCGGCAAGACCGCGGCAACTACAAGAGGGGGAATTCAGACGCATCCGCGCGGAAGACTATGGAGAGCAGTGCTCGCTGGGGCAGTAGCAGTGCTGATTGTCGGTGCTGCGTTTCTGGCGTGGCGTTCCCTGCACTCCCGCACTTCAGACGCGGCTCCGATCCATTCAATCGCCGTACTGCCGTTTGCCAATGCCAGCAAAGACCCCGAAATGGATTACCTCGGGGAAGGTATCTCCGAGGAAATCACCAACTCTCTTTCTCGGCTTCCGAATCTCCAAGTGATGGCTCGTAGCACGGTGTCTCACTACAAATCGCGGCAAGACGATCCCCAAGGGGTCGGGCACGACTTGCACGTCGATGCCGTGCTCACCGGGCGCGTGGTCGAGCACGGCAGTGAACTCAATGTCGAAACCGAGTTGGTCAATGTTGCGACCGGAGCGCAACTGTGGGGGAACCGATACACGCGAAACGCCAACGATGCCTCGTTGTTGCAAGCCGCCATCACCAGTGATGTTGCCAGCCACCTTCGGCCACAACTCGGAGGAAGTCAGCGGGAAAAGTTGGGGAAGGCCGGGACACACTTTGACAGGTTCACGCAAGAAGACTTCAAGGCAGCGGCTCAATTTTTTGAAAAGGCAGCGGCACTCGATGGCAATTATGCGGCTGCGTATGCCGGACTGGCCGACGTGTCTGCTTTTCAGGGCTACTTTGGGTACGATCCCGGCCCTGAAGCATACAGAAAATCACGAGATGCGGCTAGGCGGGCATTGGACTTGGACAGCGAGATTCCTGAGCCGCATGTTTCTCTGGCGATTGCCGATATGTTCTTTTTCCGGAACTTCCCGGAAGCACAGGCTTCCCTTCAAAAGGCTCTGGCTCTCAATCCGAATTCTGCCTACGTCCATGAGGTGTCTTGCTGGTTCAACAATGTGATGGGCAGGGCGCAAGAGGCCGTTGCTGAGTGCCGTAAAGCGGTGGAGCTTGATCCGCTGTCTCTGCTGAACAACTACGTCCTTGGAAACACATATTATCTGGTGCGCGAGTATGACAAGGCATTGCAAGAAGCCAGCCGCACCCTTGAGATAGACGGTCGCTATTACCATGTCTTCACTCTGATAGGAAGCGTGAAACAGACGACGGGAGACTACAAGGGAGCGATGGAGCAATGGATTAAAGCCGAACAAATGCGCGGCAACGAAAAGCGGGCTGAAGAGCTGAGGAAAGTCTTCGAAAAATCGGGTTATCGGGGATACGTCAGAAAAGATGCCACAGATCATGAGGTCGGTGGCGACTTCTACAACGCGGCTGTTCGATTCGCTTTTCTTGGCGAGAAGGACGCTGCGTTCAAAGACCTCGAACGGGCCGTTGCGGCTGGCCAACAGCTTGACGAACTTACGCTTAGCCCAGAAATGGACAGCCTCCGCTCTGACCCACGGTATGTCGCTCTCCGGCGCAGGATAGGACTGCCGCAGTAATCGCTGGCCGAAAGGTATACCGGGCTGACTAGCAAGTTCGAAAATTTCGCATCAATGGATTCATTCACTTGCGGCTGCTGCGGGGAAGCCCTTTTGGGCCGGGAAGGTTGAGAGCCAACTTCCGCTTGAGTTCTCCTGGCAAATTGCGGCGCGGGACGCAATCGTGCGCTCAGAACCCGGTCAACGAGTGTTTGAGGTTTGCTGTCGAGAAAACTTCCTTCACGCACGACGCACTAGCCAAACAATTATCAAAATCACAATAATTGTTCCGACCACACCCATACCTATCAAGCTTACCCATGCACTCATGATAGGACTAGATTCCGGCTTTAATCTGATCACCATGGGACACTACAACTCATCTCATAAATGGCCTGACTCAGTGTTGTTCTCGCTCGTGCCAGTTTTTTGTCTAGATGAGCTTTCCCATTGTGAGCATTACTCTTGAGGATGTCTTGAACATGGCCATTGTCGGCTGCCGAGTTTTTCGACAAGGCAGTTGCCGAAGACTCAGCCTATGCGGCTGCCTACGCTGGGCTGGCAGATGTTTACGCGATACAGGGTTACATGGGCTATGTCTCTGACCCCGCGCTATTGGACAAAACGCGATCTGCCGCTCGGCGGGCAGTGGCACTCGACAGCCAGATTCCCGAGTCCCACACCGCGCTAGCCAATCTCGATTTCAACTATTTCTGAAACTTCCCGGAAGCGGAAGCGGAGATTCAGAGGGCTCTCGCACTTGATCCCCAATTCCGCTTATGCCCACGAGGTCTCCTGCTGGATCAAAGTCGGCTTGGGCAAAACTCAGGAGGGTCTCGCCGAATGCCGCCGCGCGGTGGAACTTGATCCGCTCTCGGTGTTGAACAACATGATTCTCGCGTGGGAGTATGCTTCGCGCGTGATTACAAAAACGCCATTGAACAGGCGAACAAGACGCTAGAGATCGACCCGAAGGACGCCGACGCTGTTTCAGTTCTTGGACTCGCATACGAGCAAATGGGGAACTACACGCAGGCGATAGAGCAGTGAGTGAAAATCCAACGGTTACAGGGTCACGAAGCACGAGCCACGGAACTCATGCGAACCTTCAAGAAGTCAGGGTATAAGGGGTATCTCAGCAAAGATGCCAGGGATAACGAAGCCGAAGGCAACCACTATCGCGGAGGGTTGGCCCCTAGCACGGCTGCCGATTATGCGATGCTGGGCGAGAAAGATGCCGCGTTCGCAGCTCTCGACAAAGCATTCGTCAGCCGCGCGGGAGTTGTAGACATCAATGTTGACCCGAGACTCGAAAATATCCGTTCCGATGCTCGCTACGCCGACCTGCTGCGCCGCGTCGGCCTGCCAAAGTGAGGGCCGCCACGCATCCAAGCACATTCAGGCTCGAGTCATTCGTAGAAGACTGAGCGCAGATGCCCACGCAGACGCATCGCCTCAGCCGGGGAACCGAGACCTTCGTGTTACTTCGTGTCCTTCGTGGATCATCCGGTTTGTTTCTGTTCTACGCTGCTTGTTCGAGGTTGCCTCATTCCCGCGCTCTCTCTAGAATAAAGATTCACCCCCACCGAGGGAGAATTTCCAAACTTATGATTCATTTCCCCGTACCCGAAGCTCTCACCTTCGACGACGTTCTTCTCTTACCCGCACGCTCCGACGTAATTCCCGCGACCGCAAATACCCAGACCCAGCTCACCCGCAACATCAGCCTGAACATTCCCATCGTCAGCGCCGCCATGGACACCGTCACCGAATCGCACATGGCAATTGCGCTCGCCCAGCAGGGCGGCCTCGGCATCATTCATCGCAACCTCACCATCGAGCAGCAGGCCAATGAAGTCGACAAGGTGAAGCGCTCCGAAAGCGGCATGATCGTTGATCCGGTCACCATGTCGCCCACCGACAAAGTCAGCGACGCCCTCGAAGTCATGCGCAAATACAAGATTTCCGGCGTGCCCATCACTCAGGATGGCAAGCTCGTCGGCATTCTCACCAACCGCGATCTGCGCTTCGAGACCCGCTTCGACATTCCCATCGACCGCGTGATGACCAAGAGAAATCTCATCACCGTTCCCGTCGGCACCACGCTCGAAGACGCCGAAGAAATTCTCCACGAGCACCGCGTAGAAAAACTTCTCGTCGTCGACGACAAGTACAACCTCAAGGGACTGATCACCGTAAAAGACATCCAGAAGAAGCTCAAATACCCGAACGCCGCCAAGGATCCTCAGGGACGCCTGCGCGTAGGCGCGGCCATCGGGGCCACCGGAGATTTCGTCGAGCGCGCCCAGGAATTAGCCGAAGCAAAAGTAGACGTGCTGGCCATCGACAGCGCCCACGGCCACTCCACTAAGGTGCTCGAGGCAGTGAAGCTCATTAAGTCGAAGCTGCCCGGGATGCAACTGCTGGCCGGCAACGTCGCCACTTTCGACGGCGCCTGCGAACTGGCGCGCGCCGGCGCCGACGGCATCAAGGTCGGCATCGGCCCCGGTTCCATCTGCACCACGCGCGTGGTCACCGGCGCGGGTGTGCCCCAGATCACCGCCATCGCCGAAGCCTTCCGCGCGACAAAAGACGCTGGCGTTCCCATCATCGCCGACGGCGGCATCAAGTATTCCGGCGACGTCACCAAGGCGCTGGCCGCGGGCGCAAGCGCGGTAATGATCGGCTCGCTCTTCGCCGGCACCGACGAAAGTCCGGGCGAGTTGATCCTCTACCAGGGCCGCTCCTTCAAGTCGTATCGCGGCATGGGCTCCATCGGCGCCATGGCACAGGGTTCCAGCGAGCGTTACTTCCAAAACACCGAAGGCGAGTCCTCCGCCGCTGTCTCCGCCAACGACGGCGATTCCAACCGCCTCGGCAAACTTGTTCCCGAAGGCATTGAAGGACGCGTGCCCTATCGCGGCTCCGTCGCCATGATCGTCCATCAGATGGTCGGCGGATTGAAATCCGGCATGGGCTACTGCGGTTGCGCCACCATCTCCGAACTCCTGCAGAAAACGCGCTTCGTGCGCATCAGTGGCGCCGGACTCCGCGAAAGCCACGTCCACGACGTAATGATCACCCGCGAGGCTCCCAACTATGGTGTCGAGTAACGCGTGCGCTTGAACTCCGACCGCCACGCCGTTCTGAAGGCCTGGATCGCCGCGATTCTCTGGCTCATCCTCATTGCCATTGAATCCAGCGCCATGCTCTCTGCCCAAAACACCAGCCGCTTTCTCTATCCTCTTTTGCACTTCCTCTTCGGCCTGGACTGGGATCACTTTGAAATTTGGCACTTCTTTATTCGCAAATCGGGTCACGTCGTCGGCTACGGCATCCTGAGCGTCTTGCTTTTTCGCGCCTGGCGCGCCACCTTGCCCGCGATGAGCGATGTGAAGTGGACGCAGCGCTGGGCAACCATCGCAGTTCTGGGCACCTCCCTCGTCGCCAGCTTGGACGAATGGCACCAGAGCTTCATCCCCTCACGCACCGGCACGATTCGGGACGTTGTTCTCGATACGTGTGCGGGAATCGGAGCGCAGCTGATTATTTTTCTGTGGTCGATGCGGAGAAGAAAAAGCGACGGAAATCGCGGATCTATTCAGTCGATTTCCCCCTAACCTGCGAAGTCCGGTTAGCAAGTTAATTCGGAAATGCTCCGCTCGAAATAACCGTCAAACGTTCATTCTACGGTTATGGGTGCGCGACCCCTCGCGACCTGCAGGATTCCCGCTGCGATCAGCGCCATCGCCGCCGAAAAATAAAACGGAATCGCAGCGCCGAAGTGCTTCCACAATTCTCCCGTGATCAAGCTTGCTGCCAGAGTGGCCACGCTGGTCACAAAGAAATAAATGCCGAGAGCGCGGCCGCGCACATTCCCGCCCACAGTTTCCACTACCAGGGCCTTCAGCACGGGCTGGGTTAGCGCGTTGTAGAAACCATAAACCGCCATTGCAATCCAGATGGCCAGCGTGGAGGGCGCGCGTCCGAAGACAAAATAGACCGCGGCAAAGATCACGTACCCCGCGGACCCAACCAGCCGCCGTGAAACGTGGTCGCTGAACCAGCCCGCAGGCCACGACGCAAGCGTGTAAGTAATGTTGAAGACCAGCCCGAGCAGGGGCGCGAGTGCCACGCGAATGCCGACATTCTGCGCACGCAGAACGAGAAACATGTCGCTCGAGTTGCCCAGAGAAAAAAGTGTTACTGCGACAAGGACGATATAGAAACTTGCGGGAAGCTGTATGTTCTTGTTTTTCTCCGCCGCCAACGCCGCAGGCGAATTTGTCTTCGAAGCAGCCTCCGGCTTTGATTGCCGGCGCCCGGTCTCGCGAATCCCCACCAGCGCAACCAAAACACATAACGCCCCCGGAACCGCAGCCGCCCAGAACACGCTCCGGATGCCGAAACGCCCGAGAAGAGCCAGGGCGGCCAGAGGGCCGACGATAGCACCAGCAGAGTCCATCGACTGAATCAGGCCATACGCCGCGCCCAGCCGCTCTTTCGGCACCGACTCTGCGACCATCACGTCGCGCGGCGCGCCCCGCACGCCCTTGGCGAGGCGATCGGTGAAGCGGATCGGCAGAATCTGCGGCCAGGCAGTGACCATCGCAAGCAGAGGCTTGACCGCATTCGCCACGAAGTATCCCGCGACCACGACCGGCTTGCGCCGCTCGATGCGGTCGGCAAGATATCCGGAGAAGAGTTTGGCAAACGACGCGACACTCTCGGCGATGCCCTCGATCAATCCCAACTGCGCCGGCCCCGCACCCAGCGATGCCAGAAACGCCGGCAGCACCCAGTACGCCATTTCGGAAGCAGTGTCGTTCAGGAAGGACGTGATGCCGAAGGCATAGATGTTGCGGGTAGCGGAGGGCTGCGGCTCAAGTGTGGCAACGGGCATCTATTAGTTTTTATCACGCGGTCAGAAGATTTGCGAAAGCGGTGCTGAGCCTGTCGTTCAGTGATGCCCCAAACGGACTCGAATCGCTACTTGTGGTTGTTCGCTGATGGTTCAGCAGTGGCTTGTTGGCCGCCTCTAGGCCTGGCAAGATACCATAGCATCACGCCGCCCAGGGCGGCAGGAACGGTGATGAAAATAAGCGGAACTCTAAAGGCCTGCGAACGGAAAGTCTCCAAGATGCAGAACGCAATGGTTCCCAGAAACCAGCCAGCCAACGATCTGCCGAGCTTGTTGGGATAGGGTTTGCGGCCCATGTCGCGAGCCCATCCGTATAGGCCTATGAATACCGCAATCGCAGCGATTTGGCCCCAGTCTCCGATCGTCCCCACGTATCCCGCTCCATCCTCCGGTTGCAGAGTTCAATACATCGCGTCATACTTAGTAACTATCCACTGCCCGCCCTTATTCTCAGTGGTAACGGTGAAGAGTTCCTTGTAGGTGCCGGGTTGGCCTGCATTGTTGAGGCGCTTGCCGCGGTAGTGAAGGATGGTGAGGGGCGGGTTGCTTTCCCACTCCGCCAACTCCCAGGAGAGCAGTGGATGCTTCGCCTCGGAATCGCAGATGAAGTGGGCATACTTCTTGCGGTAGTCGTGTTCCCAACCAGAGAGCAGATCGTCGCAATGGCCATCACGCAACTGGCGAAGAAAAAGATTGGCACTGTGCTCAATGGTGCGATCGCGCAGGGGATTCATGCGGATGCTGACCGGCAGGCCGGTCAAGGGATCGTGATCTTCAGAGCGCGCCAGCACTGGTCCCTGATTGCTCAGCCAGTGGATATAGCCGAGAAATCCAAACACCAGCAGCGCCGCAACGCCGACGGCGATGCCCATCTGTATGCGAGTGAAGCCCATCCTGAGAAGAGTTTATAAGGATGGCAACTTACGGCAAGATTACCAGCGGGGAGCGCCGGGAGGACATGTACGAGTGGGGAGTCTTGGGCGCTGCAAAAAGCAGGTTCCTCCTTGGGCTTACGCCCAAGTCGGAATGACAAGGGGTGAAAGAAAAAGGACACGGCTTGCGCCGTGCCCTTGAAACAGAATTCCAAGCTATTACTTCTTGTCTTCAGCTTCTTCCTTGACCGGCTCGATGCCGCCGTCGTGCTGGGCTTGCGCTTCCGCGTCTTCCATGGCTTTGCGGGCCTCGGCGTTCTTCTTGGCGCGGTTTTCGGCGCGCTTCTCGCGCTTCTCGTCGAGCACTTTTTCGCTCCCCAGCAGTTCGAGGAAGGCTTTATCGGCGCCGTCGCCCTTGTTCCATCCGGTGCGGATGACCCGCGTATAGCCGCCTTCGCGGTCGCCGAAGCGCGGACCGATGGTGTCGAAAAGCTTCACGAGCGCCTCGTCGGTCATAAGGTAAGCGCCAGCCAGACGCCGGGCGGCAAGGTCGCCGCGCTTGCCGAGCGTGATCATCTTCTCGACGATCGGCTTGGCGGCCTTAGCTTTGGGAACGGTGGTCTCGACGCGTTCTTCGACGATCACAGAGGTGACCAGGTTGCGCAGCAGCGAGCGCCGGTGCGCGGTGTTCCGTCCGAGTTTGAAGCCTGCAACTTTGTGGCGCATGGGGAAAAAACCTCTAGTTTCCGGTTTCCAGTTTCCAGTTTCTAGTTCCAGGTGCAATCGATTTCGCAATACCCTGGAAACCAGAAACCAGAAACTAGAAACTGTTCTTACAGCTGATCGTCCGGTCCGTAGGCCGAAGCCGGCAAAACCAGATTCGATGTCGGGCCCGGCACGGCATTGCCGTGCTCGTCGATCTTCATGCCCAGGCTCAGACCCATCGAGGAAAGAATTTCCTTGATCTCGTTCAGTGACTTGCGGCCGAAGTTCTTGGTCTTGAGCATTTCCGATTCTGTCTTCTGCACGAGCTCGCCGATGGTCTGAATGTTGGCGTTCTTCAGGCAGTTGTAGCTGCGCACGGACAGTTCGAGTTCCTCGACGGAGCGGTTCAGGTTCTCGTTGTGGATCTCGGGCTTGCGATCGTCCGACGACGACACGCCGGTTTCAATCTCTTCCTCGAAGTTAATAAAGATGTTCATGTGGTCCTTGATCAGCTTCGCGGCCAGGCCGATGGAATCGGCAGGCGTGATGGAGCCGTTGGTCCACACTTCGAGCGTGAGCTTGTCGTAGTCGGTAATCTGGCCGAGGCGCGCGGCTTCGACGGTGTAGTTGCACTTGCGCACGGGCGAGTGCACGGAGTCGATGGGAATGAATCCGATGCCGAGATCCTCATCGAAGTTCTTGTCGGCGGAGGTGTAGCCGCGGCCGCGCTTCAGCCGCATTTCCATATCGAGCTTGCCGCCTTCGCTGACGGTGGCGATGTACACGTCTTTATCCAGAACCTCGACATCACCGTCCGCTTCGATCATGCCGCTGGTTACCACGCCAGGCTGATCTGCGCGCAGGTAGATCGCCTTCGGAGCATCGCCGGCCAGCTTGAACGGAATCTGTTTCAGGTTGAGGATGATGTCGGTCGCATCCTCTACCACGCCGGGGATCGACTGGAATTCATGGAGCACGCCTTCCATCTTCACCGCGGTAACGGCGGCGCCTTCAATCGAACTCAGCAGCACGCGCCGCAGAGCGTTGCCCACGGTGGTCCCGAAGCCGCGCTCAAAAGGCTGCGCCCAGAAAATTCCGTACTTGTCGGTAAGGGTGGAAGTATCAACTGCGAGACGTTTCGGTTTCTGAAAACCTTTCCAAAGCATTTGTTTCTCCTTCGGCCGTTTGGCTCAATCCTGGCTCGCTGAGTGGTCCAACTCAGGTCAATACCGGGAAAGGCTGATCTGGCTCGAAATGTGGGACCGAGAATTGAGCGATTTAGCGATCGGGAGATTGAGTGATTTTAAATCGCTCAATGGCTCGATCGCACAATCGCCCAATTCGCTACTTACTATAAAGCTCTACGATCAACTGCTCATTCACCGGCAGCTGAATATCTTCGCGCTTGGGCAACGAGAGAATCCGCGCCGTGTAATTGTCGCGATTCACTTCGAGCCAGTTCGGCAGTGTGCCGTGGCTGGCAAATTCCTTGGCCATTTCCAGCACCGCGAGCTTCTTGCTGTTCTCGCGGATGGAAATCTCTTCGCCCGCGCTCACTTCGTAAGAAGGAATGTTGACCTTGCGATTGTTCACCGCGACGTGCCCGTGGCGCACCAACTGGCGCGCCTGGCGCCGGGATTGCGCAAATCCCAGACGGAAGACCACGTTGTCCAGACGCCGCTCCAGTTGCTGCAAGAGCAATTCGCCGGTTACGCCCCGGGTGCGCGCGGCCTTTTCAAAATAGTTACGGAACTGGCCTTCGAGAGTGAAGTAGATGCGCTTCGCTTTCTGCTTCTCGCGCAATTGCAAGCCGTAGCCCACGATCTTCGCCTTGCGGTCTTTCCCATGTTGTCCGGGAGCGAAGTTGCGCTTCTCGATGGGACACTTATCGCTAAAACACTTTGCGCCTTTGAGGAAAAGCTTCATGCCCTCGCGGCGGCATAGACGGCAGACTGCATCGGTATAACGTGCCAAGTTGTTCTCCTTTTAGATTACCGGTTTACGGGTTTGGCTTCACCCTTCGTCCCGGACGGTGGAACAGTTTCTAGTTTCTAGTTTCTAGTTTCTAGATCGCTTCCATCGGACGTACTGGAAACTGGAAACCTCTTTCCTAAACTCTACGCCGCTTCGGCGGGCGGCATCCGTTGTGCGGAATCGGCGTGACATCGCGGATGGAGCGCACTTCAATGCCCGACGACGCCAGGGCGCGTACCGCCGACTCGCGGCCGGAACCGGGGCCGCTCACGCGCACGTCCACACTGCGGACGCCGTGATCACGCGCCATGCTGGCCGCATTCGACGCCGCCTGCTGCGCGGCGAACGGGGTGCCCTTGCGCGATCCGCGGAACCCGAGCGATCCCGAACTCTTCCACGACAGAACGTTGCCGTTCATGTCGGTGATGGTCACGATCGTGTTGTTGAAGGACGCCTGCACGTAACACAGCCCATGCGGAACGTGCTTGCGCTCCTTCTTCTTGAATGTCTTCTTCTTGCCTTTTTTCTCCGGTGCGGCCGTGCCGCCCGCTGCTGCTGGTTTTGCCATGAAAAGCGTCCTTGGTCGTTGGTCGTTGGTCGTTGGCAGCAAAAAGCCTAGCAACCACGATCCAAGCAATTCTGAAATCGATTTGGTCGTCTACTTCGAACACTCTCGGTTTTGGCCGACGACCAACGACCAACGACCGACGACAGTTCTTATGTCTTCGACGTCGCCTTCTTCTTGGTCGATACCGTTCCTTTGCGCGGGCCTTTACGGGTGCGCGCGTTGGTGTGGGTGCGTTGTCCGCGGACCGGCAGGTTGCGGCGGTGACGGAAACCGCGATAGGAGCCGATTTCGATGAGGCGCTTGATGTTCATCGAAACTTCCTTGCGCAGATCGCCCTCGACCATGCCCTGCTGCTCGATCACGGTGCGGATGCGGTTGACTTCTTCTTCGCTGAGGTCCTGGACCTTCTTCATGGGGTCCACCTTGGCCTCGTCAAGAATGCTGCCGGCGCGCGGATGCCCGATGCCGTAAATGTAAGTCAGCGCGATGTTGATGTGCTTCTGGCGCGGTAAGTCGACGCCTGCGATACGTGCCATGTTCTTTATGCCTCCAACCGCTTTCCGGCTTTAGTAGCTGCTAGCTCCTAGCAAGTCAGGGTTCAGCTAGTGGCTAGAAGCTAGAAGCTCCTACCCTTGGCGCTGTTTATGTTTCGTGTTGACGCAGATCACCCGCACCACACCCTTGCGGTGGATGACCTTGCACTTGTCACAGATTTTCTTTACCGATGCTCGTACTTTCATAACCCAGCTTTCAGCCGTCAGCTTTCAGCCGTCAGCAAAACCATTTGGCTGAGAAACGACGTTTCATTTATAGCGATACACAATTCTTCCGCGATTCAGGTCGTAGGGAGAGAGTTCCACCGCAACCTTGTCGCCGGGCAGGATGCGGATAAAATTCTTGCGCATCTTGCCGGAAACATGCGCCAGTACCTGGTGCTTGTTCTCCAGTTCCACCTTGAACATGGCGTTAGGCAGGGGTTCCAGGACCACTGCCATCACTTCAATCGCGTCTTCTTTACTCATTAGCTCCTAGCTTTTAGCTACTAGCTCCTAGCTTTTAGCTACTAGCTCCTAGCCAAACCTGCTTGTCCTAGCTAGAAGCTGGGAGCTAGAGGCTAGAAGCTCTATTTCGTCAAAATCACCGGCCCGTCTTTCGTCACTGCCACGCAGTGCTCGAAATGCGCGCTGAAACTGCCGTCTACCGTGACTGCCGTCCACTTGTCGCCGAGCACTCGGGTTTCCGGTTTGCCGTAGTTCACCATGGGCTCGATGGCAAGCACCATGCCCTCGCGCAACTTCGCGCCATGACCGCGCGCTCCGAAGTTCGGCACCTGCGGCTCTTCGTGCAGGCGCGTCCCGATGCCATGCCCCACGAACTCGCGCACCACGCTGAAGCCGTTGGCTTCCACGTGCTCCTGCACCGCCGCTCCCACATCGCCCACCGAGTTGCCGATGAGCGCCTGGTCGATGCCCTTGTAGAGAGATTCTTCGGTCACCGTCAGCAGCTTGCGCAACTCGGGCTTCACCGCGTCGCTGACCGGAACCGTAATCGCGGCATCGCCATAGTACCCATCGAGCACGACTCCGCAATCAATCGAAACGATATCACCTTCCTTCAGCGCCCGCTTTTCCGACGGGATGCCATGCACAATCTCTTCGTTCACCGACGTGCACAGCACGCAAGGGTAATCGTAGTATCCCTTAAACGCCGGCTTGGCCCCGAGTTCCGCGATCTTCTTCTCGGCGGCTCGCTCGAGGTCCATGGTGGTAACGCCCGGCGCTACCATGGCACGCACCTCATCGAGAACCTGACGCACGATGCGGCCGCTGTGCCGCATCCGCTCAATCTCTGACGCCGATTTGCAAACAATCGCCATTCTTAAGAAGTTTCCAGTCTCTGGATTCTAGTTTCCAGTGCTTCTGTCGGAAGCGGAACTAGAAACTGGAAACCGGAAACTAGAAACCCTTATGCGTGATGCTCCTCTAGAATCCTGAAAATCTGCTCCGCAACCTCGTCCACTGACAGATCGGCGTTCACCGAGACCAGTCTTCCCGTACGCTGGTAATAATCCACCACGGGACGAGTCTGCTCCTGGTAGGCCGCCAAACGGGGCTGAATCACTTCCAACCGGTCGTCATTGCGGGTTACCAGCTTCGTCCCGTCAAGGTCGCAAAATTCATCGACACGGGGCGGCTGGAAGTGGACGTTATAGATCCGCCCACAGGTGGGACAAGAACGGCGTCCAGTGATCCGGAGCAACAATTGATTATAGTCCACGTCCATCAGGATCACAATTGGCCAGGCCCGAGTCGGGCGCGAGTTGTCAAAGAGCTTGTCGTCGAGCAATGCATCCAGCCATCCGGCCTGAGACGCAGTCCGGGGAAAGCCGTCGAGCACATAGCCGCGCTTGCAATCCGGCTGGCTCAACCGGTGCCGGACCATCTCACAAACCAAGTCGTCGGAAACCAATTCGCCTCGCGCCATGACCGCCTTGGCAGCCATGCCGAGTTCCGTTCCCTGGGCCACGTTGTAGCGCAGAATGTCTCCCGTCGAGACCTGCGGAATTAAATACCGTTCCATGATGCGCTTGGCCTGCGTGCCTTTACCGGCACCCGGAGGTCCAAGCAGCACCACGGGGCCGACATCGCGTGAGGTTTCCTGCGCCATCAGTTGAAAACTGAGTCATTGGGCGATCGAGCCATTGAGTGATTGACAATCTCCCGCAAAGATCACAAAAAATCAATCCAATCTCAATCAACCAACCTCGCAATCGCACAATCGCCCGATTGCGCAATCGCTCAATACCTACGACCAGTTCCTGCGGCCGCGGATGCGTCCGCTGCGGGGCGTAAATCCGTCGTAATGGCGCATGATCAACTGCGCCTCGATCTGCGTGACCGTGTCCATGGCCACGCCGACAACAATCAGCAGCGACGTTCCGCCGAAATAGAAAGTGACTCCCAAACCGTTGGTCACCCACACCGGAAGCTGCTCAAAGATCCTGCCTCCCAGCCAAACCGGCAAATGGTTCAGGTGAATGCCGGCCATCATCCACTCAGGGATGAAAGAAATGATGATCAGATACAGCGCGCCCACCAGCGTGATGCGGGTCAAGACTTCGTTGATGTAGTCGGCCGTGCGCTTGCCCGGACGAATGCCCGGAATAAAGCCGCCATACTTCCGCATGTTGTCGGCGACTTCGCTCGGATTGAAAACGATCGACACATAGAAGTACGCGAAGAAGATGATTCCCAGCGCATACAACAACGTATACAGCGGCTCACCCCAGCCCAGCATTCGAATCATGTCGCCGAAGTAGCGGCTGTTTTTCAAACTATATCCAAGCATCTGCGGCAAACCCAGAATCGAAGACGCGAAGATCACGGGCATGACCCCGCCCGCATTCACGCGCAGTGGCAGGTGCGTGGACTGTCCGCCCATCACTTTGCGCCCCACCACGCGCTTGGCGTACTGCACCGGAATGCGCCGCTCGCAGCGCTCGACGTAGACGATGAACGCCACCACCGCGACCATGAACACGACCAGGCCAACCATCAGCACCGGCGTAATCGCTCCCCAGGTCCCGTTCTTCGCTTTATCGAAGAGATCCTGTACGCCGCGCGGCAAGCCCACCACAATGCCGGCAAATATCAGCAGCGACATGCCGTTTCCGATGCCGCGGTCGGTGATTTGTTCGCCCAGCCACATGATGAACGCACTGCCCGTGGTCAGCGTCAGCATGGTCATCAGGATGAATCCGGGCCCGGGATGCAGCACGAAGTCCCCGGCTTTCTCGAGACCGACGGCGATACCGAACGACTGCACCGCACTGAGAATGACGGTGATGTAACGGGTCCACTGGGTAATTTTTTTCCGTCCCAGCTCGCCTTCTTTTTGCAGCTTGGCCAGGGGCTCGTAGACGACGGTTAAAAGCTGCAGGATGATCGATGCCGTGATATACGGCATGATGCCCAGGGCAAAGATGGTCATCTTGCGCAGGCTGCCGCCGGAAAACAGATCCACGAAACCGAGAAGCGATCCCCCGCTTCGATTGAACGCATCCTCGAGCTTGAGGAAGTTGACGCCGGGGGTCGGAAGATGCCCGCCCAGCCGGTAGACTGCCAGCATGGCCAGCGTAAACAGAACCCGCTTCCGCAAGTCTGGGATGCGGAAGATGTTCGCCAGCTTGTCAAAAAGTGGAAACGCTCCTGTTTCAGCCATTACTGCAAGACCTCAACCTTGCCGCCTGCCTTGGTGATTTTTTCCTGCGCCGACTTGGAGAACTTGTGCGCGTGCACGGTGATGGCAATTGTAAGTTCGCCATCGCCGAGAATCTTCACTGGATGTTTGGCCTTGATCACTCCCGCCTTGCGCAAGACTTCGGGCGTGATAGGCGCGGCGTGCAACTCCGCGCCCAGCGCCGCCAGGCGCTCCAGGCTCACGATGTTGAATTCTTTGCGGAAGATGTTGGTGAAACCGCGCTTCGGCATGCGGCGGTGCAGCGGCATCTGGCCGCCTTCAAATCCGCGGATCATGCGCGAGCCGGTACGCGAGCGCTGGCCCTTGTGTCCGCGCGTGGAAGTTTTGCCCATGCCTGAGCCCATGCCGCGCCCCACACGCTTGCGCTTTTCCGACGCCTTTTTCGGTGCTCGAATATTGGATAAATTCATAAATAAGCTCTCAGCCATCAGCCGTCAGCTTTCAGCCAAGAGCGGTTTGCGCTGATGGCTGACAGCTGAAAGCTGACCGCTCTATTGCAAAATCACAACCAGGTGCGGAACCTTCGCCACCATGCCGCGAATCGCCGCGTTGTCGGGACGCTCGATCACCTGGTTCAACCGCGTGAATCCCAATCCCTTCACCACGCGCTTCTGTGTCACCGGGGCGCAAATGGCCGAAACCACCCACTTCAGGTGAATCTTTCCGGCAACTGCTTTCGGTTTCTTCGTCGTCATCGATGACCCCTCAGTAGCCAGCGGTCAATGACCGGTGGCCAGTTCTTCTTATCTCGGTAACTAGGTACTCGCTACTAAAGTTCCTGCATCGACTTACCGCGCATCGCCGCAACGCTCTCGCGACTCTTCAAATGCCGCAGCGCGTCAAACGTAGCCTTGATTACATTATGCGGGTTGGTGGTGCCGATCGATTTGGTAAGAACGTTCTGGATTCCCACTGACGTCATCACCGCACGCACCGCGCCGCCGGCAATCACTCCCGTGCCTTCCGGAGCCGGCTTCAACAAAACTTTGCCGGAACCATAGCGTCCCAGCACCAGGTGCGGTATCGAAGTCTGCGTCAGGTTGACCTTGATCAGATTCTTCTTCGCCGACTCAATCGCCTTGCGAATCGCCTGCGGAACTTCCTTGGCCTTGCCAGCGCCGTGTCCCACCACCGCCGCCGACGGATCGCCCACCACTACCAGCGCGGCGAACGAAAGATTCTTGCCGCCCTTCACCACTTTGGTGACGCGGTTGATGGCCACGACCTGGTCTTTCAACTGAAACGAATTTGCATCGAGCTTCTTAATTACAGTTGGCATTCTTTTCCTAGCTTCTAGCTTCTAGCTCCTAGCTTCCAGCCACCCTGTTACGGGTTAGCTAGCAGCTAGAAGTTGGAAGCTGTTTTTCAAAATTGCAATCCCGCCTCGCGCGCCGCATCGGCCAGCGCCTTCACCCGTCCGTGATAAATGTAGCCGCCGCGGTCAAACACCACTTTGCTCACGCCCTTGGCCTTGGCGCGCTCGGCAATGACTTTGCCCAGAGCCTTCGCGGCCGCCACATTGCCTCCGGTCCGCCGGTCTTTCTTCTCGCCCCCGGCCTTCTCGCCCCCGGCCTTCTCGCCCTCGGCCTTCTTGCCCTCGGCCTTCTTGCCTTCGGCGGAACTGGCCGAAACCAGCGTCGTGCCGTGCAGGTCGTCGATGACCTGCGCGTAAATGTGATTGAGCGAACGGTACACATTTAGCCGCGGACGCTCCGCCGTCCCCTGCATCTTCTTGCGGATGCGGTCGTGAATGTGATCGCGCTTCTGGTTCTTCGATTTCTTCGTAAACATAAAGTCTGTCCTCGGTCGTTAGTCGTTGGTCGTTGGTCAAGGACCCGACACTTCAAAACAACTGCTGCCATCATCGTTTGGCCAACGACTAACGACGAACGACCAACGACGGTTTTGCTTTACTTCGCTCCGGTCTTGCCCACCTTCTTCTTCAACCGCTCGCCCGCATACCGCACACCCTTATTCTTGTACGGATCGGGCGGACGCAGCGAGCGCATTTCCGCCGCCACCTGTCCCACCTGTTGCCGGTCGATCCCCGTGAGCGCGATCTTAGTCTGCTTGGGATCAACCGAGGCCTCAACCCCGGTCGGCAACGGGTATTCGATGGGATGCGAATATCCCAGACTGAACACCACCGTTCCTTTGCCCTTCATCTCGGCGCGGTAGCCGATGCCGACGATTTCCAGGTCGCGCGTCCATCCCTTAGTCACGCCTTCGACGGCGTTATTCACCAACGCGCGCGCCAGCCCGTGCAAAGCAGCCTGCGAATCGTTCTCCCGCAGGGCGACGAGGTTGCCGTCCTTCTGCTCCACCTTGATCCCCGCGGGCAAAGCCGTGTCTAGCTTGCCCTTCGGCCCCTGCACCAACACCGTGTTGCCTTCGATTTTGACCGTCACCCCTTTAGGGATCGGGATCGGCTTTTTTCCAATTCGTGACATAAGAGCTTCTAGCTTCCAAGCTCCTGGCTTCTAGCCAGGCGCTTAATCAGTGATTTACTTTTTCGTTCCGTTCATTCACATCAAAAAACGCAGCGTGTTCAGCTAGTAGCCAGAAGCTAGTAGCTAGGAAGCTGCTTCACCAGATCTCGCACAACAACTCGCCGCCCACGCCTTCCTTGCGTGCCTGGCGCCCGGTCATCACCCCGCGCGGCGTCGTGAGGATGTTGATCCCCATCCCGCCCAGCACGCGTGGAATCTCGCTGCGCCGCACATAGACGCGGCAGCCCGGCCGCGAAACGCGCTCCGCCTTTGAAATCGCCGCCTCGTTGTGCGCGCCGTATTTTAAATAAATCCGGATGACCTTGTGCCCTTCTTCCTCCGTGGCCTTGAAGTTCGAAATGTAGCCCTCTTCCTTCAGGATGCGGGCAATCTCCACCTTCAGCCGGGAAGCCGGAACGTCCACCTTCTGGTGCCGCGCCTGCAGCGCGTTGCGCACCCTCGTCAGCATATCTGCGACCGGATCGGTCAACCTCATCGTTTGCTTCTCCTCTCGCCACCCGTTCGCTCCGCGTTCCGCGGAGAACCTGCGGCAGCTTCTTCGGTCGTTGGTTAGTCGTTAGCCAAAAAACCGATAAACGACCTGCTACACAAACTCGACTGCTACCGTCACCACCCTCGTCCTGGCCAACGACGAACGACCAACGACGGTTTTGCTACCAGGACGACTTCGACACGCCCGGAATCTCCCCTTGCAGCGCCAGCTGCCGGAAGCACAAGCGGCACAAGCCGAACTTGCGCAGATAAGCCCGCGGACGCCCGCACCGCTTGCAGCGGTTGTGCCGGCGCGAAGAAAACTTCGGAGTCTTCTCCTTGTTATTCCGCGCCATTTCAAACTTCTTCTCGATCTTCGCGTCTTTCACTCGTTTCGCTGTAGTCATGAAATCCTTAAGAGTCTTCCCTGTCGAACCTTGAAACTTTGAACTTTTGAAACTCTGAAACCTTACTTACTGCGCCCGGAACGGCATGCCAAGATGCTTCAACAGCATTCGCGCCTGGTTGTCGTTCGCCGCCGTGGTCACGATGGTGACATTCATTCCTTTTTGCTTATCGACCTTCTCGTAGAGAATCTCCGGGAAGATCAACTGGTCGTGCAGGCCGAGCGTATAGTTGCCGCGCCCGTCGAACGACTTGGTGGAAACGCCCTTGAAGTCGCGTACTCGCGGCAGAACGATGTTCACCAGGCGGTCGAAAAACTCATACATGCGGTCACCCCGCAGCGTCACCATGGTTCCGATGGCCTGCCCTTCGCGCACCTTGAAAGCCGCAATCGACTTCTTGGCCTTGGTGATGATCGGCTTCTGGCCGGTGATCTGACCGAGTTCGTTCACCGCCGGATCGAGCACCTTCGAATTCTGCGTGGCCTCGCCCATGCCCATGTTCACCACGATCTTGTTGAGGCGGGGAACCGCCATCGTGTTCTTCAGTTCGAGCTCTTTCAGCAGAGCCGGCGCCACTTCCTTCTCGAACTTCGAGCGCAACCGCGGCCGCTCCTTGGCGCTGTGATGCGCTTGTGCCGGAGCCTTCTGCTCCTGCGCCGATTCCTTCGATCCCTTTTTGTCTTTATCTTTTGCCATCGCGCCTGTTTCCCCGAATTGAGTAATCGGGAAATCTAGTAATTGAGTAATTTAAGACCGCGGTGCAGCCTTAGATTTTCAAATTACAAAATTACCAAATTACCCAATTACCAAATTTTACTTATCCAGCGTCGTTCCACACTTCCTGCACACCCGGACTTTACGGTCGCCGCGCTCTTCATGTCCGATGCGTACCGGGCCGCAGGTTGGGCAGACCAGTTGCACATTGGAAATCGCAATCCGGCTCTCCTGCTCGGCAATGCCGCCCTTGATGTTGCGCTGCGGGTTGGGGCGCACGTGCTTTTTCACGATCATCACATGCTCGACCAGAAGCTTGCTGTCGTCGGGAAACACGCGCAGCACGCGTCCTTCCTTACCCTTGTCCCGCCCGGTGATGACTTTCACGGTATCGTTGCGCCGGATATCCACTCGCTTGTGTACTGTGCTGACAGTTCTCATCTCAACCCCATTTAGTAATTGGGTAATTTAGTAATTTGGTAATCGAAAACCAGCGTGCGCCCGATTTTCAATTCCTCAATTACCAAATTCCTCAATTACTCAATTTCCATGCCGCCTAAATCACCTCAGGCGCTAACGACACGATCTTCAAAAACTTCTTCTCGCGCAGCTCCCGGGCCACGGGACCGAAAACGCGCGTCCCCACCGGTTCGCCCGCATCGTTGATCAGCACCGCGGCATTCTGGTCAAAGCGAATGTAGGTGCCGTCGCGCCGCCGGTGCTCCTTGCGCGTCCGCACGATCACCGCCTTCACCACTTTGCCCTTCTGCACCTGCCCATCGGGAGCGGCTTCCTTCACCGCGGCGGTGATTATGTCGCCGAGGCCGGCATTCAGCCCGGTAGAACCCCCGAGCGGCAGAATCATCTGCAGCTTGCGGGCACCGGAGTTGTCGGCCACCTCCAGCATGCTTCTCATCATCACAGCCATGGCAATCTCCCGCTTACTCTGTCATCCGCTCGAACCTTGTCATTCCGAACCGGGCGCCAAGCCCGGTGAGGAACCTGCTTTTGAGGCCGCCCGCTTCCTTACTTAGCGTCCTGCTCCAGCACAATCTCCGGCACCAGCGCAGTCTTGCGCACAATGTCTTTCAGCTTCCAGCGCTTCAACTTCGACAGCGGACGAGTCTCCTCGAGCCGCACCACATCGCCCACGTGCGCCTCATTCTTCTCGTCGTGCGCATAAAACTTTTTGTTGCGCGCCACCACGCGCCCATAAAACGGATGCGCCTTCTTGCGCGTCACCTGCACCACGATGGTCTTCGACATCCGGTTGGCGACCACTTCTCCCACCACTTCCTTGCGCCGGCCCTGCACCTGCTCGCTCGGCGGCGTTGCGGACTTCTTGGCTGCGGCTTCCGCCATTAGCGTTTCTCCGTTACGGCGGCACGCGTGCGCTCGCCTAAAATTGTCTTGACCCGCGCAATATCCTTGCGCAGCCCGCGAATCTTTTTCAGGCTCTCGGTCTGGCCCATGTTCAGCTGAAATTTCAGCTTGAACAACTGGTCCGCGAGATCCTGCCCCTGGTGCTGCAGTTCGGCGTCGGTTAAGTTTCTGACTTTGTCTGCTTTCATAAATAACTCTCAGCTCTCAGCTTTTATCTCCCCCACCGCAGCTTTTGCTGACAGTCTGAGGGCTGACGGCCGCTTCTAATGCGCCATCTCGCGCTTGACCAAAGCCGTGCGCAACGGCAGCTTGTGCGACGCCAGCCGCATGGCCTCGGTCGCGTCCACGATCGTGACCCCTTCCATCTCAAACAGAATCTTTCCCGGACGCACCACCGCCACCCAGTGATCCGGAGCGCCCTTGCCCTTTCCCATACGGGTTTCGGCGGGCTTCTTGGTCACCGGCTTGTCGGGAAACACGCGGATCCAGATCTTCCCCCCTCGTTTCACGAAGCGAGTCATAGCCACGCGGCTGGCTTCAATCTGGCGGTCGGTGATCCAGCCGGGCTCAAGCACCTTCAGCCCGAAATCGCCAAACGCCAGCGTGCTTCCGCGCCAGGCCTTGCCCGTCATGCGCCCGCGCTGCTGCTTGCGGTACTTCACTTTCTTCGGCATCAACATAAAATCAGCTCTTCACGCTTACTTCTGCATTTTCACTTCTGACTTCTGACTTCCCTAAAACGCTCCCACGCCGGTCTGCTGTTCCCGCTTCTTCGTTGGAAGAATCTCGCCCTTGTAGACCCAGACCTTTACGCCAATCACGCCGTAGGTCGTCCTGGCTTCCGAAAAACCGTATTCAATGTCGGCCCGCAGCGTGTGCAGCGGCAAACGTCCCTGCAAGTACCACTCCGAGCGCGCGATTTCATTTCCGTTCAACCGTCCGCTCACCCGCACCTTGATGCCCTTGCAACCGAAGCGCAACGCCGAATCCACCGCCTTGCGCATGGCGCGGCGAAAGCCAACGCGCTTTTCCAACTGCAAAGCAATCGCTTCCGACACAAGCTGCGCATCGAGCTCGGGCTTGTGCACTTCCTGAATGTCGACAAACACTTCGCGCGACGTGCGTTTCTGCAAGTCGCCCTTCAGCTTGTCGATCTCCGCGCCCTTGCGCCCGATAATAATTCCCGGCCGCGCCGTCTTGATAATGATGCGCAGCTTGTTCCCGGGACGCTCAATCTCAATCGAACTCACCCCCGCCGACTTCAGCTTGTCCTTCAGTTCGTTCTTCAGCTTGATGTCTTCAAACAGGAGCTTGTCGTAATCGCGCTCCACAAACCAGCGCGACTTCCACGGCTTGGTATAGCCGAGCCGAAAACCATAAGGATGGACTTTTTGTCCCATTGCTTCTCCTCAATCAATCCCAAAACACTTTGTCATTCCGAACCCGCGCGGCGCGCGGGTGAGGAACCTGCTGTTCGCTTTTATTTAGCAGCCGCCTTCTTCTTACCCATCTTGCCACCACCCGCCGCCTTCTTCCCCACCGGCGCGCGCCGCTTAGCCGGAGCCGCTGCGGTCCGCCGCCCCTCACCAGCTACGTGCCCCGCACCATTCCCGCGCTCCGCCAGCACCAGCGTAATATGCGAAATGCGCCGCTGATACCGGTAAGCCCGTCCCTGCGGCGCCGGACGAATCCGCTTCATCCTCGGACCGTCGTTCGCAATCGCGCTCTTGACATACAAGTTGTCCAGCTCGACGTCCAGATTCTTCTCGGCGCTGAGAAAATTTGCGTTGTCGAGCGCCGACTGCAGCAACTTGCCCACGTGCGCCGCGACCCGCTTCTTGGTAAACAGCAGCGTGTTTCGCGCCTCTTCCACCTTGCGCCCTTTGATCAACTCCAGCACCAGGCGCGCCTTCTGCGGCGACACTCGCAAGTAACGCATTTCCGCTCGGAATTCCATATTGGCTACTAGCTCCTAGCTCCTGGCTAAACCAGGAGCTAAAAATCCTGCTGATGTCGAGCCCATTTCAAATCGTCCTAGCTAGCAGCTAGAAGCTAGTAGCTAGAAGCCGCTCTTCTATGCCTTCGGCGCCGGTGCCGCTGCCGGTGCCGCCGGAGTAATCGCTCCCGGACCGCCCGGAATGCCCGCCGGCTTTGCCGCCACTTCCGTTGCCGCCCGCATCGAGTGGCCCTTGAAGTTGCGCGTGAAGCTGAACTCCCCTAGCTTGTGCCCCACCATGTTCTCGGTGACGTACACCGGAATAAACTTCTTTCCGTTGTGCACCGCAATGGTGTGACCCACCATCTCCGGAACCACGGTGGACCGCCGCGACCAGGTGCGCAACACTTTCTTCTCGTTGCGCGAATTCATGCCTTCCACGCGCGACATCAGGAAGCCATCCACAAACGCGCCCTTCTTGGTTGAACGTGCCATAAATTAATCTCACCCTCAAACTCTTGTCATCCGAAGGTCGCGAAGCGACCGGAGGAATTCTGCTCTGCTAACGACCAACGGCACGACCAACGCTACTTCGTTCTCCGGTTCACAATAAACTTATCCGTCCGCTTGTTATTCCGCGTCTTATACCCGCGCGTCGGCTGCCCCCAAGGCGTCACCGGATGCCGTCCGCCCGAAGTCTTACCTTCACCACCGCCATGCGGATGGTCCACCGGATTCATCGAGACGCCACGGTTATGCGGGCGCTTCCCCAGCCAGCGCGAGCGCCCCGCCTTGCCGATCGTGACGTTCTCATGATCCAGATTACCCACCTGGCCGATCGTCGCCATGCAATCCTGCGAGATCTTGCGGGTTTCTCCCGACGGCAGCTTGACCAGCGCGTACTCTTCTTCTTTGGCGATCAACTGCGCCGATCCGCCTGCGGAACGCACCATCTGGCCGCCCTTGCCAGGCTTCAGTTCCAGATTGTGGATCTGCGTGCCGGGAGGAATATTTCGCAGTGGCAGCGCGTTGCCCACCAGAATGTCCGCCTCGGGACCGCTGACCACCTTCTGCCCCACCTTCAAACCTTCCGGCTGAAGGATGTAACGCTTCTCCCCATCGGCATAAGCCAGCAAGGCAATGCGCGGCGAACGGTTGGGATCGTACTCGATGCTGATCACGGTAGCCGGGATCCCGGTCTTGTCGCGTTTGAAATCGACGATGCGCAGCTTGCGTTTATGTCCGCCCCCGATAAACCGCATCGTCATGTCGCCCGAATTGCGGCGCCCGCCGGTGCGTGGCTTGGGCTCAATCAGCGGCTTATGCGGATGCCGCGTCGTAATGTCGTCGTTGACGATCGTCGTGCGATAGCGCAACGTCTGCGTAGTAGGTCGATATGTTTTGATCGCCATATTAATCTCTCTGTCATTCCGAACCGGCGTACTTCTTTATCTCTTTGTCAATCCCAACCGGGCGCCAAGCCCGGTGAGGAACCGCTGTTCCGCCTTACAAATTCTGCGCGTACTCCGGCATCTTTTCGCCGGCGCGCAGCCGCACATAAGCCTTCTTCCAGTCCGGACGATATCCGGCAAACTTTCCCCGCCGCCGCTCTTTTCCGGGATAGGTAGCCGTGCGCACGGAGAATACTTTTACCTTGAAAATCGTCTGCACCGCTTGCTTGATTTCCGTCTTCGTCGCCTTGGGCGCCACCTGGAACACCAGCGTGTTCTGGTTTTCCTTGATCGCCAACCCTTTTTCCGTGATCACCGGACGGCGAATGATCTGGTATGCGGATTTCATAATGATTAGGCCCTAGGCCACCTCCGCCGCTTTTTCATGCCGCACACGCTTGCGCGGAGCCGCCGACGCCTTCTTCGCGCCCTCGTCTTCCTTCGCCGCCTTGCGCTGCCGCTTGGGCAAACTATCTTTCAGTGTGATCTGAAGCTTCTCGATCGCCGGGTGCGAAAAAATCACGCGATCGTATTTCAACAAGTGATAAGGATGAACTTCGTTGCCCGCGACCAGCTCGAGGCCCTCAATATTGCGCGAGCTTAGCTCCAAGTTGCGGTTCGCAGCGTTCGGCGCGTCCACGATCAACACCGTCTTCTCAACCTTGAGCGCATCCAGTGCCGCCCGGAAGGCTTTCGTCTTCCCATCCTTCATATCGAAGGCATTGACCACGGTCAGCTTGCCGTCGGCAAATTTGGACGCCAGCGCCGAGCGCAGTGCGCCCAGAAGCTTCTTGCGCGGGAACGCATAGTCGTAGGATCGCGGCTGCGGACCGTGCACGGTCCCGCCGTGCCGCCATAGCGGCGAACGGATCGAGCCGATGCGCGCCCGCCCCGTGCCCTTCTGCTTCCACAGTTTCTTGCCCGAGCCGGAAACCTGCCAGCGGGCCTTGGTCGCATGCGTGCCGCGGTGCTGCCCGGCGCGGTAGTGCTTCACCGCCTCCCACAGCAGATCTTCATTCACGGCGCCGAAAATCTCATCGGCAAGATCAAACGACCCAACCTTGTCGCCGCTCAAGTTGTAAATATCAATAGTCGCCATTGTTTTGCATTTCTGATCACTGACCACTGGCCACTGACCACTGGTTTTACGCCTTCTTCGCCGCTCTCTTAGCCGCCTTCAACGGATCGACCGTAGCCGAACCCGCAAATCCACGGCGCTCTCTAGGCGGCTTCTTCGCCTTGATGATGACGATGTACCCGCCCTGCGGCCCCGGCACACTGCCTTCCACCACCAGCAGATTCTCTTCCTTATCAACGCCCAGCACGCGCAGATTGCGCTGCGTAACGCGGGCATGCCCCATGTGTCCCGACATGCGCATTCCCTTAAACACGCGCGAAGGAAACGCCGACGATCCAATCGAACCCGTAATCTGAAACATCGAACCGTGCGACTTCGGACCGCCGCCAAAATGATGCCGCTTCACCACACCCTGAAAACCCTTGCCCTTGCTGACTCCCACGATGTCGACAAACTTTTCGCCTTCAAAAATCTCCACCAGCACCCGGTCGCCGATCTTCACCGTAACATCGCTGTCGGCGCCGCCATCGGTTTCAAGCGGCACTTCGCGCATGAACTTCACCGGAGGAAGATTATTCTTCGCCAGATGTCCGCGCGCCGGCTTGGTCAGCCGCGATTCCTTCACAAACTCGACCAACCCAATCTGGGCCGCTTCGTAACCATCCCGCGTAGCCGACTTGTGCTGCGTAATCACGCAAGGGCCAGCCTGCAGCACCGTGACCGGGCGCACGTCGCCCTTCGAGTCAAACAGTTGCGTCATGCCGACCTTCTTGCCCAAAATACCCGTAACTCTAGTTGCCATCTCGATCTCCATTCCCAGCATGGCACGTTGCCTGGTAGCAACTGCTATTGGCTGAGGAGCTCCTATGCTCGCGCGAGAAGCTCATGTGGGAACGGACGCATTCGTCCGTTCCGCGGGCAAAGCCCGCGCCTGCCTGCGCTACTTATGCTCTTTCCCGAACGCCTTAATCTCCACATCCACGCCCGCCGGCAAATCCAGCTTCATCAGCGCGTCGACTGTCTGCTGCGTCGGCTCAAGAATATCGAGCAAACGCTTGTGCGTGCGGATCTCAAACTGCTCCCGCGATTTCTTATCCACGTGCGGCGAACGCAGCACGCAGTACTTGTTCTTCATCGTAGGCAATGGAATCGGCCCAGCGATCTGCGCCCCAGTGCGCCGCGCGGTTTCCACAATCTCGCCAGTCGACTGGTCCAGGATGCGGTAGTCGTAAGCCTTCAACCGAATGCGAATTCTTTCTTTTCCAATCACGTTTTACTCTCTCTCTAACCCCTCCCGGCGTCTCCGGAAGGAAAGAACCAGCGGCAGCATGCAAGCCGCGTCCTTCAATTTCAGAAGTAAAAATTCAGAATGCAGAAATTAAATCCGCTTTGCTCTTACTTCTGCACTCTTACTTCTAACTTCTGCCTTGCCTTACTGCACAATCTCCGCAATCGTTCCTGCGCCCACCGTGTGCCCGCCTTCACGAATGGCAAACCGCAAGCCCTTCTCCATCGCCACCGGCGTGATCAACTCGATCACCAGAGAAACGTTGTCCCCAGGCATCACCATCTCCGTGCCCGAAGGCAGCTCAGCAACTCCGGTGACGTCCGTCGTCCGCAAGTAAAACTGCGGACGGTATCCCTTGAAGAACGGCGTATGTCGCCCACCTTCTTCCTTCGTCAGGATGTAAACCTCAGCCTTAAACTTCGTATGCGGAGTAATCGACCCGCCCTTGGCCAGCACCATGCCGCGCTCCACATCTTCTTTCGCAATGCCGCGCAGCAAGAGTCCAGCGTTGTCGCCCGCCAGCCCTTCGTCCAATTGCTTCTTGAACATTTCGACGCCCGTGACCACCGTCTTGCGCGTCTCGCGGAAGCCGACAATTTCAACTTCTTCTCCGACTTTCACCTTGCCGCGCTCGATCCGCCCGTGACCACGGTGCCGCGCCCTTGAATCGAGAAGATATCTTCAATCGGCATCAGGAACGGCTTATCCAATTCGCGTGCCGGCTGCGGCACACTCTTGTCCACCGCTTCCATCAGCGCATCAATCTGCTTCTCCCACTTCTCTTCGCCGTTCAAAGCGCCCAGAGCCGACAGTCGAATCACCGGTACATCATCGCCCGGAAACTTGTAGCTCTTCAGCAGTTCGCGCACTTCCAGTTCGACCAGGTCGAGCAGCTCAGGGTCGTCTACAGCATCGCACTTGTTCAGCGCGACCACGATGTAAGGCACGCCCACCTGCCGCGCCAACAGCACATGCTCGCGTGTCTGCGGCATCGGACCGTCCGTAGCAGCGACCACCAGAATCGCGCCATCCATCTGCGCCGCGCCCGTGATCATGTTCTTGATGTAGTCGGCGTGGCCCGGACAGTCCACGTGCGCATAGTGCCGGTTCGCCGTCTCATACTCGACGTGCGCCGTCGCGATCGTGATCCCGCGCGCTTTTTCTTCCGGCGCGTTATCAATGCTGTCAAACGACCGGAACACAATCTTCGGATTATGCTTCTGCAACACCTTGGTGATGGCCGCCGTCAACGTAGTCTTGCCATGGTCAATGTGACCAATCGTCCCTACGTTGCAGTGCGGCTTATTACGATCAAATTTCTCTTTCGCCATTTCTCTGTCTCCTCGGCTTCCAATTACGCCGGAACCAAATCATCTCCGTCAGCTTCGTAATACGCGCCTACGAATTCCTGTTTCTCCACTAGTTCGTCGGCAATCAGCCGGTCCAGTCTTCCGGAAAACTCTGCGTGCCGCTCGCGGAAGATTTCAAATCCGCGATGTCCGCTCCAGAAATCCCGAACCCGATACCGCCCTTCGCTTACCGACTCACACTTCACTTCCGTAGCGATGTAACCCTCACCTTGCCGCAGGAACCGGGACCAGATTCCATCCGTACCAAAAACCAGTCCAAACTCGGCCCGTTTACTCTCCCGAACCCAGAACCTGCGGTCGACGACGAACCGCGGCGCTTCCATTCACTTCGTCGTCCCCTGCACTTTGGCGATGATTTCCTCCGCGACGGATCGCGGAGCCTCCTCATAACGCGCGAAGTGCATCGAGTACTCGGCGCGGCCCTGCGTCGACGAACGCATGTGGGTCGCATAACCAAACATCTCCGCCAAAGGAACGATCGCCTTGATCACCTGCGAGCCCGCGCGATGCTCCATACCTTCAATGCGTCCGCGCCGCGAACTCAGGTCACCCATGATCACACCGGCGTAATCTTCCGGCGTCACCACTTCAACCGCCATCACCGGCTCAAGCAGCACCGGAGAAGCCTTCCGCGCAGCTTCCTTGAACGCCATCGAACCGGCAATCTTGAACGCCATTTCGTTCGAATCGACATCGTGATAGCTGCCGTCGTACAGCGTAGCCTTCACATCGACCATGGGATAGCCCGCCAGAATTCCGCCTTCGAGCGCTTCCTGAATTCCCTGATCGATCGGCTTGATGAATTCCTTCGGCACTGAACCACCAACAATGTCGTTAACAAATTCATAGCCCGTACCCGCGGGTTGCGGATCCAGCTTGATCTTCGCGTGCCCGTACTGCCCACGGCCGCCAGTCTGGCGAATATATTTGCCTTCCGCTTCCGAATGCTTCCGAATGGTCTCGCGATAAGCCACCTGCGGCTTGCCGACGTTCGCTTCAACTTTGTACTCGCGCATCATGCGGTCGACGATGATTTCCAGATGCAACTCGCCCATGCCGCTGATGATCGTCTGTCCGCTGTCGGGATCGGTGTGAACCTTAAAGGTAGGATCTTCCTGGGCCAGCCGTCCCAGCGCCATCCCCATTTTTTCCTGATCGGCTTTCGTCTTCGGCTCGACCGCAACCGAAATCACGGGAACCGCAAACGTAATATTTTCGAGCGCAATGGGGTGATCTTCGCTGCAAATCGTATCGCCGGTGCTGACGCCCTTCAGTCCCACCGCCGCGCAAATGTCACCCGCCAGAATTTCGCTGATTTCTTCGCGCTTGTTGGCGTGCATCTTCAGTAGCCGCCCGATGCGCTCACTCCGGCGCCGACCCGTGTTCAGCACGGAGTCTCCGGTCTTAAGCTGTCCGGAGTAAACGCGGATAAACGTCAACTGGCCAACAAACGGATCGGCCATAATCTTGAACGCCAAAGCAGAAAATGGCTCTTTGTCGTCAGCTTTGCGGACAATCGGCTCCCCGTTGTCGGGATTCAGCCCCTTAGTGTCCGGCAAATCGAGGGGCGAGGGCAAATAATCGACGACCGCGTCCAGCAGCGGCTGTATGCCCTTATTCTTGAAGGCCGTTCCCACCACGACTGGAAATACCTTCAAAGCGATAGTCGATTTGCGCAACGACGCGCGCAGTTCATCCGCGGTAATCTCTTCGCCTTCCAGAAACTTGTGCAGGATTTCGTCGTCGTTCTCGGCAATGCTCTCAACCAGTTGCGCGTGGAACGCCTCGGCCTTCTTCTTCAACTCCGCAGGAATCTCTTCGGTGACGTACTCGGCGCCCATCGTGTCATCTACCCACACGATCGCGTTCATATTGATCAAATCGATGACGCCCTTAAACTTGTCTTCCTGTCCAATGGGAATCTGAATCGCGACGGGCTTCGCGCTCAACCGCTTGCGGATGGTGTCGATGGCATGCTCGAAATCGGCGCCCATCTTGTCGATCTTATTAATGAAGCAAATTCTCGGCACGCCGTACTTATCGGCCTGGCGCCAGACTTTTTCCGACTGCGGCTGCACTCCGTGCACCGCGTCAAACACCGCGACCGCGCCGTCCAGCACGCGCAGCGAGCGCTCCACTTCCGCCGTGAAATCCACGTGGCCGGGCGTATCGATAATGTTAATGCGGATGTCGCGCCAGGTGCAGGTCGTCGCCGCCGACGTAATCGTGATCCCGCGCTCCTGCTCCTGCTCCATCCAATCCATCGTTGCAGTGCCTTCGTGCACCTCTCCGATGCGGTGCGTCTTTCCCGTATAGAAAAGGATGCGCTCCGTCGTAGTGGTCTTTCCGGCATCGATGTGAGCCATGATGCCGATGTTCCTGCAGCGTTCTAATGGGACTGTTCTAGGCACGACTCTCTAACTCTTTCCAGGGCTCCAACAACTAATCAAAATTTGGCGATTGAGTGATCGGGCGATTTTGGCGATTGAAAATCCAAACCCCAATCGCTCAATCACCCGATCGCTCAATGACTCAATGCTGCCTACCACCGGTAATGCGCGAAAGCCTTATTGGCTTCGGCCATGCGGTGCACATCTTCCTTCTTCTTGATGGCCGCACCTTTTCCGTTGGCGGCGTCCAGCAATTCGTTGCTCAACTTGTCGACCATGCCTCGCTCCGCGCGCCCGCGCGCATACGTCAGCAGCCACCGGATCGCCAGCGATGTCCTCCGGTCGGCATTCACTTCCACCGGCACCTGATAGTTGGCACCACCGACCCGCCGGGTCTTCACTTCGAGCAGCGGCTTCGCATTCTCGACGGCTTTCGTGAACAGTTTCAAAGCTTCGTCGCCGCCTTTTTCCTGCACCTTGGTGAGAGCTTCGTAAAAAATGCCCTCGGCGGTCGAGCGCTTGCCCTGCCACATCATCGAGTTGATAAACTTCGTCACCAGATTCGAGCCATAAACGGCATCGGCCGGTACGGTCCGCTTTGCTGTATGTCCTTTACGAGGCATTCCGTTTTAGCTCCAAGTTCCTGATCTCACTGACCACTAACCACCAACCACTGCTTCTTAGCCCTTCTTCGCCCGCTTCGCGCCATACTTCGACCGCCCCTGCTGACGACCGGCTACGCCCACCGCATCCAGCGTGCCGCGAATCACGTGATAGCGCACTCCCGGCAGATCCTTAACGCGGCCTCCGCGGATCAGCACGATCGAGTGCTCCTGCAGGTTGTGGCCAACGCCAGGAATGTAGGTCGTAACTTCAATCCCATTCGTCAGCCGCACCCGTGCCACTTTCCGCAGCGCCGAGTTCGGCTTCTTCGGCGTCTGCGTGTACACACGAGTGCAAACTCCGCGCTTCTGCGGACATCCTTGCAGCGCCGGACTGGCGGTCTTATACCGCGGCCGCTTCCGCCCATCACGAACCAATTGATTAAATGTAGGCACTGTTTGCCGCTCCTTGACTGCCAACCAAGACTACCAACTAAGCCTGTCAACTAAGAATCGCGCACTACAAAGTCGCGCGCCGTATTCGTCCTTGCGGACGGGAAGCTCACGGCGCTGTCGGCTCTCCTGGTGCCAACTGCACAACCGGGGCTGGCAGGCACAATCGCCTCGCCATGCTTCTCGCCGCACACGAATCACGGAGAGAGATTCTTGGGTACCAATCTAGATTTGTGCTGGCGACGGTGGTACCCGGCCAAACCTCCGGAGGTACTCCGTATCGCCAGCTCTGTCCTGCATATCCTTTCGCAGACCGCAGTCGCGCCTGACTTCAGGTGCTCCAGCAGCCCTCGTGATAGGGCGAAAGGCGGCGCAGGAACGTTTCAGCGAGGAAGTTTCCGGCGCGCAATACCACTCCACCGGAAACGCATTTCTCAAAAGCTCTACCGCAAGTCCCCGCAAACTCTGCAGAAACTCACGGCCCACACCAAGCCTGGATTGACTCGCGGAACCTAACAACTATAACAACTGAGTGGAAACATCGTCAACCCATCTTTTTGCATCCCACTGTCGAACCCGGAGCGATCCGGCCAAGCGCCTCCTGAAATGATCAACAACGCCAGCGGGGCCAGCTTGCTGAATCCGTCTCCAGCCTCTACACTACCATTCCATTGAGCGGCTCGCCCACCGGAAACAACCGCGAGGCGACGAGAGGGTGCATGGGTAGGCTGCGTTTCGGTCGGTCGGTGTGCCTCGTTGCCACCATCTCCTTATTCGTGCTCTTGCCAGCTTGCGGCGGCCACAAGGCTCCCGCCCCCTCACCCTTCCCGGCGAAAATCACCCTCAATCCCAGCCCCACTTTCTCCATGCAAGTGGGCGCCACAACGCTGCTCACCGCCAGCGCGCTGAACAACTCCAACTCAGGCATCAGGCCGACCTTCACCTATAGCGTGAGCCCTTCGAGTCCTGCGGGGGTGCTCGACATTGCTCCCAACGGCTTCGCCTGCGCCGGCACCTGGAATGCCCCGGCTTATAACACCTGCACACCCGGCAACACTGGCATGGTTGAGGTAACTGCTTCAGCCTTGGGCGCGAGCAGCGCGCCCACCCTCATCTTTGTTCATGCGCCCATCGATAACGTTCAGGTCAGCCTCGTTGCCCCAGTCAATTCGCCGCCTCCTGCGTGCCCCAACCAGCAGGCCCTGCCTGCCGCCTGCAACATCCCATTCAATAAGGGCAATTGCACGACTCAAGTAGATTCTCAGGGGCAGCCGTTTACCTCCTGTAAGTGCCTTTCGCAAAACCAGACGGAGATCTTACAGGCCACTGCCTACAGCCAGGGCATCGATATTACCGCCTCGGTCGGCCCCTTTACCTGGGCCCAAGCCAGCGCGGGTGTAGCCGACATCACTCCGATCGTGAACTCTACCTTCAACGTCGCCACCAATCAGGCCACTGTAGCGCCCGGCAACCCGGGGCAAACTCAAATAATCGCTTCCGCCTCGGGAGCCTTCAGCCAGCCTTACAACTTCGAGACCTGCCCGGTGCAGTGCGTCGCGCTGCAACTGACCGTAAACGGCCAGTTCACGAACCAAACAAGCTTTGCCGTAGACAAGGGAACGGCCGAGACCATTATCGCTACTGCTGTCGACGTGCAGGGCTGCATCGTGCCCAAGCCTCCCCTGACCTGGGTCTCCTCCGAGCCTGCTGCGCTTGTCGCCGGCAGCGCCAACACGGGATGCCCCCCGGGCACAACCTGCAGCGTGACTACCTCCCAGCAGGGCGCGGCCGCCATCACGGCATCCTGCACGCCGCCATCGTGCAACGTCGGTTTCCCGCTGAATCCGGCGAATCTTTCCCCGCCCTACATCCCACAACCGGTCTATCCGGTGACGGCGATCTCCGGATTGGTAACCGGCGCTGCCACTTCGACTAGTGTGCTGGCCACCACTCAGGACTGTTACAGCGACATCTTGTGCACCGTGGGCCTTTATAACGTCTCAACCTCCACCAACCTTCCCGGAGCCGTGTCCGAACTACCCGCTCCGCCCAATTCGCTGATCTTTGGCCCGGCGGGAGACAAAGCCTTCATGGGCAGCGAATTCGGCGCTCTTGCCATCACCCCCGCCAACTTCGGAGGATCCAGCAGCCCCTTTACGCCCTTGTTCGCTCCAGGCACCACTCTAGGCTTCGTAACTGGCAGGGTCCTCGCCGTCTCGCACAACGGCACTACGGCCGTCTTCTCCGATACCGTTTCCACTCCCAATCAGGTATATGTCGTCAATACCAGCCCGACGTCCACCACGGCACTGAATATTAATAGCGCAACAGCGGCTGCATTTTCACCCGACGGCTTGAAAGCCTTCATCCTCGCCGATGGTGGCAACACCTTGGATATCTATTCCGCCCTGCAATACCTGCAACCACCCATTCCTTTGGGAACGCCGGCGAATTCGATTGTTTTCAACTCCACCGGCTCGTTCGCCATGCTAGCCGGCGGAGTGCCTGCCGGAAGTCCCGCCGGCAGCCTCGCCCTCTACAATACCTGCGACAATTCTTCGGTCACTCTGAACCCGGCCTCCACGCCGTCGCCCGGCCCACCCATCTTCCTGAAGATGTTTCCCGCAGGCAACATTCCTATGGGCAATCTATTCGGCGGCGTATTCATCCCAACTCTGGAAACCGCCGGCCTCGACTTTTTCTTCGGACTCGACAACACCGGCATCGACATCATCGCCACCAACTCTTCCCAGGGATCCTTCACTACGCTGTGTCCGCAGCAGATCACACTCGCTCACACTCCACCCCCGCAGATCACTTTTTCGCCCGTCCACATCAACCTCAACCAGGGCACTTTCCATCCCATCAACTTTTTCCTCTCGCCCGATTCCACCCAGGCCTTTATCGTTACCACCGATCAAGGCGTCCTGGTCTATAACTTCAGCACCGGATCCGTTTCAAGGATCCAACTCGCCGGCAATGCCACCCCCGTGGCCGCGGACATGACCGTCGATGGCACGCTGATCTACGTGGCCGGCTCCGATGGATTGCTTCACCAGCTCAACACCGTCCTAGGCGTCGACTTCTACCAAACGTCCTTCTTGCCCCTCCCCAACTCTCCCAACAACTTCTGCTTCACAGGATCCAACTGCCATCTAGACTTGATAGCCGTAAAACCGTGAGGAGCAGCAATTGGGATGAATGATTGAGAAATTAGAAGAGGTGAGGATGGAGGAGTGAGTGATCGGAGTAATTGGTTGAAAATTACCAAATTACCCAATTGCAAAATTACCAAATTTCTTTTCTATGCCGTCTTCCCCAACTCCTTAGCCACACTATCCAACACCCCATTAACAAACTGCACCGATTCCAAACTGGAAAACTTCCGCGCGATCTCGAGCGCTTCGTTGATCACCACCGCCCGCGGCGTTTCCGGATAGCCCAAGAACTCCGCCACACCCGCACGCAGCAGGTTGCGATCCACAGCCGCCATGCGCTCCATGCGCCAGTGTTCCGCGTGGCCCTCAATCAGCGTGTCGATCTCCGCACCGCGGTCGGTCGCCACGCGAAACAAATCGTCCGCAAATCCGCGCACCTCTGCGCTGGCGCCGCCATGCTCCGCCCAAAACGTATGGCGCACCTGGTCTACAGTCTGCTTCCCCATATCCGCCTGAAACAGCATCTGCAAAACCAGTTCGCGGGATTTGCGCCGTGTACCCATAGAGCCATCAGCCATCAGCGGTCAGCCGTCAGCGGCCGCAGCTTGTGGCTACAGTTGTCAGTTTACAGGAAGGTCTAACGATGCCGTTGCGAAGGATTCGGACACAGCGTCAGCGCTTGCGACTCCTTCGGGTGACGGCTTTGGAAGTCTTGGTTTTGCTGACGGCTGAGGGCTGACGGCCGATAGCTCGCTCCAGCGACGCCATCTCCACCGCCGCCAGAGCCGCCTCGAATCCCTTGTTCCCCATCTTCAGCCCAGCACGGTCGATAGCCTGCTCCAGGTTCTCGCAGGTAAGCACGCCAAAAGCATGCGGCACGCCAGTCTCCTGTGCCGACTGCCCAATCCCCCGCGTAACTTCGTTGACGATCACGTCGTAATGCGCCGTGCCGCCCCGCAGCAAGCACCCAAGACAAATGACCGCGTCGTACTTCCCAGTCTCCGCCAGTTTCCGCGCCGCCAGCGGAATCTCGAACGCCCCCGGCACCCGCACCAGATCAATGTCTTTTCTCCTCACGCCAGAGCGAATCAGCCCATCGACCGCGCTCAGCAAGAGTCTCTCGGTGATAAAACCATTGAATCGTGAAGCAACAATCGCGAAACGCATGCCGGAAGCATTTAGAGTGCCTTCGAGCGCGGGGAGATCAGGGTCGCCAACAGACTCCACCGCAAAATCCTTCTTGTCTTTCTTCCCCGTGACCAAGTGCCTCCGTGGTGGATTCGTTTGTGCTTTTGGGTGGCGCAGCGCTTCAGCGCTGCGAAAACTGCCTGAAATTAATTCCGGCTTTAGCCCCCGAGGTCATTTCCCCTTGAACTGTGCCGCTCGCTTCTCCAAAAACGCCGTAGTCCCTTCCTTCTTATCCTCCGTGGCGCAGGCCACGCCAAACAAAACCGCTTCCAAATACAATCCCTCGCTCAAAGTCATCTCCATACCCTTATTGACGGCCTCCATCGCGTACTGGACCGCCAGCGGAGCGTTCGCGATGATCTTCGCCGCGATCGCCTCCGCCCGAGGAATCAACTGAGCCGCCGCCGTAACTTCATTCACCAGCCCAATGCGATGCGCTTCCTGTGCCGTAATCATCTCGCCCGCCAAAACCATCTGCATAGCAATGCCCTTGCCCACCAGCCGCGGCAGCCGCTGCGTCCCTCCATAGCCCGGGATAATCCCCAGCTTCACCTCAGGCTGCCCCAGCTTCGCGTTCTCGCTGGCCAGCCGCATCGAGCAAGCCATAGCGATCTCGCACCCGCCGCCCAAAGCAAATCCGTTGATGCAGGCAATCACCGGCTTGCCGAGATTCTCAATCAAATTAAGAACATTCTGCCCGCGATGTGTATACTCCTTGCCCGAAACCGCATCGTGTTTGGCCAACTCGCCAATGTCCGCGCCCGCAATAAATGCCTTCTCACCGCCGCCGGTAAAGATAACAACGCGGATCGCCGCATCATTCTTAATGTCATGAAACACCGCCCGCAGCTCTTCCATAGTAGCCATGTTGAGCGCGTTCAGAACCTTCGGCCGGTTCACGGTGACATAAGCAATCGCGTTTTTCTTTTCCAGAAGTATGTTTTCGAAGTTCATAGTCTTGCCAGTGATCCATAGCATCCTATGGAAGCGTGAGTCCAGGTTCCGTACCCTCAGCCAATGGAAATCTGAGTCCGGGCGGAGCCTTCCTTCCTATGAGGTGCATCACCGAGTCCTGAGCCGCCCTATCTCCAAACTCGCCGATGAATACGGCATTAGGCTTCGGCCCTCGTAGGTCACCACCGACGGCAGAGTCGAACATCACGCCAGGAATGTGAAAACGATAGCGACGCCCCGAGTCTCCGCGGTACGAAAGCGGTAGACACATCCCAAGCATTGGCTTTGCCAATATCGAGAGCACTACGATGACATCCACTTTGTCAGGCACTCCTGCCTCGCCTTTCAGATATTTTCGGATTTGGTCTTGGTACGGCCCCAGGTCGATTTGTGGAAATATCTGCCCGCGGCATTCCCAATCGCAGAGAGAGGCACACCAAATCACGCTTAGACAAAAATAGACAAGCCGGCGAATCTCGTCGGGCTCCGCCGGATAAGCAAGAAGCTCTGGATTAGGATCGAGCGGAATTCTTGTCCGCAACTCTCGGCGAAGGCGAAATCTGCCCCTCCCACGGTAGCAATTGCGAAGTACCCATCTTTCGCCATTGTCGTTCAATCGCTGTTCGCAATCGGCGCAAAGAAGATGCCGTCTCGCTTGTTCCGATGACTTCCGCTGCCCCTGTCCCGTAAGGAGTACCGTGTCATGGTGAAAGGGATCAGTTCCGCTACCGATGAGCCTATACAGAGCCCTTGGCAGCAGGTGACTTAGTCGGAGTTCAGCCTCGTCAAGGCATAGCCCGCACTTGCCAACTACTTCAGCCATCACACTGCTCACTCGATCAAGAGGTACGCTATAATTGTATAGCAAGAGGTCATCCATGCTAGCCATCCGCCTACCCGACAAAATCGAAAAGCGCCTAGCCCGCCTCGCCAAGCGCACTGGCCGCACCAAAACCTACTACGCCCGCGAGGCCATCCTTAAGCACCTTGACGATCTGGAAGATGTTTATCTAGCCGAAAAGCGGATGGAAGCAATTGAATCGGGCCGGGTAAAGACCATTCCGCTCGATGAAATTATGCGCCAACATCGCCTGGAGTATTGAATTCGATCCTGACGCCCGCCGCGAACTGGAAAAGCTCGACAAGTCGGTCTCCGACCGAATCCTCAAGTTCCTGCGTGAGCGAGTCGCCCCGCTCGACGATCCCCGGACCATCGGCGAACGCCTTCATGGGCCGCTAAGGCAGTACTGGAAGTACCGGATCGGAGACTACCGCCTGATCTGTTCCCTCAAAGAAGACCGACTGGTCGTGATCGTCGTTCGACTGGGCCATCGACGCGAGATATACAAACGTTGAATCATTTTTTCGGTCCGCGTTCATCCGTGCAAATCCTCGGCCAGGAATTTACTTCCCCCGCGCCACCGCCGCCACTTCATCCTTGGTCAAATCGCAACTGATGCACCGCTGCGTCCACAGCCGATGCCCAAACACCTTCCCGCACCGCGGACATCTCCACTCCGTCAGCCACCACCCACACGCCAGATACACCGCGATCCACCCCAGCATAATCGCGAAATCCGCCGCCTCTCCCAGCTTCAGTTTCCCGATCAGGAAACCCAGAAAGATAAAACTAAGAAAGAGCACCACCACCAGATTCCGCCGCGCCACGTAGCTGTGCCATGCCCGGCGATATCTTTCGACATCCCGCGCGCCGCCTTCACCCGGCGCCTGATCAGTTTTTCTGCGTTTGAACATGACGCTTCAATCTCAACGGGGGCAATCTTGGAATTCGATTCTACAGTTTATTCGCCTTCGGACTATTCGGATCCGAATAATCGTAAAATCCGCGCCCAGTCTTCTTCCCGTACCATCCCGCCATCACCAGCCGCTTCAGCAGCGCAGGCGACGCAAACCGCCGCTCCTTGAACTCGTCAAACATCACATGCGTAATGTAATAAGTAGTATCGAGCCCCACAAAATCCAGCAAAGTAAGCGGACCCATCGGATACCCGCATCCCAGCTTCATCGCGTTATCAATATCTTCAATCGACCCCACGCCTTCTTCATAAGCCCGGATGGCATCCAGCAAATAAGGGATCAGCAACCGGTTCACAATGAAACCAGTCTTGTCCGAAGTCCGCACCGGAACCTTGCCCAGCTTTTTTCCAAACTCGTAAGCCGTCGCGTAAACGTCGTCGGCAGTAGCGATAGTCCGCACGACTTCCACCAGCTTCATCAGCGGCACCGGATTAAAAAAGTGCAACCCTATAAACCGCTCCGGCCGCTTCACCGAAGTCAAAAGCTCAGTCACCGAAATCGAAGAAGTATTCGAAGCAAAGATCGCTTCCTTCTTCACCACGCCATCAAGCGACGCATACATCTTCTTCTTCTCGTCCACATTCTCGATAATTGCCTCAATAATAATGTCGCAATCAGCCAGGTCGGCCTTGTTAGTAGTCCCCTTAAGCCGCGCGCGAATCGCATCCTTCTGCGCCGCCGTAATCCCGCCCTTCTCGACCGGCCGCTCCGCAAACTTAGCCAAAGATTTCTCGATCCCGGCAAAGCCTTTGTCGAGAAACTTCTGCTCGACTTCAAGCACAGTCACATCGAATCCAGCCGTAGCGCAAACCTGCGCAATACCAGACCCCATCAGCCCACATCCAAGTACGCCAACCTTCTTAATCTCCATCTTCCTCTTCCGTCCTTATTGTTAGAGCGATTTCCCACAAACTTGCTGAATAATCTCAAACAGCTCCAGAGGCGATGAAGTTACACCCCTAGCTCCCGACGTTCTTGCCCGTAGCCCATAGCGCGCGGTGGCCGCTTGTGAGGTGAAGAGGATGAAAGGAACGGAGACGCTTCTCTCTTTCATCTTGGACAGGAGGAGTAACCCGGCATCGGGCCTTTCGATGCCGTCCTCTTCGCGCCCCATATCAGAGATCACTATCTGATAATTTCTAGCGGATAGCTCCGCTAAAGCTTCGCCAGTGCTGAGCACTTGATCAATCAAGAAACCATCTCGTCTCAGTTTGGCAGCCTCGAAAACGTTGTTCTCAGGATGATCGTCTACCCAAAGAATTCTCGCAGGCGGCTGTGCAGGTGGAACTAGAGTTTCCGGAACTAAGTCTTCGGGGCCAGCCTTCATCTTAAGAAATTCTTTTTCAAGGTCGTCGATCTGGCTTTGAAGCTTCTTGGTGGCCTCCTCGACGCTTAGTTTCACGCCCAAGATCTCTACAGTGAAGGATCTCGACTCGATTACCGACTTCAGGGCGGGCCAAAGCCTCCATATCACGAAGAGAGCTATCAGGGGCCACAGAATTGAAGCAATTCCATTTAACATAGACGTAGAGTTACGGACCGGCTTGTCCCCATCTAGGAGCATCAGGCAAACACACATCGTTCCCATATCGCCGTCGACCTCGCTCCACGGCAGGTCTAATTCATACTCTCCACGATCATCGCAATCCCCTGCCCGCCGCCGATGCAAGCCGTAGCCAGCCCATACTTCTTCTTCCGCCGCCGCAACTCATACAGCAAAGTAATCACCAGCCGAGTCCCGGTAGCCCCCAGCGGATGCCCCAAAGCAATCGCCCCGCCATTCACATTCACTTTATCGCGATCCAAACCAAGTTCGTTTTCCACCGCCAGATACTGCGCCGCAAACGCCTCATTCACTTCAATCAAATCAATGTAATCCAAAGACAACCCAGCCTTCTGCAAAGCCACCTTAGTAGCCGGCACCGGACCGCGCCCCATCACCTTAGGCTCAACCCCAGCAATCCCCCAGCTAACAATCCTCCCCAAAGGCTCAATACTCCGCTTGCGCGCCTCCTCCAAAGACATCAAGACTACAGCCGCCCCGCCATCCACAATGCCGCTGGCGTTCCCGGCAGTAACAGTTCCGCTCTTACCAAAAGCCGCCTTCAACTTAGCCAACCCTTCCAAAGTAGTCTGCGGTCGCCGGTGATCATCTTCCGTCAACGATTCCCCCGTAGCCTCACCCTTGGAATTCCTCAAAGCCACCGGAACCAACTCCTCCTGAATGCGCCCTTCTTTATAAGCGGCATCCGCCTTCTGCTGCGAGCGCAACGCAAACTCATCCTGCATCTCGCGCGTAATGCCAAATTCCGAACCCAACAGCTCCGCCGTGTTCGCCATGTAAAGCCCGCAATAACTATCAAGCAGAGCCACCATCAGCGAATCTTCCATCTTCCCGCCCGGAGCCAGTGTAAATCCATCCCTCCCGCGAATCACAAACGGGGCCTGCGACATCGCCTCCATCCCGCCCGCCAGCACAATCTTCGCTTCGTCCAGCTGAATCATCTGCGCCGCATTTACAATCGCCTGCATGCCCGACCCGCACAGCCGGTTCACCGTCAGCGCCGGAGTCTCAATCGGCAGTCCCGCCCGCAGCCCCACATGCCGTGCCCCATACAAAGCATCGCCCGAAGTCTGCTGCGCGTTGCCAAAAACCGCATGATCAAATTCTTGCGGATCGATCCCCGCCCGTTTGATCGCCCCCTTAGCCGCAAGCGCGCCCAATTCCTGCGCCGTAAAGTCTTTCAACTTCCCGCAATAGCGGCCAAAGGGCGTCCGCGCCCCGCTCACAATAGCAATATCACCCGGCTTCAACATGATTTTCCTGAAAGACCCTGCTCAGAGGAGATTAAAAGTGATAATCAAACTGATTAGTCTAGCAGCGTAGAAGCAGATTTGACCACAGCTCAACTCGTGCCCAGCCGGTCTCAGCGGCCCTCCGCGGATTCTCTCAGCGACTCCGCGTTTCAGCCCCTGATTTGACCCGGCAAGACAGACTTTAAATGCGGAGTTCGCGGAGAACAGCCGCGGAGAGCCCCGAGCTAGGAACCAGACGTCATCGGCGTGGAGGTCATTCGATTTGCTACGCCACCGCTCCCGCGGCCAGCGCCGCGCCCAGTGCCACAACCCTCCCGTGCCCCTGCGCCAGAGAAGTAGCCAAAGCATGCTCAGCGCGATTAATCACTTCCGTAACAATGTCCACGGGATCGTAGCTCTCCTTCACCACCGCCTCCGCCAGCCCCGCCGAGAATTCCATGGCAAAGCCTTTCTCGGCCCCATCCTTAGCGGGCAGGCGAACTCCGGCAATGATCTTCCGCAGCTTTTCGATCGCCATCATCGCTTCTTTCTCCGCCGTCTCGCCCAGAATGATCGCAATGGTCGTAGTGTCGTAGCGGAATGCCAGATCATTCGTCCGGATGTTCGCTGCAAACTGTTGCCCAATTCTCTCCATCGCGCCTTCCACCGCGGCCTCGCCATACTCCTTGATCAAAGCCGCGCTCCGCCCAAACTGCAACAGCAACACCGAAAGCGGCGCGGAGTTCTGCACCGCGCGCTTACTCTCCGCCAGCAGCAAATCAAGATAAGAACCACGCTTGAGCAACCCTGACTTCTCTTCCGTCACCGAAAGATTCTTTACCAGCCGCCGCAGCCCCGCGTTATTCAACGCGATTACCATCTGATCGGCCAGCGTCTTCAGCACAACAGCATCAGTATGCGGCCATACTCGCAGCTGGTTGTGCAGCAACGCCAGCACGCCCACCGAATCCTCTCCATTGCTCAGCGGAAACGCCAGCACCGCCGTTGTTCCCAGTTCCACCAGGAATTCACGCACTCCCTTCAACTCCGCAGCCTTCTGCGCATCTGCGATGTTGACGGGTTCAGCCGACGGCGCAGACAACGCCAGGTCCTGCAGCGCACACATCACCAGTTTGATCGCCGCGGGATTCCCTTCCTTCACCCCTTTCCCGCAGAACTCCTGCACCGCCGTCGGCGCAGAACCCGGCGTGCGCATCAAAGCCACGCAGCGCGAAACTTCCCAATGCCCGCCAATTTCGTTCACCGCCGTGGACAGCACTGCAGGCGCCGTCCCCTGGTGATACAGCTTGCGCGTGATCTCGGCCACGCGCGTAACATTACGCATCTCCGCCGCCGGATCGACCCCCGGGGCCACTGCCGCCGGCACAACTGCAGAGGCAGTAGCTGTCGCAGGCAGCGGCGCAGATCCGCTATAGCTCGGCGTCACACCCGCCGCCAGATAAAGCCGCTGCAAATCTTCGTTGCGCTCTTCTTCGCGCGGAAAAAGCTCCTGGATCCTCTGCAGCCGTTCCACCGCTTTGTTGCGCATTCCATACTGCACCAGGATCTCCGCCTGCAGCATCAGGTCCTGCAGCGTCGCCGCTCCCAGCGTTGCCTCCTGCTCGTGCTCTGGCGCCATCGCCGGTTTGCTTACTGGGGCGAATCGCGAAGCGATCTCGTTATATTTACCTGCGTCAATCTTCCCCTTCAACAACTCCAACCGCTTCGTCATCCCGGAATCATACGGATCCACTTCGCCCGCCCGGTCCAGGCATTCCGCCGCCTTGGCGAAATCCCCGGTGCCGCAATACACATCAAACAGCTTGAGTAATGTTTGGCAGTAGTCGCCCTCCCGGTTCGCCGCGTTGAACAGCTCGCTGAGGAACTCGAGCATTTCGGGCGACGCGCGCCGCGCCGAAATTATCTCCTGCATCACCGCCAAAAACTGCCGCCGCTCGCCCCGCTTTGCCTGGAACTGCCCTAGCTTGCGCGCCAGTGACACTGCGGCCTCATCTTGCTCCGTATCCACCAACTGTCCAATCAGCGCCGTTACCTGCGGCATCCATTTGGGATTCTGCTCAAACACTTTCCACACCAGCGGCTCCGCTTCGGCGTAGCGGCCGGCCGCCAGCAAAGCTTCGGCATAAATCTCCAGCAGTTGCGCGGAATTCTTTCCCGCGTTCACCTGCGGTTCAAGCACAAAGATCGCGGCTCCCACCTGCCCCTGCGCCATCAGGTTCTTCCCGTAGGCCAGAGTAATCTCCTCATCCGAGGAATCTTCCTGGTACGCGCGCTCATACCACTGCCCCGGATCGCCGCCTCCCGCTGCCGCCAGTTGCGCCACACGCTTGAACGCTTGCGCGGCGGCCTTGCTCTCGCCCACCTCCGACGACAGTTCCGCCAACCGCAGAAAATTCGCCTGCACCGGCTCCAAAGTCACCACCCGCGCCAGCACCTGCAACGCACCCTTCTTGTTTTCCAGCTTCGCCAGATCGCTTAGTGCCGACTCATAGGTGCCCACTGCCAGCTTCTTGTTCGATCCTTCCAGTAACAACCCGAAGCTGAATTTCTGCTCCCACGTCGGACTGCCATGCCGCGCCAGCTTCTTATACGTCAGGCTGGCCCGCGTAGCGTCTCCAACTTTCACTTGCCGCTCAAAAAGATCCCCCAGCAACTGCAGCGCATCCTCGGTCCGGTTCTGCGACAAACACAAATCGGCCGCAAGTTGCCGCACCGTATCGTTTTCCGGATCGTCGCGCAAGGCCAGCAGATATTCTTCCAACGCCTCGCCGGCCTTCCCCTTCTGCAGGAGTTTTTCCGCGCGCTCGGTACGCCGCGCCACGTCGGCTTGGTTCAGACGTCTTGTGATCTCAGGCATGGGTAAGTTCGAGGCAGAGTACTGCTCCCTCGATTCTAGGAGCCGCTCCCACCCCCAGCAATCCGTAAGCCCCACCCACGATTACGAAAGTCACCGGAAGCAGTGGTCAGTGATCAGTGGTCAGTGGCTAGTGATCAGTTCCTGAGAAAATTCGGCTTGCGGCCCACTGACCACTGACCACTGGCCACTGACCACTTATTTTGATATCGTCCCCGAATGCCTCCAGCCCCGGCTCCTGCCCTCGTCCACGAACAAGGTCTCCACCACCAACTCACCGCCGGACAAATGACCATGGTCGCCGTAGGCGGCTCCATCGGCACCGGCCTCCTTCTAGGTTCAGCCGCGGCCCTCGAACAAGCCGGCCCCAGCGTAATCCTCAGCTACGTCATCGCCGCCTTCATCGCGTACACGGTTGCCATGGCTCTCGGAGAGCTGGCCAGCATGCACCCCGCCGCCGGATCGTTCGGCCTCTACGGCGAACTCTACCTCAACCAATACGTCGGATTTCTCTGCCGCGCCGGATACTGGGCCGCCATCGCCTTCTCCATCGGAGCCGAGCTAGTCGCCTCCGCCGCTTACATGAGCTACTGGCTCCCCGCCGTGCCCAGCGACGTTTGGGTCATCGTATTCTCGGCTCTACTTCTTCTGGTCAACCTGGGCAGCGTGGGTTCCTACGGACGCTTCGAGTTCTGGTTTTCCATGATCAAGCTAGCGACCATCGTGGCCTTTATCGTGGCCGGCGCAGCACTGCTCTCGAGCGGCCGCGTAGCCCAGCAATTCACCGCCAACGGCGGATTCTTCCCCAAAGGTCCAATCGCCCCTCTGCTGGCGGTGTTCTGGGCCATCTACGCTTTCGGCGGCATAGAAATGTTGGCCGTCACCACCGGCGAATCACGTTCCCCAAAAGATTTCCCCCGCGCCACTCGCCTAACCTTCCTCCTGCTGGCCGGCACTTACCTCGGCGCCATCACCATCCTGGTCGGCGTCATGCCCTGGAACCACACCGGCGTCTCCGAAAGCCCATTCGTCAGCGTGCTCCGCCTCGCCCACATCCCAGCCGCAGCCTACTTCATGAATTTCGTAGTCCTCACCGCCGCGCTCTCCGGAGCCAATGCCAAACTCTACGCCGCCTCCCGCCTGCTTTTTTCCATGGGCCGCTCCGGATGGGCCCCAGCGGCACTAGGAAAACTAAACGCCGCCGGATCGCCGCGCCTCGCCTCTGCTGGTTTCCTCCTACGGAATCGTAACCACGCTAATCATCAACCACTGGGCCCCGAAACAAGCCTTCGTCTACATCATGGGAGCCGCCTTCTCCGGCCTCATCTTCTCCTGGGTAGTCTCCCTGGCAGCCCACGTAAGCTTCCGCCGCCGCCTCACTTCCCAGCAACTAGCCGCCCTGCCCATGCGCTCCCCCCTTGGAATCTGGGGATCGATGATCGGCTTCGTCCTAGCTTCAGCCACAGTCCTCCACACGTTATTCGCAACCCGAGTAAACGCAATCGGCGGACTAGTCTTTCTAGCAGCACTAACCGCAGCCTACGTACCACTAAAACGACGCCGCCAAGCAACAAAGCAATGAAGGTTCACCTTGTGAGACCCCGTGTCCTCTGTGTTAAAGGTTTTGTTGCGATCGCCAAATAAACCGTCAAGTAGATACCCCCCATTACCAACGTGACCCCACCTCTTCCTTTTCTACTGCCCGGCCCACTTCGCTCCTCTACCCTCAACCCAGGGCGCTCCCCAAATCCAGCCCAACGGATCCATTCGTGATTCCATCCACCCTGCTACTACGTTCCTCAAATCCAGACGGTTTCATCTTCTATTGCGTAATAGGAATCTGCGCCGGAGTTTATCTCTTCGTCCAGGGTTTCCGCCTCTTGCAGCGCGGCCACCTGATCCTCGACACACCACTCTCCAAAATTCGCAGCGCCTCCATGGGAATGGTCGAGCTGAACGGCCTAGCCGTCGGACCCTACACCGTGGTCGCCCCTATCACGGCGCGCCCCTGCTACTACCACCGCACATTAGCTTGGGAATGGAAGCAGTCCGGCAAAAACAAACGATGGGTCAAGGTAGCCGCCGAGTCCACGCACGTGCCTTTTTTCCTCGACGATAACACCGGCAAAGTGATGATCGACCCGCGCGGTGCCGATCTCGACCTGCACCGCGACTTTCAGGATGAATTCTGCGATGCCTTATTCACGACGAAAGAAGAAGTCCCCGCGAACGTCCGCAGTTTCCTTTCGCGCCACGGCGTAAGCACCACCAACAAAATTAAAGTCGAAGAGTTTTGCATCAAGCCGAAAAACGCGCTCTTCGTGCTCGGAACGCTGGATGAAAACCCCGGCCTCGAACTAACTCCAAAGCCAATTCAAGACGACGAACCAATTTCGTTCATCGGAAACCGGCTTTCATTTGCTCTAGGAGGCACCGCCCTACCGATCGAAAGCAGCAACCTCTTCAGCGGCGTCTTGACCGGCGGCCTTCAGCACGATCCAAAGTTCGACCCAATTTACGACAAGGCACTCTCTAAGGCGTCGGCCCGGGTAATCCCGCATTCGCCCCACCCAGACCCAAGCCAGACAGCCGACACGACGCAGCAGCAGAAAGTCGCTGCCGCCTTGATGAACGCGCACATCTTAAACCCCGCAGCCTGGGCAGCCGCCGGAGTAACATCCGCCGCCGGAGTGGCCTCAGCGCGAGCGGTCAACAGCGATCCGGCAAGTTCCACGCACGGTACACAAGCTCCTCCGCAGCCAACCCCAACCGCAGACTTCGACCCCCATCCCGCGGTGGTACTAATGAAAGGCAAAAACAATCCAACCTTCCTAATCTCCTGGCGCAGCCAGCGCGACCTCGCCCGCTCTCTAGGCTGGAAATGCGCCGCAATGATCTGGGGCGGCCCCGCCCTGGCCCTGCTAAGCCTCTACGGTCTGCTAACACTCACGCACCTGATCTAAACCGTGTAGGCATCTCACATTGTCATCACCGTGTAGGAATCAGATTGTCATCACCCTGTAGGCCTCTCATATTGTCATCCCGAGCAACGCGAGGGATCTTGGTTTCTGTCGGCTTCGCGAAGCTCTCACCCCGCACCACATCCTTAACCGTGACTCCCTAGTTGGCACCCGACCCTCTAGTACAATGCACGTGTGAGCCAAGCCGTTCGCATCGGAATCCTCGGCGACTTCAATCCCGAGTTCCCTTCCCACCACGCCACCAACGATGCTCTCCAGCACGCTGCCCGCAAACTAAAACTGGAAGTAGAGTCCAAGTGGATCCCCACGCCGTCGCTAACCACCGCCGACTCGGAAAAGACGCTCGAGACCTTCGACGGCCTATGGGCCTCACCCGGCAGTCCCTACAAGAGTTTCGATGGCATGCTGAAAGGAATCGAGTTCGCCCGCCGCCGCGACTGGCCCTTCCTGGGCACCTGCGGAGGCTTTCAGTACGCCCTGATCGAATTCGCCCGCAACGTCCTGGGCATAGCCGACGCCGACAGCGCCGAAAACAATTCGGGATCGAAAAACATCGTCATCTATCCCGTAGCATGCGCCGTGCCCAACCGCAAAGGCGCCGCCCCCAAGTTGTCTGGCAAGGTCCCCGAGATCCGCCTCCGCCCCGGCTCCTACCTGCAATCGTTCTACGGCAAAGACAAAGAAGTCGTCACCGAAGAATTCTTCTGCAACTTCGAAATCAATCCCGACTACGAATGGACCACCATGGAGGCGGGCTTCCCGGTAGTAGCGCGGGGAACGCAAGGAGAAATCCGCGCCATCGAGTCGCCCACCCACCGCTTCTTCCTGGCCACACTGTTCCAACCGCAACTATCCTCCACCGAAAAGAAGCCGCACCCCGTAATTCTGGCTTTCCTCCAGGCAGCAGCCGACTGCTCCCGCAGAAAACTAGACGACAGCGTCCTCGAATAGCAGTTGCTCTTGCCCTACCCCGTGTTCCTCTGTGTCCTCTATGGTAAAGATCTTGCTTGTGTCCCCGGAGGAAGGAGGAAGGCTCGCGAAAAACGGGCAGGCTGGATTTCATGGGTCCAATTGTACCCTCGGGGTTAACCACCGAAAGATACACGCAAGCAGACTTAGGGACTCGCGACCTTCACTCCCTGTACCCACGTTCCCCAACGATCGCTGGGAACTTCTTGCGCCGCGATTTCGATTTTATAGCGGCCGCTCCGCAGAGCGAGAGTTTTTACAAGAGTTGTGGCCGCCGCGCTGGAGCGCGACTTCGGGCGCGAGGCATCAACCTTCAGAGTCGCTTCAAAAACTTCTGCTACTCGCCCGGTAAGTGTCGTCACGCGTCCAAATATATTTAGCCCTGCCGGCCGTGAGCCGTCCTTCTCGACAAATGTGATGACATGATTACGGAAGGTGATTGCGATGGAAACAAGTGATGTGACGTCCGTAGCTTTTACCGAGTCAGTACTAACCTCGAAGGGTAGCGTCTTCCAGCCTAGCTGAGTATTGAGCTTCTCTTCGAGACCCTTGAACTTTATCCTCGGAGTGTTGGCGAATCCGACAAATGGCTGCTGAGCACTAAGTGCCAGCCTGCCTCCAAGAAGGCTGTCTAAACCTTTCGCAGAATAAGATCGCGCATCCTTATCCCTGGCGAGCGTCATCGGCATGCTGTACTCGCCGCACTTGCAGGCATCCACAAACTCCAGGACGACGTCTTCACCAATCCCCTCAAGGTAGCGATAGTGCCACACTTCAAGTGGGTACGAAGATGGATCTACACCCGGCGTTTTGTCCTGAGTCCTCGTGGAGTAGGATTCGATCTCGTCCGGCGGCCCATACATAATGTACAGACGTCCGCGATCGCTCTTCCACCCCGGGATACCAGTGCCATAGTGATCGTTAGCATAGACAATACGGCGATAATGCTCGTCTTTGTATGCGTTATCGAAGCTGTCAGGTGTTGGATTGCGACGAGCCCAGAAGGCCTCGATAAAGGTGTCGCGCTCTTCGTCGTTCTGCAGCAGTTTGAAGGCGGCACGCTCTTCGTCGGTAATGATCCAGACTGCATCTTGTTGCAGCCACGCTTCGAAAGGCGGAACTTCACCATCGAGCTTCAAGACGCGAGCTTTGTTTTGGCCGGCGCACGAGGGCTGCGCCTGCGATGTACTGAGTGTGGAACAGGACCAGAGGATCGTAAGAACAACTGCAATGCCTACCTGCCGCTTGGTCGGGCCCATTTGCCTACCTCTCTCGACCTTCAATGCGCCAAACCCTTGGATGCCCTGTCGACGAGACCAGTTACCTGCGATCCCCCCACCTACCCCGCCACCAACTCAAACACCGGATAACTCCCCGCCACCTCAACAAAGCTGCCCGCAGGCGAGCCCGCGGCCACAGGAAAGTACCTCTGCACTTCACTCCGAAAATTATCCAGATAGAACTTCAGAATCTCCGGCTTCTCCGTGTCAGCAACCGGCCGCAGGCGAAACTTCAGTAGCGTACTTCCCTTCTTTAAAGTGACTTCCCCCGCTGCCTCGGCGTTGCGCACCCATTGCGTGCGCCCGCGCGGCGCCACCAGAAAGCGCTTGCCCTTCCATTCCAGAAGATTGATCGGAGTCGAGTACAGATTCCCGCTCTTGCGCCCGCGCACCAGCAGCAGATATTTGTGAGGAAAGGGAAGGCCGATCCCGACCAGAAATCCAAATACACGATTAAAGGTTTTCTCGACCGGAGTCGGCTCGCGAAAAACCGGCATGCTGGAATTCATGCCTCAAATTGTACAGTCGAACTCGACGCGCTACGCCGCCTTCACAAACCGCAGCGAAGCCGAATTCATGCAATACCGCAAACCCGTCGGCTGCGGACCATCGTTAAACACATGCCCCAAATGCGCATCGCATTCCGTACACGAAACCGCAACCCGCTCCATCCCAATCGAAGCGTCGCGGATCTCCCGCACATTCTCCTGGGCCAGCGGCGCCCAATAGCTCGGCCAGCCCGTCCCCGAATCGAACTTCGTCGCTGAACTGAATAGCGCATTGTCACAACAGATGCACCGGTAAATCCCTTTGTCGTGCAGGTTCCAATACTTTCCGGTGTACGAGATCTCAGTATCGGCGTGCCGCGTGATCTCGTACGCTCCCCGCGAAAGCTGCTTGCGCCATTCCTCGTCGGTCTTCACCACTTTCGCGATCTTCACCTTGGCCAGGCGCGTGCCGTCGTCCGAAAATTGCACAATCGTAACTTCTCCCGGCTCCGACTTCACCGCCGCCGCAATCACGTGCGGTGCACTCCGCCGCCACAATATCGCGCCAGCCGTCAAAGCACCCGCGCCGGCCAGAAACACCCGCCGGGAAACTTTCCCGTCCTTACCGCGACCCAAATCAAACATAACTCCTCCAACTGAGATGCTCTTGAAGATGCTAGATTCGTATCAGGGCATCGCTTCAGCGATGCCGTCAGCCACTGAATACAGATCGGCTTCAGCCGCTGCAGCCTTCCTTACTTCCCGCTATACATCTCCGGAAACTCCTTCTTCAAATTCGCCACTTTGGGAGCGTCGTTAAACACGATATAACCGTCATCGGGATGCAGCGTCGCATAATTCTGGTGATACTTCTCCGCCGGGTAAAACGCCTGCAGCGCCACCACCTGCGTCACAATTTTATGGCGGTAAACTTTGGCCTGGTCGAGCTGCGCGATGTAAGCTTCGGCGATCCGCTTTTGCTCCCCATTCCCATAGAAAATCACCGAACGGTACTGCGTGCCTTCATCCGGCCCCTGCCGGTTCAACTCGGTAGGATCGTGCGCCACCGAGAAGAACACCCGCAGCAACTCCCCATAAGTAACCTGCGACGGATCGTAAACAATCTCCACCGACTCCGCATGTCCGGTCCGCCCACTGCTCACCGTCTCATAATCGGGATTCTTCACCGACCCACCCGAATACCCCGAGGTCGCCGTGATCACGCCCTTCACATGCTGAAACACCGCCTGGACGCCCCAAAAGCATCCCCCCGCCACCACCACGGTCTGCTTCCCCGGAGCCGTAGCCTTCGCCTCGTCCACCGCCGGAGCCGGCACCGCCGCACTCGCCCCGCCCCCAGCCTGGCAAGCCACTGTCGCCGCCAGCACCGTCAAAACCATCGCCACCATCCGAACCGAAACTCTAGACATAACCATCCTCCCAACCATCTTCACCATTAGAGTTACGAATCCAAAAGAAGTTTCGGATGTGCAAATACTCCCGATTCGTATCAGGGTATGCCTTCAGGCATACCGGCAAGCGCCTATTATTAATCGCGCCTTCAGGCGCTGAGAAGTGTGTGGAGCGGACACTCTGCCCGCTGCTTTGGACTTTAACTCTGCCTTTGACTCTACCGGTCCTCAACCTAAACGTCCGAAACCACAGCCCCCCGATCCCCACTCTCAAACAACCGAGCCGTAGCAGCCCCAAAAATAAACCCGCCGACGTGCGCCAGGTAAGCTACTCCGCCCGTCTGCGCATCCGCAATCTGGCCCGCATTGAAAAGCTGTGTGAGGAACCAAAAGCCGATCAACAACGCCGCCGGAATGAATGTGACCTTCACAAATATAAAGATCACCAGAATCGAACGAATCTGGTCGCGAGGATACGTCACCAGAAACGCGCCCATCACCGCCGCAATCGCTCCGCTCGCGCCCAGGTTGGGCACCGTAGAATGCGGGCTGGCTGCGACCTGGGCCAGCATCGCCACCATCCCGCCCACCAGATAGAAAACCAGATACCGCCATCGCCCCATCGAGTCTTCGATCTCCGGGCCAAACGCCCACAAGAAAATCATGTTCCCGATGATGTGCGACCAGCTGGCGTGCATGAACATCGCCGTCAGAATCGTGATCCAGCGATGCCCCGAAACAATTTGGTCGGGGATCGCCGCCCACTGCATCACGAATGCCTCGCCACCCATCAACTCCCGCACAAAAACGAAGACATTCGTCAGGATGATGAGGATCGTAACGATAGGGACACGTACAGGACGCCGCGACGCATCCCCTAAAGGAATCAGTCCACCCATTTCGCCTCACTCCATACAGGAACAGCAAGTAGGAATAGCATGTGGGGACAGCCGCCCTCGGCTGTCCGCCGGGCGCAGTCCTGCGCTGTTGTTCTGCTTGTCATTCCGAACCGGGCGCCAAGCCCGGTGAGGAACCTGCTGTCCTCTTCAGCCCGCTACGCCGCCAGCCGCCCTACATCATCGGCAGTCTCATGCACCGCCAGCGACATCGCCACCCGCGCGACCCCGCTGATGATCAAACTAACGCCCACCAGCGTGCCAATCGCCCAAGCCGAACTCGAAGGCCATTGCATGTAGATCATTACCCCCAGCGCCAGGGTAACGATCCCGTCAATCAGCACCCAGATCGATCCGTGGATCGGACGCACCTTCACATACAAGACGATGTCCAGGATGCCTTCAATCAGAAACAGCGACGCCAGCAGCAACGTAAGCGACGCCACGCCCAGCAGGGGACGCCAGATCAAATACCCGCCGAAACACACATACGCAACCCCAACCAGCGCCCTCCATGCCCTGCTGCCCGCGGCATCATGCACACGAAAAGCCACCATCAGGTGGACGATGCCCGCCAAAATAATCAGCCAAGCCACCAACGCGTTAACCGCCACTGCGGCATACAGCGGCAATCCAACCGCCACCATGCCGAAGACAATCAGCAAGACGCCCCACAAAATGGATACCGTCGAAGCTTTCCGAACCATCGCAACCGGACTGTTCTGTGCCATAGAGGCCTCCTTAAGAATAAGCGGCATAAGCCTACCTCAAAAACCGCACAAATTGAAGTGCAAGCTTTCGCGAGGGCGGCGACCTGCAAATCGCTCGAGTGTTCCGACTGGAACATTTCACTTTGCAGAAAATTTTCGGCGTAAGTCGTTGATTCTTGGTGCGGACTTTTGGGTGGATCAATGGAATCAAGGGGTTAGGCTGTGGAAGGAATGCCTACTTTCGAGGGGGTCGAATGCCTACTAAAGTAGACTTGACAGGCGCGAGGCGTACTTTTTGTGGTACAGAAGGGGACCAGCCATCGTGGCAGTTCAGCGGGTGAAGGCTGGGCTGATTTCTGGATATTCCACTCCTCCATCTCGCAGGCTCATTAGTAGAACACCGTTTTTCTTTACCCAGGAAAACGATATGCCTCGTCGATAGCGCTGGGGGTAGGGGTCGGGATAGTCCCGCAGCCACTTCTCAAAGAATATCGACAATTGTTCGCCGGACGCGTAGCGTAGGTCCACTTGTCGGAGGTTGTTCCTGTGATCGAAGAAGAGGTGCCCTAGTCGCATGTCCTGTCGTAGCTTATCTTTGCCCGTATTCTTGTGGTACTGATATTCGTAGCTGCCACCGTTCTCGGCGGATTTCACTTCATGTCCGCTAAGGTCAACGCCTTTTGTCAGCTTGGTGCCGACATCTTTTACAAGAATTGACGCAAAGACTTCCCAGTCAGAGGAAAGCGCCTTTCCCGCAACATGGACGTCGCGAGCTCTGTATAGACGAAGCTTTCCCTGCAGGGGCCCATACATGTAAGCATGGAAGAACATCAAGGCTTTCTCAAAATCTAGGTCAGTAGGGGTACCAACAGAGGCAGCGAGAGGTTGCTCGCGAACCGGCTTGCGAACCGCTTTCCTCATCTGACTAGTGCGTTTCTCTGGAAGACTTGACGGTTCCTCCAAGGATTCGTGTACTAAATTCTAGATGGATCGGCGGAATCGGGCTAGTGCCTTGCTCGTTTCCTTTCGGCGGCATTCAGATGGTAGATAACTTTTCCAAATCGGAGCGAAGCCAGATCATGCGGTCCGTGCGATCATCTGGCACCGGAGCTGAGAGGAAATGCGAACAGCTGCTCCGTTCCTTGAAGCTCCGCTTTCGACGACAATCGAATAATCTACCCGGTCGGCCCGATTTTGTTCTACCCGATTACGATCTGGCGCTGTTCGTGCACGGTTGTTTCTGGCATGCACATAAGGGCTGCAAGAACGCGACATTGCCTGAATCGAACTTGGCCTACTGGACGCGGAAGATTCGAAAAAACCGTAGGCGCGACAGGAGAGTGCGCGAAGAGCTTCGAAAGGCTGGCTGGCGCACTGCCGTGGTCTGGGAGTGCAGACTTCGTAAGGTCGAGTCAGTCTCCCGTCGCCTTCTGAAGCTGACCCGGATGATCAGTCGCCGGAAAAAGCTGCGTTAGAACGTTCTCGGCGATCCAGTTGATCACAGGAACGCACACGGCATCGCCGAATCCGTATAACGCTTCGTTGCGTTCAACTTCGATCGGAAAGTCAGGGCACCCCTGCAATCTGGCGTACTCACGCGGAGTCATCCATCTCATCTGAATCTTGCCCTTGCCAGCAACCAGAACAATCTGTCTGCTGCTGCCGCCGCGCGGTGTGCGCAGGCAGCCTGCCAGCCCGTCCGTCCGGATCTCAGATCTGGACTTGCTGTCGCGCACCCGGCGGTAAATCGTTCCAACGGTTATTTCCCTGCGCTTCTTCAGTTCCTCCGCTCGAGCGCGGTGCACAGGGCTCATCTCGGCCAGATGCTTCCTGACGCGCGTCTCGTTCCACCACTCTTGCGCACCGTCGGTATCTATATGCTCCCATAGCGTACGATTCTCGCGAGGCAGCGGTGGCAAGTAAAGCGGGAACCACTCCGTTGCCAAACGTGTTTCCTCCAGTGCTCTTACCAGTTGCAACGGACGCCGACGCGTGTCTGGTCTTTCTCGCAGGGCCCATGGCTCGGGCAAGGCCACGGGTCGGCTGGGTTTCTCTCCCTTGTCTGGCATCAGCTCGTGCAAAAAGCCAACCAGGAAAAGGCGTGGGCGGCTCTGCGGGACGAAGCTCTTGGCATCGACGATGAAGGCGTCAAGGTAGTAGCCGAGGCTTGACAGGGCCTTTAATGCAATTCTTAAGAATTTTCCATTGTGCGAGGAGAGAAACCCGATAACATTCTCGACCAGAACCGCCCTAGGGAGCCTGTTCTCTCGTTGGAGGGCACCTAAGACCTTGGTGAAGCCGTTGAATGCTCCCGATTGCTCACCGGCGAATCCTTTCAGGTTGCCCGCAAGCGAGAGATCGACGCATGGAAAGCAGGCGGTTGCAAGGTCCAGCTTTCCAGCAGGAATTTGAGAAATGATCTGCTTTGTCTTCCATATGTCCTCGACGTGGTAGTAATCCGCCTTCCCAAAGCAACTTTCGTACATCCGCTTTTTCTTGGCCGCGATGTCGTTTGCGTAGACACAACGCCACCCCTGCTGTGAGAGTCCCATATGGGTCAGGCCGATCCCTGCAAAGAACTCAGCGAATGTGTGGGAAGACTGGCCCAACCCGTGGAATGAGGGGCAAAATTCGGAGTTGCGGATAGTAACGGTCGTCTCGGGTTCGATCACTTTGGGTTGAGGGATTGCTCCACGGTCAAAATAACACTGATGAGCTTGTGGGAATCTATAAATCAGCGGCGCGGATGGCCCATCCCCGGCAGGAAGGGGACGGTTCCTATAACAGGCCTTCCACGCAGGGCCAAAACTAAAAACAAAGTCAAAAGCAGCGGACAAGAGTGTCCCTCCGTACGGGCGGGCTTCGCCCTGCCCGGACAGCCGAGGCGGCTGTCTCCACTTGAGCTGTGTTGTGGACCAGTGCTAATTGCTAACGGCTGATTCTTCTTGACATTTCGCCTTCCATTCGCCAACAATACCCCCATGGCGATCACACGCAGGCAGCGCGAAGTCTATGACTTCATCTCCCGCTTCGTGGCGGAGCATGGCTACTCTCCGTCGTTTGAAGAGATTGGCAACGGGCTCAAGCTGAACTCGCTGGCCACGGTGCACAAGCACATCACCAACCTCGAGAAGAAGGGACTGCTCACGCGCGACTACAACCGCAGCCGGTCGATCGACCTGCTGCCGCCCAAGGGACGGCTTAAGCAGGCCATGAGCGTGAACACCGGGCTGGTGTTGCCGCTGCTGGGGCGCATCGCCGCCGGCCAGCCCATTGAGGCCGTGCAGAGCAATGAGACCATCTCGCTTGCCGACTTCGTGCGCTCGAAAGAAGTGTTTGTGCTCGAAGTGCGCGGCGATTCCATGCAGGATGAGGCCATCCTCGACGGGGACTATGTGCTGGTAGAGAAGCTGAAGACGGCGCACAACGGCGACATCGTGGTCGCGCTGGTAGACAAAGACGATGCTACCTTGAAACGCTTCTTTCGCGAAGGCGACAACATCCGCCTGCAGCCTTCGAATGCGACCATGAAGCCGATCATCGTGCCGGCCGCTTCGGTGGAAGTGCAGGGGCGCGTGATTGGGGTGCTGCGGAAGTATTGAGCGCAGTTCTCAGTTCTCAGTTTCTGGCTACTAGCATCCAGGTCAAACACCGTCAAAAGCCTTTAACCGCAAAGAGCGCGAAGAACTGCCGCTAAGGTCGCGAAGAAGACCTGAGACTCCCGATCAGTTTATGCAATGCCGACTTCAAGTCCGAGTTCTATTAATTCCGGTGATTGGTTTGTTCCTGTGGCTCGGCATATCCGGGCACGCTCAGAACTCAACGGCGGCGCAGGCGACGCCCGCGAAGGAGATGGTTGTGACAAGTCACGCGAGTGGGACGTTTGAAGTGAAGCTGACGCCGCAGAAGGACGAGAGCGGGGCCGACACGGGCCTTGGTCGAATGTCGATCGATAAGCAGTTTCACGGCGATCTGGAGGGAACCAGCAGGGGATTCATGCTCTCCTCAGCTCCAACCGTCGTGAAAGGCTCCAGCGGATACGTCGCGATGGAGCGCGTCACAGGGACGCTGAAAGGCCGCACCGGTAGCTTCGTTTTGCAGCACAGCGGCACCATGACGCGGGGGACACCGCACTTGAGCGTCACGGTTGTGCCGGACTCCGGCGCGGGTCAATTGGAGGGCATTGCAGGAACCATGACTATCAAGATCGACGACGGGAAGCACTCGTACGAGTTCGAGTACACGCAGCCGGAAGGCGCTCCTAGCTCCTAGCTTCTGGCTTCTAGCCAATCCGAGTTCCACGAAAGTCCGCTGGAAAAGCAAAACGCACGCGACTAATAAGGTCTGCGTGCGTTTGAGATTTTAGCTAGCAGCTAGTAGCTGGAAGCTGCCTTACCCAACGTGCCGGTCGAGCGCCTGCGCAATGGCCTCTTTGGGCCTGTAGCCTACGATCTGCTCGACCACTTGCCCGCCCTTGAAGACGAGCAGCGTGGGGATGCCCGTGACTTTGTATCGCATGGGGGTGGAGCTGTTGGCGTCGACATCCATCTTGCCGATTTTGATCTTGCCCTGGTAGTCCTTGGCCAGTTCCTCAACGATGGGAGCGATGGCGCGGCAGGGGCCGCACCATGTCGCCCAGAAATCCACCAGTACGGGCTTGTCTGACTTCAAAACATCCTGGTCGAAGTTTGCATCGGTGACTTCGACGATTCCATTGCCTGCCATGTTCGTGTCTCCTCGTTGTAACGTCGCGTTTTCGGCGGACGCTCCCGTGTCTTGGAACAACGAGTGTCTTTGCCGGGGCCCGGACGATCCTTAATATTAATACGACTTATTGAATGCTTCCCCCAAATGGGGCCAACCTACTATCGTACCACCTGACGTTTGATGCGCGGGGGGGGCCGAAGGTCGCAAAAACCAGAAGGGTGCAATACCGTCCAGGGCAGGGCTAGAAGACCTTGACCGCGGCCTGCATCGGGCCGGCCGTTACGGGGATTGTGTCGCATCTACCGTTATGATTAGTCCCTCGGTTGCCAATCTAGGCGATCGAGAGGCTGGAGCGGGCTTAGACTAGTTGCAGGGAGGGTTCCATGCCATTACCACAAACCGAAATACCGGGCGGATTACAGTCCCACCTCACGGAGCGCGGAATTCGCATGACCCAGCAGCGGCGGGCGATTCTGCAAGTGATGGAAACCGCCACCAAACACCTGGATGCGGCGCAACTCTTGCGCAAGGCGCAGAAGCTCGACGCCAGCGTGGACCGCAGCACGGTATACCGGACCTTGCGGATGCTGAAGCGGCACGGCCTGATTGACGAACTCGACCTGATGCACATCCACGGCGAGGGACATTACTACGAGCGCAAACTGAACCGGGACCACATCCACATGGCGTGCTTGCGCTGCGGCAAGATCATGGAGTTCGTCAGCGATATTTTCGAGACGCTAAAGGAACAGGTGGAAAAAGATTGCCACTTCCGGATCGTGGTTTCGCGGCTGGAAATTGGCGGCTACTGCGCCGGCTGCTCCAAATGATCCGCTCAAACTCAATTCAACCACGGATATTCACTCACTGGTCAGCTCTCCCTCTATCTGCCTCCATTTACCTGAAACTCGGTGAAGCCGTGAACGTGGGGATGGTACCAATACAAGCCCGGGGGCTCGGTGGCGGGAATTTGCACGGTGTATTGAAAGCCCGGCGTGCCCGGTTGAATCATAGTGTTGAGCACATCATCCTGGCCGCAGGTTGGCGGATGTTCAGCCCGTGTTTAGCGAGGTAGTAGAAAGTGCAACGACAGGCTTTTGGGCCATTGCGAGTGGCGCCATAACAATCAGGAGAAACCCCGTATAGAAGGCGAGCGGAAGGCGCTGGTTCATTGATCACTCTCGAGTCGGTCCTTGCACACCGGTACTTACGGGTCAGACAGTAGTATCCGGCATTGGCACTGCTCGTGGGAGGGGTACCCAGCTTTGTTTCGTCGCTTCGGATTGCGATCCGTTGCCGCGAGGCCAGGAGGATAGCACGAAGTGGACGGAACCATAATCTTCATTTCTGGCGACAAAGACTAAAAAAGCGCCCTAGACTTTTCAGTCCAGGACGCCTCGGCAGCCCTCCCCCAGAACTGCCAAACCACGAAATGGATATTAGTGAAGTGCTTATTTCGTGTAAACGTCACTTTGGTAATAAGGTTTTTCTAATGTTATGGAGACCGCTCAGTCGGCACCATGAGGTAGCGCCGGAAAGTCCCCAACGAGCAAGGACCGAAGACGCAAGCCGCAGAAATGCCGCTTGGATCGTGGTGGCGCAGGCAGGGTGCAGAGGTCCTCCGCTTCGCCCAGGATGACAGAGTGAGAGGTTGCTTATGGTTGCTTGTGCCAGGTTTGGCCGGCGTCGAGGGTGGTCCAGACTTCGGCGGTCGATGTGGTTACGATTCCGCTGCGCGGGTTGGTGAACTGAATGCCGATGACGTCGCCGGTGAGCATGGCGCCGGTATCGGAAGGAACGACGCGAGTCCAGAGATTGCCGTCATCGACCGTGTGGTATAGGGCGGCGGCCGAACCTCCGGCCCAGACTTCGGCGGCGTTGGACGATACAGAAACGGCGCGAAAGATCGTCCGGGGGGCTGGGCTTGGCTCCGACTGTGTGGACTTCACGCTGGCTGGCGGGCTGGGTCTCGGCGCGGACTTCGCGGCGGTCTTTGCTTCGGACTTGGTTTCGGTCTTCGTTTCGGTCTTCGTTTCGGCCTTCGTCTCGGCCTTGGCTTCGGACCTTGTTTCGGCCTGGACTTCGGGATGGACTTCGAGAGCCGCGCTGCTTGCTTCGACCGTTACTGAAGTGTTCCTCCCAGTCAGGGCGGGGCGCACGAGATTGGCGCTCACGGAGTCATTTACTGAAACGTCTACATCCAGCCAGGTTCTGCCTCCATCGAGGGAGCGCTGCAGCGCGCCGTTGGCGCTGATGGTCCAACGAGGCGCTGCCAGGCCCTTCATAAGAGAGGGCTCGGTACGCAGCATAGGCGCCGGCGCCAAGGCTAAGGACGGTTGCGGCGAGGCGGGTTTCGCCTTACCCACGTGGTCGGCTGACGCCGTCTCTACCTGCTCATTCTGAATGAGTTGGTCCTGGGTTGGACCTAGCTGGGTTGGACTTAGCTGGGTTGGACTTAGCTGGGTTGGAGCTGGGGCTGGAATCTGGTTTGCAGTCAACTGCTGGCGATCAGACTCAACCTTGCCGCCATAGCCTGCGCCGGAACCGTATCCAGTCCCACCTGTGGCTCCGTGGAACGCGCCTAACGATGTTGAGCGACGCATCGGCTGGGTTTGCGGGTTGGTTGTACTTGGACCTGTGGAGGGAACTGCCTTGTTGACAGCCAATTCGCTCTGGGTGTGGGCGGGCATCTTCTTGGCCATCTCAATTTGTTTTCCCATCTCCGTTTGCGGAGCGACCGGCTTCGAAGCAGCTACGGGAGGAGTAGGCGAAGGGCTCTGGGCAGCGGAGTCGGCTAACCGATCCTGGGACCTGAGACTAGTAGCGACTAATGTCTTTTCCTGCTGGCGCTGCCGGTATTGCAGTATGCCAGCTGACGTCACCAGCACGATTCCCGCAGCCACAACACTCCAACGAAGAACAGGCAAGCTTAACCAAGGGATTCGGCCAGGGTTGTGAGAAGGCGCGGGCGCAGCTGATTCCGTGGCAGGCAAGGCGAGCGCAACCACGTCGCGGCAATCGCCGCAGCGGGCAAGGTGCTCTAGAACATGGTCCCGCTCACGGCCGGATAGTGACCGCTCGGCGAACGCGGTCAGAAGATCGGCATCGGGATGCGGGTCAGCTGGGGACGGCGCTGGCCGCTGCAATCTGGCTCGCACGATCTTGGGGACGTTTTCCATTTAACTTTTCCGGCTTCTAGTTTTCAGTTTCTCGCTTTTCGAGCTTAGCTTTTCGCTCTGGGCGCCACCTTTTCCTGTAGGGGTAACTGATCCTTCTTCTTTGAGAACGTTGCTGGCGGGGAATCTTGCGCCAGACTGCGGCGAATATCCACCTGCAGATCGCGGACATCCACTTCCAAAGCCTCTTCGGCCTGGCGGCGGGCCATGCGTTGCTGCATCATGCCAGCGATAATCTTCTTGCGCAACGACTTGGCCAGCTTGTCCACCTTGCGGCTGATGGTGGATTCGTGCACGCCCAACATGCGGGCGATTTCGGCCAGGGTGCGTCCATCGAGATAATACGCCGCCAGCACCATGCGATCTTCGCTGTCGAGCGAAGCCAGGGCCGCATCGGTGGCGGATTCGAGGCGTGAATCGGCGGAAGGAACCGGCTCGGGCTGGGGAGCTGCGAATTGCGCGCCCTCTTCGCTCTCTTCGTCGAGGCTGACCAGGCGTTTGGTACGGCGATAGCGGTTGACGAATTCCTGCGCCAGCACAGTGCGCAGCCAGCCTTCGAGCGATCCGCGGCCAGTGAAGGAGGCCAGCTTGGAAATCCGTTCGCCGTCGCGCGTGGCGGTGCCGTACAGTTCGGCGTAGAGACTGTCAGCGAGTTCGCGCGCGGCGGAGTCCTCGCGTGCGATGCGGAGTGCGGATTGATAGAGCTTTTCCCGATAGCGCGTAAGGAAAAGTTCCCAAGCGGAATTGTTGCCCACGGCGCAGGCCCGGGCGAGTGCGAGTTCTTCGACGCGCAGCGTCAGCAGAAAAGTGCGGGTCTCGGATTCCGTGTTTCCGGCGGGCAAGTACTTTGCGGAAACTTCACACAGAATTGCGGCGAAGGATTCGCGAGTCAGGCCGATCTTCTCGCAGCCGCTTTTCGCGTGTAACTCCACGAGCAGACCGGCGACTGCCGATTCGACCGCAACGGAGATCGGTTTGGTGGCGCGCATCAAAAGAAGAGAGTACGACGAGAACCGTCCCCGGTGCTACTAGCGTTCTCGTAATCGATCATGCAGAACGCAACACTACCTCAGGGGCAAAAGCCCAACGCAAAAAATATCAGGCCATAACGCAGGCCTGGAAAGGCCTGCTCCACCCGTTGTTTCAAGGGCCTGCTCCACTCCTCCTAATTTGTTAGACGCGGGCAAGGTTAATTTTAGCCGCAAGGCCGGAAATCTTTTTCGTTCTTCCGGGGAGTCGAGTGGGCGGTGTACCCCGTGGAGCTGGCACAGCCTCCTGGGACCGGGGTGCACCGCCCGTGCGGGGAGGAGAGTTATGCGGCGGAGATTGTTTGCGGCAGTAGCGTTGACGGAGTTGATGGTCGTGGCCGGAATGGTCTGCGTGGACCTGGCGCCGGTTTATGGCGGGGAGCAGCCTTATGCCTCCGGCTACAAGGTGCTGGAGCCGATCCGGCATGGAAGTTTAACTGTGTTTCCTGTGGTCGCTCCCAAGTCCTACTCGACTGGCGAGTTTCTGACGCTGGATGAGGGACTGCGATCAGGAGAAGTAGTGGTGACCGAGTACGGGAATATTCGGGGGTTGATGCGGCGGCGGGTTACGCCGGCGGTGCAGCGCGAAAGCGCCGAGGTAAACCGGCTGGTGCTGATCAACAATTCGAAGCGTCCGCTGCTGCTTCTGGCCGGCGAGATTGTTACTGGAGGCAAGCAGGACCGCGTGATCGGGAAGGATCGCATTGTGCCGGCAGAAAGCGATCCTGTGGATCTTAGCGTGTTCTGCGTGGAGCCCGGGCGTTGGGTGGCAACCAGCGAGCACTTCGGAACCTCGGGGGCGACGTATGGCGGTGGAATTGGCGCTGGAATTGGCGCTGGAGGCGTTCCCAGCGCGATCATGGCTCAACCTTCGGTACGCGCCAAAGCCATGGGCGATAAAGATCAGAACCAGGTTTGGGCGGAGGTGAGAAAACAACAGCAGTCGATGGCGGTCGAAGTTGCGGCGGAGGCTCCGCCTGCGAGTTCCGGCGAGATCCGCTCCACCACCTCGTACGCCCGCGTGATGGAAAACAAAGACGTAAAGCAGAAGGTGGAGGAGATTGCGACACCCATCCAACACAACTACGAAAGCCTGATCAAGCAACTGCGCGACCGGAAGGCGGTCGGTGTAGTGGTGGCGGTGAACGGGCACATTATCTGGACGGACATTTTCGCCAGCACCGACCTGCTGGAAAAATACTGGCCGAAGCTGGTGCGATCCTATGCATCGGAAGCGGTGGTATCGCGGGCGAAAGGCGGCGAGGCGAGCACGGCAGAGGCGGAGGCGTTTCTTGGAAACATGGAAGGACGGAGGGAAACGATCGAGAGCGAACCGGGGGTCTATCGTCACACAGAAGTGAATGGTGACGGATTCAAGGCGTTCGCGCTGACGTCGCTGCTGCCGAAGACGGGCTTCGATGTGCACGTGGCTAAGATGGCAGAGTGAAGAGCAGCGGTCGTGGTCAGTGGTCGGTGGTCAGTGAAAGCCAACTTGCGGAAGAATTCGTTTCGGGCCGGTACTTTGAGCCGTACCCTTCCCAAAGGCATGGCCTTCCCGAGCGATGTACAGATAGCTTCTACTCCTCTGGACACTGATCACTAACAATCACTGACCACTGGCCACTGACGTTTGATACCAGCTTCGCCAGACCGCGGTGTCGTTGGGCAAGCGTTGTTTGGTAATGTCGGCCAGAGCCTGGAACGCCCAGGCGTGGGTTTGAGCATCCAGCGCGGGATCGTCGGAGTAGTTGATCAGTTGCGGCACGGCGGCGAGGCGCTGGTCGTGGGTCAACATGCCGGATTCGGCGAGACTGCAAGCGGCGCGTTCGCGCACTATTGGCGAGGGATCGTCGTGCATGGCATGGAGCAGAGGCACGACGGTTGAAGTGGTGCCGACCAGAGCCAGGCCTTCGACGGCCCAGCGGCGCGAGTCCTCATCTGAATGCTTACCGGAATTCTTGAGCTGTGCGGTCAAGACGTGAACCACGCGGTCGGTTTCAATCCCGCGGTTGCCGAGCAACCCCAGGGTCCACAGGGCCCAAATCTTTTGCGCGTGATCGGAGGAATCGGCCTGCCTCACCACCGCGTCGACGCTGGATTCGCTCTTGGTTAGTCCATAGGCCGCGAGTTGCACTTCGATGGCGGAAGCCCGCACGCTCCGGTCGTTGGAGTTGAGCGCTACGGTGGTCAGTTCTCCGAGTTGCTTATCCAGTTTGAGCTTGCCGCGCCAGCCCTGGATGTGAGCTTGGATCTCGGATTTGCTCTGGTCGGCTGCCTCATCGGAGCTGGTTACGACGCGCTCGAGAAGAATCTCAGCTTGCTTCTGTGGCCCCTGACGATCCAGTTCGCCGTCCGCACGGGTGGCAGAGGTATAAGCGGTACTATGCGGCGAGAACATGCCGAGGATATTGCCCCAGAGGGCTGCGGCGCCCCCACCGGAGACCATGATTGCGAGTCCCGCCCCCAATATGATCGCCGCGAAATTAGGCCAGCGCAGGCTTGCAGACGTTGGCCTTTGCTCCGGTGCCGCTTGCTCCGGCGTGGTTGGTCGAGATACGTCCATAAGTAGAGTCTAGGGATGGCCTGGAATGGGGTAAAGTTACTTCTGGGCCCGGGACTGATGATCATATAAAATTGCGGCCACCTGTGGCCGGAAACCGGCATCGAAATATATCGCCGCGCCTGGAAAGCCTGAGGAGGAAATCATGCCTAGCAAAGTAAAGCCCGCGCGCCGTTGGTTACCTGCCTTACTCGCTTTGCTGGTCGCCGGAGCCGCGTTGGCTGCGGCGGGCCCGGGATACAAGGTCGTGAACACTTACAAAATCGGCGGCGATGGTGGCTGGGATTATTTGACGGCGGATGCGGCGGCGCGCCGTCTTTATATTTCGCGAGCGACTCACGTCATCGTGCTCGATCTCGATTCCGGCAAAACAGTCGGCGACATCCCGGACACCCCGGGGGTTCATGGCATCGCTCTTGCGCCGGAACTGGGGCGCGGCTTCGTCAGTAACGGCCGCGAAGGCACGGTCAGCATCTTCGATCTCAAGACGCTGGCGACCAGCAGCAAAGTGAAGGTTGGAGATAATCCGGACGCGATTCTCTACGATCCGGCAACGAAACGGGTTTTCACGTTCAACGGCCGCAGCCAGGATGCAACCGCCATCGATGCGGCGAAGGGCACAGTGCTGGGCACGATCAAACTGGACGGCAAGCCGGAATTCGCTGCCAGCGACGGCAAAGGCGGAGTGTTCGTCAACATCGAAGACAAGAGCGAGTTGACGACGATTGACTCGAACAAGCTGGTGGTGAAGTCGACCTGGCCGCTGGCTCCCTGCAAGGAACCGAGCGGGCTCGCGATGGACACCAAGAATCACCGCCTGTTCGTGGGCTGCGACAACAAGATGATGGCTGTGGTGAATGCGGATACGGGCAAGGTTCTGGCCACGCCCGTGATCGGCGAAGGCGTGGATGCAACTGCATTCGACGACGCAGCCGGACTGGCTTTTGCTTCGTGCGGCAAGGGCGTGTTGACTGTAGTGCGCGAGGAGTCGCCCGACAAGTTCATCGTGGCTGAAAATGTTCCCACGCAGAAAGGGTGCGCGCACACTGGCGCTCGACTCAAAGACGCACAATGTTTTTGTGGTGACGGCAAAGTTTGGTCCGCCTCCGGCGGCGACGGCCGATAACCCGCATCCCCGGCGAAGCATTTTGCCGGATAGTTTTGTGGTTCTGGTTGTGGGCAAATGAAACCATTCTTCGATTCATGTAGAGCTCCGACGGCGCTCGGTCTGGCAGTTGTTCTGTTGGCGGCCTGCGCCGTCCAGCCCTGCGCGGCTTACTCCGTGCTCACTCACGAAGAGGTCGTGGATCTGCAGTGGAAGGACGCCCTGGTACCCATGCTGAAGAAGCGCTTTCCAGCCGCTACGGATGACGATCTGAAAAAGGCGCACGCGTTCGCTTACGGCGGATCGCTGGTGCAGGACATGGGCTACTATCCGTTCGGCAACAAGTATTTCAGCGACCTTACGCACTATGTTCGCAGTGGCGACTTTATCGTCAACCTGGTGAAGGAAGCGTCCGACCTCAATGAATATGCGTTTGCGCTGGGCGCGCTGGCTCATTATTCTGCGGACAACTCCGGGCATCCCACCATTAACCAGGTAGTCGCCATCGCATTCCCCAAACTGGCAAAGAAATACGGGAAAGAGGTGACCTACGAAGACAATCCAAAAGCTCACATCCGTACGGAGTTTGGCTTCGACGTAACCCAGGTGGCGAAGAACCGCTATACCTCCGACCGTTACCACGACTTCATCGGCTTCGAGATTTCCAAGCCGGTGCTGGAGCGGGCGTTCCTCGATACCTACGGTCTCCCACTCAGCGATGTTATCTCCAACGAGGATCTCGCGATCGGAAGTTTCCGGCGCGCCATCAGCCACGTGATCCCCGAGATGACCCGCGTGGCCCTGGTCGCACGGCGTCAAGAGATCGTGAAGGAAACCCCTAATTTCCGCGCACGCGAGTTCAGATATTACTTGTCCCGCGCGGACTATCAGAAGGAATGGGGCCGGACTTACCAGCGTCCGGGTTTTGGAACGCGGGTGCTGGCGTTTTTTCTCAAGTTCGTGCCCAAGGTCGGACCTTTCAAGGCCCTCGACTTCAAGATTCCCACACAGCAGACCGAAGACCTTTACATCGCCAGCGTAGACCGCACGATGGAGAATTACACGAAACTCCTCCATGAGGCTGCCGATGGAACCCTCCAACTCCCGAACACCGATTTCGATACGGGCCGGGACGCGCGCGCCGGTGAGTACCGCTTGACCGACGAAACCTACGCGCGCTTGCTCGATCAACTGGCGGGACACAACTTCGACCAGATTCCACCCGAGTTGCGGACCAATATTTTGGCTTTCTACTCCGATCCGAGCGCACCCATTGCGACGAAGAAAAAGCCCGAAGCCTGGCAGAAAACTGAAGGTGAAGTCGAAAAACTTCGCGCCCTGCCGGACTCCCCGCCGGGAGGCAAGGCGACTGAGATCCGCCCGGAAAGCACAGAGCCAGATGAAGTCGGCAAGAAGGGTTCTGCGGCGATTCGGCCCTAAGCGACTCGGAAGCGGCGCAAATATCTCGAACGACCGTTCGGTTGTCAACAGCCCCCTCTGCCGTGTATTATCTCCCCACTTTACTGGCTCACATTCGCCCGCATTCCTAGGGTATCTAATTGCCTGGGGGCTTCTGGGGATTTGGAAATGACGGTTGTGGACGACAAGTTTTTCCGGGCGCGGGTCACCAGGCGCGTCGACTTCGCACCTGATCTGTGGATGTTCCGCATCCAGGCAGGGGGAGCCTTCAACTTTGTCCCCGGCCAATACGCCACTCTGGGAGTGGAGGAGGGCGGCAAGCGCATCGAACGTCCTTATTCGATTGTGTCTTCTCCCCACGAGGTAGAAATCGAATTCTTCTTCGAGCTGGTGCCTGACGGAGCGCTTACGCCGCGACTGCACAAGCTGCAACCCGGGGACGAATTGCTTATGCGCAAGGCGCCCAAAGGACGTTTTACGCTCGAGACCGGAAACGGGCGCACGGATCACTTGCTGGTGTCTACGGTAACGGGCGTGGCGCCGTTCGTCAGCTTCATCCGCACGCTATCGAAGGATTGGAAAGAAGGCCGCTTCGACGGCGCTCATCGACTCTACCTGCTCAACGGCGCCAGCCGTCCGTGGGAATTTGGTTACAAAGACGAATTAACCCGCTTTGCCGAGGAATTGCCGTGGTTGAAATACGTTCCCACCGTGAGCCGGCCGTGGGATCATGCCGACTGGCCGGGCGAGATCGGGCGCGCCGACGATATCCTGCGCAAGTACGCCGACGCGTGGGGGCTCGACGCCAGTAATACTCACGCCTATCTATGCGGCCATCCCGACATGATTGCGAACAGCAAAGCTATCCTGAAGCGGCGCGGGTTTCTGGATAAGACTGGGATCAAAGAAGAGATTTACTGGGTACCGACGAAATAGTTGCGAGTACCTGGTACCGAGTCCCGATCACCTACTGGTCGCGGCGGCGGAGGTAGTCAATGAACATTTGTTCTACGGGCTTGTCGTAGGCCATCAGGACGTGGCGGACGGTGCGGCCGCTGACCACGTGGCAGACTTCTTCGGCTAGGTTCTTGGCGTGATCTCCCGCGCGCTCGAGAGACTGGGTCATGAAAATGATCTGCAGGCTGGCCTGGCGCGCGATGTTTTCGGGATTCTCGATGTGGCGGAGGAAGATGAGATTCCGCAGGCGGTCGATCTCAGAGTCGGCGCGGAGAACGTCAACGGCTTTGCCGACGTCGCGGGCGGAGAAAGCGTCGCCCACGTCGGTCAGCATTTTTTCGAGGATCGTGGCCATGCGGGTAAGGTCGCGGGTGTCTTCGGAGTCGATGCGGCCGGAGGCGGCTTGAGCGCTGTTGGCAAAGCTGAGGAGAAGGTCGCCGATGCGCTCCAGACTGATCATGAACTTCATGCAGGCAAGAAGTTCGCGGGCTTCCGCAGGTTCAACTTCGGTAATGGCGGTGGTGACGGCCGTGTCGATTTCCATGTCGAACGTGTCGAGTTCGCGCTCGCGCTGGCGAAGAGAGTTCAGCAGCGGGCTGGAGCCGGTGGCAATGCCTTCGGCGGCGGCTCCGGCGGCTTCTTTCGCCAGACGGCAGGCTTCGACCGTGCGGCGGACGATTTGATGATGGGCGGGTTCGGGGGGCAAACTCTCGACGCGGGCTGTGCTCATGAGGGTATCCCTTGGGCCTGGTTGGACGTGAGCGGACCGGTTAACTCTGATTGTGCTGTGCCCATAACTGGATGGTCAATGGCTAAGAATAGGTTTTCTCTTTTAGGCGTGGGTTAAAAGGCCGTGAATTTTTGATCATTTCTTTAGCCGGCGCTGCCGATGCAAGCAAGCGAGGGCGGGACGCCCCTTCGGCAAGTTCAGGGCAGGCTCCCGCGACAGCCGGCGGACGCCGGCGCTACGGTTTACTTTGATGCTGCTGCTTGGCTGCCTTGCGTTGTTGCTTCTGGTATTTCTTCATGGCCTTCTGCTGTTTCTTGGCTATCTTCTTTGACGCTTTTTGCTGTTGCTTGGCCGCCTTCCTGGCTTCGCGGCTATTTTCGCCGATACTCCTGTTTTCCTTTTCGGCGTTAGCGGGTATCGACCCTGCGACACTGAGGGCGGCAAGCAGTGTGAAAGCGGCGACTCGTTTCATAACCTCTCCGGACACGCGATCCTTGTTGCAATCTTAACACTGAGGCTATGGAGAGCCGGCGGGACGTCGCCGCTACTGTCTTGGTGCGCCAGGCTTCGCCCAGGCTTGGACAGCCGAGGCGGCTGTCGCCACATGAGCTTCGGCGAGTTCACGCGGTGGGGAGGGTGAAGAGGAAGGTGCTGCCGTGGGCTAGTTCGCTTTCGGCGCGGATGGAGCCGCCGTGGGCCAGCATGATGTGCTTGGCGATGGCGAGGCCGAGGCCCGTGCCTCCGGACTCGCGGGACCGGGCTTTGTCGACACGGTAGAAGCGTTCGAACAGGCGCGGGAGATGCTCGGAGGCGATGCCGGCGCCGAAGTCCTGAACGAAGAATTCCACGGCATGGGGAACGGCGCGGGCCCCGAGAACGACTCGCCCGCCGGAAGAGCCGTACTTCAGTGCATTATCAATCAGGTTGGAAAAAACCTGGTGGATGGCTTCGCGGTCGGCCAGGACCGGAGGAAGATTTTCAGGCAGCGGGTTGGGGCCGGGAAGGTTCTTGCTCTGCAGACATCGGCGGGAGAATCCTGAATCTGCAGGTCTTGTATTTGCAGATCAATTCCGTGAGTGCGCGCGATTTCGCGAAAACTTTCTTCGGCGTCGTGGAGAAGTTCGGCGGGCGGAACGGATTCGGGTTCGAAACGCGTTTCGCCGGATTCGACGCGCGCCAGGGTCAGCAGATCTTCGGTGAGGCGGGACATGCGGGCGGAATTCTTGCGGATGATTTCCAGAAACTCGCGGGTGGGCGCGGTATTTTCGGGAGTGCTGTCGAGCAAGGTCTCGGCATAGCCTTGAATCGAAGTGAGCGGCGTGCGGAGTTCATGGGAAACGTTGGCGATGAAGTCGCGGCGGGTTTTCTCCACGCGCTCGGTTTCGGTTAAGTCGCGGAGCACGGCAACAGCGCCGCCCCCGGGCAGAGGCGCAGCGGTCACGTCGAAGGCGCGGCCGGGAACGATCGAGGTGGCGCGGGCGGTTTTGACTTCGCGCGTGGCCGCGGCTTCCTTGACGGCGGCGAGGAAGTCGGGATCGCGGATGGTTTCGACCACGGGCTGATGCAGGCGTGTGCCTTGCGGAACCAGGCGATCAATGCGCTGATTGGCCCACTGCACGTGGCCATCGGCGCTGACGGCGATAACCGCATCCTGCATGCTGTTGAGCAGGGTTTCGAGCTGGCGCTGGCTGGAGCGAACTTCGGCGAAACTTTGTTCGACGCGGCGGGCGGTTTTGTCGATGGCGCCGGCTACACGGCCGATTTCGTCGGGCGAATTCTCTTGGATGCGGGCCTGCAGGTCGCCCTCGGCAATGCGGGCTGCAACGTCGACGATGCGCTCAAGGCGGCGGGCAGTCCAATTGGCGGCGACCGCGGCAACCAGCAGGGCGAACAGGAAAGCCAGGCCGGAAGCCAGTTCCAGCCGGTGGCGAACCTGCAGGGCAACGGCTTCAACGTCGGAGAGCGGATAGGCCAGGCGAACGGCGCCACCAGAGATAGGAACGGCCACGTAAAGAAACGGGATGTCGATGGTGGAGCTGCGACGCTGGTCCGTGCCTACGTGGCCGGAGAGAGCAGCCGCGAACTCCTTGCGCTGGGCGAGATTTTCGGCTGCGCCTGGGCGCGATTCGGAATCAGCCAGCACGTTGCCGGCGGCATCGATAATGGTGACGCGAGCGCCGGCGGCTTGGCCTTCCTGGGCTGCGATATCGGCGAGGGGGTGGGCGCTGCGGTCGGTTTCAACGCGGTGGGCGAGGAGTTGCGCCTTTTGAATCAGGTTGCGCTCAATTTCATTGCGTAGTGAAGCTTGCCAGGCGCCGCCCAGCATGAGATCGAACATTACGGCTCCTGCGAGGATGACGACCAGAAATGCCGCCATCAACTTAAGGAAAATCCCGTTCCTCACTTCTTCCTCACTTGGGAGCCTCGAAGCGGTAACCTGCGCCGCGCACGGTCTTAAGGTACCGCGGGTTCTCCGGGTCCGGTTCGATTTTTTCGCGGATGCGGCGGACGTAAACGTCAACCGAGCGCGGGGTCACGTAGGAGGTGTCGCGCCAGACGGAATCCAACAGATGATCGCGGGAAAAGACGCGGCCGAGGTGGCGCGCGAAGTAGTCCAGCAGACGGAATTCGGTGGCCGTCGTGGGAACGATTTCTCCGCGGACGGTGAGGACCATGGCGGCAGGGTCGATGGCGATGTCTCCAACTTTGAGCGGGCTGGGCGGAAGTGGTCGCTCAAAGCGGCGCAGCACGGCCTTGACGCGGGCCACAAGTTCGCGCGGGCTGAAAGGCTTGGCGATGTAGTCGTCGGCTCCGATCTCAAGACCGAGGACGCGGTCGGCTTCGCTGCTTTTGGCAGTGAGAAAGATCACCGGCACGGAAGCGAGGCCGGGAGTCTGGCGGACGGTGCGGCAGAGTTCGAGCCCGTCCTTGCCCGGGACCATGATATCGAGCACGAAAAGCGCAGGACGCTGGCGCTCGGCGTCGGCAATTACGGTAGAGCCGTTGGGATAGACGCGCACGGCAAAACCATCGTTTTCTAAGTGGTGTCGAACGAGGCGGGAAATATCGGGATCGTCTTCGACGACGAAGATGCTGGGTTTCACGGCTTTATTGTAACGAACGCGGTTGCGAGTACCTAGTACTGAGTACCGAGTTTTCGTGGTGGGCGGGGCTTTTTATCGGATTGTAACAATCAGGTTTCCGGCGCGGTCGAGGCGGAAACGTTTTCCTGGCGGGACCACCGTGGTGGCGCTGTATTCGGCGATTACGGCGGGGCCGGAGTAAGTCTTGCCGGGATTGAGTGTGTCACGGGAGTAGATTGCGGTGCTAAGTTTCTTGCTGTCGAATACGACCGGCGCTTTGGGCGTGGGAAGCGAGCCGAACTTTGCTCGGCCTGGACGGGCAAGAGTGCCCGTCCCCACACGAGCCGTCTCCACATGAGCTGTGATGGATTTCACTATTGCGCGGAGGCGGAGGGTTACCAACTCTACTTCGCGAGTGGGATGCAGATAGCCGTAACGGCGGTGGTGTTCTCGCTCGAATTCCTGCAAGAGATTCCTGGTGAACGGCAGGTTTAGTTCGTATCCCTGGCCGCGGTAGCGGATGTCTATGCTGCGCCAATAGTGAATTCTTCCCGGCCAAGCTTCCTGACGAAAATCCTTCACGGCTTGCTTCTGCAGGGTCGAGAATTCGCGATCCAGTTGGGCGGCTGGGAGTTTGCCCGCGACTCGCCAGAGGACTGTGCGGGAATAATCCTTGACTACGTCGCTCACCAGAATGCCGAGAGCGGAGAGCGCGCCGGGCAGCGCAGGCACGATCACGCGTGGAATGCTCAGAGATTCGGCCAAAGCGCAGGCGTGCAGGCCTCCGGCGCCACCGAAAGCGACGAGGGCAAAGTCTCGGGGGTCACGGCCACGTTCAATCGATACAACGCGAATGGCTTTTTCCATGGTGGCATTCACCACGCGCAACACGCCAGCGGCGAACTTCTCGAGAGTCAGCGGACTTCCCTGTTGCATCAGCCATTCGCGCGTGATCCGGCGGGTGCGGTCGAGATCGAGCGTGAAATCGCCGCCCAGAAAGCGAGTGGGCTGCAGGCGGCCGAGTAAGAGATTGGCGTCAGTGACGGTGGGCAGCACACCGCGGCCATAGCAGATAGGACCGGGATTGGCGCCGGCAGATTCGGGACCGACGCGGAGAACGCCGCCGGCATCGAAGCGAGCCAGCGACCCTCCGCCTGCGCCTACGGTGTGGATGTTGAGCATCGGGACGCCGACGGGGAGTCCGGCGATTTCGGCGTGGCTGGCGGTGGTGATGTCGCCTTCTACCAGTGAGACATCGGTGGAACTGCCTCCCATGTCGAAGGCGATGATGCGCTCGAAGCCGCTGGCGCGCGCGCTGGCGGCGGCGCCGACCACGCCTCCAGCGGGGCCGGAGAGGATGGTGCGGACCGGCTCGTTTGCGGCGGCCGCGAGAGCTGTGATGCCGCCGCTGGATTGCATTACAAAGATGCGGGCGCGCGGAGGTACCTCGGGGGCGAAAGCCCCGACCAAATTGGATTGTCTTAACGCAGCGCTGAAGCGCTGCTCCACCCTCGCGGACCGCTGGTCCGCCCTCGAGAATCGCTGCTCCAGGTTTTCCAGATAGTTTTGCATTACCGGTTGGAGGTAGGCGTTGATTACGACCGTTGAGGTGCGCTCGTATTCGCGAAATTCGGGGAGAATCTGGTGAGAAATCGAGAGCGGGACGCCTAAGGCCTTGAGGGCATCCGCGATCGCTAGTTCGTTCTTCGGACTCGCGAATGAGAAGAGCAGAGAGATCGCGATGGATTGCGGATGCTTTGCTTTTACTTGAGAGACTAGCGATTTCAAGTCCGCAGGCGACGGTAAGGTCAGGATTTCGCCATCACTCGCGGTACGTTCCTCGATGCCGAAGCGGAGATCGGCGGGCACGAGCGGTGCAACGCGGTCGAAGAAGAAGTCGTAGAGCTTGGGACGGGCCTGGCGTCCGATCTCGATGGCGTCTTCGAATCCGGTGGTCGTGACCAGAGCGGTGCGGGCGCCTTTGCGTTCCAGCAGGGTGTTGGTGCCGACGGTGGTGCCATGCAGAATCACCAACTCGCCTTCGTGATGGATTTTGCTGAGCGCTTCGGCGATGGCTCGGGAGGGATCGGCGGGAGTAGAGAACACTTTCAACATGCGCGGGCGGCCGCGGTCTTCATCTATCCAGACGCAGTCGGTGAAGGTGCCGCCGGTGTCGATAGCAACGCGGAGAGGTTGAGGGCGGCGGGGCATGGAGTTGTTTCGGAGAATTAGGGTAACATTTGTGGCATGAGACACGCGTCTCTCGGCTGCTTGATTGCGCTTTCGCTCTGGGCGGCCGGGCGTTCACACGGCCAGGATCAGCCGTCCAGGGTCGAACACAACGCTTTTGTTTCCCCCGCTAACCCCAAAATCCGCGTCAAGGTGGAAAAGAAATTCGAGTATGTCGGGACCGTGCCCTTCACCATCGACGCGCAAGCGGGAGGAAATCGCTATGTGTTTGTTGATGCCACACGCGATAAGCACATCCGGCAGATGTTCATTATTCAACAGGAAGGATTTTTCGCCTCATCGGAAGAGATCTACAGGTACAAAATCACTAGCCCTTCAAAGCTCGGTAACTTCGACTATCAGCATTCGGTAATCATGTACGACAACAATTCCAACATTCGCGAAGAACCGGGCAAGGAGGCGGACCTCACACAGCGATTTCTGACGGGGCACGGGTATTTTCTTGAGCCCGAACTCGTCATGTCTCGCTTTGCCCGGCCTGCCGACAAAGAACAGAAACACGAGATCATTTTTTTCTGCTTTGAGAATCTCTCTTCTTTCGGACATAGTCTCAAGGACTTCCCCGAGGGATCCGACGCTCCGGAGAAGCAATCGATTAAGCGGAAAGTTGACGAGAACTGCCGGAGAGATTTTCGAGTGAACGACTAGCTCATACAGTCTTCGCAACGCTGGAGGGGCTGCGCCGCTCGAAAGCGCCTAAGCGGGAGTAACCGCGGAACGCTTGCTGGACAGCCGAGGCAGCTATCCCCACATGAGCGTTTCAGCTTTCTAGATGATGCCCAGCTTCTTTTTCTTCTTTAACTTCTTCGTGTCGGCGGGCTTGGCCGAGGCTGTCTCGATCGGCTTGGTCTGGTTCGGACTGGCGCCGGAATCGACGTAACCCTCTTTGTAGTCGATGTAGGCCTGTTCGCGCAGCTTGGTCAGATAGGCGCGCAGCGCGGGCTGCAGCTTCTGCATATACAGAGCGTCCTGGACGCGAGGCTCGACATCTTTCAGCGGCGGAATCCCCGCTACCTGGTGGCCGGTAACCTTCAAAATGATGTAGCCCTGCTTTACGCGGCTCACATCAGTTATTTCGCCGGCCTTCATGGCGAATGTCTTGTCTTCAATCTCCTTGGCCAGAGTGCCGCGCTTGAACGCTCCCAGATCGCCGCCTTGAGCAGCCGACGGACCGTCAGAATACTTCTTCGCAATGTCTTCAAAGCTGGCTCCAGCGCGAATCTGTTTGAGCAGGTCATTAGCTTTGGCTTCGGCCGCAGCCAGAGCGGCAGCTTCCTCAGCCTGTTTGGCGGCTTCCTGTTTCTTCGCTTTGTCGCCACCCGCCGCGGCGGGATCGGCAGGGCTGTCCTGTGCCGCAGGAGCGGCGGCTTGAGGAGCGGGGGCCGACTTATCCGCCTGTCACCTTTTTCGGCGCAACCAGAATCTCGCTCAATTTTATTGACTCGGGTTGCTCCATCTCATTCTTGTGCTCGTTGTAGAACTGCTGCACTTCGTCCTTGGTGATGCTGAGGTGCTGACCCACTTCTCCGCCAATCACTTTTTGGGTGATGATCCGGTTGCGCATGTTTTGCTTGAAGTCCTCGTAAGAGATGCCTTGGGCAGTGGCGGCCTTTTCCAGCTCTTCCATCGTGTCCAGCTTCATGTCTTTGCGCATCTGGTCGAGTTGCTTGATCAGGTCGGTATCGCCGGTAATGTCGAGATCTTTGCCCTTTGCCAGCAGAAGTTGCTGGTCGATAAGATCGCGCAGGACGTCCTTTTCACGCTCGGCATAGAGCTTGTCGGCATTGGCCGGATCCTGCTGTTTCACGTCATCCCTGAGCTGGTCTTTGCTGCGCTGGTACTCTGAAAGCGTAATGATCTGGCTGTTCACCCGCGTGACAATTTCCTCGACCACCTGCCCCGCGGCGAATACGGGCAGAGCTGCGATCGCAATGAGTATCAGAACCAGTTTCTTCATAGGAGTTTTCGGTGTACCGCCACGCTGCCTGGATTTGCTGGCGGAAACCTCTTGGGTATTTTACTACCTCCCCGCCCGCAGGAGCTGACCCGGATCAATTTGATGCACTCGGGCATTTTCCAGGTTGCTGGGGACGCTGGCTAGCCAGTCCGCACAAGGGCAAGGGCCGTCATGTCGTCGGGAACGAGGGGTTCGCAAGTGAGCTCTCCGGCGGTATTAAGAATCGACCCGGAAATCGCCTGAGCAGTCCGCGAAGAATCGGCCTGCAGGCGCTCTCTTAAGTGTTCCAGGCCGAATTCCAGGTCTTCGGCCTTGTCGTCCTTGCAGCTGCCCTCAACCACTCCACGCGAAACCAGCAGGAGAACGGCGCCCTTCTCCAAGCCCACCGTAGGAGCGTCGCTGGTGGCGTGCGAAAAAAGGCCGAGCGGCAGGCCCGTTGATCTAAGTTCCACGGCGCCATTGCTGTCGCGGAGGAGTCCGGGCGTATGCCCGGCGTTGGTGTAGCACAGGGTGCCAAACTTCTCGTTGTAGCAGCCAATGAACGCGGGGCAGGAGTGAACGCCGGCTGCGGCTTCCATCAGGCCACGGTTCAGGCGGTGACAGAGTGTCGTCATGGCTTCGGATTCGTTGATGTCGGGCGCCGCAAAGAGTTCGGTTCCGGCAGTGCGAAAGATATTCTGCGCGGTCGAGAGCAGCGCCTGATTGTTCTCACGCCGTCCTGCAATATCGAGCAGGCCGAACAAGATTCGCTCCGGGCTGACTCGCAAGAAGTCATAGAAATCCCCTGCGACCCGTTTCCCGTAAGTGCTGGCGGCAATCTCCGCACCCTGGATCTTCGGGAACTCGCCCGCGGCGGGCTCCACGGCTGGCACAACCTCGGGCACGCGGGACTGGAAGAAAGGGCACATTCGGATGCCTGGACCAAGAGCAGAAACTAGCACAATCGCCGACTGGCGGGCAATGGGGCAGACTCTGCAGCCAGAGCAATCGTGGCTACTGGCGGTATTTGTCGCCGAGATACTTGGCCAGTTCAGACTCAAGTTGGCCATAGTCGGAGTGAACGGTTGCGCGCAGAGCAGCTTCGGTGGAACTGCCCTGGCTGAGCAGCCGCAGAATCCGCTGGATGTCGCCCATCCCATAAGAGTCGTTGATGTAGGAAACCGCAGCTAGCGATTCCGCATACGCCACGTAGGCTTCCCCGCCCGAGAAGCGCATGAAACTGCCTTCCAGCACATTTAGCGGGAGATAGATCCCTCGCTGCCGCTCGGGATGACGCGAGAAGGACTTGATCAAACTGACCCGCCACACCCGATTCGTTATAGTGGCTAAATGTCGATTTTCAGGGACCGGATCTTAGACGGCAAGACCGCATTGGTCACCGGCGGGGGCAGCGGAATCGGGCAGCGCATGGCGGAGCGGTTCGCGGAGCATGGCGCGAAGGTGATGCTGGTGGGCCGCAAGCAGGAAAAACTGGATGCTGCCGCAGCCACGATTCGCGAGCGCGGAGGCACTGCGGCGACGCATGCGACCGATGTGCGCGATTACCCGGGAGTCCAGGCGGCGGTGGTGTCGGCGAGTCCAGTCAATTTGGAGGGATTGACATTCTGGTGTGCGGCGCCGCGGGAAATTTTCCGGCCCCGGTGCTGAGCATGTCGGCGAACGGATTCAAAGCGGTGATCGACATCGATCTGATCGGTACGTTCAATACGTGCCGCGCGGCGTATGAACATTTGAAGAAACCCGGAGCGTCGGTACTGGCGATTTCGGCGAGCTTCGCGTTTCAACCGACGGCGATGCAGGCGCATGTGGGCGCGGGGAAGGCGGGCGTCGATATTCTGATCAAGACGCTGGCGATCGAGTGGGGACCGTCGGGGGTTCGTTGCAATTGCATCACTCCGGGTCCGACCGATGACACGGAAGGCATGCGCCGGCTGGCGCCGGATGAAGCGGCTCGCAAGCGAGTGGAGAAAGGCGTGCCGCTGAGGCGGTTCGGAACGAAAGATGAGTTGGCTGACCTCGCGCTGTTTTTGTGCTCGGATGCGGCGAAGTACATCACGGGCGGGATTTATCTGTGCGATGGGGGGATGTCGCTATCGCGGCCGAGCTCGTGGCTGGAGTCGCAGTAGGGGCGCGACTCCCGAAATGCCGATGACTCTGGGCACAGCAGGCTTGACAGCCCGCGCCACGGGCCTGCTCCGGCCCGCCAAGTGAGCGTATGCGGAGAATAGGCTCCCTATCCTCCGCATGAATTGCGGAGAATACCGTGCCAGATGCGGAGATTGCTGTTGCCGGCGCGCTACGCGTGCGCACTGGAGACCAGTAACTCTGTGAAAACAGCCTGCGTGATCCCCGACTGATAAAACATTCTTGGGAGGAATTGTTTTGATCAGATCAGAGATCGTTTTAGGACTGCCCGATTATGAGATTACCGATTTACAGATCCGCGATGGAGGGATCCGCATATCGGCGCGCTATACGGGGCTCAGATCGTGTCCGCATTGTGACAGCGATCGGCTGCGCAACAAGGGCCGCTATGTGCGGGGCGTGCGGCATGAGAACTGGGGCCTCCGCTGGATACCTCGTTGAAGGACTTTGGCCTGCGACCGATCAGAACGCCGATTCGGGCTCCGAAGGCCAACGCAAATTGCGAACGGCTCATCGGGACGATCCGGCGAGAGTGTTTGGATTACCTGATTCCGATTAATGACCGGCACCTGGGGCTCATCATGAAGGAATTCGTTGCTCACTATAATCGCGGCCGGCCTCATTCCTCTGTAGGGGCTGGAATTCCGGAGCTAATCCAGGCGAGCGTTCCAGCCAGCGTCCATAGCCATAAGGTGCCCCAGGGTATCGAGTCGCATCGAAGCCGGTTCTCGGCGGGTTGCATCATGAATATCGCTTGGAAAAGGAGGCGGCTTAGAGGCGGACGGACTTTTTGCGGACCACAGGATGCGCCGTAATCCAGGCACGACCTAACTCTTCACAAAATCAACTTACTTGATTCAAGCATATGCCGCAATTGGCGCTCGATTGCCCGACTATTCGCCTAGTTGATTACTTTGAATGGGACGGACGCCAGAAATTTGTCCCACCGCAGCGCTAACGTGCCGCCGGCGTCGGACATGTCTAGGAACTCCCAGGTCAGCTCTTCGGTTGAATGCGCCTCGGTATCTAGCTTCATCTGAGCCCGGACGACGTCCTTGTCGGGTGTGTAGCCGTACGATCCCCAGAGGGCGGTCTTATTCGCCGGGTCGTACTTTGGAGCCGCCGGCCACGACGAGACGACCAGCGTCCAGTTATTCTCCTTCAAGTCGATGAACAGGCTGTATTCGCCGGCAGGGATGGTCTTGCCGGCGATGACCAACGGGATCTCGGTTTTGAGCCGCGTGGAGACGTCCGCACCTGCGCGCCAGATCGGCGAGCCGACCAGCGTTGCTTTGCCATAGTTGGCGCCGGAGCCCCACAGATCACGCCCGCGTTTGAGCGGCCGGCCGTAGGTAATCTCGATCCACTTACCTCCCTGGTACGCTTCACCGCCCAGCGCCGGAGCGCCCCGGCCGGTGGGCTTTACGTACTTGCCAAGAATCTGCGTCGCCGCCGAGCCGGTAGGGCTCAACGGCCTGTCCTGTGCCTCGGCACACGTGGCTAGGGCCAGAACCACAGCGGCAGAGAAGATCCGTCTACGAGTCATGGTGGTTTCCTTCCAGTGCTTGCGACTTGCGCTCCCCCTATCGTACATGTTGGCGCTCTCCTCGCGGGGGCATGAGAAGGGGCAACATATCCTGAGAGGGTGACTTTCGGCCAGGCGGAATTTCAGATTCGCTGTGGTTGGGTTTCCGTGGAATGCGGGAACTGACGCCCGTGTCGGAGGTCCTCCTCACTGTCGATGTCCACACCTTCGCCACTGCAAGTCGTCCTACACGAACTGATTCACGGTACGTCCGCTAATCAGCCACTGTGAGGCCCTTTCATCCCGTGAACCGGAATCTGAAGCGGGTCTTTGTTGAAATCGGCAATGAAGGAGAGGAACCCGACTAGAAAGCGAATCGAGCCTGAAACTCCAGCCGCCGGTTATTAGCGCCATCCGAGTACGCGCCGAATCCGCCGCCGAGCTAGTTGGATTGCCCGAAGAGCGGCGAGTTGATGTTGCCGACGATGGGGCCCGGATTGAGATGGTTGAGCAGGTTCCGCGAGGAGGCCGATAGCGTGAGCTTCAAGTGTTCGCGGAAGGTGAACGTGCGCGCCAGACGCAGGTTCACGGTGAAGAGTCCTGGACCGCGTCCATAATTTCGCGGTGCGATGGTTTCGCCCGCGACCGGATCGGGATCGAACAGCCCATACGATGTCGAGATCACCCCCGGCTGGTTGGGATTTGTCGCGAATCCCGGCCGCGCGGTGAGAACTGTATCGTTATATACGTCCTGGCTGGTGATGATATTGAACGGCGCGCCGGATTGCAGAATGACGAACGGATTCCACACCAGGCCCCACTTCGACGTGATGGATCCGCCCAGGGACATTCGATTGCGAACGTCGTTCGAAGCTGGACCATACTCGCCCGCCATGCTGTACTGATTTGCTGGAAAGGGATTCAATCCGTCCGTGTTGCTTCGCGCATAGGCGAGCGAATAGCTTCCAAACAGAGAAGTCTTCGGGGTCAAGCGCGAGTTGATATTCGTGACGAGAAGATTTCCGTTGTACAATCCCGCCGATTCCATCTCATAAATCGGGCCTTCACTGGGATAGGGATACGCGCCATCGGCGAGCGGAGTGTTGACGTTGCGCGAGCGCAGCTCATGCAGGCCGTGCGAGTTGGTGTAGGTGACCGCGAGGGTGGTCTTCTTCGGCAGTTGCCGCTCGACGCCCAGCACGGATTGCATCAGATACGCCGCACGCAAGGAAGAACTGATGGTGTGAGTGACCTCCTGCGTCCCGAAAGCCTCCAGCTAACTCTCGGAAGGGATGGCCGGGTACGTATCGGGATTGATGATGACGAACTGTTGCTGATTGATTCCGTTATAGCGCTGCGCGATCAAGACGTTCTGTTCCGAGAAGCGGTCGTAGAACATGCCGAAGCCGCCGCGGATCACGGTTGGCGCGTCGCGTTCTTTGCCGATCCGCCGGGCGCCCATGCAAACGCCACGCGGGGCGCGAAGTCGGAACGGTCGCGGATGTTTTCCTGCGTTTCGTATCGCAAGCCGAGACTGAGCGTCAGATTCGGTTTCACTTTCCAGTCGTCGCCCACGAACAGTCCGATGTCCGCGCCACCGACGTACACGACGGGATCGCCGGCATTGACGGAGAACTGAGTCGCTCCGCCGCCCAGCGCGCGAACCATCTGGGGCGACATTCCCATTTGCCCGAACAGCACCGTACGGCGATACTGCTCGATGGAACTGATCGTCGTGCATCCCGGATTCTGAACGACCGGATTGCAGGTTACGCCGGGCACAGCCGGCTGATTGTAGGCGTCGAGTACGGGGGCATACGCTCCACCGAAAACATAGGTCCCGTTGAAATTCTGCTCGGATGTGTCCACAATCGAAACCGCGCGAAGCCGCGCGCCGAATCGCCAGGTATGGTGCGTTGGCGGTCCGGGTGGTGTTGTTCTGCACTTCGTAATGGTGGTGGAGGTAGTCGTGCAGTCCCTGCAAGGACCCGCCGCCGTTGAACGCGTTCACCACCACGATCGATGGATCGGTGCTGTCGGGCGTCTGCGCCGAATTCTGATGACGGAACTGAAAGCGCGTTTCATTCACCGTGCGGGCGCCGATCAACACCGTTTCGGTAGCCTGCAAGGAATGCTCCATGTACGATGACCGGTACGATTCCGACGGCAGCGTGTAACTTCCTGATGCCCGCCTCACTCGAACTGTTCAGATTCGGTTCATAGCGAACCATCAGGCGTATTCTTTGCGTTCAACTGATAGTCGACGCGGGCACCCACGTACAAGCGCCGCAGCGGGGTCACGGCGACCTCGTGAACGGACTCACGATGGCAACGTGTGCGGGTTCAGAGTACTCCCGTATACCACGGCCCCGTTGTTGATCGCGCGCTTGTCGAAATCGAGGAAGAAGGATCCCTTCGAGCTAATCCTCCCGCTCAGGCCTCCGCCGAAATCCTTCATGTTAAAAGGAGCCTTCTGAGTTCCATACGGATTACGCGCATTGAACAAGCCGTCGCCATACCCAAAAAAGGCTTCGCCGCGCAGATGATCCGATCCGGGTTTCGCGAGGATTTCGATATGCCCTGTGCCCAGCGTATCGAACTCCGGCGAAAACGGATTTTGATTGATGCGGATTTCGCGAATCGCGTCCTTGCTGGGCAGCGTCCCGTCGCCGGCAGTGAACCCATCGATGAAAATCTGCCCTCCGTCCGGCCCCGCCGCTGGTCCGGCCAGCGCCTGCAAGTCCGCTAACAGATCGTCGGGATCGTCGGCGAGCGCTTCCAGATCGGCGCTACGCATCACCTGCGCCGACGCGCTCTGCGTCGGATCGAGACTCACCTCCGGCGCGGTCGTATCGGTGACCGTGATCTCCTGGCGCTCGGCCGCGACATGCATCTGGAGATTGAGGGTAGTGTTCCCGGCGGTGATCGAAACCGTAACCGGCGCCATCAGGACGAATCCCGGACTGGTAACTTGTACGGCTCGACGAACCGGTGCGCAACCCGGGAAGCAAGTAGCTGCCGTCGTCGCCCGCGGGGGCCGATCGCTTCTGTCCGTCCGCTTGGATTGCCGTTACGACTGCGCCCGGAATCGATGCGCCGGTCTGATCCGTAACCACGCCGCGCAGAACGCCGGTCATCTGCTGCGCCGAACGGTAAATCGCTAAAGAAAACAACTAGAATGACGAGAGGGAGAGCGAGCTTCATGTCGACCGGAACACGCCGAGCCGGCGAAAGGGGCAATGACCCCTAGCGGCTTTTCCTTCGAGTCTCTTAGTCTAGCACCCGCTTTCAGGAACTCGGGTCGGTCCGGACGTCCTTGTTGCACATGCCACGTTACGCATCATTCGTTCCCTGCTCAAAAGCGGGCTTTTGGACCTTTCGCCGCAACGACGATTTCGACCGGAACCCACATCTGCGTTATGATCGCCTCTCTAATCGAGAATCCGGCATCCTCCAAGGCCCTACGAACAAAGATCGGCCGGCAGTCGAGAAGGTTGGGGAAGTGCTGGTGGGTCCACTCATACGCTTCCACGGCAAATCCCTCGTGATCCTCCTTGGTGATCGAGACCACTCCGATTCGTCCATCTGGGCGCAACACGCGTCTGCACTCCGCTAACACCAGCGGAATTTCCGGCGTGTCGAACAATTCGAGCGTGAAGCTCATAAACATCGCATCCAGGCTGCCATCTGTGTACGGAAGATGGGTTGCGTCGCCGCAAGACAACTCGACCCTGTCCATCAGATCCGTCCTCTTCAATCGCGCGAGCGCTTGCGCCCGCATTCCTTGCGCTCGGTCACGCGCACCGCCGCGGCGTGATTCATCGGGATCTGAAGCGTCCGATGAGACACTCGCCCGGCGTGCATTCTTTGAAAAACGCGCGTCAGCGAAATTGGGGTTCGGGGCTGTCCCCAAGAGTCAACTCAGGGGAACCGCCTTTTCGACCTTCATAGAGTCGCTTGTGAGACTCCTTGCATACACCTTGAACTTCACGTCGGTGATGTGCATACCCGGTTTATCAAGCAGCGCGCGGAGCTGGTGAGTTCGACTCTGGATTTCTTCAATCAAGAGCTTACATTGATCCAGGTCCTTTCGCTCGATGGGAGAGATGGCGGCCTGCATCGCATCCAAGGTGGCCAGATGCATCTGCATCCGCTCGACGGATGGTTTGATCCTGTTCCATTGGCGATCGTATTCGAGCCATGTGGCGCCTGGGCTGCCGGCCAGTTCATCGAGATGCGACGCGGCGGCCCGAACTTGCACGGCGTCGGCCTTGATATCCCGGAACAGCCGGGCGGCCTTATGAGAATCGTCCGTGCTCTTGGCCGACGTGTCTGCGGCCAGCGCCCATACCGCAGAGCTCAAAGTCAGCGCAGCGGTACAGACGAATCGACCTAAAGTAATTGTGTGATTCGACTTCATTTCCTTCTTCCTCTCTCGCGCTAATCCATCAGGAACCGCGATTTCATTTCGGCGATTTCAATCTATGTCCGCGTTTCCGGAAAAGAAATCCCCTTCTGGCGGTATCCGGAGATAGAACCCGCATTTCGCGCCTCGCCCGCCCGATAGACCGCCGGCAGCCGCTCTGGCGCGAAGGCGTAATAGCTTCGAATCTCACTTCTCAAGGGGATTGCCGGCAACCGCCGCCGCTCGTATGATTAGGGCTAGGGGCGCGCTGCGCCACAACGCTGCGCCCTCTTTCTGCTAAGTTCTAGTGACGAAAGGAGTCCAGCATGCCGACAATCAAGGCGAGCAAGCTTGCGCTCGGCGCTTTTCTTACGATTTCCGGACTCGTCATGGGAGCGGACCTAACCAGTCACGCGACCGTTACGTACACCAAAGATATCGCTGCGATACTTCAGGAAAAATGCCAGGATTGCCACAGGCCAGGAGCCATGGCGCCGATGTCGCTGCTGACCTACCAGGACGCCCGCCCTTGGGCGAAATCGATCAAGGAGCGCGTGGTGACACGCCAGATGCCGCCGTGGTTTCTGGACAAGAGCGTCGGAATTCAACATTTCTCGAATGACATCTCGCTCAGCGATGACCAGATCGCCAAAATCAGGGAGTGGGTGGACTCCGGCGCGCCCATGGGCGATCCCAAGGACATGCCTGCCGCCAAGAAGTTTAACGACGATGGCTGGAAGCTTGCCGCGGTTATGGGCAAAGAGCCGGACTTGATTATTGAAGGCCCCGATTACACCATGCCACCCCATGGGCAGGACCAATGGTTCCGTCCGACCACGGATGTCGCGCTTTCGGAGCCGCGTTGGGTTCGGGCGGTGGAGATAAGGCCGTCGACTCAAACGGGCCGCAAGATGTTTCATCACATCCTCGCGAATCTCTATCAAGATGAAACCAACGCACCGTCGGCGCTGGTAAAGGTATCGCTCGGAAACGGCGGCGCGAATTTCGGAGCCGGTGGCGCTGGCGCGGGCCTGCTCATGGAATGGGCGATCGGTAAAGGCTATGACATTTATCGACCGGGAGCCGGCAAGTTGCTGATGCCTGGCGCGAGGATACGCTGGGAATATCACGTGCATGCCTCGGGCGAAGAGGTTCGCGACCATCCACAACTGGGCGTGTATTTCTATCCGAAAGGGGAAACTCCAAAGTATCGGACTTACCTGACTTTGTTCGGAGCGACGGGCAATGGCGGCGGCTCGCGGCTCGATATTCCTCCGAATACGATTACGGAGAGCCAAGGCTTTCACGTGCTGAAGGCTGCGGCGCGTCTCGAAAATTTTCAGCCCCACATGCATCTTCGCGGGAAGGCCATGGCTATGGAGGCGATCCTGCCGGACGGAACCGTCAAGGTGCTCAGCTTCGTGGATCATTTCAACTTCAATTGGATGACCAACTACATCTACGCCGACGACGATGCGCCGTGTTCTTCCGAAGGGAACCATCATTCACGTCACAGCGTGGCATGACAACACCACCGCCAATCCTAACAACCCGGATCCGGATCAGTGGGTTGGGCTATGGTGATAGAACCGTTGACGAGATGGCCCACGCCTGGGTTAACGTCACGTACATCAGCGATGAGGAGCTACAAGGAATGGGCGGCGCAGCACAAGCAGCGACGGACCCGCACCTCAATCGCCAGCCCCGATCGCGCAGTTGAGCCTGCGCGTTGACACTCCGCCACTCGCATGTTTGCCAAGAGTGCCGCTTCGCGGTCGCGGGAGCCGGGGAGAAAATGGACGGCGAGATCCTTCCCGTCTGGTCAGACAGGAAAGCTGAGACGTTGCATTTCAAACGCGCGAAGTCCGCCGCTTCGGGCAAATGATCGCCGGCCCGTGTGTCGCTATGCCAAGTTGAAGATGCTGAAAGGTGTGCCTGCAAGCGTGACCCGACCAGCGTCGCGCGAATGGAGAAGACCATGTTTCGCCGAATTCTTTTGATTGCCGCCACGGGGCTGACATTGACCTTCGCCCTGTTGGTGGCGCAACAGACGTCGCCACAGCCACCTCTACAATCCCCTTTGCAGTCCAAGGTTCCACCACCGGCCTCGAACATACCGAAGATCTCCGATGCCATCGTTCAGAAAGGGTGCTCCCGACGCCAACTCACGGACGACGACGTCGAATACATGTGCCCGATGGACAAGGACGTTCGGTCGAAGACGCCCGGCAAGTGCCCCAAGTGCGGGATGACGCTGGTCCTCAACCTTCCCGATCCGCGCGAGTTCCGGGTGGTTCTGACCACCAAGCCGCGCGTTCTGAAGGCAGGCGAGAATACGGAGCTGCATTTCCGCATCGAAGATCCATTGGACGGAAAGCCAGTGCGGCAGTACACGGTCATGCACGAAAAGCTGTATCACCTTTTCGTGCTGAGCCAGGACACGACGTTTTTCCAGCACGTGCATCCGGTGATCCAACCGGACGGCAGCTTCATCCTCAACGAAACCTTTCCGAAGCCGGGAATGTACCGCATCCTGAGCGATTTCTATCCGACGGTCGCCACACCGCAGTTGATCGCGAACACGCTGATGGTGCCCGGGAAAGGGTTCAACATCGAGCCGGCCAAACTTCAGCCCGACATGACGCCGAAGGACGACAAGAATATCCACGTCGAGCTGACCACCGATCCTCCCGAACCGCTCACCGGTTTCAAGACTCTGATGTTCTTCAAACTCACTCCCGACAAGAACGTCGAAATGTATATCGGGGCGTGGGCTCACATGCTGGCGGCCAGCTCGGACGAAATCGATCTGATCCACGCGCATCCGTTTCTGGTGACCGATCCGGACGATGGCGCGTACAAACAAATCCAGTTCAATATGATCTTTCCGCGCGCCGGGATCTATAGAGTGTGGGTGAATTTCCAGCGCGCGGGCGTCGTCAACACGGTGGCCTTCAACGTTCCCGTGAAGAACCTCGAGTGATCTCCGCCCTCAGTGCTCGGTATCCCGTAACCTGAAAGAGTGCAGACTGCGAGTGAGAGCACTCACAGTTCGCCTAAGCGGGTTTCGCGATCGCGAGGCTCAGCTCACCATTTTCCTCAGCCTCGTGATCGGTGTCTCGGTGGGCTTGGTTGTGGTGGCGTTCATTCTGCTGACGGGCCGGCTTGCGGCGCGCCTGCATCCCGACACCGGCGCGGCCTAGCGAAGGAGTGGTGATTCCGACCATCGGATCGCTGGTGACGGGGTTTCTCCTGGTTCGCTACTTCCCGAACGCGCGCGGCAGCGGCATTCCGCAAACCAAATACGCGCTGTTCATCAATAACGGCTACATTTCGCTGCGGACCGTGATTGGGAAGTTTGTTTGCTGCGCGACTTCGCTGGCGAGTGGTCGGCGCCGTTGCGCCGTCATCCAGGAGCTAATCAGCCTTTTGACCGAATAAACTGCGTTGAATCACTCATCCTCGGACCTCTCTCGAAGATGAGTGGTTGTTGAACTCTATCGCAAACGGCTGCTTTTGACTCCTGAGTCCCGCGAAGTCTGTTTCACGGTTTCTTCGTGACTTTAAACGGAACGGTCTGACCCGCGAAATTGAGCGAGCCGTCCATTTTGTCGTCGGCAACCTTCGCGGTAATTACCAGGGTCAGGGACTGTCCGCGGGCATCGATCGAAACCGTGAGCGAGAGCTCGTTACCCTTCAACGTGCCTTTGGCGGGCGCTTCATTCCGCGGTCCCTTATAGGTGCCTGTGACGTTCTCGCCGTCCTGCTTCAAAATAAGCGTGGCCTCCGTGGACCCTTGCGGAGCTTCGAGACTCATCGCCCATGTGCCCGAAGCATCCGCGGCACACGCGGCCATCGCGGCAAATAACAGGGCGGCGAGGGTGGGCAAAAGGCGCATCACACAATTGTAGCGCGGACCGCACGAAGCTGGACCGCGAAGTAGCATCGAGGCCTCGCCTTGCACTAGGTCACCACATCACGCTACAATCGCGCTTGGTGACGAATATGACCACGCATTGGCTGATGTGTACAGCGTCGTCGCTGTTCGTTCTAAGCCAGGCGCTAATGGGACAAACGGATTCGGTAAATTCCGGCTCTTGGTCCGGTGTAATCGTGAACAGCGATTGTACCGCCGACGAAGGCTTCGCCGAATCAGCGAAGTGCACGGAGAACCACGGGCCGGCTGCGAAGCTCTCCTTGTATGACGACACCATACGAGCGGTATACGATCTCGACCCTCAGGACCAAGCGGCGGGTCATTTAGGTGACGCCGTTACCGTCGAGGGAACGCTCCGGAACAATGCCATTCAAGTAGCCTCCCTCAAAATGCTTACAGCGATCGGATTGGGCGTCGGCCAGAAGGCTCCGGCGTTCTCGGCTCGCGATCAGTTCGGCCACGAACAAGACCTTGTGACGCTGAAGGGTCCCAAGGGTACCGTTCTTCTGTTCTTCCGCTCGGCCGACTGGTGACCTTACTGCAAACAGCAGCTGGTCGAGCTGCAATCCGCGAAAGCACGATTTGGGAAGCAGGGCATCAAAGTGGCGGCGATTAGCTACGACAGCGAAGGGATCCTGAAATCCTTCGCTGACCGGCGAAAGATCGAACTCCCTTTACTCGCCGACCCTGATTCCAAGATCATTCGGTCCTATCAACTGTTGAACCCCGAAGCAGTCGGGCAGTTCAAGGGGATGGCGCGCCCTGGATTTTTCTTTATCGATACCAAGGGCGTTATCCGGGAGAAGTTCTTCGAAGCCAAGTACCGGGATCGGCCCTCGGGGAATAATGTCATTTCGAAGCTTTTCCCGGAACTGGGCGAGGAGGTGAGCAGCACGGTCGAAGCACCGCATCTTCAGCTCGCCGCCGAACAATCCGATCGCATCGGTGTTCCAGGAAGCCGGATCACTTTGATTGCCGAAGTGCGTCTCCCGCGCGATATCCACGTGTACGCGCCGGGGACGAAGGGCTATAAAACCGTCAACCTTGCGATGGATTGTCCGCCCGGGTTAGAGGTTACAACGGCCGTTTACCCGCCTGCGAAAGTTCTCTATATGCCTGCGATAAAGGAGCATGTGCCCGTGTTCGAGGGGACGTTTCGCATCCGGCAAGACTTGAAAGTAAGCTCCGCGAACGAGTTTGCCAATTCTCTCGGGACGGACGGTAAGACCTTCACGATCACCGGGAAATTTGCGTATCAGGCTTGCGACAGCAAGACTTGCTTTTTGCCGACCTCGGTGCCGATCCAATGGCAGGTGCAGGTAGTGCCTCTTGATAGGCAGCGATCGCCGGAAAACATTCGACACAAGTAGCAGTTTTCAACAGGCGTGTCGCGTGCGGTCGTCTTTCGCCCCACGCGGGCGTTGCGATCCCGGTCTAATTCACGGTCCCGAGGACGGCATAGCGGCAGGATGGTCGAACATCCTTCATCTCTTTTTCGCGGGTCGTCGGCCGGGCCAACTACGGGATGCTCCGTCAACCACCCGGAATGTATACTGCTGCTCATGCCACCGGACCAAGACGTTGTGAATCGATGGAGCGCTTCCGCTCCCTTCTGGGAGAAGCACCGCGAAATCATCCGGCAGATGTTTGCGCCGGTTATTCGAAATTGCCGCTAAACAGGTGGGGTGCGCGCGCGAAGAAGCGAAGTGGCCAAAGAAGCTATTCCCCACAACACCCCCTTTCCGGCAAGTTGCCGGATCAACACTCGCACGAACAACCGAGTTCTGTACGAGTGGCCGACAAGAACGAAGCCGCTGGCGCGGCGGACGCTTCGCGTGGGTAAAAGTACGAGCAGTCGGCTGACGCGAGCAGTATTGTGTGGGTCACAAGGAGGTCCCTGTGACCCATCTTCGCAAAGTAATGCTGGAGGAACTCCAGCGACGTAACTTCTCTTCAGAAACTATACGCGGTTACATTGGCGCCGTCGAGCGCTTCTCACGATACTTCGGGAAGCCGCCGGACCGACTCGGCCCGGACCACATCCGGCAGTGGCAAGCTCATCTTCTACATGAGCGAAAGCTGGCGGTAGGAACCGTGGTGAATCACGTTGCCGGCCTGCGTTTCTTCTTTCGGCGCGTACTGAAGCGGCGCTTTCCACCCGACTCCATTCCGTACCCGAAGTACTCGCACCACCGGACACCTCGCATCTTAAGCGCGGAGGAAGTTGCCCGTCTGATCGACGCTGCCGGCAATCTGCAAGCGCGCACCATCCTGATGACGTTGTATTCAACCGGCATACGGCGAAGCGAACTGGTTCGCTTGCGCGTGGAGGACATCGACAGCGAACGCATGGTCATCCACATTCGCAAAGGCAAGGGCGGTAAAGACCGCGATGTGCTGCTATGTCCCAGACTCCTCGAAACGCTCCGCGAATACTGGCGATGGAAGAAGCCCAAGACGTGGCTATTTCCAGGTCAGCCACGAGAACACGGCGACCACCTGAGCGACAAAACTGTCTGGTACGTCTGCAATGATGCGGCACAGCACGCGGGCATTAAGAGACGTGTGAGTCCGCACATGTTGCGGCACAGTTTTGCCACTCACCTGCTGGAGGACGGCGCCGATCTGCGCGACGATCCAGGTATTACTCGGCCACGCCGACCTGGAGGCTACGAGCATCTACTTGCATTTGTCGCGGCGGCATCTGGAGAAGACCGTCAATCCCCTTGAGCATCTTGCGATCTCCGGATCGTCGGATCGTCTTTACCACCGCCAAAGGCAAAAATGAGCCGGCCCGCCGTGGAGGTGGCCGACATCCTCCGCGCGCAGGGCGACCGTTTCCTGGATCGGTATCGACGAGAGCTTTGACTTTCAACAGCTCAAGGCCTTTCGCGCCATTCAACGCTGCCGCACGGCTGCGCTGGGCGGTCATATCGATGCCTGTCCGAAGTGCGGTCACCAGGCCATCTCCTATAACTCTTGCAGGAACCGGCACTGCCCGAAGTGCCAGACGCAAGCGCGTGAACATTGGCTCGCAGCTCGCGAGCGCGAGCTTCTCGCCACCAGCTACTTTCATGTCGTATTCACCGTGCCGCACGAACTCAATGTGCTGGCGCTGGACAACCCGCGAATGTTTTACGACCTGTTGTTCACCGCCAGCGCTCAAACATTGTTGAAAGTAGCACGCGATCCCAAACACCTTGGTGCGGATATCGGTGTGATCAGCATTCTGCACACCTGGGGACAGAATCTGCTGCTGCATCCGCACATTCACTGCGCCATTCCGGCGGGCGGACTGTCTCCGGACCACAGCCGCTGGATACGGCCACGCTATCCTTTCTTCCTGCCAGTGAAAGTCCTCAGCCGCGTGTTCCGCGGCAAGTTCCTTGCCGGTCTGAAGCGCCTCCATCGCCGCCAACAACTACGCTGCGCCGGCCCGGCAGCCGCGCTAGCTGATCCAAAACAGTTTCGCCAACTTCTTCGCCGGGTGCACCGTCAGGACTGGGTGGTCTACGCCAAGCCTGCCTTCGGCGGGCCGACGAAAGTTCTGCGCTATCTCGGCAGGTATACGCATCGGATCGCCATTTCCAATCACCGGTTGCTGGCATTCGACGGCGAACGCGTCACCTTCCGTTGGAAGGACTATGCGCGCGGTGGCAAGCAGCGCAAGATGACGCTGCTGGCAACCGAGTTCTTGCGCCGTTTCTTCCTGCACGTGTTACCGAAGGGCTTCGTTAGAATCCGATATTTTGGTTTCCTCGCGAATCGATTCCGCTCTCGCTGCCTCGCGCTCTGTCAGCAGTTCCTAGCGAGCGATCGCCCACCACCATCGAGTTCCCCGGATGCTCCCTCCCGCTGGCATTGCCCGCACTGCGGGACCACCATGTTGGTAGTACAAAGACTCACTGGCGTGGAACTCTCACTATGCCCCTACTTCGACTCTTCATAATGCTGCGTTCATCAGCGGACCCTCGACGTGTTTTCCACACGCGAACGCACTCGTGTGCTCAATTCACGACCGGTACTCCACCAGTGGCTCCAGCGAAACCTCTTCTACCCACTACTCAGAACGAATTGCCGACTCGGGCACGATCCAACCGAACTTTCGTCTCTGCTCGGCAGGTCATCCTCAGTCTTCCAAGTACAAAAGCGCCATTCAATTCCCATAGCCAGCGTCCGCCGCAAACGCCAGCGGCTTCCTTCTAGTCTCCTTATCGAAAACGCCTCGGCTCGGATACAAATCTTCGCCCCGGCTCTCGTGCGCCGAGGCGTTTCCGATCAAGGCTAGCGACCATCCGCCCGCTCTCTGATCCGGGCACTTCTGCGACCAGGGCGCTAGGCATCACCTTGGGGGCAAAGCGACGCCGTCCCCGGGCGAGAGCCAGGTGAAGTTACTTCTTTGCCTTCTTGGCTGGTTCGGGCATAAAGCTGCACGTGGAAACGGTGAGCTTGGTGGGGACAACCTTCATCTCCTGCAAGTTGTTTTTGACCAGCATCGCATTGAAGTCGGTGACCTGTTTCAGGGCGTCCTCCCAGGCAGTCGTGGTATGGCTCAGGTCGGTGCAGTCTTTCTGCCAGGTGGCGATCTGGGCGGGGGTGGGCGCCATATCGAGGCCGACCTGCATCATGCTGACCATGGTGTTGAATGCGTTGTTCAGTTCGAAGAACGATTGCAGCGCATTGGGATTGGAAGCCGCACCCCGGCCACCCCCGCCGCCTCCGCCCCTGCCGCCGGCCGGCATGGCGCCGCCAATTTTGGTCAGACTGGCCTGAAGTGTTTTGGCCTGCGCGGCCACATCGGCGGGCAGGTTCCCCTTCATCAGGGTTGCTAGCTGGTCCAGCACCGCATTCACTTCCTCACGACCTGCAAAGCTATGCTCCATCCCCTGCACGGAAAGAAGAGTGAGCTTGTTCTGGGTGCGCAGGGCGTCCATGAGCGCGGGACTTTCGCCGACGCGCGGATCGTTCATGACGGTGACGTCGCGCGTAAAGACCTTGCCGTCCACGGTCAGCTTGAGCGTATAAACGCCGGGAATCACCTGCGGCCCATGCGGACCCGGGGTGGTGGAGCCCTCCACCATGTTCATCTGATTCTCGAGGTCGTGCCGCAGGGCGGGCGGGTCGTCATACTGCAGGTTCCAGTTGACGCGGTTGAGACCAACATGCGTCGAGAGGACGCGAGTCTCGGGAGCGGCCAGCCAGTAGTGGGGATACGCCGCGTCCTCGATGGGCGGCGGCGGGGTGCTGGACATGGTGCGGACCAGATTGCCCTTCGAATCGAAGACCTGGAGTTGGATGGGCCCGCTGGGCTCATGGCTGAGGTAGTAATCCACGATCGCGCCGTAAGGCACATTGGGCGCATGGGGCACTTCGATGGAGAAGGGCTGATCCCAGTTGCTGTTGATGCGTGCGCGAATGGCCTCCTCGGGCTTGAAGAGATAGACGGACGATGCGCTGATGGCTTGGGCGTTGGCCGCGATCTGGCGCAGTGGCGTGATGTCGTCGAGAACCCAGAAGCCGCGGCCGTAGGTGGCGATCACCAGGTCGTTCTCGTGGTGATCGATGTGGACCTCCAGGCCGCGGATGGAGGTGCTGGGCAGGTTCTGGCGCAGCGACTGCCAGTGATCGCCATTATCGAAGCTGACATACACGGTGGTCTCGGATCCGGCGAAGAGCAAACCCGGCTGCTCGGGATCTACTCGCAGATTGTTGATCCAGCTTCCGGTGCGCTCGTCGCGGGGCAGGCCGTTGACGATGCTGGTCCAGGTCTTGCCCGCGTCGGTGGTGCGCCAGATGAGCGGCACGTCGGCGTTCACATCGGGGGGCAAAGTTTGGCCGCGCTCGGCGCCAATGCGAGCGGCGACGAAGGCGGTATTGACGTCGTGGCCTGCCTCGATGGTGTTGAAGATGGTGTGGGGCGGAACGTCGGCGATGTTGGTGAGGTTCGCCCAGGTCTTGCCGGCATCCATGGTGTTGTAGATCTGTCCGTTGCTGCTGACCGTCCAGATGACGCCGCGTTTGACCCTGGATAGGGAGAAGTCGTTGATCGAGGGCGGGGCCGGCCCGGCGCCCGGCCTCCCTGCTTGCGTCTCCGGTTGTGCCTGCGTTCCGGCGGCGGGGTTCGGCTCCGGAGGCTGTGGGGGCGATGGCGGCTCCAGCGGCGCAGTGCCGCAGGCCACCTGGGGCTTGCCCTTGGGCGTGGTCAGATCGGGGCTCGCGGCAGTAAAGGAATGGGCGCCGTCGCGCGAGACCAGCAGGCACTGGTAGGCAACGTAGAGAGCGCTGGGATCGAACGCGAGGTCGAATTTCTTCTCGAAATCGCGGATGGCGTGGTATTTGTCTTGATCGGCTCCGAAGTTGGGCGCGACGTTCTCCCACTGGCCGATGGTCATATCAATCTTGATGAGGCCGCTGCCGCCTCCTCCCGGACCATATCCAACGCCATAGATGATGTTTGGATTTTTAGGATCGGGTCTAACGATGCCGAATTCAGACGACGGCACCGGGCTCCAGTCAGTGAAGTTCACCTGTCCCCAGTTGCCGCGGCTCGAGATCATTACGGCGCCGGTGTCCTGCTGCGCACCCATGATGTGGTACGGATATGCGCTGTCGGTGGCTACGTGGTAGATCTGCGAAATGACCTCGGTGTACCAGAGACTCCAGGTGCGGCCGTTGTCCAGCGTGACGCTCGCGCCCTGGTCGGCGCCGACCAGCATGCGGTTGCCGTTCGTGGGGTCAATCCAGAGCTTGTGGTAATCCTCACCGCCGGGCGCGCCCTTGAAAGGCTCAAAGGTGAGGCCGCCATCGGTCGAGCGGTACATCGCGGTGCTCATGGTGTACACAATGTCCGGATTCTGCGAGTCCACGAACACGCCGCTGCTATAATTGCCCTGGCCGTTGCTGATCCGCATGGCGATCCGCAGGTCGTTCCCGGCCATGTGCTGCCAGGTGGCGCCGCCATCGTCGGAGCGGTAAAGTCCCGAGCCTTGTTCAATGGCATTGCCGACGATGTAGATGCGCTGGCCCTTGGTGTGCATGGCGACGGCGACCGAAACGCGGCCCGAGAAGGGCGGAATCTTGATCTCGGTCCAGGTCTTGCCCTCATCGGTGGACTTGAACACCAGGGGCGGCTTGCTTCTCGCCCCGCGACCGCGGCCACCGCCGCCGCCGCCGGCGCCGCCGGTTCCCTGCGTGGCGGCCAGCATCACACTGGGGTCGTCGTATGCGTACTGGAGATCGCGCGCGCCATCGTAGTCGGCGGGCTTGAGGACGTTGGTCCAGGTCTGCCCACCGTCGGTGGAGCGGTAGACACCGCCGCCGTGGCGGGTGGCATCGCCGAGTGCGGAGACGAGCACCAGGCCAGGATCGGCGGGATCGACAACGATGCTGGTGATCTTCACCGTGTCTTCGAGGCCAATGTGCTGCCAGGTCTTGCCGGCATCGGTGGACTTCCACATGCCGTTGCCGAGGCTGCCCTGAATGGGGTCGCCGGCGCCTGCATACACGATATCGGGATTGGAGGGAGCGACCTGGATGGCTCCGATACTATCGACGCTCTTCTCCTGGTCGAAGATGGGGAACCAGGTGACGCCGGCGCTGGTGGTTTTCCAGATGCCGCCCAGCGGCGTGCCGGCATAGAACACCCCCGGTTGGCCTATGGCGCCGGTGACGGAGGAGATTCGCCCGCCATGGAAAGGCCCCACGTTTCGCCAGTTGAGGCCCGCATACAGATCGGGATTGATCTGCGCCGTTGCAGTGAAAGCTGATGCCAGTATGCTCGAAACAACGAGAACCCAATATGCCGTCCGCGACACTCGCGTCATGATGTAGGAACCGCTCGTGAGAATCCTCACCGTCATGGGTGCAGTATATAACGGCTTGGAAAGGGTAACCAGCGCGGTCGCCCGCAGGACCTTGCCGCTTGTAGTGCATGCGACCGAATGTTCCCACGACAACGGCGTGATCCAGAGGCCGTGAATGAACACGACCGTGGCTAACTCCGCTTCTCGTTCCATCCGTTTGTTCCTAGATCTTCGGCGTTCGACGTTCGCTCTATGCGTCGGGGCAAACATCTTGGGGTATACCCCGTTGAAGAACAACGGGACGGCCGGTTTGTCCCTCCAAGAGTCCTCGTACGACTCGCGCAAACTCAGCCGCCGCCACATTGAAGAGGTACTTGGCGAATCGCGCGCCACTCGTACAAAGCTCGGATTAAAGTCTTGAAGCGGCAGGTGCCAATTCCTCGGGCGGTGCGAGCGATCCCGGTGAGAAGTCACTATGATGTATCCACTTGAGTGGTAGTATTCGCTGGAGTTTCGCGCTCGACAAAAAACTGTAGCTGCGTCGTTCCACAAGCAAAATCGAGGACTTCAATGATGGTCGGACCATCCGACGCGGTCACCTGTCGTTAGGACAGGTGGTCTATTTTGTAAGCAACTGAAAAGAGACCACATAGCGAAAAATTCGATCCACTGTGCCCAAGACGGTTTCCGGCGCGCAGCGAAAATCGCCTATTTTCAATTGCTTCTGTTTCAAACGTTTGCGGTAATCTTGTTGAGGATTGAGGAGTCGAGAAGAAATCCGAAGCTCCCGGCAGCTACGATTTCGTCTACAGGTATAATGACGCTCAGGGCATCTCTTCGGTGATGCGCCAAGCTCCGCGCCCAAATCGGGGAGTCTAGGTGGGAGAACCGACTATGAGCGATAAACAACACGCGCGCGAACTGCTCGACCGGCTCGCACCTGGCCAGCTTGCCGCCGTGGTACACCTTCTGGAAACAATCGTCCTACCTGAGGAAGACGACACGCTGAGCGAATCGGAGCGAAAAGCAATCGCCGAAGCTGACGAGTGGCTGAAGCACAACAAGCCAATTCCGCACGAGGAAGTCTTAGCGGAGTTCGGCTTGACAATGGCCGACTGGGAGAAGATGGCCGAAGAGCCTGAAGAAGCGCCACGCCGCAATGGCTAAGCGCATCGTGTGGACCGAACAGGCCAAGAGCGATGTCCGCGCCATCGAGAAGCAGGCAGCTTTGCAGATTCTCAAGACGCTGGCTCGCTACGCCGGGACTGGCCGGGGCAACACCAAGCAGCTTCAAGGCGTCGAGCCGCCTCTGTTTCGCCTCCGCGCCCAAGACCACCGGGTCTTTTTTCGCGACAAAGGTGACTATCTCGAAATCTCGCGCGTGCTCGATCGAAAGGAGGCATACCGCTGATGGGTTACGAAGCCAAGAAGACCGAGCACGCGGGAGCAAAGCACGGGAACGGCGCCTACTGGGGTCGCAAGCGAGAAGCTAAGAAGGAATCCAGCCGCACGCGCCGCAAGAATTGGCAGCGTGAAATCCGCGTCGAACTCGGAAGCGCTGAGAAAGACGCTAAAGATCCTCAGTAAGAAACGGCTCATTTGTTAGGTCGATCAATACCGAATGAAATTGATAGTCGAACCACTGACGAAAAATTCGAAAACTCCGGTCAACCGGCCAGAATTCCTCGGCGCGATACCAGCCGTGTAGCTGATCCTCGAAGATTTGTTCACAGACCTCTTTTAGGCGATTCTCCTTATTGCGATCTGAATCGCACTCAGGGAGCAGATAGATGGAAGGATCCTGCCCGAGATCCGCAAGCATCAACTCTGCGCTGGTGGGGTCAACGCGGCGGAGCCAGTCCAAAACGGGCTGCTCCGGAACGACTACGACAGCGCCGCGGTTCAAGGACGCATCCTAACATCTATAACTTGATTTGGTAGGATGCTGCGATTGCTGACCATCATCCAATCCCTATTCTGCGCTCGTGCGGCGCTTGTCGCTGAGAATCTGTTTCTTCGTAAACAGCTGGCACTTCTTAAGGAACGAAAGGTGAAACCGCGAAGGATCACCGCCGCCGCCCGCATGATGTTGCTTGCCTTGGCGCGTTTCTTTGATTGGCGAAGCGCACTCGTGATCGTCACGCCGGAGACCTTCGTCAAATGGCATCGGACGGGGTTTCGGGCGTTCTGGTGTTGGAAATCCCGAAAGACGGGTCGCCCGCCGCTGCCGACGAATCTCAAGGATCTGATCCGCGAAATGGCTCGCGACAATCCGACGTGGGGCGAGGAGCGGATCGCGGACGAGCTGTCGGTCAAGCTTGGAATTCGAGTATCACCGCGAACGGTGCGAAAATACTTGGGCCGAAATTCGCCAGACGGCGGAAGTCGAGACCAGCGGTGGGCGACCTTCGTCTGGAACCACGCCAAGGCGATCATTTGCATGCGACTTTCTCGTGTCGATCACCGCAAAGTTTCAAGTCCTCTACGTGTTCGTGGCGATGGAGATTGGCTCGCGGCGGATTTTGCACTTCAACGTGACTGACCATCCGACCGCTGAATGGAGCACGCAGCAGTTCAGCGAGATTCTCGCCGATCCGCATCCGTACAGGTTCGTCGTTCATGATCGTGATTCGATCTTCTCGTCGGGGATGGACGGTGCGCTGAAGGGTTTTGGTGTGCGTCCGATCACGACACCGGTCCGCGCACCAAAGGCCAACGCCTATTGCGAACGGCTCATCGGGACTATCCGCCGGGAATGTTTGGATTACCTGATTCCGATTTAATGACCGGCACCTGCGGCTCGTCATGAAGGAATTCGTGGTCCATTACAATCGCGGTCGACCTCATTCGGCATTAGGACCTGGAATTCCGGAGCCGATCCAGGCAAACGTTCCGGCCAGCGTCCATAGGCATAAGCTACCCGCGGTTATCGAGTCGGATCGAAGCCGATTCTCGGCGGGTTGCATCATGAATATCGCTTGGAAAAGGAGGCAGCTTAGCGACGGACGGACTTTTTGCGGAGCACAGCGTTGAGGTTTTTGGAATTTGGAGGCTTCCGCGTCCTCAATTCTCGTCTACAGCGGTAGAATGAATTGTCGGGCCGCCGCCATGAAGCTTGAAGTCGAAATCAACGTCGCCGAAGGCATGATCGACAAGCACGAGCTTGAGGAACGGGTTCGCAAGGAAGCGATTCTGGCTTTGTTTGCGGACCGTAAAATTCCCGCTGGGCAGGCCGCCCGCGATCTTGGGATGGGCCGGCTTGAGTTCATGGAACTGCTCAAACAGCGCGGCGTTCCACACATAATCTATACGATCGACGATTGGGAAGCGGACGGCAAGGCTATTGAAGAATTTGAAAGACGTCGCGGACACAGGTAGCCGCGATTGATCGTCTCCAATAGCAGTCCCCTCATCTATCTCGCCGCCCTGGATGATTTCGAGCTGCTCCGTGCGCTCTTCACCGAGGTCGCGATTCCACCTGCAGTTTTCCAGGAGGTCGCCTTCAAGGGCGCGCAGTTCCCGGTTGCCCGCAACGTCGTCGCTGCTCAAGGGACATGGATACACGTATGGAGTCTGCGTGACGATTCCCGACCCGCGGAATTCCGCGAAGTTGGCTTCATGTGGGAGAGAGTGAAGCTCTGGCTCTGGCGCAGGAACTCCAGTCAGAAGCCTTGCTCATGGACGATGGTGACGCCGTCAAGATTGCCCGCGAGCTCGGCATCAATGTGATCCGCACTACGGGCGTCTATCGCCTTGCCAAACAACGGGGGCTGATCGAGCGGCTCGCGCCGAAGCTCGATGAACTGCGAAGCGCCGGATTCTGGCTTCGAGACGATCACTATCGCATAATTCTGAACAGCGTCGGCGAAGGATAGATCAGCGCCGGGCGCGAAATGATCTCGCCAGTTTTCGATTGATCGCCTTCAAGTCGAACTCTTCCGGATCGAACGGTCCCTGCCACTCGAGCAACTCTTCATGCCGCTCATGATGCGGATCGGCAAGGGCTTCCAGATAATCTTCATATCCCGGAGCGCCACCCGCATCTTCCGGCGGTCCGCTGCGAGCCCCATCCAGGCATCGCGGATACTGGACTCCGGCGTTCCTTGGAAGGATCGCCTCCAGTCGAAGAAGGTGTTCCCATCCATCTCCGAAATCGTATAAGTAACTGAACTCCGTCCCGACCTCCGGTATGATCGCGTCGAGCTTCACACTGCGTTCATCAAGCGATTGGGCTCCATCGTCGAGATTCTCTGGATCGGGGACTTCGTACCGTTGATCGTCCACGCGGAATTCGTGCAGGTGATAATCCTCCCAGCCCATGACGATTTGAATCACTTGATGCAACCTTGGCGGCGTGATTTCGGCGGGCACTTCCAGGCGCCGCCAGACCGCTGGTTCGATGTCGCACAACCAAAGTTTTATCTGATAAACGAGCGGCGTCGTCGGCATGCTGAGAGGCAGTCCTATCCCACGGGGGACGCGCCTTCAGCTACAATCGCCTTTGCCCAGTCTGCTTCGCTATCTCATAGCCAGCCGCGCTGCCTTGGTCGCCGAGAATTTATTCCTTCGAAAGCAGCTCTCTCTTCTGAAAGAACGACGGGTGAAACCGAGAAGGATCACCGCCGCAGCCCGCATAGTCCTGCTCGCCTTGGGGCGTTTTTTCAATTGGCATGATGCGCTGGTGATCGTCAAGCCGGAGACGTTCATCAAATGGCATCGAACGGCGTTTCGGATGTTTTGGCGTTGGAAGTCCCGCAAGACGGTCGTCCTCCGCTGCCGAACAATCTCAGGGACCTGATCCGTGAAATGGATCGAGCCAATCCAACCTGGGGCGAAGAGCGGATCGCCGACGAGCTGTCGGTTAAACTCGGCATCCAAGTATCACCGCGAACGGTCCGAAAATACTTGGACACAAATCCACCACGCGGCAGCAGTCGAAACCAGCGTTGGGCGACATTCGTCCGCAACCACGCTAAGACGATCGTTGCGTGCGATTTCCTCGTGTCGATCACTGCGAAGTTTCAAATTCTCTATGTGTTCGTAGCGATGGAGATCGGGTCGCGGCGGATTCTGCACTTCAATGTCACAGCCCATCCGACCGCCGAATGGACCACGCAGCAGTTCCGGGAAATTCTCGCCGATCCGCATCTATACAGATTCGTCATTCACGATCGCGATTCGATTTTCTCGTCGGCACTGGATAACTCGCTGAAAGACTTCGGTGTGCGGCCGATCAGGTTGCCTGTCCGCGCACCGAAGGCCAACGCCTATTGCGAACGGCTCGTCGGGACTATCCGCCGGGAATGCCTGGATTACCTCATTCCGATTAACGACCGGCACCTGCGGCTCATCATGAAGGAATTCGTGGTCCATTACAATCGCGGACGGCCTCATTCGGCATTAGGACCTGGAATTCCGGAGCCAATCCAGGCGAGCGTTCCGGCCAGCGTCCATAGGCATAAGCTTCCCGCAGGTTATCGAGTTGCATCGAAGCCGGTTCTCGGCGGGTTGCACCACGAATATCGCCTGGAAAAGGAGGCGGCTTAGCGACAGACGGACTTTTTGCGGACCACAGGGGGATAGATCCGGCTTCAGATCCAGCAGGTAGAGCTCCGCTGTGCGCCAGTAGGTTGCACGGCAGAAAGCGACGGACCTGCCATCCGGTGAGACCGCGGGCGCCGTGTCGCCCGGAATACCAACTGGCGGTGAGGTCAGCGGCCGATGCCGGCCGGTGTCCACCCACACTACCCATAGCGCGGCCGGCTGTTGGGGCCCCGGTATCATTTCCAGCACCAGTGCACGCCCATCGGGCAACCAGGAAACCCGACCCATCTTCGTTTCGCTGGCAAGCACCGTGTGTGTGGGCCCACCGATCGGCGAAACCAGATTCAACGAAGATCGGTCTCCGCGGGATGCCCGGTTGACATATGCGATCCACCTGCCGTCGGGGGACCATGCAGGGTTTACATTGTCGCCCGGGTCCGCGGTCAGCCGAAGGGTATGGCTGGAACCAGGCTGCAGCACATACAGGTCGTAGTGCTCGCGTGTTTCGCCATTCCACTCGAAGGCCACCTGCCTGCCGTCCGGCGACCAGGTGGCAGCCTGCTCCAGGCCGGGAAAGCTGGTGAGCGGCACGGGCATCGACGTTTCCGGCTCGGACGGGCGGCCGATCAGGATCCACCCGGCCAGAATGGCTGCCAGCATTCCGGCTATCGCACCATAGCGCCATATCCGCCACCACCGCCGGTTGGGTTGCTGGAGCGTCGGGTTCGCAACTCGCACGGTATCTTCCGGCGGCTGCACGCCACCCACCGAAGGAATCGAAGGCGTCGCCTCCGCCTCCACGGCAGCAATGATACGGTACCCCAGTTTGGGAATCGTCTCGATATAACGCGGCTCGTTCGCGGAATCACGCAGCGCCCGGCGCAGTTCCTTCACCGATGAGTTCAGCCCGTGCTCGAAATCCACGAAGGTTCCAGCCGGCCAGAGCATCCGGTGGAGCTCTTCTCGCGTCACCACGTCTCCGGCGTGTTCGACCAGGATTTGCAGGACCTGGAACGCCTGCGGGCGCAGCTTCAGTTTTGTGCCTTGATTGTATAGCTCCCGCGTCCGCGTGTGGACTTCGTAGGGGCCAAAGCGGTATGTAGTAACCGGCTCCAACATGAGACCCACGATTCCGCTCAGGGTATGGGCGGCACAAACCTAGCTAAATGAGTCGATTAGGCGTTCACCTAAATTACACCATATCTCTACCTCCCACGTATCGATTCCGGAGCAATAATCTGTAATGCTACCGAGT
>CAVPEZ010000036.1:0-48692 GCA_963703635.1 uncultured Acidobacteriaceae bacterium
CCATTACACTCATTAACTCAGTTGCAAAATGAATTAGCGTGGCACGGTTGCCTGAACGGTTTCCGGCGTGGATGATCGTTTCTTCAATTCGCTGGTCAATGATGTGACCTGCTCGTTGGACATTCGGATCTCCCCATCCAGCACCACCAGCAGCTTGCCCGAGCCGGTACCCTGAAATTGCGCGCCGTGAAGTGTGGCGTTGCCCCGCGCTGCAGCAGGAAGTGTCGCGTTGAAGTCCCCACCCTGGCGGATGGCAGAAAGAACCGACTCCGTGATTTTGTCGCGGAGTATATCCCCTAGAGAACCCGAGCGCAGCAACTCGCCGATCAACCCCTGCGCATCAACGCGCCCAATTTCCGGCGTCAGCCGCAAAGCACCGTCCGCTCCAACCGATGGTGTCAGCTTCACCTCGATCGTCGCCGTTGCCTTCCACCATTTCGTTCGCTTCCCTGCCCAGGCACGTCCAGCGCTCAAAGTGCAATTGCACAATCACCAGGCTCGCGGGCTCCAACGGCGTGAGGGTCGCGCTCGAATCGCAATCCGCTCTCCGCAGCGCTCAGCCTGGTCGAGTTGCGAATGCAGGACCTCCGTAATGTTCTGCTGCAGGTCCGACAAGTCCGCGGTCAGCTCAAGTTTGAAGGTGTTCTGGCCGCCTTCTGCCGCGCCCTTGGAAATCACTCCCGACGTTGTGATCGCGATCGGCTGATTCGCGAAGCTGACCGAGTTCTTCACCGGCGGAAGGTCGAAAGCGGAGTCCTCGCTGTTCTCGCCGGCCCCAATGCTCATTTCCTCTCCCAGATCGACCTGCTGGGTCTGGAAATTCGTAAGCGCGCGCTCCAGGCTCTGCGCCGAGGTCGCGATGGCTTGGCACTGCTGGCCAACTGCTTTCGTATCTCCGGCCTCCAGATCGAGCGCCTTCGCTTGTTGTGCCAGGTCGGCGTCCGCCTTGATCAGCCTCTTGGTGACTTCTTTCAGCCTGGATTTCTGCGGATCGGAGAATCCGTCAACGAACTTCTTGTTTTCCGTGCGCGCTCTTTCGATGGCCTGCTCAACCGCCGCAGCGCGACTGGCAAGTTCAGCGGCGCCGTTCTCCTTACCAAGCTGTTCCGAAAAGGTTTTCAATTCCGCCTTCGCCGCTTCCGTGGTCTTCATCATCGCGGCGTACTCGATGATCTGCTGGCTGGTGGCATGCATCGCCAGGGCTGCGTGAAAATCCTTCAACTCGTCTTTCTCGTCCACGCCGGTCGCCTTGCCGACGCTGCTCAATCCGCCTCCGCCCGCTGTGCCGCCCCCAACGTGTCCGCCGCCTGCGCCGCGCTGCGCGGCCATCGAGCATGGATACGACAACAAGGCGGCCGCGAAAATGACCATCTTGAATCCGGAAATAAGATTGGCTAGGCGAAGCATGACCGAGATTGCTCCGGAGAAGCTGCTTCAGGAACCTTCCTGAACTTCCCAGTGTGGCCAAGGTTCGAAGAAAAGGCCACAAACTTTACAGTTCTTTGCACAGGATCAGAGCCATTCTCTGGTAATTGTCCTCACCGCCACTTGTCAACCGGCGGCGTCAGCATTCGGCGAGCCGCACGCAGGTCGCGGTTCCAAGCCTTTGCCTCCTCCGGGGACAGGTCGAACTCACGCAGGGCGGCGACTAGCTTCCGCGCGGAGCTAGCGTTCTTCTTCGATGGACCCGGTCTCTCCGGAATCAGCCGCGCCACCGGCGTGCCATTCTTGAGCAGCACGAACGTCATATTCTGATAACGCACGCGGTTCACGCAATCGGCGAAATTGCGGGCGGCCTCTGTGACCGAGATGACGGTCTTTTTCATAGAATCAGATTATCAGATTATACACACTATGCACTTTCTTGGATCAACGCGAAGGCGTGTCCATTCTTCTAATACAGACTAAATGTGACTGCGGTGTTCAGGTGCACCGCCACCGGCCTTCCATCTTTGGTTGCCGGTTCAAACTTCCATGTGCTGACGGCAGCGAGCGCCTGTTTGTCGAGACCTTTGTCCAAGCTCTTGATGACCTTCAGATCGCGAACATTGCCCTCGGCGGTGACGATCATCGCTAGCGTAACTGAGCCGTTGATCTTCTTCTTGCGGGCGCTGTCGGTATATTCGGGATTGGGCGAGTAAAAAGGCTTCGGAGCCTTCACTCCGTTTCCCAGTTCATACACCGCTTCAGAGGTCTTGTCGGGCTGATCCTGCGTAACTGCGAAGCAGCCGCTTAATAGCAAAGCCACGGCAGTCGTCATCAAAGCATTCTTTGCGAAAGCTCTCTTGCCGTTCTTCATAAAATCCGCTCCAGTCCGGGGTTGGAGTGGCCACCACCTATTTACTAACAGCCATAGTCTCCATAACTCCTATCCCAGGAACGCTTCTGCCGACTACGCTTGCGATCTGCCGCACCTGCACCATCAACTCATCAAACTGATCGGGAAACAACGACTGCGGACCATCCGACAAAGCCTGGTCGGGATGGGTATGCACTTCCACCATCAGTCCATCCGCGCCCACGGCCACGGCCGCGCGCGATAGCGGTGTGACTTTGTTGCGCTTGCCCGTGCCGTGGCTGGGATCGACCAAGATCGGCAGATGGCTCAAGCGCTGCACCGCCGGCACCAGGCTCAGATCGAGCGTGTTGCGCGTGTGGTCGGCAAAAGTTCGTACGCCGCGCTCACACAGCGCCACGTTGTAATTGCCTTCGCTCAAAATATATTCCGCCGCCATGAGAAATTCTTCCAGCGTGGCCGACATCCCGCGTTTCAGCAGCACCGGCTTCTTCGCCCGGCCCGCGCGCTTCAGCAGAGAAAAATTCTGCATGTTGCGCGCCCCAATCTGGATTACGTCCGCATACTCTTCCACCAGATCGAGCGATTCGTTATCGATCGCTTCCGTAATAATCTTCATCCCATACTGCTGCCGGATCTCCCCCATAATCCGCAGCCCCTCTTCGCCCAATCCCTGAAACGAATAAGGAGACGTCCGCGGCTTGTAAGCTCCGCCGCGAAAAAACTGCGCGCCGGCGCGATGCACGCGCTCCGCCACGGCAAACGCCTGTTCCCGGCTCTCGATGGCGCACGGCCCCGCGACAATCGCGAGCCCCGCGCCGCCGATAGTCGCCTCGGTGCCGGCAAAGCGAATCACCGTGTTGTCTTCCTTAACGTCGCGGCTCACCAATTTGTAGGGCTTCGAAACCTTAATCACTTCCTGCACGCCCGGCATCTCTTCCAGCGTGCCCTGCTCCACTTCGCCCTTGTTTCCGGTAATGCCGATCGCGGTGCGCTGCGCGCCCGGCATGGCGTGCGCGCGATAACCCAGCTTCTCGATTTTCTCGCAGACGCCCCGCACCTGCTCTTCGGTGGCGTGCGCCTTCATGACCACCAACATAAGTTCCCCTTAGTTTGTGCAGGTGTGTGCCTGTGCGGGAACGGGCACCCTGCCCGCTCGGTCGAGCGAAGCTCGACCTGCATTGCCACAAACCCAGTGCCATCAAGTCTACCGTTGCCAACGCTGCACCGCAAACGCAGCATGTCTTTCCCGAGCGAAGCGCGGCTTACGGCCCGGTTCGCCGGAAAACATATAAACAGGCGTGATCCCCCCACGAGTGCTCCGGATCGCCCGCAACCGCCACCTGATCCACCACCTCGTAGTTGTGTTGAGCATAGTCCCACGCCGTCTGCACGAAGGCCCGGTTTTCGTCCAACTGCGCTTTCGTTCCCCAGGAATGGATATCGTCGACGTAGACCAGAAATCTTGGCCGGGCATCTCGAACTTGTTGCATCATCTCGTCTCGCATTTGATGGGCGAACTTCTGCTTCTCCATCAAAGGATAGAGGTAGAGATAACTGCTGGCGCAATGCCGCGCGGAATAGAAACAAATCTCCGGCTCCGAGCCGAAGATTCCAATCGTATCCTGCTCGGAGGCGTGCGCTTTGAGGTAGCTGCCCACGGCGACCGCCTCCGGGAACGCTTCCCCCGCTTGCACTCTTCGCACCAGCGCGACGGGATCAAGGCGAAAATACCTTCTGTACTCGGCGCGGGCGGAAATCACGAATGCCACCCCGAAGTACAGGACTGGAAACCACACAAAGAATGTGCCCCGACGCTTCTGCAGCAATATTTCCTGCGCCGCGCTGACGGCGATTCCCGCGCCCAGCGCCGCCGCCGGCAGCACCAGAACGTAGTAGTGAGGACGAAAATAAAACCCCGGGCAAACCGCCAGGCACGAAAACAAGAAGAAGCTTGTGACGAACCCCGCATGCGCCCGGGCCAAGCGGCTCCAGACGGGGGCGGCGAGCCCGATGGCAACGATCTCCCAGATCACGAACGGGCGTATGACCCACGGCAAGAAGCCGCGTAACGCGTTCTTAACTTCCGGCAGCGTGGTGATCACGCCATATTCCCGCGCATAGGACCAAGTCCAAAACCAAAAGCTCGAAAACACTCCCGCCCGCAATAGCATCAGGCACGTGATTGCGAACGGCAATGCGATGCCGGCAAATAGCGCGCCGCCTTGGACCGCGATATTGCGCCAGGGAAAAGGCCGCCTCCATTGCTGCCACAGCCAGTACGACACACCGAAGACGGCGAATAGAATTCCGGGCTGCTTCATCAGAAACGCCAGTCCAAAGCAAAGCCCGCTTCCGAAATAAATGCTGGTCCGCTTGGTGTCGATGGCATACAGCAACAACAGAATCCCGGCCAGGGCTGCCAGAACCACAAAATGGGTGGCGTGCGCGTAGAAGCCCAGCACCGCCGGGCGGCAGGAAAGAAAACTGTAGGTCATCCCCGCTACTGTGCCTGCCAGCCATCCGTAGAGATATTTCGCCAGAAAAAAAACCAGGACCGTCGCCGCAATATTGACCAGCATCAATCCGATGCGAATGCCAGAGGGCGTTTCCCCGAAAACCGCCATCATGGCCGCATAGGCCGCGTAGGTCCCCGGCAGCTTCATGTTGCTGGCGATCTTGTAGGGCGGAATCCCTTGCAGCATGAGCTGGCCCACGTAGGCAAACTCACCTTCATCGCGTTCCAAAGGCATGTTGCGCAAATGCATTCGGACGAACACAGAAAACGCGATTGCCAAAAGCAACGCACCCACCAAGCTCGATCGAACCCAACCTGTTTCCAACCGCGCAGGCTTCATGGTTACTGCCCCAGCATCATTCGTCTTTCGATTCACAAACGCACTCATGCAAAATCAAACGCAGATCGCCTGCAAAAGAAATCTATTGTACTGGGAAGCTCGTGTGGAGCGGACACTCCTGTCCGCTGCTTTTGACTTTGCTCTTGACTTTGGAGCTTGGTTTGGGCGAACTGTCCTGCAAGGAGCGACAGCGACGAAGCCGGACAGTTCGTGGGCAAGCGCGCGCGCCGCAGCCGTGGCGCAGGAACGAGCGTTGCCCGTGTGGGGGCGGACACCTCCTGTCCGCCAAACGCGTACATCAGAAATGAATCCCGCAGCGTCACCGTAATGCCTGCGCAACAAGCCGTGTTTGTTTAGTTCCTGGGCGAACTGTCCTGCAAGGAGCGAAGCGACGAAGCCGGACAGTTCGTGGGCAAGCGGGCGGGGAGCGCCGGAGCCGTGGCGCAGAAGGAGCGAAGCGACGCCGGAGCCACGACGAAGGCGTCTGCCACCACGCCCAGCGCACCACAAAATAAATCGGGCCGCCCGCAGGCGGCCCGTTGTTCTTAGCCGAAGCCCGAAGCCCGAAAGCCGAAGCCCGAGCTAGTCTCCCGCCACCGGCTCAGCCACCTCAGACTTGACAGCATGCGCTCCGTTCCCGTTCGCCTTGCCCAGCGCCCCCAGCGGAATGAACCCATTCTCAGCGACGGCAGGTTTCTCTTTCAACACCACTTCGCGATAAAGCGACGCCATCCGCGCATTGTAAGCCTCATCGTTCTTCTGCGGCCCGCGATGCCCCGGAACCGGCGTAGCCGAATGGTCGATCTCCGAAGCCCGAAGCCCGGAGCCCGAAGCCTGCTGTTTCGCGTCCCGCGCCCGCTTCTTCTCCTCGCGCGCGTTCTTCGCGATGCCCAGCTTGTCCAGATCGTGCTGCAGTTCGGTGGTCACAATGTTTTCGCGCAGCAGCAGCGAGTGCGTAGCGTCGTCCATCTGCACTTTCTTCCCGCCCGCAAAAATCTCATGCCGTCCATGCTCTTCATACCACTTGGTAAGCGTGGCCGTCATATGCATCTTCTCGATAATGTTCCGCCATCCCACCCCAGTGTTGTAAGCGCAGAACGAAATCTCGCCTTCCTGCGTCGCGTAAGGAATAATGCACTGCTCCGTCCGCCGGAAGTCGTAGTTAAACAGATCCTGGAACCACATCCCCGCAATAAACAGGAAGTTCCACCGGTCCTGCCGCCGCTTCATCACATCATCAACAGTCCGGTCCGGACCAACCTTCCCATAATTCTTCCCCGTAGCGTTAAAGTTCTTGTCAAATTTCCGCAACAGATCCATCAACTTGAAATGCGTAGGCGCCTGATACGGATCGTAATTCTTCATCAAACACAACGCCATCCCCACAACCGTCAAAAACTTCCCCCGCGCCGCATCATTCACCTTGGCAATATCCTTGGCCAGCTGATCCCCAGCCAGAAACGCAGTAACCGGCACCGCCTCCTTAGTCTCCTTATCAATCATCACCGCCATCCCCGTCCCGCAATTAGGGTGACAACCACATGATAGTTGGCCCCAGTCGTTTTTTACGTCGTTGGCGTGCATTAGGTCGGCCCAATCGCTGAAAGTACCCATGAAGCTGATGGGGAACCAGTCGCGGCTTGGTTCGCCCAGGGCGGTTTGGTTTTTTACGTCGTGGGCCAGATGACTTAGGGTGTAGCGCTGGGCTTGGCGGCGGTCGTCGGTTACGGCTTCGTCGCGGCCGGTGAAGCTTACTGGCTGGAAGCTTAGGAAGCTGATCGTCTTGGGATTGTCCAGCGCGAACTTGATGATTCTGCCTACTTGTTCGTTGTTGATGCCGTTTACGATCGTCACTACTGGGACGATTTCTACTCCGGCTTTGTGGAGGTTTTCGATTGCTTTTAGTTTTACGTCGAAGAGGTTGCCTACCATGCGGTGGGCGTTGGCGGCGTTGCCGATTCCGTCGAATTGGAGGTAGGCGTAGCGCATGCCGGCTTCTACTGCCTGCTGGCAGAACTCAAAACTTTTTGCGAATTCGATTCCGTTGGTGGCGGCCTGCACGGAGTTGTATCCGACTTTTCTGGCGTAGCGGACTGCGTCGAGGAAGTATGGGCTCAACGTCGGCTCGCCGCCGGAGAACTGCACGCTCATCTGCCGGCGCGGCTTGATGGTGATGGCGTTGTCGAGCATCTGCTTGATTTCTTCCCACTGCAGTTCGTGGACGAAGCCTACCTGGTTCGCGTCCATGAAGCAGGGATCGCACATCATGTTGCAGCGGTTGGTTAGATCGATGGTCAGCACCGAACCGCGTCCGTACTTCACAGTCGAAGAGCCGTGATGGTGGAGCTTCTCGTCGTTGTGGGCGGCGATGTCGCGGCCGGGGAAAACGTCTTCGAGGTGCTTGGAGAAATCGGTGTCGATCGACATCACGTCTTCGAAGTGGCCGTGCTTCGGGCAATCCTTCACCATTAAAATCTTGCCGTCGCGTTCGATGATGGTGGCCTTGATCTCTCCTACTTTTTCGTTCATCAGAACTTCGTGCGGCAGTTTGCCGTCGAGAATCTGCTGGCGGATTTCAGGGACACACTTCGGGCACAGCGAATCGGTGGAGCGGGGCCAGCCGAGCGGCGGCTTCGACTTTTCGTAGGACTTGAGCAGAGGCTTGTCGGACCACTTCGGCGTGGGCGACGACGCCGGGGTTGATGCGGTTCAGACGGTCGAAGACAACCCATGCACCTTTGGCGGCGGCGACGGCTGCTTTTTCTACGTACTTGATCGGCTTGCGCATTTTAGCTTCTAGCTCCTAGCTGCTGGCTTCTAGCTTTTTGGTCTGAGGTCTTGGGTGTTCGGTCTTGGGAACAATCGCGGCGGACACTTGCCTTGGCTTCACCTGAGATCCCTCCACAAAACCTAGTCTGCAAAACCCAATTACCTATGGCTCTCCCCGGGAATCTAACCTGTTTCGTACACTTTTCCCTGGGTGTTTGTCTGATTGATGTTATTGGAGGGTAAGGAGATGCGCACCTTTATCCCAACGAACGGGGGAAAAATGGGGTTTAGCGGGGATTGGGGGATTGGGTGGGGTAAGTTGTTGAAAGGAAAAGGGGCTTGCTGGCTTCGCCGCTTGCGGGCGGGTGTAAGATGGGAAAGAAGGCCAAGCTCGCGGAGGCGGCGTGAACTTTAAGATTGAGTTTGAGCGGGAAGACGATGGGCGGTGGATTGCCGAGATTTCTGAACTTCCGGGAGTCATGGCCTACGGGGCAACCCAGGACGAGGCCGAGGCGGCCGTTGAGGCGCTTGCGCTGCGAGTGATTGCGGACCGGATTGAAACAGAGAAGGTTGGACAGAAGACAATCAGCTTTGCTACGGCGTGAGCAAGTGGCCAAGTTCGAAAGCTAGCCGGGTGTATCGAGCTTTGTTGCGCATCGGTTGGTCTGCTAAGGCGCACAAAGGTTCTTCCCACATCACATTGCAAAGAGCTGGGTATGCGGATTTTGTGTGGGCGTTTCACGACCGTGTGGAGATCGGTCCGAAGATGCTGGCGCGGATTGCGAAGCATACGGGGTTGAGGGTGGAGGATTTGTGATGTGAAACGGCAGTGGTCGTCTCTCCCACTTCTCGCAAAGGACGCGAGAAATGGGGCACCCAGATGTGGGCCACCCGCCTGTTCCACATCGCACATTTGCGCAAGTAATTTCAGGGGAATAGCAATTACTGGGGTACCGTTGTCTGATTTTGGCGTCTGGCCACATAATCTCGTCGTCGGTTTTGAGAGTTGGACGATGCGCCGATGTTTCAAACCCTCGTTTGCAGTTAAATCCAGTAAGGAGCAAGACTTCAATGAAGCGTGTTTTCGGGACCCTGATGCTCACCTTGTCTTTAACTGTTGCTGCCTATGCCGTCCGCACCGTTATGGTAAATGGGGCGGGGATGGGCATTGATGCTGACCAGTCAACCGCAGACTCCGCGGCGGATTCGCAGGCTCAAAATAACCTGCAGAATGCTTGCCCGGGCACTCTCAGTTCACGGAACAAGATTTTCGACCAGTGCAGTCAGGCTGGCGGCAACTACGTCTGCAATGTCAACTACACCGGCATATGTCAGGTCGGCAACTAAGGGCAAGTCCCTCCCTCAGTCTTTGGCAAAGTCGACGTGGAAAGCAGCGGGCACAGTTCCTTCAGCTTCGCTCAGGAGAGGTCGGTTCCACATAGGCCAACATCAACATCAACTGCGCCGGGCTTCGCCCGGTGGACGGGTCAGAGACCCGTCCCTACACTACCTGCTCGGTTCTGATTTGGAACTTTCGAGTGGGTAGGGTGAGTTTCTTTGCTAGCGGAGATGGCGAAAGTAGCATCTAATGGATCAGGTGGGAAATCGCGATGTCAGTCTTCGACGAGAAATATCGCGTGGTGGGAGTTGAGGGGGACCGCCTGCTGTTGCGCGGAGTGCACAGCGGCGAGGTGGTGACTATTCTGAACTCCGAGCCTGAGATTCCGCTTACGCAGGAAGAATATCCGGTGGGCAGATTGATTGCCTTGACGGACCCGTCTAGTGCGCCTCTGAACTAGCGAGGGCACAAAATTCCAGCAAAGATCAAAAACCAGAGTCAAAAGCAGCGGACGGAGCGCAACGGAGTGTCCGCTCCACACGAGCCTGTTGGAAACTGCATCATACTCGCGGGATATGTGGCAATGGAGTTAAGCTAGGAAGACCTAGGACGTTGAGGAGGTCGTGTGCGGTGCGGACGATGCGGCAATGAGAACGAAGAGGGCAACCGCTTTTGCGGAATGTGCGGGACGGCTCTGATGGCGAAGGCTCAGGCGGGCGGGCCTGCGCCTGTGGCTGGAGTGACGGGAGTGGGCGGTAGTGGCGCGGAACGGCTTCCGGCGAGTGGTTCTTCATCCGCTGGTTCTTCGTCTGTTGGTTCTTCGTCTGTTGGTTCTTCGTCTCATGAGAGGTCTGATGCTGGGCCGAGTTGGCCGGTGATTAGCGGGGGGCCGTCCCTTCTGGGCTTGAACTTGCCTGCGGCTGATGCGAGGTCTGGGCGGGGCGGCGGAGGGCGGGCGCGATCCGCTGCGGCCGTCTTCGGATGTGGACTATCTTCTGGAGGATGTCGAAGAACCGCGGCGGAGTTGGGGCAAGCTGATTCTGATTGTGGCCGCGCTTGGGTTGGCGGTGGGATTCGGTTACCTGCACTGGGCGCGCGGGGGGTTCGACTGGCTGACCGCGGGCGATAAGAAGCCTACGGCGGCTGCGACGGATGCGACGCCGAGCGGTGCGGATTCTGGAGGGGCGGCGACGACTGCGGGTGGTGCGGCTTCGCAGGCTGGGGGCGGCGTTGCGGGAACGACTGCGGCGGGGAGTCCGGGGGAATCTGGCGCGGCGAAGACTGCTTCGCCAGCGAGTTCTTCGCAGGGCGCGCCTTCGCAGAGCGCTGCGGGGGAGAACACTGTTGGGGAGAACACTATTGCGCCGAACAATGCTGCGCAGAACAATGCTGCGCAGGCGGTGGCGCCGCAGAGTGCGGAGCAGCAGAGTGCTGCGCCTGGTAACGCGGTCGATTCCAGTGCGCCGGCGGAGGCTGGGGCTCGAGGTGCTGATACGGAATCCGAGAAGGAATCCGGCGCGGCGGAAGCGCAGCCGAGAGCGGCGGCGCGCAAGCCTGCTGCGGCTAAGCCTGCCGCAGCTAAACCTACTGCAGCTAAGCCTGTTGATTCTGTCACCGAGGCGGAGCGCTACATTTATGGACGCGGAGTGGGGCAGGACTGCGATCACGGGCTGCGCCTGCTGAAGCCGGCGGCGGGACAGTCCAATGTGAAGGCGATGATTTCTTTGGGCGCGCTTTACTCGACTGGGACTTGTACTCCGCGGGATTTGCCGACGGCTTACCGGTGGTTTGCGCTGGCTCTGCACAAGGAGCCGGACAATCAGGCGCTGCAGAACGATCTGCAAAACTTGTGGAGGAAGATGACGCCTCCGGAGCGTCAGTTGGCTATTAAGTTGAGCCAGTGAGAGCAGTGGTCGGTGCTTGGTGGTCAGTGGTTGGTTCGTAGGACGCATCCATTCCGCCCTGCGCGATGGAGGGTGAGCTGACTGCTCCCGCACGCGTCTGTGGTGGCGCAGGCTGACAGCAGGTTCGCAGCTTCGCTCGACAAGAGCGCTGGACAGCCGCCGGGACGGCGGCGCTAGGATCGCGCGCCGCGGGCTGCTTTACGACTGCCAGGTGAGAACTTTGTCCTGAACTCCCGCTGGCTCCTGGGTGGGGCGGACGTGGGCGGAGGTTCCGGTTTGGAATCCTTCGGCGTCGGCTCCGACTCCATGAAGACCTTCGCGGCCAGCGACTCGGCCACTATCGGCAGCGAGATGCGCAGGGCTTCTTCTATCGTTTTGACATAGTGAATGGTGAGGTTCTCGACCTGCTCGGGCGTTAGATCCTCTTCAACATTCATTTTGTTTTCCGCGGGTAGAATTATCGTGGTGACTCCGGCGCGCTTGGCGGCCAGCACTTTTTCTTTAATGCCGCCTACGGGAAGCACGTTGCCGCTTAGCGTGATTTCGCCGGTCATTGCGGTTAGTGGACGGATGCGATGTCCGGAGAGCAGCGAGACCAGAGTGGTTGCCATGGTTACGCCCGCCGACGGACCATCTTTCGGAATGGCTCCGGCCGGCACGTGCATGTGAATGTCGTGGTCGGCGAAGAAGTTTTCGGCGATGCCCAGCTGGGCGGCGTTGGAGCGCACCCAGGTCAGTGCGGCCTGCATGGATTCCTGCATGACCTGGCCGATCTGGCCGGTCATGGTGAATCCACCTTTGCCTTTCATGGCATTGGCCTCGACGAAGAGCACGTCCCCGCCTGAGGGAGTCCAGGCGAGGCCTACGGCTACGCCGGGGCGCTCGGTGCGTTCTTCGATCTCGCCTTCGATGCGGATCTTGATGCCGCCGAGAAATTCCTGAATGATTTGCCCGGTGACTACGAGCTTCTCGGTCTTGCCCTCGGCGAGGCGCCGCGCTTGCTTGCGGCAGATGGTGCCGATGGTGCGTTCGAGGCTGCGCACGCCCGCTTCGCGAGTGTAGTGACGGATGACGTGGCGCAGGGCTTCGTCAGGAAACTCGATCTGCTCGGCGGTGATTCCGTTTTCTTCGACCTGCCGTGGAACCAGATAGCGGCGCGCGATGTGCAGCTTCTCTTCCTCACTATACCCCTGAAGCTCTATGATTTCCATGCGATCGCGCAGGGGCTCGGCGATGGGGTCGAGCATGTTCGCGGTGGTGATGAAAAGAACCTTCGACAAATCGAAGGTTACGTCGAGATAGTTGTCGCGGAAGGTGGAGTTCTGCTCGGGATCAAGCGCTTCGAGTAACGCAGAAGCGGGATCGCCGCGGAAGTCGCGGCCTACCTTATCGATTTCGTCGAGCATGAAAACCGGATCTTTGGTTTCGGCGCGGCGAATGCCCTGGATGATTTGTCCGGGGAGTGCGCCGATGTAGGTGCGGCGATGGCCGCGGATTTCGGCTTCGTCGTGCACGCCACCCAGCGAGAGCCGCACGAACTTGCGGCCAAGGGCGCGCGCGATGGATTTGCCAAGCGAAGTCTTGCCGACGCCGGGAGGTCCGACAAAGCACAGGATCGGGCCTTTCATGTTCGGCTTGAGGCGGCGAACGGAGAGATAGTCGAGGATGCGATCTTTTACTTTCTCGAGGTCGTAGTGATCGGTATCCAAAATTTCTTTGGCTTTGATGATTTCGATTTCCTGGCCGGACGTCTTGTTCCAGGGCAGCACGGCCAACCACTCTACGTAGTTGCGCGTGAGGGAATAGTCGGCGGCCATGGGAGACATGCGCGAGAGGCGGCCTAATTCTTTGAGCGCTTCTTTTTTTACTTCGTCGGGCATGCCGGCGTCGTCGATTTTCTTTTTGAGGTCTTCGACGTCGCGCTGGCCTTCATCCTGCTCGCCGAGTTCTTTCTGGATGGCCTTCATCTGCTCGCGCAGGTAATACTCGCGCTGAGTCTGCTGTACGCGGTCCTGCACTTCGCTCTGAATCTTGTTGCGCAGTTGCTGGACTTCTAATTCCTTGGCGAGATGCTGGTTGATCTTTTCGAGGCGCACGCGAATGTCGAGAGTTTCGAGCGTGTCCTGCTTATCGGGCGTGGAGAGCGAAGGTAACGATGAGGCGATGAAATCCACCAGCCGGCCTGGTTCGTCGATGTTCAAGGCCACGGTGGAAAGCTCGTCGGAGAGTGTGGGGGAGCCGGCAACGATCTGCTGGAACAGGGTTAGCACGTTGCGTTGCAGGGCTTCGATTTCAGAACTGTCGGGCGGAGCCGCCTCGGGGATGGGCGATACCTTGGCTCGCATGAATGGCGCCAGTTGGGTGAACTCGCCGAGACGCACGCGCTCCAGGCCTTCGGCAAATACGAAGAGGCTCTGGTTGGGCATCTTGACGACTTTGTGGACAATGGCGGACGTGCCCACGGTGTAAAGATCGCTGGCCTGAGGGCTATCGACGCGGGCCTCGCGCTGCGCGACCACTACGATGGTCTTGTCTTCGCCGAGCGAATTGATCAGCTGAACGGAACTTTCGCGGCCTACCGTAAGGGGCAGGACGGCGTGCGGGAAGAGGACGGTATCACGCACAGGAAGCACGGGTAAAGCCCGTACGTCGTTTGTTTCCCGATGCTTAGCAACTGGCTCGGAAAGCGGCTGTTGGGTCATTGGCTCTCCTTGAGTGTAACTGACTCAAGCTTTAGATGATACACGTCGGGAAAGGTTTCAAGGTTCCCGAACGGGTGCTGTTGCATTCTATCGGCATTTTGGCGTTTGCGACATGATGCCCAAGGTACCGGGGCTATCGCGGACGAGCGGAAACAAAAACAGATGAACCACTAAGGACACGAAGGTACACGAAGGAAAGTAAGAAGCAAAGGCAATCAAAGGCAAAGGCGATCAAAGGCAGCGGACAGGAGTGTCCGCTCTACACGTCTTGGAAGACGGACCGGGATTCATTTTGGTGTGAACTGGGCTAGATCGTAGATGCCGAGCTTTTTCTCCAGTTCGGCTACCTGGTCTACTACTTTGAAGAAGCCTTCGTCGCCGAAGAGTTCGTCTTCCTTCTTTTCGAAGTCGTCGCCGAGGGCGTCGTACTCGTGCGCGAGAGACGATGGAGCGGAAGGCGGGAAACAGGACCGTATCTTCGCGGGCCTCGTGAGGACGGTACATGTGAAGGAAGGCGCGCAGAGCGTCGGCCAGTTTGTCGGCGTCGGAGACATATTTGAGAGTGGGAAGGGCGGCGAGTTCGCGGATCTGCGCGGTCAGGTGACGGCCAGCTTTGTGCTGGGTTAGAAGGGTATCCACCAGGGTTACGAGCTTGCCGGCTTTGCGGAATCGGGGGAAAAGGAAATCTTCTTCGAGCTTTTCGTGGTAGTCCTCAACAAAGTGGCGAATGATGTCGGCGGCGTTGACCAGCACGGAGCCGTCGAACGGCTGCCTGGCGTTGAGCATGCGGAGGTGGTCGTCGTAGATGAGCAGGATGCGATTCAGCACTCCGTGCTCGCGCATGAGATCTTCGGCGGGAGAGATGCCTTCGGCGTCTTTCGGCTGCTCGGGGGATGGGGATTTTTGGGGAGCGGCCAGGGTGGGCAGCAGCAATCCCGCGCCGGTGATGGAGGCGTGTTGGAGGAAATGGCGGCGGGTGGGCGGCGAGTCGGGCATTATCGTGTCCTTGAAGTCTTCGTTCTTAACTCTGTTCTTACCTCTGTTCTTAACTCTGTTCTTAACTCTTCGTTCTACGTTCTTGTCGCTTGAGGGTGGTGTCGTCAATGGCTTTGACGCTCGCGCCTTATGGAAGGTTTGCCGTAGTGCGAGGGAAAGCCTTTTCTGAAACAAGGCCATTGACGCAGCGCTGAAAACGCTGCTCCGCTCAAACGCCTAGCGCCCAGGTGCCCGACAATGCACTAGAAGTGGGGCAGTGATATTTCTATACTTCGGTTCGTAGTTTGGGTTCAGCAGTGGCAGCGCTGCCGTAGTGTCCGGTCGGGACATTGGGTCGGCAGCGCTTTGCTTTTTTGGCGAGAAGCGACCACGAGGCTGACGAGTGTGCGTGAGAATTCGTGCCGTCCCCTTCGGCTTCGCTCAGGGCAGGCTCTACGGGACTCGTTCCCTCTTCCCACTGACACCCGGCACTTCCGTGCCGGGCTTTTACATGCCGCCCCTTCGGGGCTGGAATCCAATGAGCCCATCCTACCTATGCGCGCAGAATTCATTTCTCACGCAACACACTGAAGCCCTCACCATCCGGGAGGCTTGACGCGGCGCTGAATCAAGCGGTTGTTCCACGTTACTGCAGGCTTCCACGTTACAGCGCATTTTCGCCGCCGATTACTTCATCTTTCCGGTACTGCTTTTGTCTGAGGTGCGTTGCGGGGTGTAGGGCGGCGTGTCGGGGTTGAAGTTGGTGGTCAGATAATCGATTAGAGCGTCGCGGTCGGCGGGATCGATTACCGCGCCCCATTTCGTCATTTTGTCGACCTCTTTCGTCCACGTGGCTTTGGTTAGACGCTGCTGGAGGATGATGCGGGCCTCGTGACATTCCAGGCAGGCGGTGGTGGCCTTGGATTGCATGGGGCCGGCGGGGAGATCGGCGGCTGGGGCGGCTTCTGGTTTCTGGGCTTGCGCGGGGAATGGGGAAACGAGCGCGAACAGAGCGACGGCAGCGAACGCCGTGGCTAGCAACAGCAGGTCCCTCCACTCCGCGATTCCCTTCGGGGTGACAATCGTTTCGGTCGGGATGAAAGTCCGCGAAAGAATGCAACGTCGCGGCGCAGCTTGAGGCCGCGGCGTTGCAGAATTCGTCGACACTTTCCGAGACAAGTCAGGAGACATGGATTTTCACCTGATCTGCGGCATTGTAGAGGTAGCCGCTGGGATTCCAGAGTGGGGTGGAGGGTTGAGTGCGGTTCTGGCTGTCGGTGGCTCGGGAGAGGATGGTGTAGTCGCCGGTTTTGGCGGCCTTCCAGTCGTAGGTCCAGAGACGCCAGGCGTAGTGGGCCTGGTCGTGGCCTAGCTTGGCGGGATTCCAGGTGGCGCCGTTGTCGGTCGAGATTTCTACTTTCGTGATGTCGGCTTCTCCAGCCCAGGCTGCGCCGTGGACAGTGACTTTGCCGGTTTTCAGGCTGGCGCCGTCGGCTGGGGCGGAGATGACCGACTTCACGCTGAGTGCAGTGAGCGGGTGCGTGTCTTCGGGCTTCACCGCGTCGCCCGGCTTTACTGGCTGGTTCGGCCAGCGGTAGGCGGGGCTCATGAAGTTGCCTACGAATTCGGCGTCGAGCAATTTAATTTCGGTCAGCCATTTGCAGGATGCCGCGCCGATCCAGCCGGGGACCAGAGTACGGGCGGGGAAGCCGTGATGCTTGGTGAGCGGAGATCCGTTCATGTGGGTGGCGATTAGCGTGTCGGCGTCCAGCGCTTTCTCGATGGGGATGCTGCGAATGAAGGGGGGGACTTTGCCGGGGACTTCGTCGAGTCCGCGGAACATTACATGCTTGCCGGCGGGCTTGACTGCGGCGCGTTGCAACACGTCGCGCAGGCGTGGTCCGGAGAAGCGGGCAGTGCTCACTGCGCCTTTGCCCCACTGGACGCCGGGGACTTGAGGGCGATGGAGGCTGCGTCCGTTGCCGGCGCATTCGAGAGTGTTGACTACCGAGTGGGTTTCCAGTTTGTTGAGCTCGGCCAGGGAGAGCGTTAGGGGCTTCTCGACTTCTCCGCCGATGGAGAGACGCCATTCTTGGGCATCGAGCTGCGCGGGTTCGTACATGTGATTGCGCACGAAGAAGTGCGGGAGGGGCGTTAGCCAGGTGTTGAAGTATTCGACCGGAGTTTCCAGATCGATGAAGCGGTAGGAGCGGAGAATCATGCCTTCTTCGTTGGGAAAGTTTACGGATTGTTCCTGCGGGAGAGCCCAGGTGAAGAGGGATGGGGCTGCGCCTGCTGCGAGCGCGGCGGCTGAGATTTGTCTGAGGAAGTTGCGTCTGGAGTTCATGTGTCTTACCTCGGGGCGAAACCCAGCCTTGGCTTAACGCGGCGCTGAAGCGCCGCTCTTCCACGGTTAGTGCCGACATTCTTGGCGACACTGCGTGGGCGAGACGTCCCCACGACAGCCGCCGGGACGGCGGCGCTACAATGTCGCTAAATGTAACTTAACACCACCGGCCCGGAAAATGAGAGTGTGCCAAGACCGGGCCGGTCCGAGGCAGGCGGAGCTTCCCTTCCGGACGGAGTCTAGGTTGACGGCGTCAAACCCCACTTATGTTGCAAATGCCGCTCCATGGACTTGAAAACCACGCCATCCACCACGTACCCGATGGCAATGATCAGAATCATGACGGCGATGACGGCGCTCATGTCATTCAAGTCGCGTCCCATCATCAGCACCTGCCCGAGTCCCAAGCTCAGATAAAGCATTTCGGCGGTGATCAGAGAGCGCCAGGCAAAGGCCCAACCCTGCTTCAGGCCGGAAACGATGAAGGGAAGACTAGCGGGCAAGAGCACATGCCAAAATAATTGAAATCCACTAGCGCCGAGATTGCGTCCTGCCATGCCGTAGATCTTGGGCATCTGCTTGCGGCCGTCTTCCATGGCCAACGTGACCGAGAGCAGCGATCCCATGATGACTACGAAGAGAATGGCATTCTGGCTGAGGCCAAACCAGAGCAGAGCCAGGGGCCACCAGCAGATGCTGGGCAAGCTCTGGAGACTGACGAGCAAGCCGCCCATGGTTTCTTCGAGAAACGTGCTACTGGCCACGCCCAGGCCGAGAATCATGCCCAGCACTACGGAGATGGCGTAGCCGATTAACACGCGGCGCATGCTGACTGCGATGGCGATCCAATAGCTGTGATCTTTGAATCCGGCCAAGAGGGCTTCGCCGACACCCCACGGCGTGGGAAACAGGTAGGGCGGCCAGATCTTCAACTCGGCCAGTAAGGTCCAGAGGCCGAACAGGCCGGCGTAGAAAATGATCAGGCGGGCGGCGCGCTTCATAGTTGTTGTTCGACTCCCGGTTCCACGCGGGGTTTCACGCCCACGTTGTATTCGACTTCGAGGGAGCGGTTAATCTCTTCGCGCAGTTCGTCGAGAATCTCGCGGGCGGCGTGGGCGACGTGCGTGTCCTCCAAAACCCGAGGCCGCGGCAGGTCGATGGGGAATTCACGCTTCAGGCGGCCGGGGCGGAACGTGAGCAGGGCCACGCGATCGCCGAGGCGGATGGCCTCACGCACATTGTGCGTGACAAAGATAATGGTGCGACCGGTCTCGGCCCAGATGCGTTCGAGTTCATCATGCAGCAGGTCGCGAGTCTGGGCGTCGAGTGCGGCGAAGGGCTCATCCATCAATAGAACGTCGGGCTCAGTAGCGAGAGCGCGAGCCAGAGCCACGCGCTGCCGCATGCCTCCGGAAAGCTGATGGGTGTAGCTGTCTTTGAATTGCGAGAGATGCACCAGGCGCAGGTAGTAACGAGTCTTCTCTTCCCTTTCCGCCTTGCCGATGCCTTTCATTTTCATACCGAACTCAACGTTCTGCCCGACCGTAAGCCAAGGGAAAAGGCCAAGTTCCTGAAAAATCAGAATGCGGTCGGTGCCTGGGCCCTGAACTTGTTTGCCGTCGATTAGGACTTGGCCGGAGGTTTGGCGGTGCAGGCCGGCGATTAAGTGCAGCAATGTCGACTTGCCGCAGCCGGAAGGGCCCACGATGCAGAGAAACTCTCCTGCCTTCACCTCCAGATTGATGTGGTCGAGGGCAAGCAGGCGTTCGCCGCTCTGAGTGCGGTAACTCAGGCAAATGTCGGTCAAGCCGACTTTGGGAACTTCGGACAAGAATCCGCGGAACGGGCGGACGGATGGAGCGAGGACCGCCGATTTTTTTCGGGCGCCGCCGATGCGAACTGGACTGCGAGGGTCGACCGGAATCGGCAACGGTGCAGGAAAATTATGTGCGTTCGTGCTCATTGAATGGCCTTCCTTCCCTTCTCTGCCAGAACCTGATTGAGGAGCGTCAAATCGTAGAGTCCGGAGAGATCCGGCATTTGGCGACCGAGGAAGCCGTCGTCAAATGCCTGTTTGGCTGCGGTTGAGAGCGCGCCGTGCAGCGGGTCATAGGTGACCTGCAGGCGGGTAAACGCCTCATCGAGAATTGCTGGGGGGAGGGCCTTGCCAGTCTCGGCTTGAATCTGCTGGTTCAAAAGTTTCTTGGCGTCGGCTGGATGAGCGTTGATCCAGTCGGTTAATTCGACGTTGGCGCGGATCCAGTTCTTGACGAGATCCGGATGATTCTTGAGGAACTTGGTGTTTACCACTAATAGTCCGATGACAAATTGTCCGTTGGGCCAGAGGGTGCGCTCGTCGACAAAGAGCCGGCCGTTACCTTCATGGATGAGTCGCGTGGCCCAAGGCTCGGGCGCCCAGGCTGCATCGAGGTCCTTCTTCAGGAACAGGGTGAGCTGATCGGGATTTGCCATGGGAATGATCTGGACGTCGCCGCCCTTGTCGTTGGTTTTCATGCCGTTGGTCTTGAGCCAGTTGCGCAGGGCAACGTCCTGGGTATTGCCGAACTGAGGGGAAGCTACGCGCTTGCCGTGGAAGTCTTCGGGTTTCTGAATTCCGCTGTCGTTGCGCACGACGAGAGAAGCGCCACCGCTGGCGGCTCCTGCCACGACCCGGACTGCCTCGCCATTGGAGCGGACGTAACCGTTGATGGCAGGGTTGGGGCCAACATAGGTCATATCGATGGCGCCGCCAAACAAGGCTTCAATGGCCGCAGGACCGGCGTTGAAGCTGGTCCACTGCACTTTGACTTGCGGACCCATGGCCTTGTCGAAAAAGCCGTTGGCCTTGCCCACCATAGCCTGCGCGTGGGTGATGTTGGGAAACGCACCCACGCGGATGGTGGTTTGCGCCGAGCTCGACACAACAACTCCGAAGGCCAGCAGAAGCGCGATGAGAAGGCGTCTACTCATTCTTTCGTCCCCCGACCACCATGGGCAGAACGCTGTTTTTTCTTCTTTTTCTTTCTTCTTCGCGGCGCGCTTGCCTTTGGTGGAACGAGGGGCTGTGCCGGAGATCAGATCCGCCAGCGTGGTGTTTTCGAGAATTTTTGCAGCCGCGTCGCGCACGTCGAGAAACACCTGATAGAGTGCGCGGTGCGGGAGATCGCGATCGATGAGCACGCGCAGTTGCTCGGCGTCGGCGAATGGCGCCACCGGGCCATCGATCAAACGCATGATCTCGCTGAGAGGAATGTCGGCGGGCTCACGGCGCAACTGGTAGCCGCCCTTGGCTCCGCGCACGCTCTCGACCATGCGCGCGTTCTTGAGTTCGAGGAGAATGAGTTCCAGGAATTTTTCCGGGAGATCCTCTTCGTAGGCGATTTCGCGGATCTTGATGGCCCCCTGGTGGTGATGGCGGGCGAGCATCATCATGGCCTGAAGTGCGTAGAGTCCCTTTTGTGAGATCTTCATGGTTTGCAATTATGCCATAAAGTCCATTGTAATAGTAGACTTTATTGACATAGAAGACATAGCAAGCGCAAGTCCCTTGAGGCGGGGAAAGCGATACTCCTAACACCAGAATGTTCAATCACTTACGGATATCCACAGGAGTGGTGACGGGGCCGAGGTGCACAGGATTGCAGTTCGAAGGGAAAATTCTGCGCAACGTGAGAAGATTCCCGGTGAACCTGTTCCCAGTGAACCTAGGAGTGGGAATCGGGTGCGACGCGCAGCACTTGAAGCGTGATGTTGTCGGGTCCGCCCCGTTGCCGAGCCAGTTTCACCAAGGCGGCACAGCACTCGGCTGGAGTGTTGGCGGTCACGGTGGTTTCCAGTTCTTCGTCGGTCACAACACCCCAAAGGCCGTCGGTGCATAGCAGGAGATCGTCACCTTCGAGCAAGGTCACAGCCTGTTCGGCGCTGTCGATGGCCACTTCCCTTCCCGCGCCCAGAGCGGCGGTGAGGATGTGGCGTTGCGGGTGCTTCTCGGCATCTTCGGCGCGGACGATGCCGCTTTCCACGAGCCTACCCACGTAGGAGTGATCGCGAGTCAGACGCAGGATGCGCGCGTCGCGCACCAGGTAAAGGCGGCTGTCTCCGACGTGCGCGAAATAAAGCTGGCGGCCGCGTAGAACGAGCGCAGTGCAGGTAGTCCCCATGCCCTGGAATGCGGGATTCTGCTCGGCGTACTCTTGAATGCGTGCATGGGCCTGGGCAAACGAGTCCACCAGGGTGACCTGGGGGTCGTCGCCTGCGGCCGCTTCGTAAACTTCGCGAACCGTCTCCACCGCGAGGCGGCTGGCTTCCTGGCCGCCTTCGTGACCGCCCATGCCGTCGGCAATGACGGCTAGTCGTCCCTTGCGCTGGAATTCCTCGTCGCCGGCTGGCTCCCAATAGAGGTAGGAGTCCTCATTGTTCTCGCGCTGGCAGCCCACGTCGCTCAGGCTAGCCACTTCAATTCCGGGTTTCACATTCATGCAATCAACAGACACGCTTCGCTACCTCAACCGGCGCGCGGAGACGAAAAAGATAACAAGCGGGAAGGCCGACTTCCTGCCGGGAGAAACCGAAGCCGCGATGTGCCCCGGCCATTATAGACAAGAGCCGGGAGAAAAGGGCAATACGAGTTTCTAGTTTCGAGTTTCTAGTTTCGAGTTTCTAGTTTCTAGTTTCTAGTTTCCAGCCCTTGGTTCCCGGCGCTGCTGCGTGGCCCTCACACCGGAAACTGGAAACTTGAAACTTCTCGGGGAGTAGAGAAAAGCCGCAACGTCTTGCGGCTTCGTCTGAACGTGGGAAGTCAGACGACAGACTTACTTTGCGGAATGCTTGTCCTTGTAGATCTCTTTGCTGGTACGGTTCTGCTCGCGGTTGAGCTGCTTCTGTTCGCGCTTGGTCAGGTGACCATTGTGGGCGGCCATGTCAGCTTTTTCCTGGTTCTGGATGTGCTGTTCCTGCTTTTCCACGTGCGCGGCTTCTCCCGGAGTCATGGTGCCGTTCTTGACGCCGTTCGCGATGCGGTCCTGCTGATTCTGTTCGCGTTTATTGACTTCGTTGACGCGAGGATGACCAGGATCAACCTGCCCCGGTCCCGCGCCGGATGTGTTGCTGTCTTGGGTTTGCGCAGAGGCGGCGCCAACGGCCATGAGACCACCCACTGCCAGGATTAAGAGAGACTTCGTGATTTTGTTGATCATGTGAAATCTAAACCCCCGCATCGAAGTTTAGTTGCGGGCTCCTTACGCCGCGAATTACAAAGGTGAATATCCTTCCTGGGAATATTGCGATGCGAACTCTAGGTAACCGGCCACTGGTTACCAGAGTCACGGACAATCCAACGGCTCGAATTCCGGACGGCCAGAGGTTTTCTTTCCAACGAATAGTTGCGAGAATGCCTTCCCTGATGGATCGCGTCCGCGTGGGCATCGCGCGATTGGATGGAGAACGATCAGGCGTATAATCTTGCCCTGCTGGAGGGTCTTCATGAAACTTACGGACACGATTGCACTGGTGCTAAAGAATAAGGACAACAGCAGGGTTCTTTCCGCAACACCCGACCAGTCCGTGTATGAGGCGATTGAGAAGATGGCTTTGGAGAGCGTAGGCGCACTGCTGGTTATTTCCGACGGCAAGTTGGTTGGCATCCTGTCGGAGCGCGATTATGCGCGCAATGTAATCCTGAAAGGCCACTCCTCGAAGGAGATTCTGGTTCGCGACATCATGACCTCGCCCGTCATCTTCGTGACTGCACGGCATACCGTGGACGATTGCATGAACATTATGACCAAGCACCATTTTCGCCATCTTCCAGTGATGGGCCAGAATGACACTGTGATCGGCGTGCTTACGCTGGGCGATCTGGCGAAGTGGATCGTCTCTGACCAGGCCGAGACCATTCAGCAACTGGAAGGCTATATCACAGGACGATACCCGGGGTAAGAGTCAAGCACGATAAGAGAACCGCGAACTTAACGATCCGTACTTTAACGATCCGTACTCTAACGATCCGTACTCTAACGATCCGTACTTAATGCCTCACACATGAGACGCTCTTCGGGCGTGAGTTCCAGCGTGTATCTGGAGCGGGCCGCGTCATCGTGGAACATGCGCACGGTTTCCAAAGAGAACTCGTGCAAGTCCTTGCCAATCAGGCTGACCTTTTTGAGTACGTCGGAGGTCACAGTAATAATGTGGCAGCCAATTTCGTCGGCCTGGAAGATGTTCAGGAGTTCCCGCGGACTGGCCCAGACGAGCTGCGAGTTGGGCTCGGGCGCCATCAACTCGAGGGCGGATTTCATAAGAGGAATGGGATCGCGGCCGGTGTCGGCAACGCGTCCAGCAAAAACGGAGATGTAGGAAGGCGCGCCGCCCTTCAGTGCTTTCGCGATGTGACGAACCTGATCGAGCGCGAGCAGGGCGGTTGCGTTGACCTGAATGCCATCCGCACTCAGGCGGCGAATCAAGTTGTACATGGGTTCGCGGCGCGTATTCGTCACGGGAATTTTTACGTAGACATTCGAGGCCCAGCGGGCGATCTTGCGAGCCTGCCGCTCCATCTCAACTTCATCGTCGGCAAATACTTCGAAGGAGATGGGACGGTCCGGGATGAGTCTGAGAATTTCGAGAGCGAAGCGTTCGTAGTCAGTGACGCCCGCCTTCCGCATCAAGGTTGGATTGGTGGTGAAACCCTTGATGTAGGGTTGCCGGTAGAGCTCGAGCATGCTGGCCTTGTCGGCTCCGTCGGCGAATACCTGAACCCGCAATTCGGACACGGACTTCATCTTTATTGTGATTGTGAAACCCCTTCTAAATTATGAGACTCCTTCAAACTGGAGCCGATGATCCAGTCGGCGGCTTCGCGCAACGATTTCACCACAGCTTCCGGAGGTTGCGCCGGCGGCCTCTCGCGATAGCCGTAATCGATAAGAACCGTCTTGCAACCTGCGGCGTGGCCGGCATCGATGTCGCGCCAGCGATCTCCCACGAAGAAGCTGCGTGACAGATCAATGTTGTGCTTGCGTTGGGCCTCGAGCAAGAGTCCGGGCCGGGGCTTGCGGCAATCACAGTCATCCGCATCGTCATGATAGCAGACGAAGATATCGTCGATGGGCAGAGATGAGATCAGCGCTCGATGGATGGCTTCGACGGCCTCACGGGTGTGGGTGCCGCGGGCAACGTCGGGCTGGTTGGTGATGACGATGAGAGCGAATCCATGCGCCTTGAGATCGTGCAACGACGACGCGACCCCGGGCAGAAGTTCGAGTTCTTCCGGGCCGGACGGCGGAAACGGCTTGCCGTGGCGTACGAACGGCGCGATTGAGGACGCCGTCGCGGTCGAGGAAAACGGCGGGGCGGAGGTGCGCGCCGCCGGGAGCGGTTGATTCCCACTTGGTCTGCTGCCGCTTTACCGCGGGGTGCGAGACCAGAAGATGCCACACGACTGCCTGGAACGCTTCCGTATGCGGAGTTATGTGAGCCGGATTCACTGTAGGAATCACGATGCAGACATCGGCTACCTTGGCGGTGTGGCCGCCGTCGCGGCCAACGATGCCGAGGATTTTCGCGCCTACGGTTTTTGCGTATTGCAAGGCAGCCACCAGATTGGGGCTGACATTCTTTTCGAGATCGCCGCCACCCACCGAAAACACGAGCACAAGATCGTTGGCGCGCAGGCGGCTGACTCGCAGCCAGGCCTCGAACACGGTTGCCCAACCTTCGTCGTTCACCCGGGCCGTTAATTCCGCCACATTATCGGTGGGGGCGTAGGCCTCGATGCCTGCGATCTTGCGGAAATCGTTCACGGCATGGGACGCATTGGCTGCGCTGCCTCCTACACCGAGGATGAACAAACGCCCGCCGGAGGCGCGAGTCAGCGCCAGCAAGGACGCTGCGTCTCTCGATGCTCGGCGGTATCCAGTCGGTCGATCACATCTCTGGCTTCCGCCAGAAACTGTTGCGCGAATGTATTCTTTGCCGTCATGGTCGCGACTCTTGCTTTGCTTCCCGTGCGGAGAGGAACTCGGCCGTCTCCCGCAGTCCCGCCGGCGAACCTATTTCATAGAAGCGCTCATGCACTTCAAATGCCGCGAGTTGCTTGCGTTGCAGTAGATACGCGTACAGCTCGGTAAGATCGCAAGCTTTTCCGGCCGGCAAGCCGTGGAATGCCTCGGCGCGAAATGCTCCGAGCCCATAGTCGATATAACGCATGCGCGGAGTGCGGCCTGTCTTGCTGTACTCGAGAATTCTTCCTGCCTCGAACTCGACGTTGCTGTTATCCCACTTCCCTTCGTTGCGAAAGACAGTCATCATTCCCAACGCGTCCGCGGATTCGAAGGTCCGCGCGATGGCAGCGTAGTCGCAAGGAAGATAGGAATCACCGTACATCACAAAGAACGAGTCGCCCAACCTGGGCAAGGCGTTTCTGATTGCCCCGGCCGTGCCCAGCAAGGCGGGCCCGTCGAATGAGTAGTCTACCTGAAGGCCCAAAGCAGCGCCGTCGCCGATTGCGCGCTCGACCAACTCCCCGAGATGGCCCACGCAGAGCACGACGCGCCGGATGCCACTGGCCTGCAGCAAGCGCAGTTGATGCACGGCGAAGGGCTCGCCGTTAACTTCTATCAGTGACTTCGGCATGGTCTGGGTAATAGGCCGCAAACGCGTTGCGAGCCCACCAGCGAGAATCGCCATCGTCAACAATGGATTCTCCTAGGAATGCGCCACCACCGTGGTTCCGGCAAAGTCAAATTGCATTCGAACTTCGCGGAGCCCCGCGCGCCTCATGACCGCCCTGAGGCGAGTTTTCTCTTCCGTGTAAAACATCAGGAACCCGCCTCCACCGGCACCAACCAGTTTGCCGCCGAGGGCTCCGTTGACTCGCGCGAGTTCGTACAACTGATCAATTTCACCGTTGCTCATACCCGGAGACCGTTTCTTTTTGTGCTGCCAATGCACGTTCATCAAGTCGGCGAACTTCTTCAAGTCACCGGCCAGCAGGGCGTCGCGGCTCTCCATGCCCAACTGCTTGGTGAAGTGAAGATTGTCGATCATCTCAGAGTTTTTCTGTTTGGTTCTTGAGTCCTGGTCGCGGAGAATGTCGGACGCGTTGCGCGAGCTTCCGGTAAAGAACAAGAGCAGGTTGTCTTCGAGGTTGGCCAGAGTTTCGGCGGGGATTTTCAGCGGTTCGACGACCACGCGATCATCCGGCAGAAACTGGAAGCAGGTGATGCCGCCGAAAGCGGCGATGTACTGGTCCTGCTTGCCGATGGGTTCGTTGAGCAACTTCAGTTCGATGTGGCACGCCTGCTCGGCGAGGTCTCGCGGCGGCACGAAGTCGCGCTTCAGCGTATGTAGAGCGCACAACAGGGCGGTTGTGAAACTGCCGGAGGACCCCATGCCAGTGCCGGCTGGGATGTCGGAAAGGCTGACAATCTCAAGATAGGGGCCGGTTATGCCGGTCAACTTGAGCGCCTCGCGGATGATGGGATGCTGGATCTCGTCGACACTCTCCACATCTTCGAACTTGGAATACTTCACAATGATCCGGGGACGAAAGGCTTCGTTGAGGGTGATGTAGACATAGCGGTTAATGGCGGCGGAGATGACGAAGCCGGTATGCTGCCGGTAATAGGAAGGAAGATCGGTGCCGCCACCGCCGAGACAAATTCTCAGCGGACTCCGGGTGATGATCATCGTGCGGACCCGTATCCGGGGCCAGACGCAATCGCGGGAATCATCTTCAAATGATATGCGAAGCGGCTCTTGCAGGTCGAGTGCTAGAGGCACGACCTGGTGTGCCGGCCTCTGCGAAGGAGCCGCCTCGCTTCGCGTGGCGGGACAGCCGAGGCGGCTGTCCCCACATGGGCGTGTCTGCAAACAGGGCGCAACGCGGAGCGTTATTCCACCTCGAAATCGGCGGTGCGGGTTTTGCTGGAGTTGCCCACGGAATCGACGGCGCGCAACTGCACCCGATAAGAACCAGGTTCCAGCGAAGCCACCGGCAGTTTGAGTCCCAGGGGAATGACAGGATCGCCAGCTTTTCCCTTGGGAGTCCGGTCTCCGACGCGCAGTTTCTGCTGTCCAGTCTTGCGTTCCACAACCACCAGCTCGTAGGCGACATCCGGAGGATTCGGATTTTTCAGGAGTGGCTCGTAGACCTCCGCATAGATGCCGGCCATATCCGTCTTCTTGAAATGGTTGGACGCCGAGGGTGAAATCTGCATTCCATGCACCAATAAGGGAGTTCTGTCTTCGAGTAATTGGCTGTCGAGGCCGGTAGAGATGTCGGCGGCACGGCGAATGTCGTTACTGAGCGCGACACCGCTGATGCTGAATTCCTGACCCCGGTAGGGGTCGATGGAGAGCGGCGTTTCAAGCTTGCCGAAGCTCTGGTTGCCGGAGCTGAACACGACTTTTAATTTGTAGTCGCCGGAGGCGACGCCGAACTGGTTTTCGTAACGATACGGCTGTTTCCGGAATTCCTCGATTTCTTTCTTGTCGTCGAAGTCAACATTCACGGTATCGCTGAAGCGTGCGGCAATCGACGCGTCCGGCTTGTAGGCGATACCCAGTATGTTGATGGCGGCATGCTGTTTGCCTTTCACCTTTTCAAACTTGAGCGCCGCGGAAGGAATCTCCACGGCAAGATGGACCTGTGCGGTGTTGGGCGAGGTGTAGAAGAAAGGAGCCTGCATCAGGGCGGTCACGTTGCCCTGCATCTCGCCGCCGGCGCGGGCTTCCAGGTCTTTCTCGATCGGATTGCCGGCCAGAAGATCCATTGGCTTCAGATTGCAATAACCGCTGCGGGCGCGAACCTCGGTTCCCCCGCGCTCCACTTTGACCTTCAAGGTGTGGCAACTTCCCTCGGGTAGAACTGCGGGCTTGTAACCGAGAAGGTAATATTGGTTTTGATCCTTGGCGATCCGTTCCAGACCGCCCAGCAGATCGTTGGTATTGAGGATGACAAAGCCGCCAGTGCCACCAGCAAGTTGATAAAGAACCTGCTGGTTGTCTGAAGCGCTGGGAGGAAATTGCGGCACGATCTGCCTGGGCTGATTGTAGGGATTGAATAGGCTGCTGTTGGCTCCAACTCCACCGCCAACGCCACCGCTCTTGCCACCCCCGCCAGTGCCGCCGCCACCGCTCTTGCCGCCACCGCCAGTCCCGCCACCCCCGGTCCCGCCCCCGCCGCCGTGACCGCCGCCGGTTCCACCTCCGCCGGTTCCACCTCCACCGGTTCCACCTCCACCTCCTCCGTGGCCGCCGCCACCACCTCCACCGCCGCCGTGTTGCGCGAGAAACGGAGCTGGTTCGGCAAACTCCGCCAGCATGAGGGCAGGCGGAAGAGTGTGGTTGCTGGAATAGTGAAGTGCGGCCGGGACCAGCGATACGGATGCGGAATGGATCGAAGGCCGCGCCAGACGGCCCAGGGGATGCATATCCGGCGCCGCCAAACCACGAACATCGATGGGATAAATGGCAACGTTCGACTTATTGCAGGTATCGATGACTGCGGTTACTTCCGACTGGAATTCCATGGTCAGCGGAAAACCGGCGGTCAACATGACCAGCGTCTTGCGCCCCGGCACTGTGGACAGGCTTTTTGCCAGGCTCCGCAGAGCCAGCAGCACACTGCGGACGCCGAAATCGGCTTCGGCATTCCCAAGAGACGGCGCCGCAGGCGGAGCGCCCAAGGACGCCACTGTGACCGGGGGCTCGGCGTTCGGCGAAACTGCGGATCCTTTAAGGCCCATCACCACCTGCTTCAGCCGCTGGGCATTGGCGGTGAAGTTTTGCGAGATGTGCACACTGCCGCCGAAATCCGCGATAGCGATCAAACGGTCGGGGCCGGCATTCGCATCGATGAATTTTGCCGCGGCATCCCTGGCTTTGGCCTGATCGCCAAAATCCATGGTGGAATTGTCAAAGAACAGTACGAGATAGCGCGGCTGCGACTTGCTGGAACCAGCGCTCTCCTCGAAGGAAAAACTGGTGATGGCCTGCTCCTTGCCGTCTTCCCAGACTTTGAAGTCTTTCTGAGCCAGATCGCGAATGTAGTTGCCTTTCTTGTCGGTCACCACAGTATCCACGAGGACCAGGCGCGTCTCCACACGGATGACCTCTGGTTCGGACTGGGGCGCGGTGGTGGACTGCTGGGCGTACGCGACGGGATGGTCGGGGCCAAGTTCGAGGAACATCCAGCCGCTAACCAGACAGATCAGGCCAATCAGCAGAACCAGCCGGCGATCGCGCATATATAACCTCCGTGTTGGGCGTTTAGACGAATCTCATTAGCGAATCTCAACCGTCCCATTTTCGGCGGACATCAGTTGTCCTTCGGCGTCTCTTACCACCAACCGGACCAGATAGCTCCCCGGTTTAACGTCGAAGCTCGTCTTGAGTGTAATGCCCGAGGGAAGCTTGTGTTCCAGAGTGTCATCTTTCAACTTCATGGTCACAATTTTTTGCGTTCCTTGAATCAGGTTGCCATTGCGATTAAACAATGCTGAGACACAGGTCAAAACGTTGTTATTTCTCCCCTCGACTTTTCGGAACCGCAGATGCTGTACGTCCACGTGGGCAAGGACGATCAGCTTGGCATCCTCGTCGCTGGCCTTGAAAAACTGGGTGCGCAATTTGACGGGAAGATTGTGCACCTCCTCCTGAGAGAATGTTGCGTCTTCGATTTCCTGCTTGGCCTGTTCATCCGGATTGGCGAAATTCTTGGGCGCGTAATAGCCGCGGCGGGCTTGCAGGGTCAGCTTCTGCTGGCTTTTGAGCGAGACCTTAAGACTATGGAAGCCGCCGTCGAGCCTTCAGATTCTGCGGAACGAATGCGAGCATGTAGGAATATTCCGGGGTCTCGGCAACGCGCCGGAAGCCTTCGTTGAAATCGTTGTTGTTGTGAAAGAACGTGCCGCCGGTGCCGTCGGCTAAAACGGCAAGAAGGTCATCGTTCGCGGCGGCGGCCGCACTCTCGATGAGGGCCTTACCGGGAGGTGGCGGATGAGAGCTGTGTTGACTGATGTCTCCAAACGGGAGGAGGGTGTACAGCCCACGCGCGTCCAGCGTGTTTATGGCGATTTGCGACCGTACGGCACGATCAATGATCTCGACGTATTCGTACTCGAGCTGCGGAACGATAAACCCGGGAGAAACAAGGACGACACTTCGCTGGCCGGGCTTCCTGGAAAGGGCGTGGACGACATCCTTGAGAGCGCCGAGAGCTATGCGGCTCTCGTGCTCACCTGCTATTCAATGCATCGGCACTGATGGCAGTGACCGGCGCTGACGGATTTCCGATCGGTCTGACCTTGAAGGTTCTTGGGCGCACAATCAGCGCCTCCTGGAGAGCAATCTGTGCAGCCTGAGGATCGTTCTGGTTGACGATCAGATCAGCCTGATAGTAACTAATCTTCGGACAATCGACACTCAAAACCGCCAGAGATCGGGTGCGGCTGCAGGCTGTAGCAGTACTTCGTGCAGCCTGGTGCGATCGTCGGTAAAGTCCAGGGTCGTACGACCCGAGGTGGTGAGGATGGCGGCACGATCGGTGGGTCGCAACGTGACTAAAGTGGCGCTCCGCAGCTTCGCGGACATGGGCGAGATCGCCAAATTCCAAGTGCACGTCGTCGAACATGTAAGCTACAAAACGCTCGGGTCCAGGAGTCGCGTTCACAGGATTGGGAGGCGTGTCGCTGGAAGGAATATCGCTGGAGTTCTCGACCGTCTTCTGGCGCGCCTTCGCGGCGATGGTTCCGGGTTGTTCGACTTCGAACTGGGTGATGACTTGCGGCTTGCCTTTGTCGAAGACCTGAAAGTCCTCCTGCCGAAGATTACCGACCGCGTTCCCCTTGGAATCGCGGACCACGGCGCGCACCACCACCAGTCTTACGTTCACCTTGAATGTGGTGGGCTCATCATGAGTGGCGATCTCCGCCGAGTCCGGCTTGATTTCAGACGGTGGAGCGGGGCTTGGGGCGGGAACCTGCGGCGAGGCCTGCGCGAATGCAAGGGTGGGCAGGCGAAAAACCAGATCACGTACAGCAGAAAACAGGCGAACGAGTTATGGACGAAGAAGCCCACTCTTGACGCAGCGCTGGGGGTGACCAGCCGCCTGGCTTCCGGAGAACTCCTCATAAAAACTCCAGCTATCGCCGGGGGGAAGGCAGGGCGTCCCGCAGTCGATGCATCCCAGAAGCCGGGATTCCCCTTGAACTTCCGATGCTGCCGATCAGTGTACACCCGCCGCTGCCGCCGCGCGACAGGGTTGATTGAAGGCCCAATGGCTTGCAGGCCTTACTCGTGAAGATCATGCTAGTTTGGAACACGAGCCGTAGATCATGAAATTCGATTGGAGCGAAGGCGCCCTGGCGGAAGGCCTGCGATTGTATGAAGCGGGCGAGTTCTTTACCGCTCATGAGGCCTGGGAAAGTGTATGGCTGGGGTCTCCCGAGCCGGAGAAGACGTTTCTGCAGGGACTGATCCAGGTGACTGCTGCGTTCCATCACCTGCAACGCAGCAATCCGCTGGGAGCCATGCTGTTGTTGCAAGCGGCGCTGCGCCGGCTCGACCGCTATCCGCCGGGCTTCGGTGGGATATCGGTGACGCTGCTGTGCCACGACATACGGGAATGCTTGGGGACGCTCGAGGCGGGCGAACCAGTATCCCAATTGCTATCGCCCCGAATACGCAGTCCGCAAGACTGCGCTTGAGCAAGCTATAAGAAACTGGGCACGTACATTTCCGTTTCAGGCCTTCAGCCAAATCACCGGAAACGCGTGACCGAGTTTGCGGAAATCAGAATCGCTGGTCACCAGCGTAGCCTAACTGCTTCACCTTCTCCTCTCATCTCTTGCCGGCTCCATCGCTGCTTCGGTCTGCAGACTCTGCAGATCCCGCGAGATCGTTGCCAGAGCGAGGGTGCGTCCCCCGCGCTTATAAGACACAGCACAATCCCGAGCACCAAGGTCGCCCTCGATCTCGACTGAATCCCACTTGTCAGCATGTCCCACATAATTAATGGCGACGTCGTAGTGCTGGCTCCAAAAAAATGGCACGGCGTCGAATCGTTCGCGATAGCCCAGAATGTTCTTGGCCGCCACTTGCCCCTGCTGCTCGGCCACGACCCAGTGCTCGACCCGAATTCGCTCCCCGGAATGCGGATCGGGCCACCGCGCGATGTCGCCAGCCGCAAAGACGCCGGGAGCACTGGTCTCGAGGTGTTCGTTGACCACAATTCCGCGGTCAATTGTCAGGCCAGCTTGCTCGGCCAGAGTCAAGGAAGGGCGCACGCCGACGCCCAGAACCACGAAGTCCGCTTCAAGTGCGGCTCCGCCAGACAGCGTCAATGTGGCTCCGTCAATCTTCCTCACGGTTTCCCCCAAGTGGAAGACAACGCCGTGGGCTTCATGAAGTCTGCGAATCATGAGGCCAACTTCTGGACCCATCACGCGTTCCAGAGGCTGGCTGCCAGGCGCTATGACGTTCACCGCGACTCCAAGTGTCCGCAGCGATGCTGCAACCTCCAAGCCAATGAAGCTCGCGCCCACAACGGCGACACGCTTGGCAGATGCAGCCTTGGAAACAATGGCACGAGCGTCCGCAAACGTTCGTAGATAGTGAATCTGGGAGTCGGTGGCGCCCTCGATCTGCAATCGGACGGGTTCGGCTCCGGTCGCGATTAAAAGCGCTTCGAACTCGTACATCTTGCCGCTTTCCAATTGGACACTCTTCCCCGGGATGTCCACCGCCGTCACTCGAGAATTCAGCACGAGATCGATGTTCTGTTCGCGGTAAAAGTCAGGCAGTCGCAAGCGCATCCAGTCATCGGGTGCGGCGCCCACCAGAAAGTCCTTCGACAGGTTCGGCCGGTCATACGGGGGCCAATCATCGGCGCTGATCATGGTCAGCGGGCCATCGTAGCCTTCCCGGCGCAGCATTTCCGCTGCACCAAGGCCAGCTGCGCCACCGCCTATGATGACGACCGAAGCAGGAAGGCTCCGTCCCTTCGCGGAGCTGCGCAGATGCTTTCGATCCAGACCGGCGAGTTTATCGCGCACGAACAGCTTGTCGCCGATCCTTTCCACGCGCCAATGAGGGATCGGATCGAGCGCGGGTGCGCGCAACGCTTCTCCAGTGCGCAGGCTGAAACAGGCGTGATGCAGGGGACATCGCAAAGTATCCCCAACAACCAGACCCTGCGAAAGCATGCCGTGGTAATGAGTACAGTTGGCGCCCACCGCAAAAAACTCGTCATCGCGGCGCACTAGGACGACGTCTTCGCCATCTACTTGCCCGAGGGCCATCGCTCCGTCGGCGAGATCACGGACAAGAACTCCGTGTCTGAAATCGGGCTTCTTGGCGTCTTCCGTTTCTGCCATATGCTATTCCGCTGCCTTCGCCGCCAGTGTTCCGACTACGGCGATGTTTTGCAGCAACTCCGGCGATAGGTTGTGCCGCTCCTGCAAGTAGTCTGGGCTGTTGTAACTGACCCAGACTTTGCCTTGAACATCTTGCCAGATCAGAATCTTGAGTGGAAGGTCGATGGCAACGCTGGGAACCGCCAGCATCAAAGGAGTGCCGGCCTTAGGGCTGCCGAAGATCAGCAGTTTGGTGGGAGGCATTTTCATTCCCACCTTTGCCGCTTCTCCGCTATGGTCGACGAAAGCAAACAAAGTAACTCCTTTCGCCTGCAGAATCCCTCTGAGTTTTTCGACTGTCTGGTCTACCGAGTGATTGCTGGGTGTGTCGATGATCCCATTGCCTTTGTTAATCGCCATCACTATCTCCTCACGGTTTCATTTTCACAAATCCATGTGACGTGCGGCGCGAATCAGGCCCACTCCGAGGCTGAGAACGGCAGCCGCCAGAAAAATCGCGCCAACGTATGCGAGATTGATCAAACCATTCGGCCGCGTCGCCGTGGGAGAAGCGACCGAAAGAAAGAACGCAGCAGGAATTAGAATCGCAGCGATCGGCGCGCCGGCTCGGGCAAGCCACTTCCAAAAAGGAGAAAGCACCGCCTCATCAACATACCGAAGCATCACCAACGACAGAACGAGATAGACGCCGGCGTGCGCGTGCCCGGCCCGCCAGAGATCGTGGCGCACCGAGTTGTCGTTATATCCGGGCTCATTTCCCGTTAGCAAACCGAGAAGAGTTAGGCCTCCGTACATCACCGTGGGAAGAACGACCAGAAGTATTCCCGCGAACATTCGTGATTCCCGTGACATGACTCCTCCTTCTTTCTTTCATTTCTTTTTGAATTAGAATTCGTTTTCTAGCGAGCGTGCGATGCAGCTTCTTCGATCAGAGCTGCAACCTCCTTTGGTCTTGAGACGTAAACTGAGTGACTGGCGCCCGAGACTTCGACCTTGTGACTGTTGGCTCGTGTGGCATACCAGCGTTCCAGGTCAGGGTTGATGGTCCGGTCTGCACCTGCTACCAGCATCCAGCTTGGTTTGCTTCTCCACGCGGGTGCCGTGATGACGGCTTTGAAATTGTCTGCTGCGTTGAGAACCTGCGATCGCGCCATGAAAGCGGCCTGTTCAGCAGGCAGGTCGGCTGCGAAGTACTCGTGAAACTGCGCTGGGTCGAGGTAGGTGAAGCCGTCTAATGTCTTCTTTATCGCGTTCGACTTACTCAGGTCGCTGGGGAAGCGCTTTCCGTCGTCAGCCTCATTCTCTCCGGCGTCCGGCATGTGGGCGGCGATGTACACCAGGCCGGCCACCGACGGGTCTGTCCCGGCTTCTGTAATTACGGCTCCCCCATAGCTGTGCGCCACAAGAATGCACGGCCCATCCTGCAGAGCAAGGACGCGCTTGGTGGCGGCGACATCCTCCTGGAACGACGTCTCCGGCTCTTGCACGAGGGTGACGTTGTAGCCATCCTTTACAAGAATGTCGTAAACGCCTCTCCAGCCTGACCCATCCGCCCAGGCGCCGTGAACCAGAACAATATTCCGCACGCGGCGGGCTTCGTTGTTGTTCTGCGCAGCGACGTTCTGCGCTGAGAGCACGGAACAGGTCAGCAATAAGGTGATGCAGAAGGACTGAGGCATTCTTTTTATGGTTCGTTTATATGTATTCATATTTCTCATACCCTTTCGTCTTCGCTAGTTTTCATTCATGTCAGTCAGCAGTTTCGGTCAGCTGGCTTTTGCCACGTACGGCTGGACCATCGTCGCCGGATCGACGAGCCCGTCGAACTCGTCCTCCGTTACAAAAGCCAGCTTCAGTGCGGCTTGCTTGAGCGTGAGATCGTGGGCCATCGCGTAGGGTGCGATCTTCGATGCCTTGTCATAGCCGATCACGGGAGAGAGAGCGGTCACTAGGATCCGTCAGTTGTCCACATATTCCTTGAGACATGCAAGCCTCCATTCCCCCGCTAGCCACGCTTGCGCAGAGAGCGTCCTTTGGGACCACCGCTGACGTCTGGAACCTCTTCGCCGAGGGCAGTGGCTAAATCGATTTGGTGATCCTGTTCCTGCATGAGGATCTGGCGAATCTGTTCCGCCATCGCGTATTCTCCCAGCGCTTCACATTGCCGGATGCGATCGCGGTAATTGCGTATGGTTTCGTTTTCATTGTCGAGGTCGTACCGGAGCATGTCTTTCGCATTTTTCGATGTGCGCACGGGCTGGGGAGTGACCGCCGGCATTTTGCCGAGATAGTCGATCTGCCGCGACAGGATCAGGGCATGATCGAGTTCTTGCTTGGCGTGGATTTCGAGCTGGGCGGCGATGTCCATATATTGTGCGCCACTCAGCACCTGGGAATAGACCACGTAGGCGATGATCGCTTGGTATTCGCGGGAAAGATCTTCGTTCAACAGCTCCGCGAGGCGGTCGCGGGAGATTTCGTTTTCGTTTGCGGCGGTTTTGTCTGGCATTCGATTCCTCCTTTGAATTTGTACGGCACAGTTATTATTTCATTTAGCGGCCGACAGGGAATGAGTGTTGCGATATGCGCCTACCCACGCGTGAGTATCCAGATATTCCTGAATCTTCGACACTCTACCGTCGTGAGCAGCGGGAGTCAGGCTGCAGGGCCGCATGGCCAGCACAGAGATAAAAATTGACACTGTTACGAATCGCCACCTGATTCTCATTTCTGTCCTCTTCGTTCTCTTCGCCCGGACCTGTCGCTTCCCTGTTTGGATAATCTGGGACTTAGACGCTGGGAAGCGCATCACGAGATTCAGGGTTTTTTTGCTACCACTGAAGTCCGGACAAGAGATAACCCTTTCGTGGTAGTAAAGTGCGTCACACGAGGGGGATGGCCCGGATCGTTTGTCCCCCGCTGGTGTCTATTTACTGAAATGCGTTGGGCATTCATCCCCAAAGCCTTCCCGTAGACCTAGACAAGTGATAACAATCGGACTGTCTACACACGCGCCAACAGCCGTTGCAAAACCCATATGATGCCAACAAACGATCCTCTGGAACATCAAGGGAACGGTACACAGTCTATTCCCCTCCAATCGCCCCTGCACGGGGAGCTGGAGCCTGTCATCAGCCAACTGCAAAGCGAATTGCGAGTTCTCAACCGGGAGCGAGCGGCGATCTTAAAGCGCATTGGAATGATCAAAAAGACCGTAGCCGGCCTTGCTGATCTCTTCGGCTCCCACGTGATCAACGGAGAACTGCAGGAACTCTTGTCGCTTCAAGCGGTTCGTCGTCCCCGTATCCACCCGGGAATTACCGATCTATGCCGTCAAGTGTTGGGGGATTGTTGCGAACCTGTGACCGTCCGCCAGATGTTGGGACGGATTCAAGAAAAATGTCCGATTGGGTTGGCGGGTCTCAAACACCCGGCAAATTCGCTGCGAGTGATATTGAGCCGTCTTGTCGCGTATGGAGAGGCGGAGGAATTGCTGACCGAGAAAGGCTTGCGGACATGGAGAGCGACTCTTGGTCCCGGCGCGCTGAGAAAGAACAATCATGACCTGCCGCAGTAGACACGCGGATCGATGTGACGAGCTGAGGTCGGAACACGGTCGGGCGGTGGGTCGGTGCGTGGGATGAACACCATTAGAAACAGTACGAATCGCATTTTTTGCGGGATCACATTGGGTCCTCCGGGGACGGAATTTCGAAGGTGTACCTTGTCCGCAAGCAACCATTCTCATGCAACCACGTCTATCCAATTGTTAGATCAACAACCAGTTTTGCCATTGCGCAATGATCCCGGACCTTGCATCTGCGACGCAAGACCAGCCCCCAGCCCCTCCGGTTCGCGCCGTCATTGCCGATGACGAACGGCTTGCCCGCAAGAAGTTGCGTATTCTGTTGGATTCGGAACCGGAAGTCCAAGTGGTCGCCGAGTGCGAAGATGGCAGGCAAACTGTAGCGGCAATCCAATCCCACCTTCCCGATATTCTTCTGCTCGATATTCAAATGCCAGATCTGGATGGGTTTCAGGTCTTGGGCGAAATCTCGCCGGCACAGATGCCGGTGGTCATCTTTACCTCGGCTTACGATCAGTATGCGATTCGCGCCTTTGAGGCGCACGCTCTGGATTACCTGCTGAAGCCGTTCGACCAGGAACGGCTCCATAACGCCATCGCAAGAGCCCGGTCTGAATTGTTAAGGTTGCAGGATCGACAGATCACTCATCGCATTCTGGACCTTTTATCCCGGGTGAGATCGGAGACTCTCACCGGGTTCGAGCCCGACGGCCGTTTGGTGATCAAGGCAAAGGGACGGGTTGTATTCCTGAACCTGGAGGAGATTGACTGGCTCGAAGCCGCCGCGAATTACGTACGCTTGAACGTGGGAAAAGAGTCGTATCTTTTTCGGGAGACAATCAGCGGCATCGCCGAACGGCTGAATCCGAGCCATTTCATCCGCATCCACCGCTCAACGATCGTGAATGTCCGGAAGATCAGGGAATTGATACCTGTCAACAGCGGCGAGTATGTGGTGGTGTTGAAGACCGGCAAAGAACTGTCCTGTAGCCGCGGCTACCGCGCCGCCCTGCAGCGGGTGGTCGACAGGAACTCATAGGCGCGCCCGAGATCCTGGTGAGACTGCGGCAGCAGACTCCGCAGGGCGACAGAACTCTCTCCTCCATAAAAAGAAAGAAGGGGATCGGTCTGAGACCGATCCCCTTTTAGGTGCAATGCTCGGGTTCAGAAGATGAACTTTACGCCCAGCGTCATCTGCCGGATTCCCCCACCGAAATTCTTCGGATTCAGGAAAGCCGCGTCAGAGGGCTGCGCGTAGCCCGCATTCGCGAGCGCGGTCGCGATACCACCGGCGTTGAAGACGTTCCCATTAGTCAGCGTGTAGCTGGGATGGTTGAGCACATTGAAAACGTCCGCCCGCAGCTGCAGGTACTTGGTCTCACCGAAGTACGTGTTCTTGAATACCGAGAGGTTGAAGGTGCTGAAGCCCGGCGTCCGGATGCTGTTTCGGCCCACCGTGGCTCGAGCGGCGTTGGCGGCGATCACGTATTTGTCCGTGGCATTCACCGGCGTATAACCAATCGCCGGATCGAAACCAAAGGGAGCGCTTGCGTTTGCGTTGCATCCGTTGAACGGAGCGGTCAAGAACGAAGTTGTGCCCACATAAGTGGCGCCACCGGCCCCTTCACATACTGGAAACACATCTCCCTGAAAGGCCTCCCCCAGAACATTGCCCGTCCCGGCCGGGTTGATGACGACCCTGTCGCCCGCTGCGTCCACGTTGCCATTCGAATCGACCACGCCAGACTGTAGCGTGACCGGTTGCCCCGATTGGGCATAAAACACGCTCCCGACTTGATAGCCGTTCAGCAATGCTTTCGCAACTGAACTCGACGACCTGGCCTTGGGCAACTGGTAGACCAGCGATAAGGCAAACTTCTGCGGCACATCCAGGTCCGAATTGGACCGGTCGGCCGCGAGGTTGTTGGTATCCTGCGCCCGGCGCGGATTCAGGGCGCTCGTGTGAAATTCGTTCGTCGCCGTGTCAATGGTGTGGGAGTAGGTGTAATTCGCGTTCACCGATAGCCCGTGCCCGGCGCGCTGAGTGAAGCTCACAGAGCCCGCATGGTAAATGCTGTTGGCGTAGGGAGAGTACTCCGTCACATCTCCGAAGAAACCGTATTGCTGGTAAATGTCAGGACTAGGCTGAGTTAATCCCGGGATCGGGGTTGGGGTTAAGGATTGGCTACCGTAGTTGTTCTCGAACAAATAGAAGTTGGTATCCGTTGGTGTGCTACCGGTGTAGGTTGCTGGAATCGAAGAAGCGCTAAGGTAGGTGGGCAGTGCCGCGCCGCCCGCGTCGAAGTAGGTAATGAAATTACGCCGGAATTGCACCGGCAGTTCCAACCCGCGCGTGCCGACATATCGCACTTCAACCGTGGCATTGCGATACAGCTCATGCTGCACGCCCAGGCTCCAGGTCAGAACTTTGGGGAGGACAGTGTTGTTGGGCAGGTGGGCGCTGGTCAGATTCCGCGCCGACAACTGATCCGCTGGCGGAATGTAGGTCTGGGGCAAGCCGCCTCCCGCCAGAAAACCGGTCTGCGTGGCGCACCACGAGGGCGTTGGCGTCAGGGTACAAGCCGAGGACTGATTCAATTCGCTCTGCAACTGCGGCGGCAAAGAGATCGAATCAAAGTTCTGGAACCTGACGTCGTAGGCGATGCCAAAGCCGCCTCGAATCGCGGTCTTTCCATTGCCCGTTGGGTCATAGGCAAATCCAACACGCGGCCCGAAGTTGTTGGTGTCCGTGTTTGGACTCGCGAAGTTGATCAAGCCCGGAACATTCGAGATGGTATTCTGATTCCACAGCTTGTCGCCCACCGGATTGGTCCAGTATTCATAGCGCAGACCCAGGTTCAAAGTCAGACGCGATGACACCTTGAAATCATCCTGGACAAACCCGGCCATCAGGCTGTCAGTCCCCAGGAAAAATCCTGAGCCGGCATTGCGCAGGGCGCGCACGTCGGGAACAGCGTCGTTGATGAAGTCAGAGGTTGTGCTGTAGGCATAGTCGCCTACGCTCCGTGACAAAAAGAACTGCGGGTAGATGAAGTGGTTGTACTCGCCTCCAAACTTGAAAGTGTGTTTGCCGCGCACCCAAGACAGCGTGTCACGGACCTGATAACTGTTCTGCTTCTGATGCTGGTTGTCGGCGACTCCGGTAGTATTCCCTGAATATAGGTCGCCAAGGGTTATGTCCGGCTGGCAAGTCACGCCGGGAGTGCAGGGATCCAGCAGACCCAGAAAGAAGTACGAGTACTGCAGACGCAGGTCGTTGACCACGTTGTTTCTGGCAGTCCAGGTATCGGTGAGCGCAACCTTTCGATTGTTAATGGGATAGTTCTGGTTCCACACCGGCAACGGAACCGACCCGGGCAGAATGAATTTCTCCTGGTTGAAGGTGAAGCGTGTACCGAGCTGGTGGCGTCCCAAGGTGTAATCCGTGTTGAATTGTGCGTCGTGCTCTCTTTGAAAGTTGGGAGCGATAATGGCTACGCTGCCCACCGGAATCGCGGTTCCGTTCACCATAAGAGTGCCGGCATTGTTAGCGGGCGCGGTCGGGAAATCGGCCAGAGCCGCGCCCACCGCCGGGTTCGCTGCCATGCCCACGAGCGTGGCCAGTCCGGACGGCGTTGGAGCGGTGGCCAGCGAAGTTACAGGGCCTGCCCCATGAACCGTGGTGTATTCGTAGGCCCCGAAGAAGAAGAATTTGTCTTTGATGATGGGGCCGCCGATGGTGCCGCCGAAACGGTTGTCATCATACGCCGGCTTACTCAGGAGCGATCCCGGAACCGGCGGGTTCAGGCTCTTGTTGGTCAGGATTTCCTCTTTGGTCAGGTTGTCCAGCGAATTAAAGTTCCGGTTCTGCACGTACCACTCGCCCGAACCGTGCAATTTGTTAGTGCCCGTCTTGGTAATCAGGCTGAACTGTCCTCCGGCCGAGTGCCCATACTCCGCGCTGAACTGGTTTGTCTGCAGCGCGAACTCGGCTACCGCATCCGGAATCACCGTGGAATTGTTGCCGGTAACGCCGAGGTTGTTGTCATCCACGCCGTCCACATTGAAGTTATTGTCCCGTGGACGTGTGCCGCCCACCGCGCCTCCCACGCCTTGCGCGCCGCCGGGGGTCGCAACCACGTTGGGCGCCAGTATGGCCAGATTCAGCGGGCTGCCATTGAGCACTCCGGCGGAACTCGGGAGGCTCGCGACATCCTGCGCATCGAAGGTGTGCGTCAGGTCTGAGGACGTAGTTTGCACTTCCGCGGTTCCAGCCACTACCTCCACGGTTTCCGAGGATGCGCCTATGTCCAGGCGCGCGTCGGCCACGTTGTCCTGGTTCGCCTGTACCACAATGTCTTTCTTCACGTACTTCTTGAAAGTCTTCGCCTCCACGCTGACGCTGTAACTTCCTGGCAGGACGCTCGGGAAATCGTAGGTTCCGGCCGAGCTCGTAACCGTTGTCTGTGAGACTCCGGTGTCGTCGTTCCTAATGGCTACGTTGGCTCCGGCTACTGTCGCCCCGGCCGGATCGAGAACCTGTCCGCGCAGCGTGCCGGTTGTATGCTGGGCTGCTGCCAGGCTGCTCCACAACAAAGCCAAAGCACTCAGCGTGACCACAAGCAACGCGCTCTTGAAAGAAACGACACCTGCCTGAAACTTCCGGACTCTGGAATTTCTCACATGTGGCTGCATACACTCTCCTTACACCAACCGAATGCACTGCGGAATCGCAGGGTGCGTCCACAGTTGTAAGGGTGGGTAACATGCCAGGTGCCAAGGCCCGGATGTACGGCCTCGGTTGGGACAAGTAACCCGGTTTCCGTGACCGGTCGTGAAGAACTAACTCTGCTCCCCTCGGTTCTGTTGTTTAGCGGGGGCGTATCTTGACCACAAATATCTGCGTGTTCTACAAGAATTCGTAGAAAAGAAATTCGTCATACTAACTTTAGAAGGGCAGGACAGAGCTGCCGCCCGTCAGAGCGGGAAGCCAGTTCCATCGCGGCGCATCGGCACGAGATTTTTTTCGCTGTTTTTGTTACGAGCGAGCGTGAACAGTGTCACTATTGGCTATAATGCATGCTCTGTTGCACACTCCTCCACTCAGCACGCGGCAGTATCAAGGCGGTCTGTGAATGAAACCCAACTGTCAAGGATGTCAACGCGAATTATCCAGTGACGCGGAAGCCTACGTGTGCTCCTATGAATGTACTTTCTGCGCCGACTGTAGCTCGAAGCGGCAACACCTGTGCCCGCACTGTGGAGGCGAACTGGTCCGCAGACCGCGGCGCAAAGCACTCTCTGAAACCGCGGACCACGACCCCGATGAACCTGGCGTGCGTGCGTGGCTGGTTTGGGCGCTAAGTTTTGGCGTGTGGACGTTTATCGCCCTGGCATACGCCATCACGATCTACGAAGTGTATCGCTCGACCGGCGGCTCCATGAGCTTCCTGAGTGTGCTAGGCCTGCAATGCAGCCAGGTCCTCACTTATATTCCGCTTACTCCTTTTGTTTTCGCGTTGGCAAATCGCTACCCAGTGCAACGCAGCAACTGGGCAAAACGTTCGCTGCTGCTGCTCGCAGGTGGTTTAGTGTTTGCCGTGGTGCAGGTGGCTCTCAGGGGCATGACTCCTTACGCTTATTGGGACTCTCAACTGCGTCAGTGGGCATCGGCCATCTGGGATTCTCAAGCCCACGGCTTCCGGATTCAATGGCATAGGTACGAGGGGCTGTTCCTTTCGAATGTCGTCGACGACATCTTCACCACGTACCTTCCAATCATATTAATCGCACATGTTGTTTCGTACTATCAGCGCTTCCGGCAGCGCGAGTTGCGCGCATCGCAACTACAGACCCAGCTGGCAAAAGCGCATTTACAGGTGCTGAAGAGCCAGCTCCAACCTCATTTTCTATTCAATACGATGCACTCCATCTCGGCGCTCATGCTGACCGACGTACTAGCCGCCGATCGAATGATGACCCGTCTGAGCGACCTGCTCAGATTGAGCCTGGAGGCCGAGGGGACTCAGATCACGACGCTCAGCCATGAACTCGAGTTTGTGAACTGCTACCTGGAAATTGAAAAGATACGTTTCGAAGAAAGACTCAACGTGATTTTGGACATCTCTCCTGAAACGCTGGATGCCCAGGTCCCTCAATTGTTGTTGCAGCCTTTGGTGGACAATGCCGTCAAACATGGCATTTCGAGACTGCTGGGCGAAGGGGAGATTCGGATCACAGTGAAGATGCAGCACGACGAACTTCAACTGGAAGTAAGCGACAACGGGCCAGGGTTTGGCAAGCCAGCCTTCTTCCAACACAACGGGTTGGGTCTTAGGGTTACACGGGAGCGGCTCGAATCGCTCTACGGCCAGGATCAAAGCATGGAGCTTTTGAGTCCGCCGCAAGGCGGAGGCACTGTGCGAATCTGTATTCCATTTCGCGCCCAACCCGCAGATAGCCCGCCCGGCATGTCTCTCACGGTTTTCGAGCAAAGCGGTTGAGGGATGCTCGTTCAACTTCAACTGCTTGGCCGGTAATCCCGATGCTGTTCCCTTGATTCTAGTGCGTGGCCTGCGACCCACTCGTTACAATAGAACATTCCTCGCTCAAGAACTTCCTGAAGGTATTGTGCATTTATAAGGAAATCATCGCGCCGTTCTACCGTAGTGATGCCACTACGACCCCGGCTTCGCATTCGCATAATATCCCCGCCGGGAATAGACGTGGAGCTTGTGGCCAGATTTCTGGGCCACCAGATCGATCGAGCGATAGTGGCCATTGGCCTCGAAGTGATCGGGCTTATAAGAGATAAGGTATCGGCTGCGGATTACTTGCTGCAGATCCCCCAGTCCATGCTGTAAAGCGCCAAGAGAATCGGGGAAGAAGGCCGCTCCTCCAGTTCGCGAGGCCAGCACTCTCATGGCCTGATCGGCCACCATATCGCTTGACACTGCGTCCCTGAGTTCTCTCGTGCTCACAGTGTACACGATCACTTCGTTGCGCTCCGCAGTCTCAATCGCTTGCTTGAGAGTCGCCCGGCTGCAGTTGTCGTCCCCATCACTGATCACCACCAGAATTCTGGCTACAGGCTGGGTTTCGCGATGGGACGCCAGCTTGTCTGAAGCGAACTTCACTGCGTCCCAAAGTGCAGTCCCGCCGCGCGGTGCCAGTTGATTAATACCGTTCGATATCGCCGCTTCGTCCCCTGTGAAATCCTGGACCATCAGTACCGTGCTGGAGAAACCAACCACGAACGCCAGATCATATTGGTCGGTTAGAGTCTTTTGTAAGAACGACGCGGCCGCCTTCTGTTCAAACGCGAACTGCTTTGTGATTGACGAACTAGTGTCGATGACCAAACCTAACCGTAAGGGCAATTGCGCCTCGTTGCGAAAACCAGTTACAGCCACCGGAGGTTTTCCGTCATCGCGAATGACCACTGATTCGCTGGTCAAATCGCTCACCGATTTGCCGTGGTCTGTGGCTGCAAAAAAAACCGCAACTTCGTTGACCGTGCTGTGTAGGATCAAACCCGATCCGCCAAAACTGCCACGCTGTCCACGCGAAAGCGGACCGCCAGAGGGAACATCGGCCGCAAGCAAGGAAGCCGGCATCACCGCCCCACAGGTCCCGCAATCTTCTTCTGGTTCCTTTTCGACCTCTGCGACCTGCCTCTGCAGCTCAAATTGCTGCAAAATCTTTCGGGCGCGCGCGTCGGAAGCCACGTTCGGGTCATCGGGCGTACTGGAATAGGTGATCGTCACCGATTCTGCCGGCTGATCTTTTCTTTTCTTAATTTGCTCGATCATCTGCCGAGCCGTCTCTGCAACCGGAGACTTCGGATCCTCATTGAGCAGAGTCTGCAATTCCTTCTGTGCTTCCTGAAGATTGTTCTGGCCCTGCCATGATGCGGCGGCGAAGTAATGGACAATGGCATTGTTTTCGTGTTTGAGGCCATGGACTCGCTGTGCTGTTGCGATCGCGCTACCGTAATCGCGATTCAGTAATTGGGCGTACGCTAACGCCGAGAGCAGACGCAAATCTAACGGCGCCAGCTCTGAGGCTTTTTGCATTGACTGTTGCGCGCCAGAAAAATTTTTCAGCGCCAATTGTGCCCGCCCCAGATTCATGTAGCTATGAGGCAGGTGACCATCCAGGGTTACAGACCGCAAAAATTCGTTTTGCGCCTCTTCGTTCCGTCCCAAATCCAAATACGCCGATCCGAGTGCATTGTGTGCGGCCACAAAATTTGGATACGTGGCAATCGCCTTTGCGAAGTGCTCCGCCGCATCACTGAAGCTCTTCTTTACTAGAAACTGCGTCCCCTTCTCGTATTCCCGTCGCGCTGCGCCGGGAGCCTTTAGGTCAAACTTGGAGACAGAGTCTGAAAAATTCTCCAACATATTCCGTCGCCTGTCGTCGTCACTCTCATTCATCCATAATCCCATTTGGTTCTGCTCGATCCCCATCCCGGAGCTGGTCGACGCCGGACGCGTGCCCACAGCCCCAAGTTGCGCCCAAGCCCTAAGGCCCGATGTCAGAAACAGAGCCAAAAATACGGTTTGTTTTGTCCAGGAAACCATAAGATCTCTCGGGCGGGCTGAGGGAACGGGCGGCAGGGGAGTCTGGCAGCGGGCCGGTTCCGCGAGGATTATATCTCACAGTCGACGCGCGAAAACAAGAATTTCTTCCAGATCGCCCGAAACGACAGAGATGGGAAGAATAAACACTCGGGAGCAGAGTCTTAGGAACAAATTGGAACAGCTTGGGGGTTACGAGCGGATGTAGGTGATTGAAAATGATGGTGGCCAGGGACGGAGTTGAACCGCCGACGCCAGCCTTTCAGAACTCGTATTTCCAGTGTTTCCAACAACTTCAATGGTTGCTGTGGGACTGCTAAACACTGGAAAGTACGGGCAAGACAGATGGATCGTGGGTGATTCCCGTGGGTGATTTCAAGTCTGTAGTGCGAATTTGGTTCGGCGCGCTGCGGGAGATAATCGCGACTCAATGCGGTCCGCCGGCTGAACATGGGGAAGCAACTAGGGGGGGCTAGCAAGGAGAACAATGAAGAGCGGAAGCAAAATGAATGGCGATATACTGAATGCCGCAGTTGCCGGCATCGAAGAGACTCGCGAGGCCAATTGTAGAAATGCTGACAATCACGACTTAGGACACTGGAAGTACTTCCCTATCGGAGACGTTCCCGAGGTCAATGGACTCTGGGCGCAGGAGGTGATTGATTTTGTGCCCACCAGTAGGGAGCTTTTGGTAATTGCCGAACACTGGGCAGGCGTTGCGATAGAGCGCACCTATGTCGAATGGGCCAACGCGAACCTTTCGGTCAGTACGTAAGGATTGGCAGCGAATTTATTTTGCGTGGCGACGGGTTTATAGGATTCGAGCCCTTCTCGGTGACGTGATTGATAGGGTGATTGACGATCAGGTCAAGAAGTTCTACGACGAAGAACGCGACGAAGACGTGGCACAATGGGATCCATAGACCTGGAAGAAGTTCTTGCCGCTGATAGATCGTGATACCCCAGAAGAGGCATCTGGCTCCCGTATCGAATGTGTTGGATCCGTCTTCTTACGCGACCCCCGAAGCGTATGCTTGCGGCCCTGCATTTCCGCGGCGCGATTGACAAATCGTGCGGCTGCACTCGATCACCAGCACGATTGAAATGGATTCGTATTGTTGCCGATGGAAGCCGATTGGGTGCCTCTCTTATCCTCAAGAATTGACGACCTTTCTTAACGGAAAGCACGATGATCGGGCCGATGCGACATCCCAGGCACTCGATTGGGTCAAGCTAGGTATGCACACGTTTCCGGCATGGGAATATACGCGACGAGAAGCGCTCAGGGATGGATTGCCGATCGATCCGGCACTGCTGGACGACAACGTCTTCTATCCCAAGGGTGAACCGGTCAAGTGCAGCCAATGGGGCAACACCGGAGCTGCAATACGGCGGCGCCTATCACTGCAAACCAAGGCGGACATTAATGGAAGGACATCCGTTATTGGAGAGATTATTGGCCTGTAGCGTGGTGCGGGTATTTTGGTTGAAATACTTGGTTGAAATACCCGTACCATGCCTTCGACCGCGGTTTATCAGAAGCGGAAGACGATGCCAGCGGACGGTTGGGCAATCTGCGTCCAGCTGTCTGTGTTCAAGCCGGCAAGATTGAAGTTTGGTGCCCTGTACACCAATCCGCGATACTCGGCCCGCAATGAGAAGTGCCTCGTGAAAGCGTATTCTGCGCCCACGCCGTAAACGAACGCGGCTTTGGTTTCCAATGTTGCACCTGCGAAACTGCCACCAGAGTTGCCGGTTGGATCAAACACGAGGGCTCCGGCTCCAGCTAGAGCGTACGGTTGCAGCCGGACAAAGCCGGGCAATTTGACTACTGCTGAACCAGTGATTTGGTGGATGTCGGACTGGATGCGGGCAGGTGTGCCGCCGAAATAGAATTGTGTGTTCCGATCGTAGCCGTAGTTCGCCTCGGCCGCGAGCCAACGATTGATGTTGTAACGATAGCCAAGAAGAAATCCTCCGGTCTCGTTGGCACGTTCGAATACGCCGTTGCCCGCCGTGTCCTTCGTGAAAAATCCCGTGCCCTGGACGCTAATTTCTGATCGGTTCTCCTGTGCGACGGCAGTGACGGATACGAGTACCAGAACGCCCACAATCACCGCTGCTCGTTGTATCGAGTACTTCAGTTGCATGCCTGGTCTCCTTTTGATATCTGCGATGCCCGATTCTCGCGTTTGGCAGCGGTTTCGGCGCTGGTTAAGAGATTCATGGCAGCCATGATTAACACCTCCTGCAGCGTGAAACCGCGAGTTGTAATCTTCCACATGACAGCCTCACAATCGGTTCGAAGCATCGCACCTCTCTCAAAGGCAAGAGCCGTGCCAAACGTCGTGGCACGCGTAAGTGATGGAAAAGCACGGGGTTCGCAGAAAGTCGATTTAGCTCGAAATATGTTGAAAGGGTCGAAACTGTCGATTGTGTTACAAGCCCTGCTGAAGAGGTAGCCGCACAATACGTGAAACATGTCACTCGGCTTGAGTCATCACTACTTGCGATGTAAGCTGTGACCGCGATTTTGTGTGTCAATGCCGGTCGGTCCAGGGATGGCTGGCTTCTGCTGCGTCGTAGTCCACACCGTCTCCTGAACCCGCGGGAGTCCTTTACACCCGCTTGTCGGACTCTGTTGCGACCTGTAGAGGAAATGAGTCATCTATCTTCCTGAGGATTTGGGGTAAATTAGAGCCGGGCTTCAGCGCTGAATATAAGTCTATGGATACAGAGCCGATCGTTGAGTCTCAAACAGGCAGCTACCGCTACGAGGCGATTGTGCGCATCAGCGAGACGATCGCTGCGTGCCGCGAACCTGAAGAATTGGCCACGACTCTCGCAGACGAAATCGGCAAGTTCCTCAATTTTGACCACATGTACTTCGTTGTGTTGAAGGAGAACACCAAGGAAATCGAATACATTCTGTGGGGCAAGAGCCCAATCCCTTTGGCG
>CAVPEZ010000037.1:0-42463 GCA_963703635.1 uncultured Acidobacteriaceae bacterium
GCGGACAACACCTCGGTGTGAGCCGCCTTCAGGGCGCGGTTTGAAGCCTCCTCCCCGTGCACCAGGGTCATGCCCCAGTGCAGGTAGCCGCCCTCGCGGCGGCGTAGAGAGCCCAGATAAGCCAGTTTCGCCAGCAGGCCGGAAATGGCACCCAGCGTGGTCTCCCGCAGATCCTGCAAAGCAGATTTCAGCGTCATCTTGTTACGAATTCCGAACAGTCGGTGTACGGAAGTGATCTTTCCGTTCGGGCGGAAGTCATGAAAGTATCACGGTTCGATTTTCCAAAACAAGGAGAAAACAACCGTGAAACGTATTCTACTAGTCGCCGCAGCAGCCCTGATGCTCCTCAACACTTTGGTCATTCCCACCGTCGCGCATGCGGATGGCGGAGTGGGTGGAACCAATTGTGGCGGAAACTCCATCTGCAAACCGTAGTTTTCCGCTAGCGTTACGAAAAACGGACACGATTGGCCTCACTGTTGCCGCCTGCAGCAGGTCGCGGTATAGTGCGTGGCTACGGCCATGCTGCAGGCGCACTCACTTCTTTGGTACTACCTCTGGGTTGCGCCCAATTTTCTCCTCCTCATCCTCGGCGTTCTGATTTGGCGGCGCAAGCTCTATAAGCAGTTCCCGGTCTTTCTGGTCTTTGCGGTCGTGGTGGCGAGTTGAGCAACTTACGCTCTGCGTCGCTGACGTCCTTCCCTCGGTTAGCGCGACAAACTGGTGGTACCTATTTTGGGCAGGTTTGCTGGCGGAAGCGGTCGTAAAGTTCGCCCTGATCGGCGAGATATTCGGCGCTGTGTTCGGTTCATATTCTTCTGTGGCCAAGCTCGGCAAGTCGCTCATAAGCGGAGTCGGCGTGGTTCTCGTGCTCCTAGCCAGCTTGGCTGCCGCCTATACGCCGAAGGACAACATCTATTGGATCGTCTCTGGCGCTCATCTTCTCGAGCAGACGACCTACTTGATCGAGTGCGGCTTGATTTTGTTTCTCTTCCTATTTGCGGCTTATTTCAAACTGCATTGGGGACGTTTTGCCTTCGGCGTCACATTGGGATTGGGCATCTCGGCTTGTGTACATCTCGCGACTTGGGCGTTGATGGCGAACGGGAATTTCTCCGCTCAATATCGCGTTCTTCTCGATCTGCTAAACCTGGCGACCTATCAGGTTTGTGTCCTGATCTGGTTTTACTACCTCCTCGCCCCCCATAAGAGTGCCATTACGTCTGCGGTTCCGCCGCCAGAACTCGGCCTCGAGATGTGGAACAAGGAATTGGAGCGACTACTACACCAATGACTCTGGCCATTATTATCGTCATCTCCGCTGTACTTGCGCTCGGCATTATCTTGAGCGTCGCCGCAACCCGAAGCCTGCGCGTCCAAGAAAGCACAGGGACGGCCGTCGCGATCCGTCCCATCGACATCGAAGCTTTCCGCAATCTGATCGACCCTGCAGAGGACAATTACCTGCGGCGCCGTTTGCCGCCCGCCCGGTACCGTGCGGTCCGTCGTAAGCGCTTGCGCGCTATGGCTGCCTATGTCCAGATCGCGGCAAGCAACGCCGCAGTGCTGGTGCGGGTGGGTGGAGATGCTCTCGCCAGCGGCGATTCGCAGGTTGCGGACGCGGCGCAGCGACTGGTGAATGACGCGCTGCTGCTTCGCCGCAACACTGCCGTGGCGCTGATGCGGATTTATCTGGCTCTGGCCTGGCCCAACTCCGAGTTTGCCGCCGTGCGGGTGGTCGACCGTTATGAGCGGTTGAGCGGAACGGCCATGCTGTTGGGCCGGCTGCAAAATCCTGTCGTCCCGGTTCGCCTCTACGCATCGAAATAGGTCTGCGGCAGCAGGTTGTGACTAGCCTCACAGACATTCTCTGGTTGCCCCATGAGATCGCGATCGGCGTTGCTGCGGCTCAACCACAGCCGGGTTAACTTGCGAACCACTCCTGATCATTCCTCCTTGTTTTCGTCGCCCGTTCTGGTGTAAAAACCAGCGGGACCCTGCCGCACCCGGAAATCCCGTGCTTATTTCGCGCGTGTTCTGCTCAAGCGCCGTTGGAGTTTGTTTCCGCCGCCGCTTTCAATCTGGCGGAATCAAGGGAGCCTCTATGATTTGCAGCATAGATATCCGCAGAATCAAGATCCGCAGCAAAAAGATCGACAAACTGAAGACTGTTTCCGTCGCAGTGCTCGTCGTGTTGCTGTCCTCCTTCGCCTTCGGTCAAGGCGGCGTTGCCACCGGCGATTTGCACGTAACCGTAAAGGATCCCGCGGGAAATCTTGTGGCCAACGCCACAGTCACGGTAAGCGACGTCGCCAAGGGTGTGGAACGCGCTGCCACCGCAGACGGGCAGGGTGGCTACAACGCGCGGCTGCTGCCGCCGGGAAGCTATACCGTAACCGTGGCCGCGACGGGCTTTGGCAAGGCCGAAGCCAAGGATGTGGGCATCACCGTCGGCGGCGTGGCGGAGCTTCCGGTCGCGCTGGCGCTCGCTACCGGCAGGGAAGTGGTCGAGGTCAGTTCTCAGGCGGAACTGGTGGAGACCTCGCGCACTTCGACCACGGACACGATTGGACAGCGCCGCATCGACAATCTTCCGATCAACGGCCGCAACTACATTAATTTCACGCTGACGGATTCTCAGGTGGTTCGCGACAACGCCCCCAACACCGGCGCCGCGCCCACTTCCGGCCTGAATATTAGCGGCCAGCGCGGCCGCTCGAACCTGGTGAACGTGGATGGCGCCGACGCCACCGACAACTCCATCAACGGCGTGCGCTCCACCGTTTCGCAGGAGGCGGTGCAGGAATTCCAGATCATCACCAACAACTACGCCGCGGAATATGGCCGCGCCGCCGGCGGAGTGGTCAACATCATCACCCGCTCGGGATCGAACGCTTTTCACGGCGACGTCTTCGGCTACCTGCGCAACCGGAATTTCCAGGCGGTGAATCCGTTCAGCACGGTTTCTAATCCGGCCTACACGCGGGTACAGGCCGGTGCCGCTTTCGGCGGTGCCGATCAAGAAAGACAAGACGTTTTACTATTTCTCTTACGAAATTACGCGGCGGCACGAGACGGGATTCTCCAGCATTGGCCAGAACAACTTCCAACTCGTTCCCTTCGACACGACGCAGGTCGGACTGCCTTTCGGAATTTTGCAGCTCACCCCGGACCAGGCTTCTTTCTTCACTAATCCGGCGACCCTGGCGGCCGAAGCCGATCCCCTCTTCCTGGGGGCGGTGGAGAATTATGCCGTCCTGACCGGAGCATCTTCCGGCCAAGCCATCGACGGATTTTGGCCAAGCCAGTTGGTGTCTGGCGCGACAGGAGGCCTGCTCAACGCTTGGGCCGGCTTCCCGACCACGTGTCCGCCAGGAAGCGCGTGCGCTCCTGTGCCGGCGTCGTATCAAACCCTGGCGTCGCAGAGGGGAAATTTTCCCGTCTTTGAGGGAACCAGCCTGTACTCGTTGCGCATCGACCACAACATCAACAACAATAACCGACTGACTTTGCGCGCCAATGTCAGCCCCAGCACGGTAACCGGCATAGAAGTGAGCGGCCAGGATCAGCCCTTCGGGCAGAACGCCTACTCGCGGACCTCGCAACAGACCTACCGCGATATCGCCGGCGTGGCCCAGGACACCTGGACGATCGGCAGCAACAAGGTGAATGAATTCCGCTTTCAGTATGCGCGGCGCGGCAACGCTTACTTCTACAACACGCAGATCCCTGGGGGATCGGACCCCGCAATCAACATTACCGGCCTGGCCTACTTCGGACGCGAACCTTACTCCTACGTCCAACGGGTTGAGCAGCGTTACCAGTTCACCGATAACTTTTCCTGGAGTATCGGTCGCCACAACACGAAGTTCGGCGTCGACTTCAACTACATTCCCCTCACCGCAACTTTCACCGTCAACTACGGCGGCGTGTACGACTTCGGTGGTTTCAGCTCAGCCAATTTAGGTTTCGTGTCTCCGGTTCCCAACGACCCGTTCCCCAATCTTTCCCCCGTGCAAGCCTACGGAGCTGGCCTGCCCGGCGACTTCATCCAAGGCTTGGGTAGTCCAAGCGATTCGTTCAAGAACAAGGCTCTGGGGCTGTTCTGGCAGGACTCCTGGCGGGTGAGTCCCAACGTCACCCTTAACTACGGCCTGCGTTACGACGTGGAGATTCCGCCGAATCTCAAGGCGCCCACCGCGCTGGCCGTGGCCGGATACAACGACCTGGGATTGCAAAAGGGCATTCAAACGGACAAGAACAACTTCCAGCCTCGCATCGGAATCGCTTGGGATCCCAAGGGCGATGGCAAGACCGTGGTGCGCGCTTCCTATGGCATGTTCTACGACCACCCATTGCTGGCCCTGTACTTCCTGGGAGACGCTTCCGATGGCTCAACCAGCGGTCAGTTGGCCTTTGTAGGAACTGGCTTCTGCAGCGGCGATGGAAACGCGACCAACCTGAATGCGTTTACGATTTTTCAGGGCTTGCTGATCCAGCCCGGATGCGCACCGTCACCGTCTCCAACGGCCAATGCCAACCTCGGCTACTTGCCTAACCAGCAGCGGTTCGAGTCTCTGAACTTTCCCCAATCCGAGTTCCTCAACCAGAACTACCTGAACCTGGCCGACGGGACGTTCCTGCCGCTGGGCTTCCAGCCCTTCGGCTATCCTCAGGCCAAGAACTTCGTCTACGCTTACGCGCAGCAGGCCAACATCAGCATCGAGCGCGATCTGGGCCACGGCCTTTCCTTGAACCTGGCGTACAACTTCAACGGCGGACGCCACCTCAACCGCCCGATCAACGCCAACACAGTCCGCGGCGATCTAATGGTCGCCAACTTCGAGGCAGCGGTTTACGACGCGGTTCTTGCCGGCCAGACCCCGCCGGCCAGTCCTTTCACCGTCACCTGCAATCCCATGGGAGGCACCCCGTTCCCCTACGTGGACGCCGCTTTGATGAACTTCTTCCGCCCGGGTGGACTCAACCCATCCATCGCCGCCGGATATAACACCAGCGGCGCTACGGCGCCTTGCGTGACGCAGGCGACCACGCTGATCTCCACGCTCCACGGCTTCAATGCGAGTTGCAATCCCTCGGCCACCAACGGGTTCTCCTACACCGGCTGCGTTCCCTTTGGAGACATGGACGCCAACTACTCCAACGGCAGCTCGGTCTATCATGGCTTCAGCGCCAACCTGCGCAAGCGCTTCGGCAACCACTATCGAGTTCCTGGCGTCTTACACCTGGTCGCACGCCATCGACGACTCCACCGACTTGCAGGCCACGCTCACTCCGCAGGACAGCTATTTCCCGGCGCTGGATCGCGCCAATTCCTCGTTCGATCAGCGCCACCGCTTCGTCTTCAGCGGCGTCTACCAGACGGGCAAGGTGGGTGGCAACGATTTTGGCAGCAAGTTCTTGAGCAATTGGACGTTTGCTCCCATCATCGAGTTCTCCTCCGGCCGGCCCTTTAACATCACCACGGGCGGCGGCGACAACTTTCAGATTTCCTCTCTCACCTCCCGCCCCAACACTACCGTCGACCCAGCCTGCGGCACCGTTTACAAAAGCAAGTACTCGCCGAGCGGCACCTTGCAGGAGCCCTGCATTAACGGCTTCGTCGCCGCCGGCATCGCTCCAACTCTCTTACAACTCGACGGCAACCTGGGCCGCAACGCAGGCATTACTCCCTGGACCGTTTTCAACGATATGCGCTTCGCCAAGCGCATCTACTTCGGCGAGCGCTACAACATGGACTTGATCGCCGACATGTTCAACATTGCAAACCGCTACAACGTGGCTGCCGTCAGCCCGCTGTTCAGCAACGCGGGGCAGGCCACCGCGGCGTACGACCCGCGGCAGTTCCAGTTCGCGCTGAAATTTAACTGGTGAGGTTCCTGGCGTGTGTCCAGAGTAGTCGGCGAACTGGATAGCCTTTGGAGGAATCCAGGCAAGACGTGGAACTTCGCCGCCGCTGTTCGCGTAACTTAATTACACGTCGGAATCCATTGTATGTGGACCCAGCGATAAGATCCTGCCCTGCCGTCAGTAGCTCCGCCGGCAGTTCCTCCGCCACCGCCTGCCACCAGTATTTTCCGTGGGCCGAACGGCATCCGCGCCGGCTGGCGGGCGCTCATCTTTCTGGCAATTGTGGTCGGCCTTGTGGCTGCGGTGAACCTTGCCATCTGGTTGGTGATGCATTTCTTGCTGCACCGGCCGCTTCAGTTCGGAACGGCGTCATCGCTTTCGCCCGCTGCCGCGATTCTGAGCGACGGCGCCATTTTTGTCTTCACCGGCCTCGCCGCGCTGATCATGAGCCGCATCGAGCACCGCAAGTGGGAACAATACGGCTTGCCGCTAAGATCCGCGTTTCGAGGGGATTTCTGGATTGGGACTCTCGTAGGCTTCCTCGCCATCAGCGCCAGCCTTCTTGCCATCTTCGCTTTCCACGGATTTCACCTCGCCGGCGTTGCGATTCACGGCATGACCATCCTCACCGCCACAGCTGCCTGGACCGCGGCCTTCGTGATCGTTGGCCTCGGGGAAGAATTTGCCTTCCGGGGTTATCTTCAGTTCACGCTTACCACGGGCATGGGCTTCTGGCCGTCCGCGATTGTGCTGTCGCTGTTGTTCGGCCTCGCCCACGCCGGCAATCCTGGGGAGACCAAGTTTGGACTGTTCTCGGTGGTCTGCTTCGGGATGTTGTTCTGCCTGATCCTGCGCCGCACCGGCAACCTCTGGTGGGTGGTGGGCTTTCACGCCGGATGGGACTGGGGACAAACTTACTTTTACGGCGTGGCCGACAGCGGCTTGCCTGCCTATCAGAACCTGTTCAACTCAAGCTTCAGCGGACCACGCTGGCTCACCGGCGGAAGCGTCGGTCCTGAAGCCAGCATCTTCACGCCACTCACGCTCCTGCTCGTCGCGATTATCTTCAGCCGCTTCTATCGCGAGGATCGGTTACGACCCACTTGGCGGATCATAAGAGACGATTCGCCGCGGTTGTTTCGCCGGAGCCCGAAAGCCGAAGCCCGAAGCCGGCATCCCGGTGTTACACTTTTCCTTCACCCATCCTTGGCGCTTGCCCGGAGTCGTTCCCCCAATGTCAGAGAGCATGTCCCAGCCCTATACGCCCACGCCGCGGACCCGTCTGGTCCGCGAAGCCGATCGCGCCGTTTACGATCGTGAAGCCGCGTATCGCATTCTCGATGAAGGCTTCCTGTGCCATGTCGGCTTCGTTGCCGACGGCCAGCCTTTTGTGATTCCCACGTCTTACGGACGCAAAAACGACAGCCTCTACATTCACGGCTCCGCCGCCAGCCGCATGCTACGCCAGATGAAAGACGGCGTGCCCGTCTGCGTTACGGTAACGTTGCTTGACGGACTCGTGCTTGCCCGGTCCATCTTCAATCACTCCATGAATTACCGCTCGGTGGTCGTGCTGGGAAAGGCCACTCTGGTGGATGATCCGGAAGAGAAAATCGAGGCCTTGCAACTTTTGTCAGAACACATTCTCCCCGACCGCTGGGGCGATGCGCGCCAGCCCAACGAGCGCGAACTCAAGGCCACATCCGTTCTGCGCTTGCCGATTGAAGAATTCTCGGCCAAGGTCCGCGTCGGGCCACCCGTTGACGATGAGGAGGATTACTCTTTCCCCACTTGGGCGGGAGTTGTGCCGCTCGAGATGAAGGCGGGAACGCCGATTGATGATGCGCGACTTCTACCCGGTCAAGCCGTGCCAGAATACGCGCGGCAATACTCACGCAGACAATAGGGTGTATCCTCTTGCATCCATTGGTAAAGTCGTGTATCCTTACAGTAAGGAGTAAAGGTAAGGAGTGGGCTACTTTAGCACAATCAGCAGCAAGGGCCAACTCACGGTTCCGCAGGAGATTCGTAAACGCCTCGGGCTGGAGACCGGCGACCGCGTCGAGTTCGTGGTGGAGGAAGATCGTACCGTGATCCGGCCCGCCCGCGCGGAAACCAACCCCTTCGAAAAATTTATCGGAATTGCCGACCCGTTCCCCGGCGGGGACGAGGGAATCAAAGCCTGGATCGACGACATGCGAAGCGATAAAGATTACGAATGAGGACGGCCCTTGACACGAACATCGTATCGCCCATGTGGTCGAGGGCACCCTCGGCGTCCATAATCGCCGACCAGTTGTCAAGAGTCCGCGCGGAGGGAGCGCTGGTGGTATGCGCCCCGGTTTTCGTCGAGTTATCCGCCGTCCCTAGCCTGAATGCTCAACTTGTCCGCAAAGCTCTTTCGGAAATGACCATTGCCATCGATTTCGACCTCGAAGAGGATGTCTGGATGCTAGCCGCGGAAAGCTTTGCCGCTTATGCCATTCGCCGCCGCCGCTCCGGCGGAGGGCCGCCAAAACGTCTGCTGCCAGACTTCGTTATCGCGGCGCACGCCATGCTGAAAGCGGACCGACTGATGACTCGCGACGCCAGCCGCTATAGTCAAGATTTTCCCACTCTACGACTTTTGTGACGTTCTCTCACGGAATCAGCAGCAGTTTCCCAGTCGTCTTCCGTCCCTCGAGATCGCTATGGGCCCTTTGCACCTCGGCCAAGGGATACATATGCTCGATTCGCAGCTTGAGCTTCCCGGCCGCAATCATGTCAAACACGGCGCTCGACCGCTCCGCCAACTCCTCACGCGTGGCGATGTATTGATGCAGCGTGGGACGAGTCAGGTACAGCGACCCCTTCTGCGCCAGAGTTATCGGATCAAACGGCGGCACCGCTCCGCTCGATCCACCGAAGAGAACCATCATCCCTCGCAGGCGCAGGATGTTCAGTCCCTTTTCGAATGTTGTCTTGCCCACCGAGTCGTAGACCACATCCACGCCTTTGCCCCCGGTCAGCCGTTTGGTTTCAGCCTCGAAGTCGGCTCGGGTGTAAAGGATCACTTCATCCGCGCCCGCGCCGCGCGCCAGAAACGCTTTCTCCTCGGTGGAAACGGTTGCGATCACGCGCGCCCCGATGTTGTGCGCCATCTGCACCAGCAGCAGTCCCACGCCGCCCGCTGCGGCATGGACCAGCGCCGTCTCACCCTTCTTCAGCGGATAAGTACTGTGCGACAGGTAATGCGCCGTCATACCTTGCAACATTGCGGCAGCAGCCTGCTGATCGCTCACGGCTTGCGGAACCGGCGCCAACCGGTCCGCCAGCACAGCCGCATACTCGGCATAAGACCCCAGTAGCCCGGCCCAGGCCACACGATCTCCCACCTTAAACAACTTCACATCCGCGCCAATGGCAGCCACCACCCCCGCGCCCTCCTGCCCCAAGACAAACGGCAGCGGCGCCTTGTACCGCCCCTCGCGAAAGTAGACATCGATAAAGTTCACACCCGAAGCGGCCAGCTTGACCACTGCCTCATTCGGCTTAGGCTGAGGAACCGGCAACTCCACCACTTCCACCGCTTCCGGTCCGCCGACTTGTTTGACTTGTATGGCTTTCATGGTGCCTTGGATTGTTTCTCGAAAAGATTCTGAAGGCAGTCCTCAGTTCTCAGTAAGATCAACCCCAACCGCCTGTGCAAGGTTAGTTTCTACACGAGGTTGACAAGCAACACCAAGCGCGGTTGCCTCTTCTGAGAACTGAAAACTGACAACTGCTTCTCTGCTACACTGGCGCGTCAGCGATAGGAGTCGCCAGTGGCTGAGAAAAGACCACAGACCTTCGCCAACCACACACGCCTCGACCCGCCGTATCACTTCTTCGTGTTGCCGCTGTTCGGGTTGGTGCTGCTTGCCGCACTGATTCATTTTTTCGCGCACATTACCCACGGCGATTTCCGCGACCACTTCCACGCCTTCGCGCTGATTCTGCTGGCGTTCGCCTTTGTAGTTTTGGCCCTGAAGACCCGCCTGTATGCGTTGAAAGTGCAAGACCGTGTGATTCGCCTGGAAGAGCGGCTGCGGCTGAGTACGCTTTTGCCCGAGCCGTTGCGCTCGCGCATTCCGGAGTTGACCGAGGACCAGCTTGTCGCGCTGCGCTTCGCCGCCGACGCGGAAGTACCCAGACTGGCGGAGCGGGCAATCTCTGAAAAGCTGTCGCCGGCAGACATCAAGAAAGCGATCCAGACCTGGAGTCCGGACTACTGGCGCGTCTAAGAACCGGCTCTAAGAACCTTGAGGAGGATTTGGGCATGGCCAAACAAACGGTGTACCTCGCGCTCGATCTCATCATCAACGAGGGAAAGCTGGATGCCTTCGAGAGCATTGCGCAAGCCATGGTCGAGGGGAGCCAGAAGGAACCGGGCACCTTCGGGTACGAGAGGTTCTTGAGTGCCGATCACAAGCGGTGCCGGCTCCTCGAGATATACAAGGACGCCAACGCTGTGCTCGCGCACTTCAACGGCCCGGTGGTGAAGGAGCTTGTGCCCAAACTTCTGGGGACGGCAAGCCTCGGGGGTTTTGAGGTCTATGGAGACCCCGGCCCGAAGGTAACTGAGATGGTCGCGGGATTCGGGGCCGAGATCTTCCAGTTCCGGCGCGGACTGGACCGTTGACCTGCACCAGCCAGACCCACCGCACTGGTCCGCGATCAAGACCTTTGTGCGACTCCTGCCGTCTGTCCGTCTGAGCCGGGATCGGTAACCATTGGGCGGGGTGCCGAAGGTAACGGGTGCCGTTCCCTTTCGGCGTTGACCCAAGGGCGACCGCAGGGTACGATTTTTGATAGAATTCACCGGGCGTTAACCTCGGAGAGCAATCCGTATCTCTTAGATAAATATGCGAGTTGCAAAACTCCAAGTACGGATCGCGATGCTGACTGTCCTGGCCCTGTCGGCTTCTGCCTGCCAGACCGCGCAAAGGCCGGCGTCGTTGCTCCCCGCGGCAACCGCTCCGGCCTTGACCTCGGTCACTCCTGCTCCAGCTCCGGCGCCGCCGCAAACCCCCGTTGCCTCACAGTCAAGCACTTCGAAGCAGGAGGTCCCGGCAGAGGCTGCGGCCGAAACCAAGCCGCAAGCTCCACCGGCACAAGCTCCAGCGACACAAGTTTCGCCGCCGACGCCAGCTTCCGATCCAGTCGGCGATCTCATCGCCCGCGTGGAAAAGGACTTCCAGGCAGGATTGGACGCCTACAAGGCAGGCCAGACCGACACAGCGAGGCAGGATTTCGACAGCGCGTTTAACGCCTTGCTGGAGAGCAACCTCGACATCCGCTCCGACGCTCGTCTGGAAAAGGAATTTGACCGCATCGTGGAGGGCGTCAACCACCTGGACCTCGGTGGGCTGGCACCCGACTCCGAAGCGCAGAAATCCGAGCCCGCTCCGATCGACGAGACCAACGGCATCACTCCCGCCGCCGATCCCAAAATCCGGGCCAAGGCACAGGCTGAGATCAAGTCGACCCATTCCGATCTGCCGCTGATGATGACGGATCAGGTCGCCGGCTACATCAGCTATTTCTCCAATCGCGGGCGCGGCACTTTCGAGCGTGCTATCGCCCGCTCGGGCCGCTACTACGACATGATGGTTTCCATTCTCCGGGAAGAAGGCGTGCCGCAGGATTTGATTTATCTGGCGCAGGCCGAGTCGGGCTTTCATCCTCTCGCCGTTTCCCGCGCCGGCGCGCGCGGCATCTGGCAGTTCATGGGCAGCCGCGCCCGGGGCTATGGCCTGCACCGCAGCCTGTGGGTCGACGACCGCCAGGATCCCGAAAGATCGACTCGCGCCGCCGCCCGCCACCTGAAGGATCTTTACGCCCAGTTCGGCGACTGGTATCTCGCCATGGCCGCCTATAACTCCGGCCCGGGAACCGTGCAGGCCGCAGTCAAACGCACCGGTTACGCCGATTTCTGGGAACTCTACCGGCGCAACGTTCTTCCCAGGGAGACGCGCAACTACGTTCCCATCATCCTGGCCGTGACCATCATGGCCAAGAACCTGTCGCAATACGGTTTTGATGACGTTTCCATGGACGGCCCGGTTGCCTTTGACAAAGTGACCATCAACTATCCCGTCGACTTGCGCCTGGTAGCCGACTGTGTGGGCGCGACCCCGGCCGAACTGCAGGACCTGAATCCCAGCCTGCTGCGGCGGACTACGCCGAAAGAAGGCATATTCGAACTCCATCTTCCCGCCGGGACGAGAGATCAATATCAGACCGCCATCACCGCCATTCCGGGTAACATGCGGCTCTGGTGGCGCTATCACAAAGTTGAGCCCGGCGATACCCTGGCCTCGATCGCCCGCTCTTATCACGTCACGGCGAATTCGATCGTCGCCGCCAATCGCATCGAGGGCACAGAACTCCAGGCCGATACCGAGCTGATTATCCCGGTCGCGCCCGGCAAGCACCCGGTCAGCGACACCGCCACCTACGCCCGCCGGATCACACGCTACAAAGTTCACTCCGGAGACACCGTCGAGACCGTAGCCGAGAACCTGGGAGTCCCGGCTCAGATGGTCCGCCGATGGAATGGCATGCGCGCCGGCGACAGCCTGCGTGGCAGGAAAGTGCTGGCCGTGCACCTGCCGGTTACGCCCGGCAGCGAAATACCCTCAGCCGCCTCGAAGTCGGCGGGGCACCCCCGCAAGACGGCGCAATCCGCCGGCCCCAAAGCTCCCGCCAAGCCAGCACGTGCAAGACTCGAAGACAAGCCGGGCTCCGAGCCAGGCCAGCGTCCTTCGGCACAAAGTGAAGTCCGGCGAAACCCTGTACTCCATCGCCACTACCTACAACACCACTGTGACTGCCCTCAAGCGCTACAACGGCGACATCGCCGTGCTTCGCCCTGGTATGATCCTGGTGGTGCAGCCCAGCCGGTAGCGACTACCCAGGTCCTGCTTCGGACGATTACCGCCAGTCTCGCCACATCCCGCTCGCAGCAAAAGTTTTCCTCCAGCCGGAAAGAATCTTCTTCCATTCCGCCGTTTCGTGTGGTAACAGGATAGGCAGGCTGAATGTGACCAGGCTCCTTGCGCCCTGCACGAAACGTCGTGCTATAATCGCCCGCCGTTCCAGCACAGTTTCTGGTGGTCTTTTAATTTCTCGTGCCCGGCAGCCTTGCGCAGCCGTCTCGCGCCAGGAGGCCAAATCAAGATCAGGAGGAACCATGACTTTCTACGACCCCACTCTCTACGGACGCGATGACGAAGAAGAATTCGGCGACAGCGGCGCCTACAGCGAGTCGCTCGAAGAGGATTTCGAAGAGGAAGAGGAGGAGGAAGAAGAAGCCGGAGTGGCGGAACCGGCAATGAGTGAACCGGCAGCGCCCACTCCACCACCACCTCCCGCACCCAAACCCGCGGCTCCCGCCGGAGGCGGTGGCGGCGCCAAGAAGCCGGCCGCAAAGAAGAAAGCCCCAGCTAAGAAGAAGCCCGCCAAGAAAAAGGCAGCCAAGAAGCCAGCCAAGAAAAAAGCGGCCAAGAAGCCCGCGAAGAAGAAAGCGGCCCGGAAGCCGGCGAAAAAAGCCAGGAAGAAAGCGAAGAGGGGCCGCCGCTAAGAGATTTTGCAGCTGACGCTTAAAGATCGCGGTTTCAAGAACAGGACCCGCGGCGCCCGGGCCGCGGTCTCTTCTTGCCCACTAGGATCGTTTTAGGAGGCCACAGCGAGCGGGTCTAGGTACTAGCTACTAGCTACTTCTTCCCCTCCACCGCCGCCCGGCACTTGCTGTACAGCTCCAGCAAATGCGTCGCGTATTCCTCGGGCTTCGCCGCCGAACCTGTGCCCTGAAAACCAACGCCGGAGGTAGCCGTCCGGCCGTATCCCGTCGTCATCGCAACGAATTTCATCAGATCGAGCGCGATGTCCTCATTGCGGCGCGCGCTCCCATGCGTAGCTGGACTTTCATCCATGAGTCCTTCTCCTGAACCGGAAATATAAGGAATCTGCTCGTCGTCTTCCATCTCTTCGAGCAGGTCTTCCAGCATGTCTTCCATGGCTTCTACCAACTCTGCCCACGATGATAGCAGGGTCGCCCCAGCAGCGTCCGGCCCGCCAACCCACGACTTTTACGGAGCAGAAGGTAGTTTCTCCGCCAGCAGCCGAACCCGCTCGCCGTAAATCGTTCCGTGAATGGTCAGCAGTGGTCCGATGGCCAGGTATGTCCACCCCGCCCATTGCGGACTCTTGAATGCCACAAGAAACGATGTGATGCCGATCAGCGCCAGTACAGCGTTCTCCTGTATCGCGTGGCGTGTTTCCAGGGCCTCGACCGGATTCAATCCCAGTTCCCCGCGCAATTTGTAAGCGTGCGCATACATCAGGACAAATAGCAGAAAGACGGATGCGAATCCGGCGGCGTACATTCGCATGAGCACTGACCCTTCGTGCCACCCCATGTTCCCGGATTCGGTTCCCGTAATCTCAGAAAACAGCGTCGTGAAGACAAACTTCAAGGGATAAACATAGAACAACACCAGGAAAAGCAGAACCACATTCAGGAACACCGTGTAGTCGTCTTGCAGTCCATAACGGCGCGAGAATTTGTAGTGTGTGCGCCAGATCAAGACCAACTGGGCAAAGCACACGGCAAATGGAAAAAACCCGCGCAAGTCTGCCATCAGCTCCGCATAGCTGTGTGGCACTTCCAGCGACACCACCAGCAGCGTGATGGCGAAACCGAAGATCACGTCGCAAAAGGCTTCGAGGCGCGTGATCTCACCGGCACGCCAGCGGAAGTATCGCTCCGGAACTATCCCCGGCCCGTGCGGGCCAGCGCCATGGTTATGCGATGCCGCAGTCGATGCCGGGGTGTCCGTGTTTTCCGTCATGCCGTCGATTGTCCACGCTCAATAGCCGGTTGGCAATTGAAAATCCACTCGCGCGGTGCGTCGCAGCCGGACCATAATCCATACCGAAGCCACGAATAGAAGCGGAGAAGAATAGAATCCCGGCGCCGGGCGCGGAAACGTCACCGCAGCCACCGTGTGCCCCAGGATGGTTCCGATGGTGTGTCCCATCGCGTTCAGAAACATGATGACCGCATAAGCCCACGCCAGCGGCCGCAATCCGCGCATGCCCCGCGCCGCCACCGGAGTCAGGCAGAACAGAAGTCCGCACACCACGATATGTCCGGTCAGCCACTCTCTGAAATCTAGCGTGGGCATCGGAAACCAGCTCCAGCGCTCGTGCAGGATGGCTACGGTTGGGTTGTACACGCCAAGAAAGCCGGTGGCGCCTTCATCCAGGATGTGCAGCGCAAACGCCACGCACAACCCAAACCACGCGTTGCCAAAACCCGACGCGGAGAGTGCAGGTGTTTGTTTCACGGCATTGCCTGACACTCGAATTCTCAATCACCCATCAGATACTTGGCAATCGAAAACCGGCCTCTGAAGGCGCACGAATGACTACGGCCAAGGCAACCGCCGCCTACCGCCTACCGCGCCACTTCACTCACTCCCGGTTGCAGTTGCGCTCATCTCTTGACCTCCTGCGCTATATTAGTTCCCGTCCGCGTGTCTTGTTCGTTTTTCGTAACAACCACAACATCTCCGTTGCAACCTCCCGCCGGCGTTCTACTATGCGCACCGCAGTCCTCCCCTGACCCGATGCTGGATGACCTATGGGCGCCTTTAGCATTGCCTTCGATATCATCATCGTCGGCGCGCTGGCTCTTCCCTGGGTTCTTCTCGTCATCCACCTCTTCTTTTCCGGCAACGTAAGCCGCGTCAAGAGCCTTTTGCAGTGGGTGGTCCAACAAAACCAGCCTGCGGTGGCCGGCGTTCTGTTGTTCGCCATGACTTATGCCCTGGGCTCGGTCGTGTCCCGCATCGCGCAGGATTTTTTCGATGACGACGACCTCCACATCCACATTCTCAACACATCTTTACCGGGTGGGAGTGACCGAGAGCAGTATTCGGACCGACGTCTATTGCAGCACTCTCAAACGGGACACGGCTCCAAAGCCCGGCGATCCGGCCACCGGCAAGCCGAATCCACCCGATGACAAGAATCCGGATTGCAAATACGCTGGCAGGTGGATTGTTCCAGCCCGCGACCCGGACACCTCCAACCAGATCACCGCCGAGTGGATCAATGACCAGCAAGACTCGGCCAGATACATTTTTGCCGTCCACGAAGCCACCCTTCTCTTGAAAGGAACCGATCCCACCGAGCGCCTCCGCCAGTTTCACGATCAGATCGTGGTGCTTCGAGGCGGGGCATTCAACGGCATGGTCACATTTTCTTTGTGCCTGTTCTGGTGGCTCTCCAGGTTTCAGTCCGGCCTGCGCTGGATTGTGCTGCTGCTCTATCTTTTCCCGGCGATCGTTGCCTCGGTCAACCACTTCGGCAACCACGCGCACGATCCTCCCTACATGGAATTCACCTTGTGGATCCTCGCCGCAGCGGGCGCTTGCCTGCTGTGGCAGCGCAGGCGCAAGACGGGACAACCTCGAGCCGGGAACGGCCTGGGGGAAATTCGATTTGTCTATGTCTTACTCCCGCTGTTTCTCACCGTCTCGGTTTTCCTGGGATGGTGGGCCACTCAGGTGCTTTATGACGAGCAGGTGATCTACTCCTACCGGGCCCAGAAGGATGCTCCGGCCGAGACCGCTAAGCCCAATCCGAAATAGCCCGTAGCAGCTCCCCCGGATGTGGGGTGATCCCCGGGCAGCCAGTCTCCAGCCTTGACGATGTGCGTGCCTGTCTCGCCATGTTGAAGGCAACGCGCGACCTGGTACAACAGACCTGGTACAACAATTGACGCACTCGCGTATTATTTTGAAGGAGCCTCATTCTACTTTGCGCCTGACCCGCCGCGAATTCATGAACTCAGTGTTGGCTGCCGGCGCCCTCGCCGCGCTGCCCGCCACGGGCTGCACCGTGTCGTCGAATGCCGCGCGCACGGCGGCTTCTGCCGTTCTCCCTGGTTCCCATGTCAGGCAGTCCGATGGTCCCGCCGACTTTTCCTTTCCCAAGGGCTTCTACTGGGGCGCAGCCACCGCCGCTTATCAGATTGAAGGCGCATGGAATGAGGACGGGAAAGGCGAATCGATCTGGGACCGCTTCGCGCACACTCCCGGCAAAATTAAGACTGGCGACACCGGCGATACCGCCTGCGATTCCTACCATCACTGGCGCGAAGACATCGCGCTGCTGCGCTCGATGAATCTCAACAGCTACCGCTTCTCCATTTCCTGGCCGCGTATTCAGCCCGCCGGGGCGGGCCCGGCGAATCCCCAAGGCATCGATTACTACAGCCGCCTCGTCGATGCCTTGCTGGAAGCCCGCATTCGTCCCTTCGTCACGCTCTATCACTGGGACTTGCCACAGGCTTTGGAAGACGCTGGCGGCTGGCCCAATCGTGACACGTCCTCTCGCTTTGCCGACTACGTGGAGGTGGTCACGCGCGCTCTCGGCGACCGCGTTTCCGATTGGATGCTGTTCAACGAGCCCTCCGGCTTCGTCGACCTGGGTTATCTCGAAGGCACGCACGCTCCCGGGCGCAAAAGCATCGTCGACTTCCTGCGCGCTTCCCACACTGTGAACCTGGCGCAGGGCGCGGGTTTTCGGGCGTTGAAGGCAACGCGACCCTCGGCGCGCGTGGGAACCGCATTCAGTATGTCAGCCTGCGAACCGGCAACCAACTCGGAAGACGACAAACTCGCGGCCGAGCGCGCCCACGCCATCACCAACCTCTGGTTTCTGGAGCCCGCACTCAATGGACGCTATCCAGAGGCCTTGGCGTTTTTCCCCGAAACCGTAATGGGCATCAAGTCGGGCGACCTCGACAAAATGCGCGCGCCGCTCGATTTCATCGGCATCAATCTCTACTACCGCACCATCGCCTCCGCGCCCACCGCCATGGAGCGCCTTGCCCACACCCAACAGTGGCTGTTCCCGGTGAAGATGGGCGTAGCTCACGACGGCCCGAAAACGGATATCGGATGGGAAGTGTGGCCGCAGGCCATGTATGACATGGTCACACGCATCACCCGCGACTTCAACCGTCCGCAGATCGAGATTACCGAGAGCGGCTGCGCCTACAACGACGGTCCGGACCCGAGCGGTGTAATTAACGATACGCGCCGTATCGCATATCACCGGCAATACCTGCAAGCCTTGGCCCGCGCCATGGCCGACGGCGCCGACGTCCGCGGCTATCATGCGTGGACTTTGCTCGACAACTTCGAATGGGCCGAAGGTCGAAGCCAGCGCTTCGGCCTGGCCTACACAGATTTCAAAACCCAGCAACGCACCATAAAGGAATCAGGAAAATGGTATGCAAAAGTAGCCGCCCAGAATCGCGTAACGTAGGACCGGGTTAATGAGAGAAACAGATTAAGGTGGGACCGGGGTGAATGTGGGACCGGGTCCATTGACCCGGTCGCGGCCCCAGGGGCCGCGCCTTTCCTTGCCACAAGCAGTGGCCATGTGATCGGTGAAAACCCGCCAGCTCCTGGCTACCGATTTTACCGACCACTGACCACACTCACTGACCGACCACTGCTTTAACGCTACTTAGCCGGCTCCGATAACTTAAGCCGATCCCGTTCCTCAGCCAGCTTCCGCTGCAGCGCCGGATTCACCAGCGACACAGGTACCTCCACATCTCCAACCTTGAACTCCGTGGGATCGAATGTGGCATATCCATCCTTCTGGCCCATGTGCCCGGAGATTGTGATCCACACATCTTTCCCCGCAATCTCCGTCAGAAACTGCCCGTGGACCGTATCTCCGTCATAAGTAACTTTTTGATCTTTGATGTTAGGTGCCCCGTCGCCAACGTTCGTGTCCGGAGTCAGCCCTGCCCCACTAGCGCCCAGAATCTTGTTGATCGCAGCGCTAACCGCGGCAGAGTTGATCTGCGCTTCAGCCTTCGCACTCTGTGGCGCTGGCGAATTCTTGCTGGGCTGAGTCGCCGCGGCGGGTGCCGCGGAGTATCCGCCGGCCGGTGACGCCTGCGTTTGCTGAACTGGCTTGGCAGCAGGCTCTGACGGTTCCGCCTTCTGGGATGATCCAGCGTCGGATGTCTGACCGTTGGACGCCGCCGGAGCCGATGGCGGCAACACCACGGTCGATGGCTTCTTTACCAAAAGAACAATGGCCACAACCAGGGCCACCAGCGTCGCTATGCTAATGATGCGGTCAAGCGTGAATTTCATGAAGGCTCTCAAGCTCAATCGTAGCGGCCCAGGAAAAATAAAATCAGATTACGTCAGTCACGTACGGACAGCAAACGTGTGGGACCTGAAATGTGTAGGACCGGGTCTCTGACCCGGTCAGCGGCCGCAGGCCGCTCGCTCTCGCTTCCACGACCTCATAAGACAGGAATCTCCGCCTTCCACAGCCAGCGGTACTCGCTCGCAGACTTCACAAGCCCCGCCCGCACAGGGTTCTCGCAAATGTAATCCACCTTCTCCACCAAACTCTCGTTCGATCGAAGAACGTGATCGAAAAACTCTTCCTGCCAAACGGGCTCCAGTACGCTTGAGCATATGATTGATGCGCCAGGCCGCTGTACCCTTGATGGCTTTCATGATTTCGGGCAGGCTATAGCTCCAGCCGTCTTCCCGCCGCAAGGGCGAGTAAATCAAGGGAACGTGGTCGGGCATAACCACGGCGGCATGCAGGTTGAACTTGCAGCCGTTTTCCTTCACGCAACACTCGAACACAACGTCCCGGGCAGCCGCAGGAAGTATCCACCTGTACTTGGTAGCGAAGGTTACGAACAGAGGGTCATCGTCCTTTTGAAGATGAGGTAGACGACGGCGGTAATCGTACTTAGGCTGCATACTGATTGTATGCGATTGCTAGTGTAGGACCGGGTCTCTGACCCGGTCAGGTTCGCGTAGGACCGGGTCTCTGACCCGGTCAGGCCCGCAGGACCGGCTAGCGAGTCATCCCAACTTCTTCGTCAGCAACTCATTCACCAACTGCGGATTAGCCTGCCCCTTCGAAGCTTTCATCACCTGCCCGACAAAAAATCCGAGCATGGTAGTCTTGCCCCCACGATATTGCTCAAGCTGCTTGGGATTCGCCGCGAGAACTTCGTCGATGATCTTCTCCAGCGCAGACGTGTCCGAGGACTGGTGCGGACGTCCTTCTTCTTCGTAGACCTCGGGAAAATCCTTGCCGCGCTCGAAGCAAAGATCGTAGAGATCCTTAAGCATCTTGCCGGAAATTGCGCCGCTCTCCACCAGATCGGCCGACGTCGCCACCCCCTTCATCGAAATAGGAGACTGCTCAATCGACACGCCCCGAGCCTTGAGGCGCCCCATCAACTCGCTCTGCACCAGGTTCGCCACGCGCTTGGGATTCTTCGCCGCCTTCGCTGCCGCTTCAAACTGATCGGCAAGCGACTTCGAAACGGTCAGCACCTGCGCGTCATATTCCGTCACCCCAAACTCACGAACGAACCGCGCCCGGCGCGCTTCCGGCAACTCAGGCAAACTCTCTGCGATCTCCGCCTTCCACTTTTCGTCGACGACCAGCGGCAGCAAGTCAGGCTCGGGAAAATAGCGGTAGTCGTGCGCCTGCTCCTTCGATCGCATGCTGTAAGTCTTGCCTTCGTGCGAGTTGTAGAGCCTCGTCTCCTGCACGATCTTGCCGCCGCCCTCGATCACTTCAATCTGGCGCGCGATCTCATAGACCAGCGCCTCGCGGATGAAGCGAAACGAGTTCACATTCTTGATCTCAGCCTTAGTCCCCAATTCTTTCTGCCCCCGCGGCCGCACGCTGACGTTGGCGTCGCAGCGCAGCGACCCCTCCTCCATGTTGCAGTCGCTGACCCCGATGTAAAGAATGATCTCCTTCAGCCGCGTAAGGTATTCGTAAGCCTCGTCGGGCGTAGCAATGTCAGGTTCGCTGACAATCTCGATCAAAGGAACGCCGGTGCGGTTAAGATCGATGGCAGTCTTTTCATCGGAATCTGGAAAGCCCTCGTGCAGGCTCTTGCCAGCGTCCTCCTCAAGATGCACGCGTGTGATCCCAATCTTCTTTCGAGGCAAATTCTCACGGGTTCCCCTGTGTTCCTCTGTGTCCCCTGCCTGCCCTGAGCGAAGCCGAAGGGTGTTTAAGATTTGCACTTCGATGTATCCATGCTGAGCCAGCGGCTTGTCGTACTGCGAAATCTGGTAGCCCTTAGGCAGATCAGGATAGAAATAATTCTTCCGCGCGAAGATCGAAGTCTCGTTGATACGGCAATTCAAAGCCAGAGCGGCCAGAGTAGCGAACTCAACCGCCTTCCGGTTCAAAACCGGCAAAGCCCCTGGCATCCCCAGGCACACCGGACAAACATTTGTATTAGGCGGAGCACCAAAGCGCGTAGAGCAAGAGCAGAAAATCTTCGAAGCCGTCAAAAGCTGAACATGCACTTCGAGTCCAATGACCGGCTCGTAGGCAGTGGAAGCGGCGAGGAGTAGGGGGAGGTCGACATATCGGGTGATTATAAGGCAGTGAGTCAGGATCTTCCTTGAGCCGTTCGTCAATGCGGTCCAACCGATCTTCGATGGCTGAGGTTTCCGCCACACCTGTTCCGAGCGAGGATACGCAGGTGGCCGGATGGTCCCTCCTGACCAGCGTCTCGATTCCTTCAGGGGGATCTAAAGACGACTACGGTGCGTCAGAACCTCTGGCTCCTGTGCTGCTTCATCCGAACACGCCATCTGGTCGATTCTGGGGGCGGGATCAAGGCAATCGAGCGAGAAATCGCCGCGTGGGGCGACGACCACCCTCGTTCCAGCGCAGCCTTCAACAGTCGCCTGTTACCGGTTGCGACAAATCGAGGCTGTCCGAGCAAGGAATGCCTCCGTCCAGGCTTGTTACTAGGCGCTGGACAGCGGGTATTGAAGCTACGGCGGTCGAAGCAATGATCGGTCGCGCACAGTTATTGCGCGTTCCTGATCTGTCGCTATGGGTCACAAGCATCGATACACCGCCGAACTGATCTCCACGACGGTCGTCTGATTCACTGCCCGGGGACCGAGATGGGACCGTACACGTTGTCGCGCACATAAAGGCTTCGGGCCGAAGAAGGCGAACTACAAGCGCCGGGCAAGAAGCCTGACCAAGCCTCGCATGCAAGAGCTATTCACGCGAGTATTCCACGAGTGTAAGAAGACAGGCTGCTTACGACATTTGCGTCTGACGACTCCCTCACGGATTTACGTCGGGTTGCTGTCGGAATACCAACGGCGCGTACATGCGATCGCCCGGACTGCGATCGCTACCTCTTCGGAGATCGAACGCAAGGCGAGTTCAAGCAGATGTACGTTGCGCTGATCGCCACATCGAGCGGCTAACACGGAATTCCAGTTCCGCGTGGGAAAGGAATTGCCAAGATCGGAATCGTCTGCTCAGGCGTACTGATCCGCTCGCAGTCAGGAGGACGGGTCTAGCAAGACTTCAGCGAGAAGTTTTCGCGGGCATAGTGAAACGGCTCGACCGCAGAGACGTTACGTTCAACGGTATCTCGTTCGCTTACCTCTGTATTCACCCATCGTCTCGCTGACCAGTCGATTATGAACTCCGTTTCGCTCCCAGTTTCCTCTGCACGTCGCCAGACGATTAATCGCGCGTGTGCTGACATCGAGGAGGTGTGGTCGGTATGACGTCCCTAGAAAAAGAGACAGATGATGTTGGCCACTTCTGTCGCAGGACTTGCACGCGAATTCGCGCGAGGACCGATACCCCTCGCCCAACCGCTCCCAGACATTGACCTGATCGTGGCCGACGAAGGCGCTAACGGTCGTCATCGCCGAGTTGAAGCGGATCAGGAAGACGACGAGGCCAGTTGAGACGATGGACAGGGATGCGGATGTCCTCAAGGGTATTGGACAGCTTCAGGGGATTGCAACGGTTCCTGACCGAGAGACCCAGATGGCACCTAAAGTCACAGGGGAAGCTACCAAAACCGTTGGGCGAGTATCGACACGGTCCGACGATGTTGCTGTCGCGAGGAATCACGGGCTGTGGCTTGAACCAGGCGCGACAGTATCGCAATTGAATTGAAGCTTCAGAAGGGGCATTTTCAGCTGCGATAGAGCGATCGGAGAATCTCCTTTCTGCGGATGAACGATCACCTGAACATACGAATGGCTCCCCGTAGATGGACGAGATTTTAGGGTCCAGTACGATAGAGCGTACTCCTAACGGGCGTGACGTATCGAAGCGAAAGTTGTTCTACCGAATCAAATAGATGGGGCTGGGCCCGAGATCGGCAAGGCGTCAAATCTGAGGCCCGTAGACTTCCGTCCCCGGAAGCCTAGTCACCCGGGACGGGCGTACCTTATAAAGTACGTCGCGCGCCTGTCAAGTCTACTTTAGTAGACATTTGACGTCCTCGAAAGTAGACATTTCTTCCACAGCCTAACCCCTTGATTCCATTCGTCCGCCCAAAAGCCCGCACGTAGAATCAACAACTTACGCCGCAAACTTTTCTGCAAAGTGAAATGTTCCAGTTGGAACATTCAGCACAATGTTCCGACTGGAACATTCAACACAAAGCCCCGCCCGGAGCCCTCAAAACACCTGTGTCTTCGCCACCTTGCCATTCTCAAAGTGGATCACCCACCGGTGGCCGTTCTTCAGGTAGAACCAGGTCTCCTTCAGACTGGTCTCGTCCACGTCGTCCACTTTCTTCTGATCAGGATCGCCGAAGCTCATCAGCACCATTTCGTAGGTCATGTTCTCGACCACGGTGTGGGCTTCGATGGCGTTGCGCAGTTCCGGCGGCATGTCCTTCTCCGAGAGCTTCTGCTCGATGCGGCTCACGTCCAGCAGTCTCGACATGAACCTCAGGATGGTTTGGGGAGCGAGATCGGCGTCGTTGATATCTTTCTGATACTTCAGATTGAGCCGCGAACCTCCAGCACGTTTGTAGGACGCGCCCACTTTGCTGGCATGATTGCTGCCGCGCCGCCCCTCGCCGCCGCCTTCCAGATGGATCTCGATCTTGTCGTTGTCGATCTTAACGTTGGTGATCGTGACCCACTCGTCGCGCTCCACGCCCACGCCCTTGGCCTTGAGCCACTTGGTCATCTCCGCCAGATCGATTCCGCGAGCGTCGGTGCGCTTGTTCGACGGAGGCACGTAGTACACATCCACACCATCTTTGTAGGCAGGAAGATCCACCAGCGCCGTCACGTCTTTCCCCAATAGCAACGCACTCAACTGCTCTTGCGCGTCTTTCGACGCGGATGCGTGCGCCTCGCCCAGCAGCCCCAAGAGGAGACTGGGCATCGCGGCCCAGAAAATCCAGCTTTTCTTGTTTTTGTTACGCATGTTCTTCCCCAATCCCGCCTCCATGCCAGCGGAGAGCGAGTCAGGCCGGCGCCGAATGACAAGTCAAACCGAATATCGTGACACGATTCGCGCAGATGTAAATGGCTCTTGGGTGCCGGTTGGCCGACCATGATGCCCTTCCCGTCGGGCGCTTGTCAAACCACTGGTTACTTGGTCTGCGGCGGCGGGTTCAGGTATTTCTCGAGCGGAACATCGAAGTAAAACAGTTCGGTGCCCTTGGCATCGTCGACGCCGCTCACGAAGACGTGTGCGCCGGCGAGGGGCGCGGTGATGCCGGCCACATCGAAGAAGAGAAATCCCGATTGCGTGTTGTGAGGTTCGACGGCTTTGGCGGCGAATTGCGAGGACTCAATTTCGGTCCGCTCTTTCTCGCTGATGGTGCCTTTCACTTTCTTGTGGGGGATGGGAATCGGCTCCGGCGGGCGCGTGTTGACCTGGGGATTGGTGATGCGGCGATAAATATCTTCGGACGAAATTGGCGTCAGCTTGTCGCGGTTGGCCGTGGTCAGAGTCACCTGCAGGTTGGCCACGGAGATGGGCAGGTTGCCGTCGTTGGTTACGACGAAGAAGACGGGCAGGATTCCGTGCTCGCGAAAGTTTACGGAGAATATCTTCGCCTTGTCGGCGGTGTCGTAGGGATCGGCGGCGATGGCAACCTTCTCGTCGGTGTGGTCGTCGTGCGCGGGATAGGTCTGGGCGGGCCGGGCTGCGGGCCTTACGAAATCCCTGGCGGCGAGGCAGAGCGCGAACGCCGCGACTGCGCATAGGACAAACGCAACACGGGGAAACCACTGCTTCAACAGTTGCATGCTTCCGATTATAGAACTGGGTGCCAAAATCTTCCCGGACTGAGACTGGAACCCTGTGAGGCCGGCACCTAACAAAATCTCGATCCCGGCAGCTTAGTTCGCTCATTGCACTTCGCGTATTCCGTTCTGGCTTCTTTCAGGAGGATGGCGAGGTAAGACATGCACTGAGAAGTGTTGCGTCGACGACCCTGGCTCTCGCCTGTGGTCAGAGTGTAGCGCTGAAACGCTCCCACTGCTGCTTCTGCTGCGCCATAAATGCAATAAACCGAGAATCCTTTTTCAGGTTATCCAACTGAGCGTCACCCGCAAAGAGCGGATAGTTAGGAAAGCCCTCTTCGGCGGTCACTTGCAACCATTTCACCGCTTGCTCTGGCTCATTCATAAGAGCGTAAGCGGAAGCGATGTTATAAGACGTGTGATGGAAGTGAGCGTAACCACGGCCGATCTCGATCGCGTGCTGGATCGTGGCTTCCGCTTCGCGATTCTTGCCAGCCTGGGCCAGCATCATGGCTTTCACGCTGGTGACCATCCCGCCCTTATCTTTCGAATATTCTTTGAAGTATCGCTCAATTAACGCCGAGGCTTCCTCATTCCGCCCCAGCCGGAATAAAGCGTTGGATGCATAAAATGCCAGGAGTTCGGGGTTCTGTTCGAGCGGAGTGCTATTGAATATCTGAAAGGCTTCTGCGTATTTAGCCCGGCACATATCGATGACGCCGAGACGGTACCGCGCCAGGGTGTTGCCCGGATTGATCGCTAATGCCTTCTCAATCTCTTGCTGTGCCTTATCGAGCAAGCCGATGTGAAGGTAGACAAATCCCAGTTGGTGATGCGCTTCATCGAAATTGGGATTCAATTCGATCGCGCGACGGTACGACTGAATCGCCTGCGCGTGAGGGAAGCGCTTGTAGGGCGTCCACAACATCAGACCGCGGGCAAAATGACCTTCCGCGAGATTGGGGTCTATCGCGAGCGCCTTATCCACAGCGACCTCAGCATCCTCATACGACTGTTTCCTCTCCGCACCAGACGCAACATACCGTGCTTTGATGGTGTAGGCGCGGGACAGTTCGGCATAGGCAGAGGCAAAGTTTGGGTCAGCGGCTACGGCCTGCCCGAATAGCTGGATGGCAGCCTGATTATCGGCTGGATTTTCGCTGCTGACATTAACCATTCCGCGCATGTAGGCGTCGTAGGCCATGGAGTTGGCGGACATGACAGCCGCACCCGACGCAGCAGGGTGCTTCACAGCGCGTGACGAATACACGTACGCGCCTGCCAGTGCCAGCACGAGGGATGCCAAGACCAGGCCGAGCCCAGGCTTTGAAACCCGAAATCTGCCGCCCGCGGGGCCGGTAGTTGCCGGCTTCGGTGTTACACCTGCAGTCCTGGCGTTCGGTCTAAACCGTCCGCTCTCGAATTCGCCGCGGATTTGCTGAAGGTCAGGGATCAAATCTCCCATCGTCTGGTAGCGCAGCGCCGCATCCTTCTGAAGGCATTTGCGTACCAGATCCTGTTCGGCGCCGCCGCTGTGGCCGAGGCTTGAGCGACTAATCGGCGGCGGATCAACGGTCAGGATTGCGGAGATGATCTCTGCCGAACTCTTCGCCTCGAAGGGCCGCCGCCCGCTCAGCAATTCGTAGACCACAGTGCCGAAGCTGAAGATATCGCTGCGACAATCCAACTCCTCGCCGCGCACCTGCTCCGGCGACATGTAGGGCAGGGTGCCCATTACTATTCCCGGGATGCTCAGCATGCTGGCTGTCTCTGCGCCGATAATGCTCGAATCTCTCATTACCTTTGCCAAACCGAAATCGAGCACCTTGACCTGGTTGCGCATGGTCAGCATGATGTTTTCCGGCTTGATGTCGCGATGAATGATGCCGCGTGCGTGCGCTTCGTTCAGGGCGTCGGCAACCTGTGCCGCAATCGCGAGCGCCTCGCGCAAATCTGGAAGGTGGCGCTTGAGCTTCGAAGCCAAGGTTTCCCCTTCAATGTACTGAAGGACTATGAAGCTGTAACTGCCCTCCTGCCCGACCTCGTAGATAGCGCAAATATTCGGGTGATCGAGAGTGGCGGCGGTTTTGGCTTCTCGCAGCAGACGTTGTTTGGAACGCTCATCGGTCGCGACTTCTGCTGGGAGGAATTTGATTGCGACTTTCCGGTCGAGCCGCTTGTCCTCAGCCAAGTAGACCTCGCCCATGCCGCCACGGCCGAGCTTCTTGATGATGCGGTAGTGCGAGATGGTCTGGTCGATCATGGACTCGTCCAATGGTAGGCCGGACGATAGGCCGGGTCAATTCATTGCGCGCTAAAAGTCGTGCCCTTTCAACTCGAATTCTTTGAACCGCGCTATAGAATGGCTGAACTTGATCTCTTCGCTCTACAACTTTCTTTACAGCGTTGCGCTGGCCGTGGGGATGTTGGCGAGCCTGCCTTACTGGCTTTTCCAGATGGCGCGCCACGGCAAATACCGCAAGGGTTTAGCGGAGAGGCTGGGACGTGTGCCTTCGCGGTTGAAGTTGCCGGCGAGTCAGGAGCCGGCAATCTGGGTTCACGCGGTTTCCGTGGGCGAGGTGCTGGCGGTTGCAGGCTTGGGGGAGGAACTCGGCCGCCGTTTCCCGAGGCACAGGATTTTCATTTCCACGACCACCGACTCCGGGCAGGCGCTCGCCCGCCAACGCTTTGGCGAAGCGAATGTGTTTTACTTCCCCATGGATTTCGGGTTCGCGATCCGTCCTTACCTGAGGGCGCTGCGGCCGCGACTGGTGGTGGTGGCGGAGACCGAGTTCTGGCCCAACTTCATGCGGCTGGCGCATGCCAGCGGCGCGCGTATTGCGGTGGTGAATGCCCGCATCTCGGACCGGTCGTGGCCGCGTTACCGGCGTTTCCGAGGATTGCTTCGCAGACTGCTGGCCAACGTCGATCTGTTTCTGGCGCAGACGCCCGAAGACGCGGCGCGGCTGCGAGATATCGGCGCGAAGGCGGAACGTGTGCACGTCAGCGGAAATCTGAAGTTCGACATTCCGGCGCCTGTTCCGCCTGCGATTGTGGAACGCCTGCGGAAGTCGATAGCCGCGAGCGCGGCTGGGCCGGTGCTGGTTTGCGGCAGCACCGTCGATGGAGAAGAATCGCTGCTCCTGAAAGCGTTTGAGAATCTGCTGGTGCAGCATCCGCGGGCGGTGATGATTCTTGCGCCGCGGCGACCGGAGCGCTTTTCGGCCGTGGCCGCGCTGCTCGAGCACATGTCGATTCGGTTCTTCAGGCGATCCGAGTGGAATGGCGAACCTTTGGCCGGCGGAGTTTTTCTGCTGGATACAATCGGAGAGCTAGCCGCTCTGTATGGGCTCGCCGATGTTGCCTTTGTGGGCGGAAGCCTGGTGGAACACGGCGGACACAACATCATTGAACCGGCACAGCACGACGTGGCCATAGTGGTGGGGAATCACACGGAGAATTTTCGCGACATCGTGAGTCTGTTTCAGAGCCGGGATGCGGTGCGGATTGTTGGGCCGGCGGAGTTGCCCCTGGTGTTGCTGGAGTTGCTGGCCAACGACGCGGAGCGAAAAGCTTTGGGAAGGCGCGCAGCTGAAACCATGCGATCGCAGATTGGGGCCACAGCGCGGACGGCCGGCGAACTGGAGAAACTGCTGGCGCAGCCATGAGGCCGAATCTCTTGTCTGCCATTTACGGTGCGGTGGCCGGGACGCGCAACGCGCTCTATGACCGGGGATCGTTGCGCTCACAGTCGCTGCAAGGATCCGTGATCAGCGTGGGGAATATTTCGACGGGAGGCTCGGGGAAAACTCCGTTCGTGATTCTGTTGGGCGAGTTGTTGAAGGCGCGCGGAATCCGCTTCGACGTGCTCTCGCGCGGCTACGGACGCAAGACTCGCGGAGTGCTGCTGGTGGATCCCGGCGGCCTGGCGCGGGATTTCGGCGATGAGCCTCTGCTGATCGCTCGACGATTGCAGACGCCAGTCGTCGTCGGAGAGGATCGTTATGAGGCGGGGCGTTTTGCCGAGTCGCGATTCGGGGCGCAGATTCATTTGCTGGACGATGGCTTTCAACATCGTGCGTTGGCTCGCGATTTCGATATTGTGCTGGTAACGCCGGACGATGCGCGCGATCGTTTGCTTCCGGCGGGGAGGCTACGGGAGCCTTTGGGTTCCTTGCAACGAGCAGATGCCGTGGTGCTGATCAGCGGCGCTTCCCCGGAGTCGTTTCCACTGGCGGGCAAGACAGTATGGCGGGCGCGGCGGGGGATTGTTACTCAGAACGTTCCGGCCCGGCCGGTTGTATTCTGCGGCATTGCGCGGCCGCAGAATTTTCTGCTGCAGTTGCGGGCGGCGGGCATCGATCCCGTCGCCGAGGCGTTCTTCCACGATCATCACGCTTACACGGAAAGAGATGTTCGCGACTTGTTGCAGCTTAGAGAGCGCAGTGAAGCGGGCGGCTTCGTCACCACAGAGAAAGATGCGGTGAACCTGGGCGGTTATCTGGATGCACTCGCCCCGCTGGCCGTGGTTCCGGTAAAGATGGAACTGGCCGACGCGGCTAACGCTGTGGATACCATGCTGCGGATGATCGAGGAGCGGCGACGGCGCTCGTGAGAAAATGCGACGGAGCGATAGTGGAAGTGAGTCACGGCGATTACGTAAAACCAGGTTCCTCATGGGCTTTCCGCCCGGTTCGGAATGACAACTGACCACTATAACAACAATCTGATGACGAAGCATTTGAAGGACGCCGAGCGGCTGCGGAAGATTGTCGAGGCCTTCCCCAAGGTCACCATCACGGTGCTGGGGGATCTCGTCGCCGATGAATTTGTGTTCGGAGAGATTTCGCGAGTGTCGCGCGAGGCTCCGGTGCTGATCCTGAAGCATCGCGAGCGCACCGTGGTGCCGGGCGGAGGGGCCAACGCGGTCAACAATCTGGCCGATCTGGGAGTGAACGTGCTGCCGGTCGGCGCCATAGGTGACGACGAGCCGGGACGGCTGCTGCTGAAGTTTTTTCGTCACAAGCGCATTCCGGTCAGCGGCGTGCTGAAAGACAAAAGTTACACGACGGTGACGAAGACGCGCATTCTTGCGGGCATGACGCACAATTCGCGGCAGCAGGTGGTGCGCGTGGACCGCGAGCCGGAGAACCCTCCCAACCATCATCTGACGCGCGAGTTGTTCCTGGCGGCGCGGGAATATCTGCGGGCTTCGGATGCGCTGCTGGTTTCCGATTACGGATACGGATCGGCGAGTCCGGCAATCGTGAATGCGTTGCGGCAGGCGGGACGGCGAAGAGTTGTGCTCGTACCTTTGATCCTCGATTCGCGGTACCGGCTGCTGGAATATTCCGGCGCGACCGCCGCGACTCCGAACGAGCCCGAAGTGGAAGCGGCGCTGGGCGTTCGCATCGGGCAAGACTGGCTGAAGCTGGCCCAGGCCGGCAAGCAAGTTATGGATCGGATGAAGTTGCAGTCGCTGCTGATTACGCGAGGCCGCGACGGTATGGTGGCATTCGATCGGGAGCACGCACCGGTCGACATCCCGATTTTTGGGTCGGATGAAGTTGCCGATGTGACCGGCGCAGGCGACACGGTGATTGCGGCGTTCAGCGCTGCGCTGGCGGCCGGGGCCAGCACGGAAGAAGCGGCACAGTTAGCCAATTACGCCGGAGGAATCGTCGTGATGAAGCGCGGCACGGCTACCGTTTCTCGCGAAGAGCTGTTGCGCGCGATCGAACAGGCGCCGCCTTCGACGAGGGCACATTGACAATTGTTGATTGATGATTGTTGATTGATGATTGAAATCGACGGGTCCCGGCTCTTGATCAACAATCAGAAATCCTCATCATCAATCAACAATTGCGAAACTGCATTGAGAACCGGTCCTGGACAAGGTGACGATGAGCAATAAGATTCTGGGGCGCGATGAACTCCGCGCGCGCGTCGAGCAGTGGCGGCGCGCCGGCGAGCGCATCGTTTTGGCCAATGGCAATTTCGATCTGCTGCATGTGGGCCACGTGCGGTATCTGCGCGGCGCAAAGGAATTGGGGGGCAAGCTGGTGGTGGCGATCAATTCCGATGAGTCAGTGCGCGTGCTCAAGGGCAAGGGGCGACCGGTGATGCCGGCGGAGGAACGCGCCGAGATTGTTGCGGCGCTGGCCGACGTGGATGCCGTTGTGGTTTTTTCTGAACTTGATGTTCGCGCTTTGATACGCGAAATTCGTCCGGACATTCAGGCCAAAGGAACCGACTACACGGCGGAGTCTGTTCCCGAGCGCGATGCGGTGGCCGAATGCGGCGGGCGCGTGGCGATCGTGGGCGATGCGAAGGATCATTCGACCAGCGAGATTATTCGATCGCGGCTGGGGCAGCCGTGAGTTTCGACTCTGCGAGTTTCGAGTCCTCTAGTTTCGAGTCAACGAGTCTCGATATTCCTTCCAAAAGAAAGATCGGGCGGCTGCTGATTGTGCGGCTCAGCGCCATGGGAGACGTGATCCACACGTTGCCCGCGGTTCATGCGTTGCGGGAAGCGTTGCCGCAAGCACACATCGGCTGGCTGATTGAAGAACGCTGGGCTGAGTTGCTGTGCGCGCCAGGGTCGCCACGGCGCGGGGCGCGGTCGGCGCTGCGGCCGCTGGTGGATGAGGTTCACGCCGTGAACCTGAAAGTATGGGGGCGGTCTCCGTTTTCGATTTTGACTTTGCAGCGTTCGGCTACGGTTTGGAACGATGTGCGGGACGCGCATTACGACGTCGCGGTGGATTTGCAGGGGGCGATGCGGTCGGCGCTGCTGGCGCGGCTGTCGGGAGCACGTGTGGTGTACGGTGCGGCGGAACCGCGGGAGTCTCCGGCCAGCTTGTGGTATACGCGGAAAACGATTACGCATGGGCGGCATGTGATTGAGCAGAATCTTTCTGTGGCTCAGGCTCTGATTGAGCACGAGATGAAATTGCCGCGCGCCGAACGTTTCCGCGATCTTTCTTTCTGCGATCTTCCTCGTGATGCCCGGGCCGAGGCGCGCATCGGGCAACGGCTTGGCGGAGCACGGCATTGGCGATTTTGCCATTTTGAATCCGGGCGCGGGCTGGGGCGCGAAGCGATGGCCGGCGGAGCGGTATGGCGAAGTTGCGCAACGGCTGGCGGAGCAGGGCGTGCGTTCGATTCTAAATTACGGTCCAGGCGAAGAGGAATTGGTGCGCGCGGCCGAGGCCGCAAGCGGCGGGACGGCGCGGGCGATGAGTTGCGGCGACATACGCTCCAGCATCACGGAACTGATTGCGTTGACCCGGCGGGCGCGGCTGTTTATCGGGGGCGACACCGGGCCGCTGCATCTGGCGGCGGCGTTGCGGGTTCCGGTAGTGGCGATCTATGGGCCTACCGATCCGGCTCGCAACGGGCCTTTTGGCACGCGCAGTGTTGTGCTGCGCAGCGCGGAAAGCGTTACCTCGCACGCGCGGCGGAGCGCGGCGGATGACGGGATGTTGGGGATTGGGAGTGAGGCCGTGGTGAGAGCGGCGCACAAGCTGTTGTCGGGCGCCCTCGGGGGCTAACGCCCTCTGTTATTTTCTCGGCATTTTATGGCGGGGCTGAAGCCGCGCCATTTCAAAACATGGGTGAGTGGTCACAAATCGCGCGGCGCATTCGCGTGCCGCTGGGATTTATTTTCGCTGTGCTTTATATCTGGCTGGCCCGGCCTTCGTGGCGGTCGTTGCTAGGGGGCGCGATTGTGGTTGTGCTGGGACTTTTGATTCGGGCGCTGGCTTCGGGGCATGTGCGCAAGAACGAGTCGCTGGCGACTTCCGGGCCCTTATGCTTATACGCGCAATCCGCTCTATTTGGGATCTCTTCTGATCGGATTGGGATTCTGCGTCGCGGCTCGCAGTTGGTGGGTAGGCGTGGCGCTGGTTGTGATGTTTCTTGCTATTTATGTTCCGGTGATCCGCGATGAAGAGGCGTTTCTGCGGCGGACGTTTCCTGAATTTGAGCAGTATGCGCGGCTGGTGCCGAGAATGTTGCCGGGGCTTGCTCGCGCATGGAGTGCTTCCAGCGAGCCTTCAGCAGGATTTTCTTGGGAGTTGTATTTGAAGCATCGCGAGTACAACGCGCTGCTGGGAGCGGTGGGGTTGATGACGGCGCTGATCGCTAAGATGACATATTTTCGTTTCCGTTGAGAGCGACCCGGCCCGCCCGCTATTTCGGGAACAAGTTGGGATCCAACGCGGTACGAACTGGAGAACGGTTGGGCTTCAAGAACACGCTGGTAAGACCCGGGTTGCTGCAGTCAAGTGTAGTGTAGTGAATCCATCGGCGCAGGTTTTTATCGTGACGCAAAGCTCTCCTTATCTGGAGCCCGAAGAAACCGGTGTTCGTATTGACGAAACCTGGAGTAATACCGCGATTGCGGCCATGCCCATGGATAAGCGTTAATCTGTCCTCTCCCATTTCCCAAACTTGCTGCAAGAGCTTCGCCAGTACGCCGTTCCAGACGATTTCCGCGGGATGATAGCCGTGAAGGTCGATCTGCACCTTAATCCTCAGAACGAAGGCCGCGAATCGCAGGAAATCTATTTCTGCGCCACCAACTGCCTCGCCCGGCTCAGCTCTGGCCTTGTGGAATTTGATCCGGCGCAGACTTTCAGCAGCAGCGCGTAATACTCTGTGGCGTCCTTCGGCTTGCCGGCGGCTTCGGCGGCGCGGGCTGCGCCAAAGAGGGCGTCGAAACGGTTGGGATGCAGCTTGAGGTCGGTCTGATATTCGGCCAACGCCTGCTGCGGGTGGCTGGCTTCGAGCAGCAGGTCGGCCAGCATTTCGCGGGCTGGAATTCCTGCAGGTTCCTCACCGAGCTTGTCGTCTTTATCGGCCAGCGTGCGGAGCGTGGCGGCAGCTTTGTCGTCTTCGCCCTCGGCGTGCAGGATCCAGGCTTCGGCCTCCTGATAACTGTCGCCGAGGAATTCGGCGAAATCCGGTTTGTTTTTGGCAACGAACTCTTTGCGGATTCCATCGATCTGTTCGAGATCCTGGTGAGCCTGCGCAAGATTGCCGCTGCGGGCGGCGCCAATGGCGCGCGCCCAGTAGGTGATGGCCTGATCTCCGCGCAGCGCGCCGGGTACGAGCTGGAGCGCAGCCGCATCGGCCCAGTGGCGAAGCTCGATATCATAGGTTGGCGGGAACGCGCTCAGCGCGTTGGTTTGCGGATCGAAGTCGGAGCCATACATTGAATTCATTTTTGGCAGGGCTTTCACTTCCTCGATTACCTTGGCGGCTTCGGCTTCGTGTCCGCTTTGCAGGTAGGCGTAGAGGAGGAAATCCATGGCGTGGAACTGGTGGCCTTCGCCGCCCATGTGCATGGCGGCGGTTTTGCGCGTGGCGGCGATGGAGGCGAGGTTGGAGTTGATGTCGTCCTGCCAGAGGCCAACGCGGGCGAAGATGTGCGAGGGCATATGCAGGGCGTGCGGAGAGGCGGGCGCGATCTGCGCGTAGCGGCGGGCGGCGGGCAGGCCCAGTTGCGCGAGTTGCGGCTTGTCGTAGCTGTGGATCAGGTAGTGCGCCACGCCGGGATGGTCGGGCTCAATCGTAAAGAGTTTTTCCAGGATTGCGGCCGCTTGCTTGCGGTTGGCGAAGGTGGCATCGTCGTGCGGGTCGGAGGCGAGCAGGGAGAGCGCGTAGAAGGCCGCGGCTTCGTGATCGTCGCGGTAGGTTTCGTAGACCTTCTTCATCGCTCCGGAGTAGGCCTTGGCGCGAGCGTCATGCTTCAGTTTTTTGGAGTTGTTGTAAAAGGCTTTGACGGCGGCGATGTACGCCTTCTCGCGCGGAGTGGCATGGCCACCAGCGCTTTTCGCCTGATGAACTTCGTCCAGACCGCGCTGGATCACCTTGGCCTCTGGATGGTCCCAGAGTTGGTGCCACAGACTCATCGCGACACCCCAGTGCGCCATGGCGCAGTGCGGATCGTCGGTCCCAATCTGCTGGAATTGTTTTTCCGCCTCTTCGTACCAGAAGGAGTGCAGGAGGGCGACGCCGCGCTCGAAGGGCTTCTGCACTGACGCGGAGCAGGAAACGGGGAAGTTGACGGTGCCTAACTGCGCCGCGGTCAGGTCTTCGTGGTGATGGTGGTCTTTATCGTCATCGGCGAGGGCAACAAGTGTGAACAGCGAGAAGAAGAGCAGGAGGTACGCGATTCGCTTCATAGGAACTCCCGAGAAAGCGAGTCTAGTTGAGCGTGAGTGCGGGGTCAAACGTAACTCGCGGTCTCTAACGCCCGCTATTCCTGGGAGCTTTCGACGCAGGACTGGAAGGCCTGCTCCACCCTCGCTCCTGAAGCAAAGGCAAGGACTAAGGACAAAGTCAAAAGCAGCGCGCAGGAGTGCCCGCTCCACACGAGCTTCGGACAACCGAGGCGGCTGTCCCCACACGAGCATCTCCAGGCGTCATTTGCTGGTAGTGTCTGAAATGTGCGTTGGTCGGGCGGCGGTAAGGGCGGTCAGCCAAAGTGTTCGATTATTCCCTTTTGCGCACCACTTTCGAGCCAGTATTGAATCTCGTCATACTTTCTCCTTAGCGTTCAATCCGTGTTGGTCGAGCTTCCAAAGCAACGAGCGGTAACTGATGCCCAGAGCCTTCGCCGCTTCCGTTCGAACTCCTTTCGATTCCTCCATCTGGACTTCAAGGATTCGCTTCTCGTGCACCGCCATGGCTCTATAGAACGGCGCGCCGCGATTTTTCTTCGACTTCGGCTTCATTTCAACCTCCTGAGCCGGGTGGCAAGTGAGCGCATGGAGCGAGAAAAACCTGACTCCTTCTGGCCGTGTGCGGAAGTCAGCGTGGCGTGTTCGGAGTCAGCTTTCGGACCCAATCCTAGGCGCGGAGGCCGAACGGGAGCAAGAAGTCTTTCGGCTCCAGTGGTCCTAAACAGGGTGGATTAGCCTAATACATAATCGCCGAAATTAGCCTTCCACTCAATCTCTTGCGTGTGGCGAAAATGCTCCATTTGTTGTTTGTACAGAGTGAGAAGCGCTTCAACCTTGCGTGATTGCTCTTCGTCCATCTGATGTGATCTCCCGAACGCTCTGGCCCTTGCTCAATCGGATCGTCGCTAGGAGTTCGGCGAAGTCATTTCTGCCAAAGTAATCCCCGCCTTTGAAGATGCGGACATAGGACGATTCCGACCGCATGAAATCGCCTTCGTAGGTTTCAATCGGCTGTGTGCTCCCGCATTCAAAGCGTCCGAACTTCGCCATACGTCCTCCGTTGCTCCATTCTACCGCCTCGACACAAGGGCCATGATCTTCGCGGCTTGAGCGGGATTGGCGATCTGGCGCATTCCGATTGTCTTGCCCAGCTTTAGCCCAGATTCAAGACAGCCGCTCTTGAACTCCCGCCACTGGACATGCTTTGGGCGCTTTCTGGATTCTAGGTAGAGGTAAGCATAAAAAAATAAAATAAAAAAAATAAAAAATAAATTTTAAAAAATAAATAAAAAAAAAATAAATAAAAAAAAAAAAATAATAAAAAAAAAATATAAAAAAATAAAAAAAAATAAAAAAAACATTTGCTATGTCTGCTGGCGTACAGAGCGCACTTCTGGTACACTTCGCGGCAATCGGGTCTGGGTCGCGTCGTGGGGCGCTTGGCGTGCCTTCCATCCTTCTGGCAAGACAAGCCGGATGCAGGATCCACGCAGACAATCAATCTGCCCAGCCCGCAGGGAGTAGCCATGGATCTGCACCCTGGGCCAGAGAAGAGTCGCGTTCCCGCAGCCAAGCTCGCCGAGTTGGAGCCCATCCGGCGGGCTCTTCAAGACAACGAAGACTGGTACGAGGATCTGGTCGAGCACAGCCATGACCTGCTGTGCATCCATGATCTCGCGGGCAGGCTGCTTGCGATAAATCCCGCCCCGGCGCGGCTGCTCGGTTACAGCGTGGAAGAAATTCTTCAGATTCCCATGCGGGAGTTGATTCCTCCGGCGTTCCGCGGCCAGTTTGATGCCTACCTGGAGCAGATCGAACGCGTGGGTGAGGCGCGTGGCTTGCTGACCGTGATGACGCGGTCGGGCGAACGCCGTATCTGGGAATACCACAACACATTGCGAACTAAAGGCGTTGCGTCGCCGATTGTGCGAGGCATGGCCCACGACGTTACCGAACAAAGAGAAACAGAGAAACTGCTGCTCGAAGTGAGCGAGCGTCTGCTTTCCAGAGTGCGCGAAAACGAGAGCACGATCGGGGAGCTGAAGCTTTTTCGAACCCTGGTGGACCAATGCAACGATGCCATTGAAGTGGTGGATCCGGAAACGCTTCGCTTTCTGGATGTCAATGAGAAAGCCTGTTCTGAGCTGGGTTACAGCCGCGAAGAACTTCTGTCTCTGAGAGTTTTCGACATTAATCCGGCAGTTACCGAGGCTTCAGCGGCAAAGATTATCGAGGAGTTGCGGAAATCGGGATCGTTTGTGATGGAGAGCCTCCATCGGCGAAGGGACGGATCCACTTTCCCCGTGGATATCAGCATGAGATGGGTCCAGATTGAGCGGGATTATGTGGTTGCCGTCGCCCGGGACGTCACCGAACGCAAGCGGGCCGAGGAAGCGCTGCGAGATGCCAAGGAGTTTTCCGAGAACCTGATTCGGACTGCCAACGTAATCGTCCTGGGTCTGGACGCTGGGGGAAACGTCACTCTGCTGAATGAGGCAGCAGAAGAAATCACTGGCTACACATTCTCGGAACTAAAGGGCAAGAATTGGTCGATTCTGGTGCCCAGGGATCGATTCCCTCATGTGTGGGAAGAGTTTGACAGGCTTATGGACGGGACGGCCGGGCCGACTTTTGAGAACCCGATTATCACAAAGACAGGTGAGGAGCGCTACATCGCGTGGCGGAACAGTCACGTGAAAGTTAACGGCCGGATCGTTGCCACGATTTCGTTTGGAAACGATATTACAAAGCGCAGGCGGGCGGAGGAGGAGCTGCGGCGTAGCGAAGAGAGTTACCGCATGTTCGTCGCGCAGAGTTCGGAGGGCATTTTCCGGGAGGAGATGGACGCGCCGGTTTCCATCGACCTTCCGGAAGACGAGTTGATTCATCACATCCTCTACGACTCCTATATGGCGGAATGCAACGACGCCCAGGCCAGGATGTATGGTCTGACGCCTCAGGATTTCATCGGCAAGCGTCTAACGGAGATGCTGCCGCCGGAGGACCCGCACAACATCGAACTGACCCGGGAGTATATCCGCTCCGGCTTTCGAGTGTTGGACCGGGAATCGCACGAAATGGATGTTTATGGCAATCCCAAAATTTTCGCCAACAGCATGATCGGCACGGTGGAGAACGGAATGCTGGTGCGCACCTGGGGCATCCAGCGGGATATCACCGAGAAGGTAAGGTTGGAGGAAGCACGCCGGAAGTCGGAGGAGGCGCTGCGCGAAAACGTAGCCCAACTGCAGCAAGTCATGGAAGAGCTTCGGCTGGCCAAGGAGAAGCTATCCGAAGAAAAGCTTTACCTGGAAGAGGCCATCGACACCGAACTGGGCTTCGGAGAAATCATCGGGCACAGCAGCGCGTTGAAAGAGGTGATGGCCAAGGTGGCGAAGGTCGGTCCCAGTGACGCGACTGTGCTCTTGCTTGGAGAAACCGGCACGGGCAAGGAGCTGGTGGCGCGCGCGCTGCATCGCAAGAGCCAGCGGGAGGGCAATAGTTTCATCAAGCTGAACTGCGCCGCCATCCCCTCAGGCCTGCTGGAGAGCGAATTGTTTGGCCACGAGAAAGGAGCCTTCACCGGCGCGGTTGCCAGGAAACTTGGCCGCCTGGAGCTGGCCGACCGGGGCACGCTGTTTCTGGATGAAATTGGAGAGATTCCGCTGAGCTTGCAGCCCAAGCTGCTGCGTGTATTGCAGGACATGGAATTCGAACGGCTGGGCGGCACGCAAACCTTGAAAGTCAGTTTCCGGCTGCTGGCGGCGACCAACCAGGATCTGCTGCAGAGCGTGAAGGCGCACGCGTTTCGCAGCGACTTGTATTACCGCCTGAATGTGTTTCCCATCTATATACCGCCGCTGCGCCAGCGCCGGGAGGATATCCGGCCGCTGGTCGAGCACTTCGTCCGAAAGTTCGCCGGCCAGATGAAAAAATCCATCACCAGCATTCCCTCGCGAACCATGGAAACTTTGGTGCGCTGGGAGTGGCCGGGGAACATCCGCGAACTGGAGAATTTCATGGAGCGCTCGGTCATTCTCACTCCGGGCTCGGTTCTGCAGGCGCCGCTCTCCGAATTGCAAACCGCCGCCGATCAGGGCGATGGAGAAAACAAAGACAACCTTCGCAACAAGGAACGCGACCGCATTCTACGCGTTCTAAGGGATTGCCATGGCCAGCTCGGAGGTCCCGACGGCGCAGCCGCCCGGCTGGGATTGAAACGCACCACTCTGCAGTCCAAGCTCGATCATCTCGGCATCAAGCCTGGAACGTACCGGGGATGACAATTGTCGTTTTCATGGGATGACAAACGGTGTTAAGTCGTCCCAAACACGAGAAAAGCCCCTCGCTTGCGCAAGGGGCTTTCTCCAGGGGAGGGACTTGGGCGAGGCGCCCTTCGGTCCCAAACTGATTGACGATGACTACTTCGGCTGCTGTTGCTGGTCCCCGCTGGCCATCGGAGCCGCGGAGTTGCTGGAGAGTTGCTCCAGATCGTTCTTCAGCAGACTGATTTCCACGCGCCCGCCGCTGATGTGCTTGGTCTTGGCATCCGCTTCCGTTCCCGCGACCGGGGCATTGCCCATGCCGACGAGGTAAATGCGGTAGACCGGAATTTCGTGGTTCAGCACCAGGTAGCGCACCACCGACTCGGCCATCTTCTGCGAGTTCTGGATTGCAATCTGGCCCTTGCCCGACGAGAAGCCCTGCACTTCGATGATGTAGCCGCGCTGGCCCTTCACGCTATTCGCCATCTCATCGAGGGCGTCCTTGGCGTTCTTGCTCAACACGGTCTGTCCGGGCCGGAAGCGGATTTCGGTCTGGTTCGACGCCTTGTACTGGTCGATGTTGCCGACTACCGTTTCGACGGTCTGGATGCGGGTCGTGGCCTGCTGCGCGCTCTGCTGCGCGACGGTAGCCTTGTTGCCGGCTTCGATGGCGTGCTGATCGGCCTGATCGGCCTTGTCTGAAACCAGCTTGATGCCGGCCTGGGCGCGCGCGTCGGTGTCCTTAATGTTCTTGCTGTTGGCCGCGGTCAGATCGTCCAGTTCATTGACGCGATCGCGGATGGGATCGGTCTGCCGCTTTACGTAATTCTTGCGGGCAAATGGGTTCACCCGTCCCCAGAAGCCTTCGCGGCTGGGTGGTTGCAGGGGCTGTTTGCCGGTGGCGGTGTCGGTTGACTGCGACGCGGCGGCAGGGGTTGACTGAGAAGATGAAGGCGAGGTCTGCGCCAAGGCCGGAAACGCGAGCACGGCGGCCAGGGGCAAAGTAACGAGTATACGGGTGTTCATAATAAACTTCCTCCAAGTGGGGGGAGCATTGGGGGCTCCACTCCAGCACGCCGAAACGGGCGTGTTGCGTGATTTTTGATTGCGTCCCCTACAACTACAGACCATGAAGCTGCGGTGTACGCTGACGCAACGCACACGGAAATCTTAAACTCCAGGCGCCGCAAAGCCATACTGGCGCCTGCTTTCTATATTACAGGTCGGATGCCAAACCAGGCTCCGAGGTTGACGAGCTAAGTGCTTGATATCTAAGGACATTATACCTCTGCCGCAGGCCTGGGAATAGCCAGAGAGTTTCCGGCAGGGTAATTTTGGCAAACCTGATATAAAAACTGCGTGCATCTGAGAGTTCGGGGAGAGACAACTTGAGATCAAAGAGTCTGGAAAATGCTTGCTGGCGGGCAGGATGGTGGTGGGCCGCAGTCTCGGGAATCAGGGAAGGTCCTCGGCATCGAGTTGCCGTTCTGGCGTTGGCTGCTGTGTTGAGTGCCATGCATCAAGCTTCCGCCGAATCGTCTTCGCTTCAACCTGCGGCGCTGCCGGAAGAACCTCCGCCGGCGATGGCTTCGTCGCGCATTCCGGCTGGACGCTTGCAGGAGTATTCCGATCTCGCTCTGGTGTGGATGCAGGAATATTTGCGCATCGACACCACCAATCCTCCGGGACACGAGATGCGCGCGGTTAGTTTTTACAAGAAGATTCTCGATCAGGAAGGCATTGAGAATCGCGCTTTCGAGTACACGCCGGGACGCGGCGACCTGTGGGCGCGCTTGCCTCACACCACGGCGCAGGCCAGGCGGCCGATCATCCTGCTGAACCACATGGACGTGGTCACCAGCGACGCGGCGCACTGGAAGGTTCCTCCCTTCAGCGGTGAGATCAAAGACGGCTGGCTGTGGGGCCGCGGCGCGCAGGACATGAAAGACGAGGGTCTGGCGCAGCTGGTGGTGATGGTCATGCTGAAGCGCGAGAAGGTGGAACTCGACCGCGATGTGATTTTCCTCGCCGTGGCCGACGAAGAAGCCGACGGCACCGGCACCGACTGGTTCATCGCTCACCAGCGCGATCTGCTGGAGAACGCGGAATTCCTGATCAACGAAGGCGGAGAAAACCTGCTGGAAGGTGGCAAGGTGAAGTACGTTGGCGTGGACGTGGGCGAGAAGACAACGTTCTGGCTGCACGTGGTGGCGCACGGGCGGCCGGGACATGCATCGCGGCCGATTGCCGATTCGGCGCCGAATCGCCTGGTGCGCGCGCTGAACCACGTTCTGGCTTATCGCACGCCGCTGAAAGTGTTGCCCGTGGTCGACGAGTTCCTGCGTGGGATGGCGCCGTACGAGACGCCGGAGCGGGCGCGGGAATATCGCAACATCCGCAAAGCGATCGAAGACAAGAAATTTCAGCAGGACGTGGAGAAAGACGAAGCGCTGAACTTCTTGCTGCGCGACACCATTTCGCTGACCATGATGGGCGGCTCGGAGCAGACCAACGTAATTCCGCCAGAGGCCTGGGCGAACCTGGATGTTCGCATTCTGCCGGGAGAAAATCCCAAAGCGCTTCTGGAGCAGATTCGGCGAGTCATCAATGACCCGAACGTCACTGTCGAACCCCAGGAAACGGAGTTCCGCGAGGCCAACTATTCACCAACGAGTACCGCGCTCTACGATGCCATCCGCAGAGTCTCTGGAAAGTATTTTCCGGGCACTCCGGTAGTGCCGCACCTTACCAGCGGCTACACCGAGAACCAGCGCTACCGGCCCCTCGGCATCAACGCCTACGGTTTCTGTCCCTATACCGCTACTGAAGAAGAAGGCAACACCGAGCACGGAAACGACGAACGCATCCGCGTGGAAGAAGTGCGGCGCGGGCCGAGGATTCTGTTCGATGTGGTGGCGGCGGTGGCGGGAACACGGTGAGGCAGTCGCACAGATAAATTTAGGGGACATCGAGAGACTGG
>CAVPEZ010000038.1:0-62437 GCA_963703635.1 uncultured Acidobacteriaceae bacterium
TTTATCCCGGCGAAATGGCGGCGGCAGGAACCGCAATCGTCACCGTGATGGATATTTCCGCGGTGATTGCCAAAGCGCACATACCGCAGGCAGACGCGACGTTGCTGAAGGTCGGCGACAAAGGAACGATCACGGTGCCGGGGCTAGATGAGCCCGTCGAGGGCACGATTACGGTGGTGAGCCCGGCGCTCGACCCCAACAGCACGACCGTGGAAGTCTGGCTGGAGGCCAAGAATCCCAAACAGCAGTTGAAGCCTGGAACCAGCGTGCAGCTTTCTCTTACCGCGAATACGGTGAAAGATGCGCTGGTAGTTCCCGCCGCCGCAGTGATCAGCGCGCCTGACGGGGGTTCCGCGGTGATGGTCGTGGGCAATGATGGGCGCGCCCATCAGAAGGCTGTGAAGCTTGGCATTCGTCAGGACGACGACGTGCAAATTCTGGAAGGCGTCACCGCCGGCGACAAGGTGGTCGCCACCGGAGCTTACGGCTTACCTGACAACACCAAGATCAAAGTGGAAGCGCCCACCGAAACGCCCAAGGAAACGCCCAAGGAATCCTCCCGTGAGAAATAAGCGCCGCGGAGCGACTGCGTGAATCACAAGAAATCCGATCACTGGATTGCGCGCCACTCCCGGCCGATGATTTTTCTGATCCTTACACTGGCTCTGCTCGGCGGATATCTGGCCTTCACCATCCCGGTGTCGGTGTTCCCCTCGACAAATTTTCCGCGGGTGCTGGTCGCCGTGGACAACGGCGTCATGCCCATCGATCAGATGATGGTGATGGTGACGCGACCGATCGAAGAGGCGGTCAACAGTGTCCCGGGGCTTCTGACAGTGCGCTCGATCACCAGCCGCGGCTCGGCAGAAGTTGATCTTTACTTCCGCTGGGACGTCGATATGTTTCAGACGCTCCAGTATGTGAATGCCGCTCTATCGCGCGTGCAGCCCGAGCTTCCAGCCACGGCCAAGGTGGAAGCGCACCGCATGACCTTCGCCAGTTTCCCTATCCTTGGTTATAGCGTCACGTCGGCGACTGTGCCGCAAACCCAATTGTGGGAGATGGCCACCTACGAGATGAAGCCGCGGCTGAACCGCCTCGACGGAGTAGCCACTGTCATAATCCAAGGCGGGCAGGAACCCGAGTTTCAAATCACTCCCGATCCCGCCAAGCTCCTGACTGCGAGCGTGACGGTAACCGACATTCTCGATGCCGTCCGCCACACCAATCTGGTGGACTCACCCGGCTTGCTGGAACGCAATCACCAGCTTTTCCTCGGCCTGGTCAGCGGTCAGGTCCAGACGCCCGAAGAAATCGCGAATACCGTCATCAAGAACACGCCCGCGGGAATCCCGGTTCGCATCCGCGATGTAGCCATGGTCGCGCCCGGCGTGAAGCCGGTCTACACCGTCGTGACCGCCAACGGAAAGCCGGCAGTACTGCTCAACATCAACCGCCAGCCCGACGGCAACACCGTGAAAGTGGCCGATGAGGTCCATACCGAGATCGAGCGTATTCGTCAGACTCTGCCGTCCGGCGTGGACATTCAGCCGTTCTACGATCAGTCCATCATCGTGGGCGAATCCATCAAGAGCGTGCGCGACGCGATTCTGCTGGGCTTGATTCTCGCTTCGATCATTCTGGTTGTCTTCTTGCGGGACTGGGGTACGTCTCTTGTGGCGGGTCTCGTAATCCCAGTCACAGTCATGGTCACTTTCATCGCCCTCAAAGTGATGGGGCAGACCTTTGACCTGATGACGTTGGGCGGCCTGGCCGCGGCGGTGGGTCTGGTTATTGATGATGCGATTGTCGTGGTGGAAAACATTGTGCTGCATCGCGACGCTGGCCAGGGCCGTCTAGAGGCAATCGAGAGCGCATTGCGGGAAATCACAGTGCCGTTGATCGGCTCGACCATCACGCCCGTCGTCGTTTTCATTCCTTTGATAGCCATCACAGGAGTGACTGGCGTGTTTTTCCGCGCGCTGGCCGTGACGATGAGCGTCTCCCTTCTGACTTCGCTTGCGCTCGCGGTGACCTGGACTCCGAACCTCAGCCAGTACTTCATTCGCGGGCAGCATAACAAGGGCAACCGCGAGCCTGGTTCAACCGCTGGCACAGTGCAGGCGACAAGTTCCGAAGAAACAGCCTCCGCGATCTCGGAGAAGCAATCCGAAGTCGACGCACAGCGCTTGCTGGCCGCCGAGGATGCGCATCTCAGCGGATTCTTTTTGCGCGTGGTCAACTTCCATGAACGCTGGCTGCGCCGGGCGCTGGAGCGGCCTCGAATGCTGGTTCTGTTCAGTCTGGCGCTGATCGCGGTTGCCTACGTGTGCTATCACTTCTCCGGTTCCGACCTGCTGCCCGCGATGGACGAGGGCGGTTTCGTTCTCGACTACATCATGCCCGCCGGCAGTTCCCTGGCGGAAACCAACCGCGTGGTCGGCCATGTGGAGCAGATTCTGCGCGAGACCCCCGAAGTGGAAAGCACTTCGCGCCGCACCGGCTTGCAGTTGGGCCTGGCCGCCGTAACCGAAGCAAACACAGGCGATGTTCTGGTGAAATTGAAATCCAAGCGCGACCGCGATGTGGAAGAAATAATGGCCGAGGTGCGAGGAAAGATTAAGCAGCAGGAGCCCGCTCTCGACCTGGACTTCATCCAGGTTCTTCAGGATATGATTGGCGACCTGACGTCAGCGCCGGAACCAATCCAGATCAAGCTATTTTCGCAAGATCCCAAGCAACTTGAAGCGTGGGCGCCGAAAGTCGCGGACGCAATTGGGAAGATCACTGGTGTGGTCGACGTCCTGAATGGAATCGACAACACCATCAGCGGCCCGGCCGTGACTTTTCAGGTGGACCCCAGCGTGGCCGCGCGGGCGGGCTTCACCGCGGAGGAAATTGCGGTCGACGCATCCGCCATCCTCGAGGGCGAACCGGCGCCGACGCCTGTGGTGACTAACGGCCGCGCCTACACATTGCGCGTGCGCTTCCCTGCGGCGAACCGGGCCTCACTGGAGGCCATGCGCGACACGCTTCTTGTCAGCAGCATTGGACATACGGCCACTCTGGGCGCGCTTTCTACCTTAGTCGACACTCCGGGACAGAACGAGATCCGGCGGGAGAATCTTCAGCGCCAGGTTGCCGTGACCGCGCGTCTGGAGGGAACCAACCTGGGCAGCGGAATGGCCGCGGTACAAAAAATTGTAAGCGGGCTGCACCTTCCTTCGAATATCCGCGTGGAATATGGAGGCACTTATCAGGAACAACAACGCTCGTTCCACGATCTGGTGATGGTTTTGATTCTTGCCGTCCTGCTGTTGTTCATCGTCCTGCTGTTTGAATTTGGCACATTTGCCGCGCCTGTCGCGATTCTCTCGTCTGCGCTTCTCTCCACTTCAGGTGTCTTCATCGCTCTTCTCATAACGCGTACCACGTTTAATATTTCGTCGTTCATGGGCATGATCATGGTGATCGGAATTGTGGCCAAGAACGGAATCCTGCTGCTGGACGCGGACCAAAAGATGCGTGGGCTCGGGCTCCGCAGCGAAGACGCCATGCTGCAAGCCGGCCGCCGGCGTTTGCGGCCAATCGTAATGACGGCACTGGCCACGGTCGCGGGAATGTTGCCTCTGGCTTTTGCGCTGGGAGCGGGATCGCAGATGCTACAACCGCTCGCGATCGCGGTGATCGGCGGTGTCTTGATCTCGATGGTCTTGTCACTGATCATCACCCCCGCCGTACATTTTTATCTCACCGGCAAATGACACACATCATCAATCCCGTCGATTTGGATTGGCCAGAGATTAGCGGTCACTGCCGAAGTGTTCCACACAACGGTGGCGAATTCCGGTTGGTACACTGCCAGCCGGGCCGGAAGGCGGAATGCGCAGACTTAAGTCGGAGCCAGCCCACAAGACGCCTACGCGACGCGTCCTCGTTTCATTCCTATTCGCCGCCGCTGTGACTGTCATTTTTACTCTGATCTGCCCTGCCATATTGGTTGCAATTGTCAGCGTTTACGCCGGATTTGTAATTCACAAGTCGGTCGAGATTGAATGGGGAGTGCTGGAGATGCTTCAAGACCCTCTGGGATTGGTGGCATGCGGGGTGGTCTTTGTGACTGTGTTTGTGTGGAGACTTCGTCGCTAAGAATCCGCCTGACTCAAGCCGAAGGCTTCGAAGAAGGAATCTGGGGACCGTTCCTGCTTGAAAGGAGGTTCTGCTTTTCCGTCTTGATATGCCCACGAAGCGATCTCCACTGCGCTTGGAACTACGGCAGCAGCCCTTGCCATCTCCTTGAGTGTACTGTTGCTTATTCGGACTCCTCAACTGTGACAGTCCGTTCTTCTTTCTTCAGGTAGTTTTCATGTTCAACTCCTACGATATCGTTATAATCGCCCAGCATGTCTACTGGAGGATCGAATGCACTCTCGGAATATATTTGCTGGCTTTCTGATCGCAGTGGTCTCGTTCATGCTTAGCGCCCGCGTTGCCGCGCAGGGGAATTGGGCTGTCGAAAAGACATTTCACATCGGCGGTGAGGGCGGCATGGACTATGTCACACTGGATGCCCAGAATCACCGACTCTACATTCCCAGAAGCACTCACACGATGGTGATCGATGCCGATTCGGGGAAGACGATCGCGGACATTCCCGGCCAGAAGCACAATCATGGAGTTGCCCTGGTTCCCGAGGTCGGACGAGGATTCATCAGCGACGGCAGCGGCGCAGTTGTGATCTTCGATCTTAAGACGAATGCTGTCCTGGGAACGCTCGCCGCGCAACCCGATGCTGACGGCATCATTTTCGATAAAGCCAGTGGGCTTGTGCTGGTAGTGTCAGGCGACAACGGAGTATTGATGACGCTCAAGCCTGACGTCGATCCGAAAACAGGAACCATCGATGCGCCCATTGACTTGGGCGGCAAACCCGAGTTTCTTGCCTCCGACGGCGCCGGCAAGGTCTATATCAATTTGGAGGACAAGAACCAAGTCGCAGTGGTCGACATCAAAGCAAGAAAAGTATTAGCGCACTGGCCTGTCGCTCCAGGGGGCTCACCCGTGGGGCTATCGATCGACACCGCGAAGCACCGGCTCTTCATTGGATGTCGAAAGCCGCAGAAGCTGATTGTGATGAGCACGGACGACGGCAAGATTCTCGCCGATCTGCCGATCGGCGCAGGCGTGGATGCTACAAAGTTCGACGGTCAACAGGCATTCGCGAGTTGCCGAGACGGCAAGCTGAACATTGCGGGCGAGAGTGCGTCCGGCAAGTTCGAGATCGTGCAAACAGTAACTACTCCAGTCGGCGCCAAGACAATGGACATTGACCCTGAGATGCATCGAGTGTATTTGCCTACGGCCGAATTTGAAGAACAGAAACCGGGAGCAACCGGTCGTCCGGCGGCCAAGCCAGGAACCTTTATGATCGTCGTCGTCGGGCACCACTAAGAGGCGCGACCCGGGTTTCCAATATCACTTCGCTGCTCCGGTCTATTATGGCAGGCGATGCCAATCAAAACCCTGATTGAACGGTCATTGAGTGATAAGGCGATGTTACGCCAACTGACGCACGCTCCGAGGCCAGTCTGGCTGCAATTGGCTACGTCCTGCGCCGCCACAGCGCAGGTAGGCTGAGGGCCACCCAAGCCGGGATGGCATAGACGAACACGGAGAATATGACAAGAGCCAGAATCTGCGCTCCTCCGTGGCCCGGTACAAAGCCCATTGTCAATGCTTCCGCAGGAGACAGCAGGCTAACAACCCAACGTTGGATTCGCGATAGTTCCGCTCAACGTTCCTCTCTGGCAGCCAGAAATACGAGGATAAACCAGGGTGTATGGGTAGGCTTACTGCTGGCCGTCCGCCTGATGTTGAGCTAACTCCGCAGCGGGTGCTGCGGTATTCGCTGATTTGCTGTCACGAGTCCCTAGCCCTATCAACATCGGCATGTCTTTCGGATAGACCACATCGCGTCCTCGCGCCAGAAAATGATAATAGATCGACATTGCAGCTCCATATGATCCGAAACCCGCGGACACCACGCGGGAATGTGCAGCGATTCCCACAACCATTCCTACCAACTTAAATCCCGATGCACCACTTACCGCACCGCCTCCCGCTTCGCCGACACTCTGGCCCCCCTGTCCCGCATCGCGATCGGGAGATGCCTGCGAGGCCGCCAGCATTACTTGAATTCCGGTGGTCAAATATCTTGTTCGCGGAGTGGTCACCTGCGCCCCACCCTCATCGTCGAGCTTCAAGTGTTCACCCTTGGCGACGGCCACGCCCTCCAAATTTGTCTCAACTTTCTGCTCGATTCCATTCGGTGGCGCAACCTCGTGAAACAGAATTCGTAACTGTCCGTTGCGGCCCATTCGCCGCGCTGGTTGCGCCTGTAGCACCGAGCCCTTAATCACGCTTCCTTCAGGAAGAATCAGGTGATCCGAGACGACTAGAGGCTCGGTGATAAGCGCCTCAACCAAATCCCCCTGTTTTGCGGTCGACGAACTCAGAGGTGTCACCAGCCGCGCATGCACCACGCTCCCGTTAGGGGGCGGCGATCCAATGTCCGTAAGCCTCTCCTGTTTCACCGCCTCAGTCCCAAAATCCAGAGGTTGCAACAAATCAGCATTGAAGCTCGTCCCCGCATCAATGTATTGCGGATGCACGGGCAACTGCGCCAGCACGATTCTCTTTACCTTGTGCATCTTTCCCGGTTCGTGGATCTGATTCTGTAAATCGTTCCACTTCTGGTGAATCGCCTGGCGCGTTGCACTCACCTGTTTGGAAGCCGCATTCTGCACCTTGTTTTTCTGTTCTGGCTTCTCCTTCGCCGACACAAACCGCAGCACTCCATCCGGAGCTGGCGAAGCCACCGTTTGCAGGGGCACCCGCCGCCCATCACCCATGACCAGCTCATCGAACTGCACATGCACCTTCCGCGCTGGAGAGAAATTCCCATTTGCCGCCTGCATCGTTCGTACCATCTTCGGTACCGCATCGATCGCCGAAACTCTCCCGTTCATTACCGTTCCCACGGGAATCAGCAGCTTGTCAAACGCATACACTGGCTCCGTCGTCCTGCATTGGATCGCCTGACCCACTTTCCGTACCCGTATGTCCGAATCAATCGCCACTTTGATGGGAGTGCCAGCCCCAACGCTCATCAATATCGGCATCGGCGCAGCGTTTACACTTTCTGACCTCTTCAGCGATGCCGGCATATCCTCGTTCTGCTGCTGTGTCCCCGCCGCAGGCCGCTGCTTCAACGTCTGCGCGACACTCACAGCACTACACAACCCAGCCGTCAGCAGGGTCAACTCGAATACAATTCGTCGCATCGTAATAACTCCCGATTGTTGGGCTCTGGGAAAGAGACAGTCCTTCAAAGGCTGCATGAACCACAGACTATTGTAAATACCAGATGACCAGAGAAGCGAAAGAACCTGCGTTCAAGGCCGTGAAGCAAAAGGGTTTTCGATATTTGAACGCTGCAAGATGAGTCGAGCCAGCGGGTGATTTAGATGGGCTGGCATTGGCAATCGGATTGCATTTGATGATGGAAGAAGTTGTTCCAACGGAGTGCTGGAACGCGATAGACGCTGCCAAACACTGAGTAGAAGGAGACCATTTTGCTTCACGGCCTTGAACGCAGGATGGACAGCAACTATGTGTTTCTTTGCGGAGTCATGTGGTGCAAGTTCGGACAGAAAGACGCAGGCAAGGAACTAGTCAGGGCTGCCGATTCTGGGGATCCAGATCTGAAAGCACTGGCCTGCGCGATGTTTGCGAAAGGAGTCCGTCGCTTGAAAGAGTTGGAAGAACGGATGCAACCTTCTTCCCGCGCGATCCTTGGGGAGGGGCTATGTGGATGAGATCACGCGCTGCCTATTAGGCGCTTTTGCGCGCGCTCCGGTTGTGCGATTCCGTGCGTTGTCAAAAGGTACAAGACGCAGAACCAACCCAAGCGGATCAATTAGATAGCGTAGTTCAGTTTGCCTTGGGAGCGCAGGGGGGCCGCGGTTCAAATCCGGGCGCCCCGAGCAAATCCTTCTTCCAGGTTTCAGATTCTCAATTCGTCGAGCAGGAGTGTCCCGTGGAATTCAGACCACGACTTCTTTCGGTCGGGGTGCAAACTTCTTTTTGTAGTACGCCGTCCAAACCGCAATGGCGGGCACCCCGACGATGGTCGGCCAGAGCCACACCCACCACGCGGCGCCGAACCAGCGCGTAAGATTCACCGCGGAGAACGCCGTCATGGCCGCGATATAGCTGCCGATCATCCCTTGCATGTGGCCAAACCACCAGAACATTTTTTCCGCGGGCGGCTTGAGAAATCCCGCGATCGAAGCCTGCCCCATGCGCATCCCGATGATTCCGAACAGGACCGAAACAATGCTGACCGCGTGTCCGGCAATCTGAATCACGCCTACGCCCATCAACTCCGGCTTGAGAAAACCCATCAGGAACAGCAGGAAACTCGATAGGATCGTGACCACGGCGGCGAACCAGTCCACTGCCTTCGGCCGCGCTCCGTTGTACATATCTTTCAGTGAAAGGATGCGGTAGGCCGCGAACGCGGAGTAAAAGCTGAACACAGCAACCATCGCGAGGAAGAAAATCGGCAGCGCGAATGACAGAATCAGCGCCGTCACCGCGACTCCCGCCATCGCCCAGAAGTAGATCTTGCCAAATCGCCGGTGCGTTTTGCCGCCCTTGGCGGTCGATAGAGCCACGGGAGCGCACACAAAAGCCACGACGCCGCACAGGATATGCAACGCCAATAAGACCCGGAGGTAAGTTGCCCAATCGGGATGCATCGCGTTTCCCTCCAGCTCACGCCTTTTGGTTCTGTGTCTGTAGTTGCATCCATCGTACTCGGATATCCGATTGCGGGGTAGCGCATGCCAAGGGTCAGGGGGTGGCGGCGAGCGCTTGCCGGCATCTGTCTCTAGGGGACAATCACGGCGGCTCCGTCGATGGCATCATTCTTGACGGCGGCGAGCGCTTGGTTGGCCTGATCCAAAGAAAATACAGTCACCCTAGGTTGCAGACGAATGTCGGCGGCTATCTTGAGGAAGTCTCGGGCGTCGGAGCGCGTCATGTTGGCGACGCTGCGGATTTGGCGCTCGCCCCACAGCAGCCGGTCGTAATCGAACTCAGGAATGCGGTCGAGATGGATCGCGTTGATCGCAACGACGCCACCTTTTCGCAAGCTGGAGAGCGCGGCGATCACCACGTCTCCGCTGGGCGCGAAAGTTACGGCGCGGTCGAGTTCGACCGGCGGCTTGTCGGTTTCGCCGCCCACCCACGCGGCTCCTAGAGTGGCAGCCAACTGGCGATGCGAAGCCCCGCGGGTCGAAACATACACCTCGCACTTCCAGGAGCGCAGGACGGCGATCGTAAGATGCGCGGACGCGCCAAAGCCAAAGAGTCCAACGCGGTCGCCGGGCTCGACGCCGGCCACTCGCAGGCTGCGAAAGCCAATGATGCCGGCACAGAGTAACGGCGCGGCGTGCAGGTCGTCCAGTGCGGAAGGAAGCTCGAAGACAAAGTCGCGGCGCGCCGCAGCATACTCCGCGTAGCCGCCGTTGACGGTGTATCCAGTGAAGACGGGCGCATCGCAAAGATTTTCGAGCCCGCGGCGGCAGTACGGGCAGGTTCCGTCGATGCCGCCGATCCAGGAAACACCGACGCGGGTGCCCAGCGGCAACTCGGCCGTAGCGCCGTCTACGATGTCACCCACGATTTGGTGGCCGGGGATCAGCGCCTCCTTGCGCGGCGGCAATTCGCCCTCCACGATGTGCAGATCGGTGCGGCAGACGCCGCACGCGCGCACCCTCAGCAGGACTTGGCCCAATGCGGGTCGAGGCTTTGGAGCATCTTCGATCTGAAGAGGCTGCTTCGCGGCTTTGAGGATGGCGGCTTTCAACGGCGTTGCCCTGCGGCTGAGTTACGACCTGCGCTTGGCCTTCGAACGGACGCGTTTGTACTTGAGCCCGATCATCCCTTTGGAATAGGTCTTGTTCTCGACCAGCGCGAAATTACGTTGCGGGAAGCCGCTGGGGAACAGCGGAATGCCTTCCCCCAGCAATACCGGAACCATCCCGATGTAGAGTTCATCGACCAGATCGGCTTTGAGGAACTCGCGGGCGAGTTCGCCGCCGCCCATCAGCCAGATGTCTTTACTCTTGCCGGGGCGTTTGCGGAGCCGCGCAATGAGAGCGGCCGGGGATTCGTTGACGAACGTGAGCCCATCGCGCTCGCCCGGCGGCTGGGTACGGGAGAAGACGTAGGCCGCCATTCCTCCGAAGCTGGAGATCGAACCACCCATTTTGAACGCGGCATCGAGTGTCTTGCGCCCCAAGACGCACGTATCGATGGTGGAGAAAAACGGAGCCATCGAGTAATCCTTGGGCATGAACAGGAAGTCCACCGTCCCGTTGAGGCGTGCGATGTAACCGTCGAGGCTGATGCCAAGGCCGAGGATGATTTTTCGCATGATGCAGCATTGTAAACGCTGAGCATCCTGGGCATCCTCTAGTAACTACAGTAACCCCCTTGCTGCACAATTTTCGTTGCACGTTAACATTTCTGCAACATCCCGCGTCTAGAATTAATGCAGGAGGCGCCCCATGGGCTCGCCGCGCATTGCGAAGTCGCTGCCGCTGCAGGTAGCTGCGATCTGCTACCGCAGGCGGGGCACGGCGGTGGAGTTCCTGCTGGTGAACACCAACGGCGGAAATAAGTGGACCTTTCCCAAGGGATCGCCGGAAGCGCGCCTCTCGCACAGCCAGTCCGCCGAGCAGGAGGCCGCGGAAGAAGCCGGCGCTCTCGGCACCATCGAGCCGCGCCACTTTCATCTCTACATTCACTCCAAGGGCGTGTTCTGGCAGCCGGGTGGCGTGCAGGAATTTGTGGTGAAGGCCTTTCTGATGGAAGTCCACGAGATGCGCCGGCCCGATGAACTGCAGCGTCATCCTACCTGGTTCAGCGCGGAAGAAGCCCGGCAGCGGCTGGCCAAAGGCCGCGAAGTGAAGTACGCGCATGAACTGGAAGCGGTGATCGATCGCGCGCTCGAACGCATTCACTTTCACAGCGAGTTGTGGGGTCGCTATCCCGAAAGCCGCAACGGCCGGGCCGTGGCGCACTCCTAATTCGCTCCCGGCCCGTCTCCTCAAAAGCTACAGGGTCCCCTTATCTAGCCGCTAGATTTTCTGCCGGCTGAGCGGGAACGAGGCTAGAATAGACAGCCGAGGCGTCGCATGGCAGGAAAGCGCAACGGCGGGTCGGACGCAGCTGTAGTGTTGCTCGCACTTGCCGCCTTGGCTGTGGTCGTTTCAATGGGAGCGGTCGTACTGTACCTTCCTCTTCGGAAATACTCCAGCAGGAACCCAGGGAGAGGATTGGGCGTCCTTGGCATCGCAATAATCGCCGTGGGGCTGGGAATACTTATTTACCAGAGCTCCTCTAATCGCGCAGAGGTCTCCGAGACGCCATCCGCCGTTTCATCGTCGCCCTCTGACATTTCCTGGGCAGGATGGCTGCCGCTCGCGGGCGGGCTGGCTGTGTACACGCTTGGCCTTGTAGTAGGGAGCGGCTATCACACGCGGCTTCTGGCCGCAAATGGAGAGATTGAGAATCTAGTGAATTGCGAAGGCCTTACCGAAGACCAGATGAGGCAAGCGGCGCTAAGAATCTGCGAAAGCAGATCCCTGCCGGTGTCGGAGGTGCAAAGTGCGATCGCCAATTCTAGCCGTGTTTTGATTCTCCGATCAGTTGAGAACAGCCCGACGCTGCCGACGGCGCCTCCGCCCGAGGGCGTGTTCCTAAAGCCAGGAGAGCAGTGCCATGTCGCGTTTTCCAGTGTGTCCTTTCACGAAGATGTGTTTGGAACTCGGCGGACGACCGCCGGCGGTGCCGTCTATTGGAGGGTCGCGGACGGCGTCACTCTGCGCCCTAGCGCATATTCTAGCCAATCCATGCCGACATCAGAGCTCCGACAGGTTGACTCGGGCTGTCTTCTGATCACGAATAGCAGGGTCATATTCCAAGGACGCAGATATCGGAAAGACACTCCCTTGAGCAAGATTGAAGGCCTCAGCCAGTACGACAATGGATTTCAGATCCAGACAAGTGGCAAGTCGAAACGGGAGGTGTTTTCTATGTCTCCCACCGAGGTGCGCTTAGCCATGGCACTCATATCCCGGCTCGTCGTCCCGTAAGAGGAACCCACCCGCGATGATCCAGCTTTCCGGCGCCGGAAAACGTTTCGGCCACAAACTTCTTTTTGAAAACACCGACTGGCTGATCACGCCCCACGACCGCGTCGGCCTGGTGGGCGCGAACGGCACCGGCAAATCCACGCTGATGAAGGTTCTCGCCGGGCTCGACACGTTCGACTATGGCTCGCTCATCGTCGCCAAGGGCACGACCGCGGGATATCTTCCGCAAGATGGCCTCTCGCTTTCCGGCCGCACGGTTTTTGCCGAGTGCATGACGGTGTTCAGCGATCTCCACGACATGGAGCGGGAACTGGAAACGCTCACGCACCAGATCTCGGAACTCGACCATGAGAGCGCGGAATATGCCGATGTTGCCGACCGCTATCACAGCCTGGAGCATGAATTCCGCACCCGCGACGGCTACTCGATTGAAGCCGAAGTGGGACGCGTGCTGCAAGGTTTGGGTTTTCGTAAAGAAGACTGGGAGCGGCAGACCGACGAGTTCTCCGGCGGCTGGCAGATGCGGCTGGCGCTGGCCAAGTTGCTGCTGCAAAAGCCGAATCTGCTGTTGCTGGACGAGCCCACGAACCATCTCGATCTCGAAGCGCGCAACTGGCTGGAAGAATATCTGCACGATTATCCGCATGCGCTGGTGCTGATCTCGCACGACCGCTATTTTCTCGATGTGGTGGTGAACAAGATCGCCGAAATCTGGAACAAGCGCTTCTGGTTCTATACCGGGAATTACGACAAGTTTCTCGCGCAGAAGACACAACGCAACGAGCAGTTGCAGGCCGCCTACAAAAACCAGCGCGACCGCATCGAGCAACTGGAAGTCTTCATCAACCGCTTCCGCTACCAGGCAACGAAGGCGAAGCAGGTACAGAGCCGCATCAAGGAACTGGAGAAGATTGAGCGGATCGAAGTTCCGCCAGAAGAAAAGACGATTCACTTTTCGTTTCCACAACCGAAGCCCAGCGGGCGCATCGTGGCTGAGTTCGTTGGAGTGGCGAAGAGTTATTCGGCGAAAGCAGACAGCGACACTGGTGAGAAGGAAGTCTTCCGCGACGTTAATTTTCTGATCGAGCGCGGCGACCGCATTTCTTTGGTCGGGGTTAATGGAGCCGGCAAGTCCACGCTGATCAAGCTGCTGGCGGGTACGGAAAAGACGACGCGTGGCGAATACAAGCTTGGCCACAACGTTGAGGCCGATTACTTCGCGCAGGATCAGTACAAAGAGCTTGATGCAGACGCGCGCATGATCGACGATCTCGGAAACGCTTCTCCAGGTTCAACGCAGACAGAACTGCGCAGCCTGCTGGGATGTTTTCTGTTTTCCGAAGACGACGTCTTCAAGAAGATCGGCGTGCTTTCCGGAGGCGAGCGTGGACGCTATGCCCTGCTGCGCCTGCTGCTGCATCCCGCGAACTTTCTGCTGCTCGATGAACCCACGAACCATCTCGACATGCGGGCCAAAGACGTTCTGCTGGATGCGCTTATGAAGTACAGCGGCACGGTCGTCTTCGTGTCGCACGACCGTTACTTCATCGACAAGCTGGCCACGCGGGTTTTCGAGATCGGAGACGGAAAGGTCGAGGTCTATCCCGGAAACTACGAAGACTATCTCTGGCGCAAGCAGGGCGGCAGCGCAAAGCAGAACGAGTCGATCCGGCAGCAATTGAAGCTCGTCGAACCCGCTGCGGAGGCGCCCTCCAACGGCAATCAAGGCTGGCGGGATGCTGCTCCCGCAGGCAAGGCGAAGCGTCTGAATCCCATCAAGCGCAAGAAGATGGAAGATCGCATTCACGAACTGGAAGTCGGAAATCAGCCGCGCCGAGACTCTGATCGCGCAGTGCGAAACGGCCTTGCAGGACTTCGTCAGCGCCGAGGAGAGCCAGCGGCAGTCCGAGGAACTCGACCGGCAGCGAGCTGCGCACGCAGCGTTTATCATGGAATGGGAAGACCTCAGCCAGTCGCTACAGGAAGTGGACTAACATCGAGCCGGTAGCGCCGGCATCCCTTCGACAAGCTCAGGGCAGGCTCCCAAGCGCCGGTAGGGCGGCGCTACTTTCGCGGCGCGACGCGTCTGCGGCGCGGTACGTCTGCGGACGAACCATCTTACGCAACCGTACATAATCTTTCGTAATCTCGGAGGATGACTTACCTCTGTGCGATATTGAGCATGGCCGAAGGGACACGAACCACCAGAGGCCCAAGATCCCAGACTCACCGCAGGGCGGCGCGAAAGGCCGCGCGGAAACAAAGGAAGGTCGCATGCTCCAGTCGAACCAGTACGACGTGAAGTCCACCTCACCAGCCTCGAACCCTAACTCTTACAATCCCGTGAAAACCACCAGCGCGCCCATCGAGCAGGCCACTATCGGCCGCACGCTCGTCATCAAGGGCGAACTTAGCGGAGCGGAAGCGCTTTATATCGATGGCCGCGTCGAAGGCAAGATCAGCCTGCCCGACCACCGCGTCACGATCGGCCGCAACGGCAGCGCGCAGGCCAATATCACTGCCCGCGAAGTTGTGGTGATGGGCAAGGTGAACGGCAATATTGATTGCAGCGACCGCGTGGATATCCGCAGCGAAGGCTCGGTCACTGGGGACGTTTCCACAATGCGCATCAGCGTGGAAGACGGCGCCGTGCTCAAGGGCGGCATCCAGGTCAAGAGCGGCGAGCAGAAGCATCAGGCGCAGTCTCAGCCGAAACCGGCGGAGGCTCCGAAGCCCGCAACCGTGGAACCGGCGAAGGCCCTGGCGGCAACCGCCGGCGCGTAAGAGCGGTCAGAGGATTGAAGGCAAGAAACTGACGTGGTCATCCCGAGCGAAGCGAGGGATCTTGGTGTTCGCCTGACGCGGCAGTACTTTCGGCGCAGGCAAGAACCAAGATCCCTCGCTTCGCTCGGTATGACAGTTTATGTCGCTCGGGATGACAGTTTGTAATAGTTACTTCTTGTTTTTTTCCTGCGGCTTCAAGTCCAGCGCGGCGGAGTTCATGCAATAGCGTAGCCCAGTCGGCGCGGGACCATCCTCAAATACGTGCCCCAGGTGAGCGCCACACTTCGCACAACGCGCCTCGGTGCGAACCATCCCGTAGGTGGAGTCTTTGTGCTCGTCAACCTTGCCCTCGTTGGTCGGCTTAAAGAAACTGGGCCATCCCGTTCCGGAATCGAATTTCGTCGAGGAATCGAACAAGGGTTCTCCGCAGCAAACGCAGTGATAGGTGCCCGCGTCCTTGGTCTTCCAGTACTTGCCGGTGAAAGCCGGTTCGGTCCCCGCCTGGCGGGTCACGCGATATTGCTCCGGCGTAAGCTTCTGCTTCCACTCCGACTCGCTCTTTGAGATTTTTTCTGCCATGAATGTAGGCCTCCAGATAAGTGGCGACTGACCACTGCTCTTTAGATGTTCGGCGGCTGGAAAAGTGACGAACTTCCAATCACATCGCGCGACGCTTGTCTAGGACATCCCTCACAGCCGCATTGTGACATCCAACCTTGTCATCCACAGGACCTTCGGGCCACTATGGGCGAAACGTCTGCGAGTCCCTCCGGCCCGGTGTTCTCTTCATGAGACGCCGGGCCTTTTCTACTTAGTCCTCTACTTCCTCGCCGATCTTCCGGTATTTGCCCCGGAAGAACAACAGCGGTTCGCCCTGACGCACCACCACATCCTCCACTTCCGCGATGAAGATAGTGTGGTCGCCCGCCTCCTCGGCCGACTGCAGCCTGCATTCCAGGTAGGCCAGCGCTCCGTGCAATATCGGAGTTCCCTGCGCCGTGCGGTCAAAGCGCGCCCCAGCTTCCTCTTCAGCGTGCTCGTGGGTGTGAACCGGCCGCGCGTAGTATTCGGAAATCACCCGCTGGTGCTCGGCCAGGATATTGATCCCGAAGCGCTTCTTGGCATGCATGTGAGCATGGGTGCGCGCGCTATGGTCCACGCACACCAGCAGCAGCGGCGGATCGAGCGAGACCGAGGAAAACGCGTTGGCGGTCATGCCCTGGACTTCGCCTTCCAAGTCGAGCGTGATGATGGTCACGCCGGTGGCGAAGCATCCCATCGCTGTTCGAAATTCGGCCGCACTGAGGCTCATGCGTCTCTGGAGTTTTCCTGCCGCGACTGCCTACATTAGCACGGCAGTGGCCCGCCGCGGCCAATGAGTGCTATGGCCTGATTTAAACAGTCTGGGGGAGAACAGCGATTGCTCCGGGACGCTATTCAGGACAGTGGATGACCTGCGTTGATTGGAAATCGTCTTAGGTGTCCAAGAAGGAGCGGGGAAGTTGTTTTTTGAAACTTGTGAACAGTTTCCTTCCGCGAATCGCGCTCGTGAGGTCTTGGGCGCCACATCCATTATCCGGCTGCGTGGCAAGCCGCTAGTAGAACCTTAAAAAACATTTTCGGAGCGATTGACACAAGAATAGAGATAGGACACACTTACCCATCAAGCTGTGCTCCAGCCTTTTTCGTGCGCGCTGCGACGACTTTGGACTCTGGCCGATTCCAAGGAGTTGCCATGGCTCACCAACCCATACCATTCCCCTTACCTCGTGAGCAGCAGGAGCCCGTCACTGGCTCGCATTCTCCCGGGGGCTTTCAATTGGCGGAGCCGGCACGCGTCTGCCTTTCTCCTGCGGAGGACATGGCCCTATTGCGGGAACAGATGGGAACAGACAATCTGGATCTCGATGCCTTTCTCGATCAAATCGTCAAGCATGCGCAGGCGCTCACCGGCTCAAACGGGGCTGCCGTTGCCTTGCGTCAAGGGACTGTCATCCTGTGTCGGGCGCGATGCGGTGAGACAAGCCCCTCGTTGGGTGCCCAGCTGGATGCAGATTTCGGAATTTCGGGCGAGTGTTTGCGCACCGGCAAGGCTCTGCGCTGTGAAGATTCGGAGAGAGACCTCCGCCTGGACCCCGGAGTCTGCCGGCAACTCGGATTGCGTTCGATTGCAGTCGTACCAATCTTTGAGTCGACCGCGGTCGCGGGTATCCTGGAAGTGTTTGCCAGTCAGCCCCATGCCTTCGATGATCGTCATCTGGAAATCCTCCAGCAACTTGCCGAACTTGTAACTACGGGCAGCGGACGCGTTACACAAGAACATCAGAACGCCACCTCCGAAGGCATCTTAGGGCCGAGGAGTGAGACTAGGCAGGAGATTCCCGCGGCTGAGGTGAACTCATATGCCTCGCCTTCTCGCAGCGAAAGACTGAGGAAGTGGACGGCTCCTATTGCATCACGGCGCTACTACGCTGCAGCAATCGCATTTTTCGCGCCAGCGGGCCTAGCCACAAAAAGGCTGAGGAAGTGGACGGCTCCTATTGCATCACGCCAGTACTACGCTGCAGCCATTGCGATTTTTGCGCTTGCGGGCCTGCTCACGATCCTCGGTTGGAAGCCGTGGCGCAGAACGGAACGTACCGTCGTTCCATCGACGAAGACCGTACCTCAGGCCGAGACGGTGCCAGCAAGTGCTGCAACGATGGAAACTCGACTCCGGTTGAATATCCCAGAGCCTAGAGCAGTCGGTCGCAACGTCACATCTCACTCAGCGGCCTTCCCGACTCATTCGGATCATTCGTCCAAGGCGGAGGCAGAAAAAGTTGCTTTGGTACAGCCCCTGTCCGACAAGGACAAGATCAAGGACACTATTGCCGCTCCATCCCTGTCAAGCCAAACCCGCGACCGCGTGGGGCCTGCTAATGCCGCGGAACCACTCGCACCGATACCATCGATCGGCACTACAGGCGGATTCGGCAAGGAAGCAGATATAGTGGACAAGACGCTGTCGGTACAGGCGAACTTACCCCTTATGGTTTCACAGGGCGTCTCTGGTGGCGTGCTGGAGCGGAAAGTGCAGCCGATCTACCCGGCACAGGCGCGGTCTATGCGGTTGCAGGGAACGGTCGTCTTGCAGGTTGTGATTGACGAAGTTGGAGAGGTGCGAAATCTAAAGACGGTAAGTGGTGAAGCTGTCCTTGCTCAGGCTGCCATCGATGCTGTGCACCAGTGGCGCTACCAACCGTATCGGCTTAACGGCCAACCAATAAAGATGCCCGTTCAGATCACTGTAAACTTTACTCTGCCATGACACGCGATGACTTCATGTGCTCGACAGGGAACCCGTCCTTCCTCTTCTGGTCGCCCGACGGGCCGCACTGTCGACAGAACTGCTGGCGGGTTTGTATTGACTGGGCACCGACTGCGGGTCACTGACCACTGTTGTATGATTCGATGCATCCGCACGTCGCGGAACCGAGCATCGTGACCCTAACCGCCATCGGAAAGGCCGCCCAGGAACACAGCGCATCGTGCGCGGCAGAGCTCGCCGAACTTCGGCCCGGCACGCCTATCTCGGGCGACCTGGCCTTGCGCCTGATCCGCTGCACGGATGACGATCTCCCCGCGCTACTCGCCGCTGCCCGCGCCGCAAGAGATCACTTCAAGCCCGGCGTGATCACTTATTCGCGGAAGGTCTTCCTGCCGCTGACCAACCTCTGCCGCGACTACTGCGGCTACTGCATCTTTCGCCGCGACCCCGGGGACCCCGGCGCGCACACCGTGACTCCGGAAGAAGTCCTCACCGTCGCTCGTGCCGGCGAAAAGCTGGGATGCACCGAAGCTCTCTTCAGCCTCGGCGACAAACCAGAACTACTTTTCCCCGAGATGCGCGACACGCTGCGGCATCTCGGCTATAAATCCACGCTGCATTATCTTGAGGCCATGTGCGAACTGGTGCTGCGCGAGACCAGCCTGCTGCCGCACCCGAATCCCGGATTGCTCAGCGCCGAATGGATCGCGCGCCTGGCCGCCGTTTCGCCGAGCATGGGCCTGATGCTCGAAACCACCAGCCGCGCTCTGCTTGCTCCCGGCGCGGCCCACGATAACGCTCCCGACAAAGTCCCGGCCAAACGTCTGCGCACGATCGAAAACGCCGGAAAGCAGCGAGTCCCCTTTACCACGGGCCTGCTGATCGGCATCGGCGAAACTCCCGAAGACCGCGTCGATACGCTGCTCGCCATCCGCGACTTGCAGGACCGCTATGGTCACATCCAGGAAGTGATCGTGCAGAACTTCCGTGCCAAGCCCACCATCCCCATGGCTCACGTGCCCGAGCCGGGCCAGGGAGAGATGCTCCGCGCCGTGGCAGTAGCTCGCTTGTTAATGCCTAGGGTCAATATTCAGGCGCCTCCCAACCTCAACGCGCCGTATTATGAAGAGTTGATCGACGCCGGCATCAACGATTGGGGAGGAATTTCGCCGCTGACTCCTGATTACATTAATCCCGAGAAGCCCTGGCCGCATCTGGAGCAACTTCGCCTGCGCACCGAGCGCAAGGGATTCCAGTTGCGCCAGCGCTTACCCGTCTACCCGGAGTTCTTGCCTGCGTTCGCGTCGAAACCCGGACTGCTTTCTGAGAAGCTTCACTACGTCTGCGGCCGCGAAGGCCTCGCCAGAGAAAAGAGGGCGGCATGATCTGTGTCCTCACCGGCGGGACGGGCGGCGCCAAGTTCGTGGATGGTTTGCAGCAAGTCATCCCTGCGGAAGAAATCACTCTCATCGTCAACACCGGCGACGATTTGCTGTGGTGGGGGCTCTACGTTTCCCCGGACATTGATTCCATCACCTACGTTCTCTCCGGCCTGCTAAGCCGCGAGCGCGGATGGGGCGTGAAGGGCGATACGTTTCTTTGCCTGCAAGCCATGGGGCAACTCGGCGAGTCCACGTGGTTTCACACGGGCGACCGCGACCTGGCGGTGCACCTGCTGCGTTCACGGCTGCTGGCGGAGGGCAAAACGCTTTCCGAAGCCACGTCGACGATCTGCGGCAAGCTCGGGGTGAGGGCGCGCATACTTCCCATGAGCAATTCGCGCGTCGAGACGCGCGTGGATACGCCTTCCGGCGAGTTGAGTTTCGAAGAGTATTTCGTGCAGCGCTGGTATCAGGATCCCGTGAACTCGGTGCGTTTCGCCGGAGCCTCAGACGCCGAACCTGCGCCGGGAGTAATCGAAGCGATCGTTTCCGCCGACGCGGTGATCATCGCACCCAGCAACCCCATCACCAGCATCGGCCCGATTCTTTCCGTGCCGGGAATCCTCGAGGCTCTGCACCGCGCGCGCGGCAAGGTGGCCGCGGTAAGTCCGATCATTGGGAACGCTCCCGTGGCCGGCCCCGCGGGCATTCTAATGGCCGCGCAGGGGCTGCCTTGCTCGATCGCAGGCGTGGCCAAGGCCTACGAGGATTTTCTCGATCTCCTCGTTTGCGATACGCGCGACGCCCGCGCGGCGGAAGCTCTCCGCGATAAGGGATTGCGAGTGCAATGTGCGCAGACCATCATGCGCTCCCTCGAAGACCGGGCCGTGCTGGCTCGAACTGTGCTTTCGCACGCGATCAGCGGACCGCTTTCTGAAGGACCTGGCAAGCCAGCGGCCTGCGCCGCCACCGACCAGCCGTGATTCTGATTCCCGTTAAGAATTTGTCGGCGGCCAAGCAGCGCCTGGCCGCAGTGCTTGATCAACCCGCGCGCACCGAACTGGCGCAGACCATGTTGCACGACGTTGCCGGAGTACTTGCCGCTTGGCCGCGCCGCCCAGCCTGCGCACTGGTGACCAGCGACCCCTTCGCGATTGAACTCGCCCGGCAATACGATTTCGAAATCATTCCCGACCCCGCGAACTCCGGCGAAACCGGCGCTGTCGAGATGGCCACGCGCTTCTGCGTGGTGCGGGGCAGCGATAGCACGCTGGTCGTGCCTGCGGATATTCCGCTGATCCAGGCCAGCGAACTCGACCAGATCCTCGCATACGCCCCCGGGGAAGGCTCGGTGCTGGCCCCAGCCGCCGACGGACGCGGCACTAACGCCGCCTTCCGCCGCCCTGCGAATCTTTTTCCGCTGCGCTTCGGCAACGACAGTTTCAAGCCGCACCTCGCCGCCGCCCAGGCCACTGGAAAACCCTGCATCGTACTGGAATTACCCGGCATCGCGCTCGACGTCGATAATCCCGAGGACTTGCAGCAGCTTCTCGCGCATCCTGGCGAAACCCGCACGCAGAGCCTGGTTCGCCAGTGGGCACTCGATGGCCGCTTTCCAGCTACGCGAACCGAGGGCATGTGAGCAGACCTCGCCGCACCTCAAAGACAAAGAAAAAGAAAAAGGCGGTAGAGCAGCACGCAAAACCCGGCTTTAACCGCGTCCACACTCAGCTCACCATCGTCCCGATCCCTGTCGCGGGCGACATCAAACCGGGTGATTCGATCGCCGACAAACTGCTGCAATCGTTGCGGCAACATAAGCGCGCATTCGAGCCCGGCGACATTCTCGTCGTCAAACATAAAATCGTTTCCAAAGCGGAAGGCCGTACCGTTGATCTGGCAACAATCAAACCCTCTGCCACTTCGATCGCCTGGGCAAAGAGATATAAACTTGATGCTCGCGTCATCGAGCTTGCCCTGCGCGAGAGCCGCGACATCATCCGATCCAAGAACGGCGTGCTCATTACCGAGACGCGTCACGGTTTCATCTGCGCCAACAGCGGCGTAGACGTCTCCAACGTCGATGGCGGCCGCCACGCCCTGCTTCTGCCCGCCAATCCTGACCGCTCCGCGCGCAAACTTCATGGCGAACTCAAAAAGCGCACAGCGCTCGCCGTCCCCGTTCTCATCACGGACACGTTCGGCCGTCCCTGGCGCGAGGGACTGGTCGACTTCTGTATTGGCATCGCTGGAATGAAGGCGTTGCGCGACGATCGCGGCCGCCGCGATCCGCACGGGTACACCTCTGCACGCCAGCCTTGAAGCCGTCGCCGACGAACTGGCTTGCGCCGCCGCGCTGATATGCGGCAAGCTCAACCGCACGCCGGCGTGCATCATTCGCGGATTTCCCTACGAACCTGCCCCCGGCCGCGCGCGCGATCTGCTTCGCCCCGCCGCCAGCGACCTGTTCCGTTAGGCCCTCGCCAAAACGCGGTCTCTAGGAGTAATTTGGAATACCAACAGGTTTGGAGGAACTCGTGCCCCGCGAACTTTCATCCTCGGAACTGGAAAGCTTCCCATCCCTCGACTGGTTCGATATCGCGCCGCGAGTCGCAGACGGCGTGCGCTCCGCTCTGGAAAGAATTCTTGAAACTCAAAACGGCAACGCCGTCGCGCAGGAAGAAGCTTACGCGCTGGCTCACACCGGGGGCGACGACCTGCTCGGCCTGCTCGCCGCCGCCAACCTGCTGCGCGCCGAACTTTCCGGCAACCTCGTCACCTACGTGGTGAATCGCAACATCAACTTCACGAACATCTGCTTCGTCGGATGCAAATTCTGCGCATTCAGCCGAGGCCCGCGCGAGGCCGACACGTATTTTCTCGAACCGGATCAGGTCGCGCAAAAAGCAGTCGAAGCCTGGCAACTCGGCGCCACCGAGGTCTGCATTCAGGGCGGGCTGCCGCACGGTCTGCCTCCATTTTACTATCGCGACATTCTGCGCGCGGTGAAGCGCGCTGTGCCCGCGATGCACATCCATGCGTTTTCACCCATGGAAATCGTTTACGGCGTCGAGCTCACTGGCATGCCGCTCGCCGACTATCTTTCGATGCTGCGCGACAATGGCCTGGGCACATTGCCCGGCACGGCCGCCGAAATTCTCGACGACGAGATTCGCAATATTCTTTCGCGCAATAAACTTTCCACCGCGCAGTGGATCGAGGTCATTCACACCGCCCACCGCTGCGGCATCCGCACCACCTCGACCATCATGTATGGACACACGGAAACGCCGGAGCACTGGGTCCATCAAATGCGACTCCTGCGCAAGATTCAAGATGAAACCGGAGGCTTCACCGAATTCGTCCCGCTCGGATTCGTCCACCAGAACACGCTGCTCTTTCATCAAGGCCTCGCCCGCAGCGGACCGACTCTCGCCGAACATCTCAAAGTGCACGCGCTGGCGCGGCTGCTGCTCGCCGGTTCCATCCACAACATTCAGGTTTCGTGGGTGAAGTTGAACCGGCGTCTTTCGCAACTCTGCCTGCACGCCGGCGCCAACGATTACGGCGGCACGCTGATGGAAGAAAACATTTCACGCGAAGCCGGAGCCACTGCCGGCCAGTACACCAGCCCGGAAGACTTTCAAGCGCTGATCCTGGAAATGGGCCGCGTCCCCGCCGAGCGCAACACTACTTACACCCGCATCAAACTCAAGCTGGCGGTGGAAGATTTCACCACCGAAGAAATGCTGGAGCCGGAATTTGCATGAGCGACGCCTCGCGTCCCATCGCCATTCTGGGCGGAACCGGGCCCGCAGGCGCGGGCCTAGCCTTGCGATGGGCGCGTGCCGGAGAAACGGTGATCGTCGGATCGCGCGACACGCAGCGCGCGCAGGAAGCCGCCAACAAGATCAAGAAAAGAGTAGGAGAACAAGCCCGCGTCTCCGGCATGGAAAATTCCGCCGCTTGCGCCGCCGCGGATCTTCTTATACTCACCGTGCCGTTCGAAGGCCAGGCCGCGCTGCTCAAACAACTCAAGCCCGCGATCCGTGCGGGCAGCATTCTCATCGACGCCACCGTCGCGCTCGCGGCCGGAGTCGGCGGACGCGCCTCGCGCACGCTCGGCGTCTGGCAAGGCTCAGCCGCGCAGCAAGCCGCCGAACTCGTGCCCAAGGGAGTGAGCGTGGCGGCGGCGTTCCACAACTTGTCTGCGGAGTTGCTCAACGGAGACGAAGCTCTCGACTGCGACGTGATCGTCTGCAGCGACGACCCCAACGCCTCTCAACTCGCGCGCTCGCTCGCCGCGAAAATTCCCAGCGTCCGCGCCATCGACGGTGGCAAACTGGAAAACGCGCGCGTCCTCGAGCAGATGACCGCCCTGCTCATCGGCCTGAATATCCGCCACAGAGGCCACGCTGGAATCCGCATCACCGGCTTGCCGACGGAAGCGTATCGCTAGAACCCCTGCCTTAGTTTTCCACCGCCTGCGCGGTCATCTCCGGCGGTTCGCCGCCAGCAGTGGCCTGGGCAACGATCAAGCGCCGCGCTTCCACGCGAATCTTCGGCAGTTGCAGCCCGAACCAACCCGCGCCCAGCAGACATGCCAACCCGCCAATCGCCACCGTGCGGGGCGCGCCTAAACGCTCGGCCAGCGCGCCGCCCAGCAGCGCTCCAATCGGAGCCATGCCCATGAACATCATCGAATACACCGCCATCACGCGCCCGCGCAGCGCGTCCGGCACCATCACCTGAATCAGCGTGTTCGAGCAAGCCATTTGCAGCATCATGGTGTAACCCACCGGCAGCAATAGAATTACTGAGAGCCAGAAGGTGTGCGAGAACGCAAACACTACGAGACTCGCGCCGAATCCGGCGCAACACCACGCCACCCAGCGCCCCAGGCCCTTCACGCCTTCGCGGAACGCCAGAGTCAGCGCGCCGAATAAGGCTCCCACACCGGTAGCGCCCATCAGGATGCCCAGCCCCCGCGCGCCGCCGTGCAGAATCTGGTCGGCAAAAATCGGCATCAGTATCGTATAGGGCATGCCCACCAGGCTCACCAGTCCCAGCAACAACAGCAGCGCCCGGATGGGCGCGGTCCGTTCGACGAAGCGGAATCCTTCCAGCATGTGCTCCAGCGGCGATGCCATCGCGGCGCGAACCGGGGGTTGCACTTTCATCAGCAGCAATCCGATGATGACCGCGATGTAGCTCACTGCGTTGGCGAAGAAGCACCAGCCTTCGCCAATCCTCGCCACTAGAATTCCGGCGATCGCGGGACCGATCACGCGCGCGCCGTTGAACATGGAAGAATTCAGCGCGATCGCATTCATCAAATCTTCTCTGCCGACCATCTCCACCAGAAACGATTGCCGTCCGGGGATGTCGAACGCATTCACCACGCCCAGCAAAGCGGCGAACACAAAGATGAGCCACACCCGATGGTCAATCTCATGAGTGAGCGTCAGTACGGCCAGAATCAGGGCCAGCAGCATCGCCGCGACTTGCGTGCAGATCACGATGTAGCGCCGGTTGACGCGATCGGCTGTGAGTCCGCCCAGCGGCGCAAACAGAAACACGGGAATCTGGCTGGCAAAGCCCACTGACCCCAGCAGCAAAGCTGATCCGGTCAGGCGGTAGACCAGCCACGACTGCGCCACGCTCTGCATCCAGGTACCGACCAGTGAAATCAGTTGTCCGCTGAAGAAGAGTTGGAAGTTGCGGTGCCGCAGCGCGCGCACCCCTGCCTGCCAGCGCGATGCCGGGGTGGAGGCCGTTTCCGCGCCGTTCGGCTGCACGCTTTCCTGGATTGGGATTCTCGATTCAGGCAATTGCTTTTCGGAGAACGCTATCCCCTCTCCTGACTACTATAACTTGCCTCTCGTGCGCTCATCTTGTCCGCGCGCGCGAAAGGAACTTTTCCACAGCGCGGCCAAGCCTGTTGACATTCCCGACGCCAAGCGAGGGCATAACCGCTTTCCCACCATTCACTTCCGAATTTGACACGCGGGCCAATTTTTAACTTCCCAGACCGTCCGGACTGCGCTACAGTTACGGATGCATTTGCGCTTTCCCCGGCGATTCCCAAAGGAAGTGAGACGCCCATGACTGCTCTCCCGGTTGGTGTCGAACGCCGCATCGGACAGCGCTTTGCCTTTAACCTCCCGGTTTCCCTGCGCGACGTCGCCAGCGCCGCCGAAGGTCTGGGCTTCACTCAGGACTTGAGTTCCCGCGGCGCTTTTCTGTTCACCGATATGGCGCTCAGAGAAGGGGCGGAAATCGAACTCACGCTCAAGATGCCCGCTGAGATCACTCTCGGCGAAAACATGCGCGTCCGTTGCCGGGGCCGCGTTCTGCGTATCGTGAAGCCCGCGGAAAACGCGTGGAAGCCCGCCGCCACTGCCGAAGCCGAGGCCGGAGTTGCCGAGACCAGATCGGCCGATGCCAAGTCCGCCGAGACCAAGATTGGCGTGGCCGTCTGCTTGAAAGACTACGAATACCTCCCCGAGACCGAGGACGGTTCCGCCGACTTCCGGCGCATTTCCGCACTACACAGCCCCGGTGAGACTGAGCGTCCCGCCACGCCTGCGTCCGGGAACCCGCGCCCCGCTGCCCACTAAGCCTGCGCCGGAGAATTCCGTTCTACCCGCACATGCTAACTTTAGTTTTTTTTCCACAATTCTCAGTCCTGTTCAATATTCTCCGCTTGGCTTAGAATTGGGTTAACAGTGCGGATTGGTTTGGAAACAATTCCTGCCGTGCATTTCACACTGACTTTCATGATCTTGCAGACCTCTGCTCTAATCTGCCGGCGCGTGTCCCGGCGCGAATACATGCTCTACTGTAGTTACCTGGGTCACTTGGCGAAGGATACTGTCTCTTTCTAACATGCAAACACCGAGAGAAATCAGCGAGAACCGCGCTATGCATGGCATCGCCGTAGCAGTTCTGACCGAGAACCGCGAACATCTATCCGAACTGCAGAACCGGCTGGAGGCGACGCGGCTGGCCCGTGTGGTCTTCACCAACGTCGGCTTTCCTACTGGACCCACCCACTCCATCCTGCGCCAGATTCAGGATCTGCGGGTCGAAGTTGTGGTTGTCGATATCGCTGCCGAGAACCCTCATCCCGCCATCAAAGCCATCGAACTGATTCAAGCCAACACCCTGCAACTCGCCATTTTCGCCATTGGCACCATGCAGCAGCCCACCACCATCGTGGCCAGCATGCGCGCCGGAGCCGGCGAATACCTGGATGACAGCGCCGGCGCGGAAGCTCTTCTCGAGGCCCTGACGCGTTTCAGTTCCAACCGCACCCGTAATCGCGGGGGCGTGGGCAAAGCCCGCGTCTTTACCTTCCTCAGCGCCAAGGGAGGCGCGGGTGCGACCACCGCCGCCGTCAACACTGCCCTTGCTTTGCAGCAGGCCCACGGCAGCGTGGTGCTGGTGGACTTTGCACCCGTCGGCCACGCCCAGCTCCATCTCAACCTGCGTCCCAGCTTCGGAGTTCCCGATGCTCTCCAGAACCTGCACCGCCTCGACGTTTCGCTGCTCGATGGCCTGATGACCATCGCCAAAGACGGCTTGCACCTTCTCGCCGGCCCGCAGCAGCCTTATCCTTCCATGCCCACGCCGGCCGAATTGGCCCGCCTGTTCGATCTGCTGGTGAATCACTATCGCTATGTGGTCGTGGACTCCTCCAGCCGGCTCGATTCCACCACGCGCCTGCTCTCGGATCTCTCGAATGCCGTGCTCATGGTGGCTCAGACTGACGTGGTCTCGCTGTGGAGCGCCAGCCGCATTCATGCCTTCCTCGAAGAAGGCACGGGCCGCAACCGGCTGCGCCTGGTTCTGAATCGCTACAAGAAGATTCCCGGCTTCACCGACGACGACGTAGAACAAGCCACCCGCTGCAAGGTGTTGTGGAAGATTCCCAACGCGTTTCAAGCCGTCTCGCCCGCCATCGATCACGGTACGCCCGTGGTTCTGCAGGAAAGTCAGGAAGTAAGCCGCGCCTACCGCGCACTGGCAGCAGCCTTGGCCGAGGCCACTCCCACCGACGACGGCGGACTCGATCTCGTCTATGCGCAAGAAAAAGCGGACAGCAAGAGAAAAATCCCTGGCCGCCTGGTGATAACTCCCGCCCGCGCTGGCCAGTAGAGCAGTACCGAGTTGCGAGTACCGAGTACCGAGAAAAACCAAGCTCGCCGCAACAAATTGCCCGCAGCCACAACGCTCTGATTTTCTTGGTACCCGGTACTGGGTACTCGGTTTCATCTAAGATAGAGCGATGCGCGAAACGCCGTGCCCAGTGCTGGAAGCAACCGAACCGCCGGTTGCGGATCTCCGTCTGCTGGTTGAGCCCGAGCCTTGGTTTCGCGTATTCGTTCAGAACCTTCGCGCCTTCTTTCAGCGCCCCAAACTCTTCAATCAGCAATCAACAATCGGCAATCAGCAGTCCTCACCCACCTTCTGGCCCGATGTATTCGTCGACCATGGACTTCCCTGGCGCGGCTTCGGGCAATCCGGCGCATATCACGTTCTCGCGCTCGCCATGATCTGGGCGGGATCGCACTTGTTCTCGCTGCAACCCCGCATCGCATCTCAGTCCGCTTTCACGCACGCCGACGTCGTGTACTACACGCCCTCGGAGTACCTGCCGCCGCTCGACACCCGGCGCTCGCGTTCTGTTCGCGCCCGCAAAGCTGATCCCCAATACTCGGCTCAACCCATCATTTCTGTGCCGCGAGAGGCCGACAACCGCTCGCAAACCATCGTCACTCCGCCAGATATTCAGTTGCAGCACGACGTGGCCTTGCCCAACATCGTCGCGTGGTCGGAACCGCAGCAGATCCCAATCGGCCCCGTTCCCGTCGTTCCGGCGTCGGAGGTCTCGCGCCTGACGCCGCAAATGGAACGATCCGTGATCGCGCCACCGCCCGACTTGCAGCCAGCATCGCAGAAAACCTTCCACGCTCCAGAGCCCGCCGTCGTCGCTCCGCCGCCCGCGGTGGAGGCCGGCTCAACCCGCCGCCTTGGCGACCTCAACATCGCACGCAGTTCCGTGATCGCGCCCGCGCCGCAGCTTTCTCTGGAGGAACAGCGCGCGGTCCCGGGTAGAACGTCCGCTTTAAGCAGACGTGCGCCTGAAGTGATCGCGCCACCGCCGCCGCTGGCTGCGTCGGGACGCTCCCGCTCCGGCGGAGGCGTGATCGCACTCAGCCTCCATCCCGCGGTGGGCGCGCCGCCCGATCCGCCCGCGGGCAATCGCCGGGGCAATTTCGCCGCCACACCAGAAGGCCACCGGGGGGCCTCAGGGGCGCCCGGCGCTTCCGCTGGAAACGGGAAAGAAGATGCGACTGGCTCCGGCGGTGAGAAGAACAGCGGCGAACTTCCCTCCGGACTATACGTCGGCGAGACCTCGGATGCCACGTCGACGGTTGCGGGCAATCCAGTTCCAGAGAATTCAACCGCCAACGCGATCAATCCTAACCTGATTGCAAACGTGCGACCGCCGCGAGTGTCGACGCGCATGCAACCGGAAGGCGAGAGCAAACTTTCCCAGGAAGAGCGCGCCGTTTTCGGCGACCGCAAGTTCTACTCGCTCAGCCTCAACATGCCCAACCTGAACTCCGCCGGAGGCAGTTGGATCGTCCGCTTCGCCGCGCTCAAGCCGGATGCGGGCACGGGATATTCATCTTCTGGAGACCCTTCCCCTGAAGATCTCTCCGCGCCGTCGGCCACGCGCAAAGTCGATCCCGCGTATCCGCAGGAACTGATGCGGCAGAACGTCGGCGGCACCGTCATCCTTTACGCAGTCATCCGCGCCGACGGCACGGTGGGCAGCGTGCGCGTGCTGCGCAGCGTCGACGAGCGCATTGACCAGTTCGCCAGCGATGCCATCGCCAAATGGCAATTTCAACCCGCAACAAAGAACGGCGCTCCCGTGGACGTGGAAGCAACATTCTCGATTCCCTTCCGCCCGGCCCGTGTGGGATCAAGCTTCTGAACGCGGTTCTCAGCTTTGTGTTTCCAGTTTCGGACCCTCGATTCTGAGGCTGGGGCTTCGGTAACTACGACCGGGCTGGTTGCGGATTTCTTCCGGTTCCGGCGCTTTGCTTGTAACTACAAAAAGAGTTACAATCGAAGACGTGCAAAGGAATGAAATACGAATGGGATGAGGCCAAAAACCGGAAGAACTTCGCCAAGCATGGCCTCAGCTTCGAGGATGCTGGACGGGTGTTTGACGGGCCTTGCGTTACGTTCGAAGACGACCGCTTTGCTTACGGGGAAGAGCGGTTCGTTACTTTGGGCCTGCTGGCGGGACGGCTGGTTGTCATAGCCCATTCACCGCGCGACGAGGGAACGCGCGTTATCTCCATGAGAAAGGGTAACCGACGTGAACAAAAAATCTATCAAGAGCGACTTGGCGCGGATTGACCGCATGAAGGATGCCAACATCGACTATTCGGACATCCCGGCGCTTGACAAAACATTTCTCAAGAGGGCAACGACACGCTGGCCTCCGGCGAAGAAACAACTAACGATTCGTCTCGACGCCGACGTGCTCGATTGGCTCAAAGGTCATGGCAAGGGCTACCAGACGCGGATTAATCGCATTCTGCGCGTGGTAATGGAGAGTCAACCGCCGCGGCCAGCACATCAGTAGAACCTTCGGACAGGCTGGCCGTGATGATTCCAGAGATTGGAAGGAGAACTCGGGGACCGATCCCCGGTTTATTCCGGCCCGGCAGATGGGAATTCGCGAATTCAGTTGACTGCCAGACATTACCTGCGTGACTCGGCACTCTCCCACAAATCCGAATACAATCTAGTTGCCACGTCGACAACACTCCCGCCCGAGGAGGATGACCGTGTCCAACAGCGTAACCGAAAAAACTATCACCTGCGCTTCCTGTGAATCTCGCTATCCGGCGAGTGCGGGGATTTGCCCGATGTGCGGGGTTGAACCCCTCGGACCGCTTTTGGTCGTCCGCAATAAATCCAGCCGAGCCAGTCACAAAGTCCGACCGTCGATGTCCGATAGTCAGCAGAGACTCCCCGGGCCGCAGGTCTGGAGGTTGATCCCGGTTGTTGCCTTGATCGCGCTCATGGCGGTTGCGTCGTTTTTTTACAAGAGCCGCAAAAGCAACCTGGCTAAAGAACCCGGCGCACCAGCCCTACGGGGGGCTGCATCAGAGCAGATCAAGATAGAAAGCGCCAGTGAACCAATCGTTCACGAACCAGTCGGAGCAGTCGAGCAAGAAGTCGCAGGAAAGCTGGGAACCAGGCTTCCTGCCACATCGGAGCAGATCAAGGTAGAAAACGCTGCGGAACGATTCATCGTCCCCCCTGCCGCAAGAGAGGTTCCGCAAATCGTCGCCACAAAACCAGTAACTGCGCCGACAATCGACGCGGCGAAGGTTGATCCGGTTGAGTTGTGGAAAGCGGTGAAGCGAGGAAGTGTGAACGCCGAAGTCGCACTAGCCAAGCTTTATTTGGAGGGAGAGGCAGTCCCCCAGAACTGCGAACAGGCCCACATGCTTCTATCCGTGGCATCGATGAAAGGCAGCAAAGCTGCCGATAGTCTTCTGAAAGGCAGCTATGCAGAACGATGCCAGTGACTGGCTCCGCTGCGGTTGGGAATCCCACCCTGTGCCTTGGGCGCAAAGGATGCGCCGCGCTGGACTCCCCAGGTTCCTGCACTTCAATGCGAAGGATCCAATTCCTCCAGCGCCACAAGGGCTTCCGCCAGATTTGGATCAAGATTGAAAGCTCTCCGATACGAGACTAACGCTTCCGGCACGCGTCCCGCCGCCCGCTGCAAATTCCCCAGTCGAAGATAGAGCTTCGCGTCCGGATGCTCGGCAGCCACGCGGGAGAGCGCTGCCATCGTTTCCTCCAAAGACGGCATCTTCTCTTCTTTATCGACTCGGGCAAGGCCCTTCAGGGCATCCTGATCGCCGGAATCAATCTTCAGACATTCGTTGTAATAGTTTCGCGCAAGATCAAATTGGCGCAACTCCCGGTACACCCCTCCCAGATTGATCAATGCTCTCTTCCTCAAAAACTTGCTGCGTGTCACCTGCAGCGCCGTCTGATATTCATGAATGGCCTCCTGCCGATTCTGTTGCGTCTCCCGGCAAAAGCCGAGGTCGATGTGTCCGAGAGCGTCTTTTGGATCGATGCGCACGGCATTCTGAAAATGAAGCAGCGCTTCCGGGGCGCACTTTTGCCCGGTCGTCCTGTATGCCTCCTCCAGCAGCGCCGTCCCAACAATGTCCTCCGCCACGTAATTGTCCGGAGTCACTTGCAAGGAGTGCGTGAATAGTGCGTAGCTGCTTTCCCAATTTCGCAGCTGCCTCCGAGTCAGAAAAGATAGTACGAGGAGAACTGCACAAGCTGCTGCCGCGCTCCACCGTGGCTCGATTCGGCTGATCTGCACCAGGTCTGCGAGGCCCCAGACGGCAGCGATGAAGATTCCCACATAGGGCAGGTAGGCATATCGATCGGCCATTCCCTGGTCGCCCACCTGAACGATTCCGATCATCGGCACCAGTGCTCCCAAAAACCACAACCACCCGAACAACAAATAAGCTCGCGCCCGCCGCCCCCGCCACGCCAGAATGCTGATAGCAGCTAAGAACGCCAGGCACAAAACCGTCTGCCAGCTCGCCAGCCGCGAGCCTTGCGGCGCGTAGAAAACCGAAAGGCGCGCCGGCCAGACAAGCTTCCACAAATACATCACATAGGAAAAAATCGCGTTCACCACGCGGTCTCTCAGCGGAAAAGTCTCGAACGTCTTCACGGCCACCCGGTGCTGCGCGATCACCGTAACGGTGCAACTGGCCGCGCTGAGCGCAAACAGCGGCAGCTTCTCTCTGAGCAATCGAAGTGGCGGAAACTGAGGCAAAGGCAGTGTCTCCGAAGGGGATTGCCAACTCTCGATTCGTTGCAGCTTGATCCGCTGCAGCGGCCAGTAATCCATCAACAGCAGAAGGAACGGAAACGTGACTGCCAACGGTTTTGCCGCAAGCGCCAGGGCAAACAGCGCGTCCACGCACGAATGCCGGCCGATGCCAGGTTTTCGCGCGTACCAGAGATACGCCCAGAGTGCGAGCAGCAGAAACAACATGCTCAGCACGGTCTTTCGCTCAGCCACCCATGCCACGCTTTCAACATTGACCGGATGCAGCCCAAACAACGCGGCCACCACCTGGCTGCGCCCGATTTTGCCCGTCATGCGCGACAGCAGCAGAAACAAAATCACGGCGTCGATAGCGTGCAGCAACAGGCTGGTAAAGTGGTGCCCACCAGCATCGAGGCCGAAAAGTTCACAATCGAGAGCGTGCGACATCCAGGTCAGCGGATGCCAATTCGAGAACTGCATGGAAGTCAGCGCCCAGCGGAAGGTCCCGAGCGTAAGCCCTTGCTGAACCTGCCGGTTCTGACTGACGTAGTCCACATCGTCATAAATAACAAAGGGATGTCTCAATGCCGGAAAATACACGGCAAAAACAACAGCCGCCAGCAGCAGACAGAGCGCCCATGTGCGCCACTGGTACCCTTGTGGGGAGCGCTGTGCAGCGTCGCTGGTCTTGCGGCGCATTGGCGCTGACCCAGGCCTCGCGCTGCGTGAGATTATTTTCTTAGGCATTTGCGCCAGTGCGGAATCATGCGTCCGGCACTCATTCAGCCCGGACTCTGATCCAATGTAATGGAAATCCGGCGGCAACGCGCGGGGTCCCTACGCCTTCGCGGCCCTCTTCTTCTCGAGCGCGGCGTAGATTGCGGGGTCGGTGCAGACTTCATAGTAGGTGCGGTCGGTCCAGCCTTGGACCGAGAAATCCTCGATATTGATTCGCGGCACGCGGCTCTGGCGCACCACGATTTTGCGGAAGATGTCGCGGTCCACCGGCACGGTCGCGCTAAACAGCCGGTACTCGCCTTTGTCGGAGGACGCGATCGCAGGCGGCAGCTTCACCCCGAGGGGCACGAGGGAAACCTCCTGCTCCAGCTTGCGGAATGCCGCTTCGTTCATGCGAATGCCGCCCAGGTTGTAGCTGAGGACGTCGTCGGGATTCTCCGCCTCATCCTTCGCGGTTTCGGCGCCCGCCGCCTGGAACACAAAGACGTGAAACGGCCCGGCCTGCGGTTCCATTTCTTTGCGGGCACGTTTGTTGCAGGAAGAAAGGCGGTCGGCCTCGTTCAACGCTTCGGAAATCATGATCTGGTGCTCGCCATCCATCAGGTAAAGCGGCGCCGCCTCTTGCAAGGTAATGCCTACGCCCAGCTCCAGGCCCGGCATGCCCGAGCGCTGCATCAGTTCGTTATAGCCGCGCACGATTTCGATGATCTCGCGGGCCAGCACGCAGGCCCGGCTCACCGCGAGTTCGGGTTCGCCTGAGCGCTCAAGAATTGCCAGGATGATGGCATCGCCCTCGAGAAAAACTTTTTGCGCTCCGTATTTGCCGAGCAGCTTGTTGACCGGATCATAGAAATTCAGGCTGAAGTAAGACGCGGGATTCAATCCCTTTTCCATCAATGTGCGGGTGAGCCGCGTGGAGTCGCGCACGTCGGCCTTGAGCACCACGTGCCGCAGAACGCGGTCTTCCTCCGGCTGCTGCTCCTCGGGCAGAAGAAATTCGTAGAGCGTGCCGTTCATGCGGGAAAGCTCGCGCAGTTTCTCGGTGCTGACCACATTCACCGAATCGAGCAAAGCATTCAGAGTCTCGAGGCGCCGCAGGTCGCGGTGATAATGGGAAAAATCCTGCAGAAAGCGCGCAGCCACCTTGGCCCGCTCCGTACCGCGGCAGCTTGCGACCTTGCCCACCGCGGCGTACAGACTGCTGGGCGAGAGCTTGCCGTGCTCCTGAATCATGCGCTCCACACGATCGCACTCGGGACGCGAGATGAGCGCGTTCTTCAACTGCTGCGGATTGATGCGCGGGGCGTATTCGCTGAGCAAGGGCACGGCATGATACGAGGCAATCACGCACTCCATGACCTGCTGATCTTCAAGCAGCCGTACCCACTTGGCGAGGCGCTCCTGCTGGGCCGCGCTCTCGGCGGAGGAATCGTCAGGCGTGCCGGTGCCTACAAGAGCGCGGGCATTCTGCGGGGCGCACACCCAGGCATCGATCGTCTCGGCAGTGGTGTCTTCGCTGAACAATGACCGGAAGAAGCCCCACACAATGTCCTTCAGGGTGGGGTAGCGGTCGGGATCGCGATCCCAGTTGCCGAGCATGACGTAATGTTCGGCGCACAGGTAGTCGTCGCGGCCATCGTCGGAAAACGCCAGGCGGTTCAGGAACAGGCCGTAACTCGCGAGGCCGGCGCTGCCCGGCTCGCCAGTTTTCAGCTCGGCCGTCTTCGCTTCTCCCGTCTTCGGTTCTCCGGTCTTCGCTTCTCCCGTTTTCGCTTCTCCAAATAACGACCGCCGCATGCGGGCGAGCGATTCCTTCTCGATCTCGCGCAGAGTTTCGAAAAGATCCTGTCCGGTCTTGCGCAGAATGATTTTTTTGCGCACCTGGAAGGCGGCCACACGCTCGCGATATTCGACCGCTTTGCCCTGCCGTATGCCTTCGTAATTCTTGAGCAGAACGCGGCAGCGCTCCAGCACTTGCCCGAACTGCTGGTTCATCTCCGTGCGGAGAAACTTGGTCACAGCCAGCCGCGCCAGCAGGTCAACGGAAATGTTTTCTTCCTTCTTGGCGCGATTCAGCGCCGCCAGATGCAGTTCGGCCAGCAGCGGCTTCCAGTCAGACTTGTCCGCGGGATTGCGCGTCGATCCGGCGGCTGCGCTTCTCATCCACGACGGTCCCTGCGTTTTTTGCGTGGCCTCCGCGGCGAGCAGTCCTTCCAGTTCGCCATGGCGAACGATCAAGCGCATTACATGCGAGCGCGCGGTTTCTACGAAGCGCGGACTCAAGGCCACATCGTGCCGCAGGTTGTCGACACCGACGGCGAGTCCTTCGAGCGCAATCGCTGGAGCAGCCGCAATCATCTCCGGCAGGGCCAGTTTGTCGGGCTCCTTGCCCAGGCGAAAGATGGGGAATCGTGGCATCGTAAATAGCTGAGAATTCTTGGAAGCTACTGATTACACATGTACATATCGAGGCTAGCACGCGCGGCGAGGCGGCTAAAGTTACCTAGGTTATAGGGTGAGAGCGGAAGGTCGCAAATGATCGACGATGGAAACGGATCGTCCCTCCGCCCGAGGCGTCCGCACCCAATCTAAGTGCGGCTGTCGGTACTGTCTTAAACACTGTCATTTAAGACACCACCGCGGCTGTCCCATTTCTGGTCAGGAATCGCAACCCTCGCTAAAATAGCCTCCTGGGACCCGGAGGAACGAATGCTGAACCGCAGATACGATCTTGCCGTCGGCACAGTAGCGAATGTTCTGTTCTGTCTTCTATCGCTAGCGGTTTTGAATGCGCAACAGTTGGCGGCGAGTGGCGCGCGGCCGGGTACGCTGGAGAACTTCCAGGTTCATTCCAGTGGGTTGGAGAACAACAAACTTGGCGATCCGGCCGATCAGCCCGTTGCCGTTTATCTGCCGCCGAGCTACAAAACCTCGCCTGCAAGGCGCTATCCAGCCCTTTATCTGCTGCACGGATTCGACAGCAACATCCGCTCGTGGACCAGTCATGGCTATCAGGATATGAACCTGCAGGACAGTATGGACGTACTTATCGCAGCGGGTACTGTGCGGGAGATGATTGTGGTGGTGCCCAACGGCCGGAATGCTTATTTGGGCAGTTTCTACACAAACTCCAGCGTGGCCGGCAAATGGGAAGACTTTATCCTGCGGGATCTGGTGTCCCATGTGGACAGTCACTACCGCACGGTACCGCGACCGGAGAGCCGCGGAATTGCAGGACACTCGATGGGCGGTTACGCAGCCATCATGATGGGCATGAAGCATCCTGAGATATTCAGCGCGGTCTATGCGATGAGTCCGTGTTGCCTGGGAATGGAAGCTGACTTTACGTCGATCAATCCCACATGGCACGCGGCTCTGGCGGCGAAGAGTAAGAATGCCAAAGAACAGTTCGCGACCGATCCTCAATCACTCGAACAATTCTGGGTGGACGTTTTTTTGTCGCTAGCAGCCGCATTGTCCCCCAACCCGGACCATGGACCTTTTTTTTTAGACCTGCCATATCGGGAACAGAACGGAAATCTTGTCCCGGACGAACCGGCATGGACAGAATGGCAAGAGAAAATGCCGCTGGAAATTGTTTCGAACTACGGAACGAATCTGCTGCAACTCCGCGGGCTATTCATTGACTACGGTATGGAAGACGATTTCACACACATCCCCGCAACAGCTCGCTTGTTCTCCGAGAAACTCGACCGACTAGGCATACCGCACATACTGGCAAGCTACCGGGGAGACCACTCCGACCATATCCGAGAACGCCTGGAGACCAGCGCGCTGCCATTCTTCTCGCGAGTCCTGGCCGGACAGAAAGATGAAACGAAGGTGGAGAAGAGCCATTGAAGGATCGTCCAAAGGGAACAATGGCAGGTAGCAGGCGCGCCTTGCCCGTTGAAGGGAAATTTTCTCGGTACTCAGTACTCGTTACTGATTTGCCAGCCCCGCGACCGCGGGAATTAGTTCTTCGAGCTTCAACCGGCGCGGAAGTCGCGCACATCTTCTCCGGGCTTAAACAGGGAAGCGAGGGGAATGTTTCGCGCCTCCGCCATTTTTCGGTTGACCTCGTCGAAGTCCGCCTTGACCCAGCCCACGCTGGAGACTTCGATCTCGCCGTCCTGCGCGATCCAGAACACGGTTGGGACGTTGGTCAAGCCGTAGGCGTTCGACACGGGATAGGTTTCTGTATGGTCGAGCAGCACGGGAAACGTCACTCCAAATTCTTTGGCAAACGCAGCGGTGTTCTTGGGATCATTCTGCGAGACGCCGATCAACCTGACGCCCTGGTGCCCGTAGGCCCGCTCCAGCCGCTCCAGGAATGGAAACGCATACTGGCATACCGGGCACGACACCTTGAAAAATGCGAGAACGACGGGCCCTCGCGCCAGTTCCTCGCTCAGCACGAAGCGCTTGCCGTCCATCGCCTTCAGTTCAAAATCGGGCGCCTTCGTGCCCGCGGTCAATGCCGCCATCGGTCGTCCTCCAATCTGTGTCTTCAGGATGCTTCGCAGCCAGCGCATGAGTCTCCTCGCCCTGACCTGCTTTGATTCTAGATGATTGCGGGATGAGAAGTGGTTACCGCCGGTCAGTTGGCGGTCTGGAACTGCTCGTCGGCGCTGGAAGGTTTTTGCCCTCTAACAGCCTCCGGCAAAATTCCGGCTCGCGCCGGTCCGGGAAGGCCCGAGTTCCACACGGGCCGCAAAGTCGCCGAAAATGGGTTGGCGCTTCAGCGCCCGATGTAGGGTTTTCGCTGGCGCGTCGAGTTTTTCTGCAGCCCTCTAGGAGACCGCTGTTGTGTCGACACACGTCGGATCCGCAAGATTCATAACGTGGTCTAACGAATGGCCCACGTCGGATTTACGAGGATCCTTCCTGCGCCATAGGCCGCATGCCCACAAGTAGAGGCACTTTCTGGAGCGCGCGCGGGTTATGGTGCAGTCAAGGCCGTCCAAGTCGTCTCGAATACCAAACGTATAGATCAGTGTGAATGAGGTCACCGCGTCTCGGCATCCCACAACGAACACACCCGACGACCAGCCTTCGCACTCGAACGTCGATTTCTGAGCGCTCTCCAGCGCCGCCTGCTTCAGCATCGCGGGCCCGCTGACAACCTCAGCAGATTCTACTTTGCCGTCTTTCCGAATGTGAATCTGGATCGTGACATCCCCTATGATCCTAGCTTGCCGCGCGAGCGCAGGGTAGACGGGCGAAGACAGATTAGTTAGCGCGACCCTTGTATCGGGCGTTATGACGCCCGGTGCTGCTTGAGTCTGGGCGCCTGCCACAGAAGCGAAAAAACCGCCGGCCGCCGCGACAGTAAGCGTTAACGGGAACAGGCACGGCTTCATGTCAGAGAATGTTAGTCCCGCAAAACGCAAGCGGACAACCGAAGATTGCGCTCGACCGCAATGCCCTTCAAAGCATGGCCGCATTGCGGAGAATCTTCCTCGCCAAACCCGTGAGAGCCACGCGCCGCAGTCGCTTCAACGGGATCCATTTCCCTTCGATGTCGGAAGGAGACTCGCGCCACACGCGGACGGTATAGTTCGTGACCGTGATCGCATGGCGAAGCGCGAACTCTGGACTTCCCACTCCATTCTTGCTTGCCAGTTCAGGCAGTTCCCACATCCCCGGCATCAGCGCTGCATCTAGCGCCCGCTGCACCAAAAGCACTTCGCCATCACGGCAACTCAGCGCGTAGTGAATCTCGCGTTTCTTCTGGCGGGCTGCCCTTCCGCTCGGCGCCAACTCTCCGCGGGTTGCACACAAGTCGACCACCGGGCACGTCAAACAGCCCGGCGCGCGCGGCGTGCATACTACAGCGCCCAACTCCATCATCGCCTGATTGAAGTCGCCCGGCCGCTTCGCATCCAGGAGATGGTTTGCAGCCGTCCATAATTCTTCGCCCGCCAGCCGCTTTCCCGTTATTCTTTGCAACACACGTTCAACATTGCCGTCGACGACGGCGACCGGCTCTTCAAACGCAATGCTGGCAATCGCCGCCGCGGTGTAACGGCCAACGCCGGGTAACGTCCGCAATTTTTCCTCACTCGCCGGGAACTTTCCACCTTGCTCGCGCACAATCACTTTCGCAGCTGCGTGCAGCATGCGCGCGCGGCGGTAGTAGCCGAGACCGCTCCACGCCGCGAGCACGCTGGCCTCGCGGGCCGCCGCCAGTTTTTCCACCGTCGGGAACCGTCGCAGGAATTCCTGATAGTGCTCGATCACAGCCGCCACCCGCGTCTGCTGAAGCATGATTTCGGAGAGCCACACGCGATAGGGATCGCGGCTGACGCGCCAGGGCAGGTCGCGGCGATGGCGATCATACCAGGCGAGAAGGCTCTCGCAGAACTGCCGTCGGCCAATGCTAGTGTCGACGCGGGAAGCCACGAGGAAGTCCCCTGTCGTCGTTGTACAGTTCCTCGCGCGTCCAGGCCCGATTTTCACGGGTGATGCGCGTGCCTTTGACCTGTGCTTCTTTCAGTGGCTCTGCCTGGAGTTCGTCCAGCCGTTTCGTGGTGACGTCGAACAGTTCCAGCCGTTCCTCAACGGTCAATTGGCGACCAGCTCTGGCTTTGCGGCGCAGTTCCTCGCCTCTGAGGTTATCGGGCATGGGGGTCGCCTTAGACATGTTCTTTACTTTATCAAGGATCTCATGCAAGAACTCTACCGGCCGAAACTCCCCCGCCATTGACCCCGCCCTCCAACCACGAAATAATAGCCCTGCCTGGCATCCGCAACATTCGCGTGAGGTTATTCACGCCCCGCAGCATCGAGGAGCATCATGGACGACTTCAACCGCAAGGTGGAGGACGCGTCGGCGCGCGTCAGCAAGACTGTCGCCGAGGCCGCCGAACGCATCGAGAAGGAGATTCCCGAATTCATCAAGTACCTGAACGACGAAGTCGTGCCCACGGTGCGCCAGCACTCGACCAAAGCGCTGCGGACCGCCAGCCAAAAGCTCACCGAACTGGCCGACTACATGGAGCAACAAAAAGCCGCGAAAAAGTGAAGCTGCGGCGTGCGGCCGTTCTCGACTGCGCCGCAGTTCTGATTCTGCTTACGATCTTGCTGGTCTTCCTTACAGGCTGTGGCCATCCCAAGCAGACGCGCGTGGATGTGCCGCCGCCACCGCAGCCGGCCTCGACTGAATCGCCTGCCCCGCCGCATTCCAGTAGCGCCGCGAAAAATAACCGGCTTCCCGCCGTGGAAAGCAGTCATGCGAGCGGCGCTGACCTCGCCGAGCCGACCATCCCTGCTGGCGCAGCGGCGCTGGCCACGGAAACTGGCCGGGCGAGCTGGTACGGTCCTCCGTATCACAACCGGCGTGGATCAAACGGCGAAGTCTACAACATGCACGCCATGACGGCGGCGCATCGCACGCTGCCGCTGGGCTCGATCGTGCGCGTCACCAATCTGAAGACTGGTCACACGGCATTGGTGCGCATCACCGACCGCGGCCCGTTCATCCCCGGGCGCGTTCTTGACTTGTCGCTGGCCGCTGCGCGCAAGCTCGACGTTTACCAGCCTGGAGTCGCCGAAGTGAAAGTGGAAGTGATGCAAACCCCGGCGCCGCTTGAGACCGGGGGAAAGTGGGCAGTGCAGATTGGCGGCTTCCCTGACGAGGACTCCGCCACGAATCTTGCCGGCCATCTCACCCGCCGCTACCACAGCGCGAAAGTGCTGCGCTTCAATAGTCCCGCGGGAGACTGGTGGGTGCGGGTGCGAGTGCTCGACGACGATCGCCGGCGCGCTCAGCAGCTCGCGGCGGAAACCGAAACGACCGCGGGCGCGGTTTTCCTGGTGAGACTGGATTAGGGCAGTGGTCAGTGGTCGGTGGTCAGTAAACCCGAGGGATGTTACTGACCACTGGCCACCGACCACTGGCCACTTCTACAGCGTCAATGCTATTCTCGCACCGGAGTTCTCATGACCGACCCCAGCAGCAATTGCCTTTTCTGCCGCATTATCGCCGGCGAAATTCCTGCCAAGAAAGTTTACGAGGACCCGTATGTGTTCGCGTTTGAAGACATCGCTCCCAAGGCTCCCACGCATGTGCTGGTCGTCCCGAAGAAGCATTTTGCGGGATTGAATGAAGCGCAGACTGAAGACGCCGAAGTGATCGGCCGCTGTCACCTGGCGGCGGCCGAGATAGCGCGCCAGCGCAACATTGAGCAGGGGTACCGCACCATAGTTAACGTCGGTCCAGGCGCCGGGCAGTCAGTGTTTCATCTCCACGTGCATCTTTTGGGAGGACGCGGGCTGAGCTGGCCTCCGGGGTAGGGGCAGTTCTCAGTTCTTCAGTTCTCAGTTCTCAGTTTCTGGTTTCCGGTTTCCGACGCCGGCTGTCGGCAACTTACACAGCCTTGCCCAAACCAGGAGCGGCACGAATTCTACGAAGGGGGCACTTGTCGTTTTTCGAACGTGTTGGCCGAGATGCTCTTCCCGTGATCAAAACATATAGATCAGGATGGGGCCTGCCTACTGTACCGTCGGATTCTCTTCTTCTGGCGCTCCGTGGCGTCGCAGCAGTTGGGGAAGGTTCTGGGAAAACGCCGAACGGGGCAAGACCATGTCGCAGCCCACTTCGTGGGCCTTCTGCTTCAGATCGCCTTGCACGTGCGAGAGGAATCCGATGATCGAGGTTCCCTTCTTGAGTTTCGCCTTCAGCTTGGGGATGAGCGTCAGCGGTTTAGCGTTGGCGTTGTTGAGGTCGAAGATGATGAGCGAGGGCTTCTCTTCACCGTTCTGCTGCATGCGCTCGGCCAGGTCTTTGTCGTTCTTGGCAAACTCGACCTTCACGTTGAGCTTGCGCGCAGTCTCTTGAATTTTGGCGGCGAAGAACAGGTCGTCGACGAAGGCAAAGATGCGCGAGTTGGAATCTTCGCGCAATGCGGGCAAGGGTTCGGGATCGGCAGGGGCGAAGGGCGCGGCGAATCCGGGACGCGGGCCGCGACGTGCGCCTTGGCCGTTGCCGTTTCCGCCGAGCGCGGCGCGATAGCTGTGATCCATGGGCGCCGTGTAGATGCCGTCCTGATTGTGGCGCGACTGGCTGGGCCCGGCGGGGCGGGGTCCACGGGGATTGTTCGGGCGGCGTCCGCGACGGCGTCTACTCCTGCCTCCTCCACCACCGGAGGGTCTTCCTGATCCTTGTCCTTGTCCATGTCCTGACGGTCCTGCGTTCATAGTCCTCTCAAAGCCTGCTGGGCCGGGCTTCGGCCCGGTGCAGGATGGCAAATTTACAGAATTTCAGATTTCCCATTGGTTGCGGCGGGCTCTCACGGTGTTGGCGCACAGCCAATTTTCTCGCGGGGGCCTATCCACTGACTCAGTCACATCCGTCAACCATCAAGCCTCGCGGCAGCGCTCCAGGGGGCATGAGCAACTTTCCATGCGGATTGCGCGTTGGGCTGGACGCAATCGTGAACGCAACCACGCTCAACTACTCTCGGGTGAAGCAACTTCGCACTGGCGAAAAAACTTTCTAAATTTTGCGTATTCGGTTATCCGTTGTCGGAGTCCGTCGCGCCGCCGGGAACGGCCTGGGACGCGGAAGGCCTACGCGGGAACGAGGCCAATGAGAACAACCTAATGGTACTCGCCCCGGCGCGGGCGCGCAAGGGGCAAAGTGAGAGTGTTTTTGCACAGGAGGTCATGGCTGCCTGGCTTCGGCTTTCGGGCTTCGGGCTTCGGTGGGGCTTGGCTGCGCCCATCCATTGCTGGCGGTTCTCTGAAGCTTACTTCTCCGTGACCTGCTCTCTTTTCTCGTCGTAGACGCCGAACTTCTTCGCCACCGGCTTCAGCGTCGGATAGAACTGAACGAATGTGTGCTCGACGGCGGCGTGCGCGTCGTGACACGACCAGCAGCCGTTCCCCTTGGGCATGGCGTCGGCGGTCTTGCCATCGGCCTCGAAGCCGAAGTACGCCCACTTTTCGGGATAACGGCTTGAGTCTTTGATCTCGACCGCCAGGCCCATCAAGTCGGTCTGAAAGTGGCCGGTCTTGTTGATGGAGCCTTTGCTTTGCGCGTCGCGTTCGTCGATCACAAACATGGTCTGCTCCGGCCACTTGCCCGCAGTCACGAAGTCCTGATAGGCCCAGCGCTGGACAAAGACGTTGGTAAACATTTCATGGCTGCCTGGAGCAGGACTGTAGTTCATCCCGTAGCCGGCCGAGAGGAACATCCACTCGCGGTAGTCGTCGGGACGAAGAAGCTGGCCCTTGGCGTCGTATTGCGGCTTAGGAGACTTCTCCTCGGGAGCGGCCGCCAGCAGTGCGAAGCAAAGGACAACGAGCAAGGCGAAACCAACAAAACGTTTCATACGAACCTCCTGGGCAATTCTGCTGGGCGATTCTGCGAATGGATTCCGCGAAAACGATTCACTACAGCCCCAGTAACGGACTCCGCATAGTATCAATCTGACTTGGTCAGAAGGCCAGCGAGGTTACTGCATAGGGCAGGCGATTCGCTGCTTTCCTAAGCCCTCTGGCCAAGCCGTAGAATACGATTCTAAGAATGACCGCGCCCCGCAAACTCTTCGAGTCGCCGCGATGGTTCTGGATTGCCGCCATCTGGTCCGGCATTGGATTGTTCGACGCCACGCAGACTGTCTTCGTGATGCGGGCCGAAGGCATGCACCACTCCTGGATCCGCCTGTTCTTCACGCTTCTGCTTTCCTGGCTGCCATGGGCATTGGCGACGCCGTTGGTGTTACGCCTGGTTCGCAAATATCCCACGGCGCAATGGAAGCGGATTTCGACCTGGCTCACGCACCTTGGCGCCTGTGCCGCGATTGGTGTGGTTTACGCCGGATGGATTGCCGTGTGGGAAGAGTGGCTGAACCCGTGGGCTCTTTCGCCGGGCCCTGATCCGTTCGCGCAACTCTGGCTGCGCAAGTTCAACAACGGGCTGCTTTCGAACTTGATCCTCTACGTCGTGATCCTGCTGGTCGGTTCCATGCTGGACTCCCGCGAGCGATTGGCGCGGCAACAAGCCGAGACCGCGCGCCTCAACGAGCAACTGTCGCAGGCACAGCTCAATGCGCTTCGGAGGCAGATCGAGCCGCATTTTCTTTTCAATACGCTCAATGCCATTGCCGGCCTGGTGCGCGAGAAAAGAAATGACGCGGCGGTGGACATGATTGCGGGGCTGAGCGACTTTCTGCGCCGCGTGGTGGAAGAGTCCGGCCGGCAGCAGGTGCCGCTGGCGGAGGAATTGGACTTCGCGCGGAAGTATCTGGACATTCAGAAGGTGCGATTCGCCGAGCGTCTTCAAATAAGCGTGGATGTTCCGAGGGAACTCTTTCCCGCTCAGGTTCCCAGCCTGATCCTGCAGCCCATGGTCGAAAACGCGGTCAAACATGGCATCGCGAAACGAGTGCAGGGCGGAGCGATCCGGATTGCCGCGTCGCGCTCCAACGGCAGGCTCACGCTCAAGGTTTACAACGACGGTCCGGGACTGCCTGCGGGTTGGGAAAAGACTCATACCGGAGTTGGAATCTCCAATGTACGGACGCGCCTGCAGAACCTTTACGGAGACGAGTTCGACCTGAGCATGCAGAATCAGGAGCCGGGTGGCGTGGAAGTGTCGGTTTCAGTGCCCTGCGTTTTTCCGGCCTCCGGAGAGTGATTCGTGCTCCCGAAAGAACGCGCTTTAAAGAACGGGCTTTAAAGAACACACTAAGGAACGCTCGACAAAGACAATGACAAAGACGAAGATACGCACGCTCATTGTGGACGACGAGCCCCTGGCGCGCAGCAACCTTTCCGTGCTACTGCGGCGTGATCCGCAAATCGAAATCGTCAGCGAATGCGGCTCCGGCGCCGAGGCCCTGGCGGAGATCCGCGGAGCAAGGCCGGACCTGGTTTTTCTCGATGTGCAGATGCCGGAATGCGACGGCTTCGACGTGCTCGAATTGCTGGGCAAGGACCTGCCTCCCGCCATCGTATTTGTGACGGCTTACGACCAATACGCGCTGCGCGCTTTCGAGGCTGGGGCCCTCGATTACCTTTTGAAGCCGTTCGACAACGCCAGATTCGATCGTGCGCTCGATCGCGCTAAACAACGACTCGCAATGAGCAGTAAAGACACGCCGGCGCAACTGAACCGTCTGGCCATCAAGAGCGTTGGTCAGGTTGCGTTCGTGAAGGTTTCAGAGATTGATTGGATCGAGGCTGCGGACTACTACGCGTGCCTCCACGTAGGACCGAGAACGCACCTGTTGCGCCGCAGTATGGCAGAACTCGAGCAGGATCTGGATCTGGCCGTGTTCTCCCGGATCCACCGTTCGACGATCGTGAACCTGGATCGTGTCCGGGGGCTACAGCTTGGTGAGGACGGCGAATACGACGTACTGCTCGAAAACGGCGCTCAGACTTCGCCTCAGCCAGCGTTACCGCAGGCAACTGCAATCGCGGCTGGGCATTCGCGTGTCGAATGGCCAGTGACGATCAGTAACCAACGCGCCTGTTCTAAGAACAGCGCCCCGCCGATGCGGAGCGCTGCTTCTACAGAACCTCAGTTCACCATGAGCTGAATCGTAAAAGGGACGTTGGAGTTGGCAAAGTTGTTGGCACCCCCTGTCGTAGTGGCGCCGATGGTCACCGTGTAGGTTCCAGTCGGCGTCCCGGGATTCTTCGGGTTGGTGTTGCTGCCGCTGCCGCCGCCGCAAGAGCCCAGCCACAATGTGGAGAAGCCGAGAACCACAATCAGGCTGAGTACGCGTAGGCTGCGGGTGCGCGATCCCGCCACAAAAACGACTCCGAACAAACCGGGGAGTAGCAGGGCATAAAAGATGCGGGTGCCGCCGGAGGGCGGACGCAACTGTGCAGTCGGGGCCGTGGTGGTCAGGGTGACGGTCACTGCGCTCGCGTTGGTGGGTTGACCGTTGCCGGGACTGATCTGGCAGGAAATTTCCGCCGTAGCAAGAGAAGGGCTCCCGGTGCAGCTATAGGTTAGCGGCAACGCGGTGGTGGCTCCTGCACCACTGCCCACGATGAAGCCGTTCGTGCCGGTGACAGTGACATTGACCGGAACGGTTCCACCCACGGTCACCGGGAAGGTAGAAGCGCCGCTGGTTGTCGTGAGGCTGAACGTCTCGGTGGTCGTGGTCACTATCAGACTGATGGTGGCAGTGGTGCTCGATGAATTGGTGGGGGTAATAGTGATGGTTTGCGGACCCGACGCAGCCATGTTGGCCACGGTAGAGATCGTCAACGTAGTCGTCGCACTATTTACGCCGTCAAAATTGACACTCGCAGGATTGAAGCTGCAGGCCGCACCTGTAGGCAGACCCGTACAACTGCTGGGACTGAAGTTGATAACCTTCGCAGTGGAGCCGCTCACGGGCGCGATAGTCAGAACAACCGATGCCGATTGCCCAGCTGACACAGGGCTGGGAGCCAAGGTTCCAGCCGTAAGTTGGAAGTCCGCCGTCGCGGCTCTCCACGCGATGAAAAGCGTGTTGAAGTCTATGGAACCGAGTCCGGTAACCGGGTCATAGCCGGGGCCGGCGGTGAAACCGAAGGTACCCTGCGTATTCATCGCCGCCGGACATTGAAGCGCCGCAGGCTCGAAGGAGGGTGTGGCGCCGGTGCAAGGCACAATGTTGTCGGAGGTGTCGCCGGTGAGTGTGCTCGTACCGGCCAGTATGTCGTGAAATGCAGAGGGGGTGCTGCCAAACAGTTTGTAGAGTTCGGTGTTCATGTTGCCCAGCCCAGTGGTGCCGAGGTACTGGTTCAAAAGGGCGGCCATTCCCGCCGCCACCGGAGTGGAGGCTGATGTCCCCCCGAAAGCGGAGAAGTAGGTAGTGAGCGCGGTGTTGATGCCATTGACGCAGGTGCTGGTGGAGCCTGTGCCGCCGACCTCCGACTGAGGCGTGCAGACGATGTATGGATCGTTTACGTTGGACGCCGAGAAAGAAATGTCGGGCACGTCTCGAACGCCGTCGCTCGGCGTAATGCCACTTTGATAGGCGGGCTTGGGGAAACCGCCGCTGGGAGCAGGGTCGCAGTTGCTGAACCCATATAAAGTTCCACCTATGTCCTTGGTGGTGGTCCCGGAGAAGTTTACGCAGTTGCTAGGGCCGCCTCCGGTTGCGCCGGGTGGAAAACCTTGCGAGAGAAGGAAAGTCGTGTCGTTCCACGCAAGTTCCGGGATATAACTTAGGGCCGAAACGCCAAAGTTAGTCGCGCTATTCGTGGGCGGCGATGCCCAGTAGGTGCCCGCGCCCTCATTAAACTCGGTACCGCCCACGGCTGTGACCTCCGGGCTGCTGGCGGGATAACTAACAGACAGCCCATAGACGGCGGTGGAGTTGCCAAAGAAGGCGTCGCAGGTGGCGGAACCGCCATCGCCGGAGGCCGCGAAAATCGAAATGCCCAGCGACGCGCCCTTCTGGAACTCCTGATCCTGGGTTGCCAGGGATGGGGGCGCGCCCAGAGCTTCGCAGAGCCCATAGCTGATGTTAATAACCGCGGCGAGATTGTTGTCTATGGCCCAACTCCAGCTATCGCCTACGCCGTTCGATGAGGTCACGAAGATGATCTGCGCATTCCGCGCAACTGAACCAGAGACTTCAATGTCGAGATTCGATTCACTGAGGTCGCCTGGGCTTAGCCCGGGGTCGCCGCCCGTACCCGACACTACGTACTGAAAGTTAGTGGTGTTACAGGGGGCGGTAACCACTCCAACCTCGCCGGCCACCGTACTCTTAGCGCAGGAAGAGGAAGAGGAGGGGATGGTGGAGAGCCCGAAACCGCTACGGTAGTCGTTAATGTCGGCGAGATAGATATCCGTCTGTCCAACGATGACCAGCTTTTGGTTTGTGCCATCGATCGCCGGGGTGGACTGGTAAAGCGGGTTGATATCGTAGAGCATAGCGATGTCGCCGGGAGCGATGGCTGTGATCGGTTGGCCATTAAGGGTGAAGGAATAGTCAGGGCGGCGCTTAAGCTGCGGCTGCGGAAAGAAACTGTGCAGGCCTCGGAAGCCGCCAACTATGCCGCTTAAAACGGCCGGGATCATGGGCGCGGTTGAATTTGCGAAGTGCATCTTGCCCTTCACGTTGTAGTTGTGGATCTCAGTCTTGAAGGCCGCCTGCACCAGCGCCGCATCGCCGCTGAAGCTGACGGAGTCCCGGCCCCGGGCAACATATGTAACTTTCAAACCTTGCGACTCCAGCCAGGCGGTAACTTTATCGATGTCGTTCTGGCTGAGACCGAAGCGGTCGGCGTACTGTTCGGGCGTTAACCATTTATGAAAGCTCGCCGACTTTGGGTCCTGTTGATCCGCCAGTAACTTTTGCAGCGCACTGTGTTGAGCTGCGGTGGGCGTGAACAGCATGGTTACCCTGAGAGCAGTGGAAGAGTCGATCAATCCCTTTTCATATCGAGACTGGGCCAGAGGCGAGATGTGGTTCTGGAGCGCGACCATCTGACTGGAATCGATGGGTCCGGTGATGCGGTCGGGCTGAGTGGCGAAACACAGGGTTGAGACTAGAAGGGGCAGCAGAGACTTCCAAAATCGCATGAAACACTCCGTGTGGAATCGCGGTTGAGTGCGGGCTGTTCCTTAGCTTATACGGCTTTATTGCAGTCTGATCAAGTATAAGGGGGGAAGGTTGTACGCAGGGGGGAAAGTTACAAAGTCGCGCGGGCCGGGCGTTGCCGCATGATGGTGACCTAAGTCACATTCCAAACAGGTTGGGATGGAGTTTGGCGTATTCGTGCTCTTGCGCCCAGAGATTGAGCGGGACGGAGGCGAGTTCGTCGACGAGGGGGTCGGCGAGGCCATTCTTGGTGAGGTCGATAGTCTTTATGTAGGTCTGGCAGGCGTCGCAGCACTCCACGCGGATGTACGGGAGTTCTGCGGCAGTGTAGACGGGAAGTTTTGCGTGGTCTTCCTGGCCGCATCCAGGACAGGTGACGCGGCGGAATTCCCATTCGGTGAGGCAGAAACCGCAGAGCAGGCTGCGGCGGCCTCCGTCGCCCTGCTGGCGGAGGATGCCGAGCACAGGCTTGCGATTGCAGAAGGGGCAGAGCAGAGACGTGTAGCCTTCCAGTTGCAGATTCGCCTGGGAGCGGAGGAATTCAGCGTAGGGCTGAAGGAAGGCGAGCACGAGGAATTCGTGGGGATCGGTGGGGGAGTTGGTGTTGGTCCAAACTTCGGTGAAGAGGCCGGGCCAGGAGTTGGAGTCGGAGCTGCGAAGTTCGTGTGCGACCTGGGCTAGAGAGTGCGGGGCTTTTTGTTCGACGAGGGAAAGAAATGTCGGGAAAGCTGGCGAGGAGCGTCGTTGGTCGCGGCAGCCATCTTGCGGGTAAGACAGCCGGCGGGACACCGGCGCTACTGTCTCGATGCGCGCGTTCTATGCGCTGATAAAGAACTTCCTGAAAGCGCGCGGTGTGAATGTAGAAGCCCAGGATCTCGGCGGCGAAGCGATGCTGTTGGGCGAGGTGCTCCGCTCGCCGGATGCGTTTCTGCCAGACAGTGATTGCCACGGGGCGATTATCGGGCTTCTACTCATGGCATGCAACCGAGGGGTCCTGGGATCCATCTTCGAAAAGCCGGTCTTTCTTGGTCTTGTCTCGGCCTTATCTCGGTCTTATGCGTTGACGGCGTACTCGCGGTGGGATTATAGTTTCCTGCAAATTTGGGATGCAGTCTGGTCGGCTTGTGATACGAAGCAGTCGGAGGATGCAATGGAGTTTTCCCGCAGAACCTTTCTCAAAGGCGCGCTTGTCGGTGGAGCGGGCTTTTCGATTTTGGGATTCGATCTGACTCCCGCGGTTGCACAACTCAAAGAACTCAAGATTGCTCGCGCTACTGAGACGCGATCCACCTGCCCGTATTGCGCGGTGGGCTGCGGGGCGCTGATCTACACGATCGGCGACCGCGCCAAGAACGTCACGCCGCAGGTGATCCACGTCGAGGGCGACCCCGACCATCCTACGAATCGCGGGACGCTGTGCCCCAAGGGTGCATCGCTCGAACAGGAGTTGCTCAATTCGCGGCGACTCACGAAGCCGCAAGTCCGGCGCCCCGGCGCGACGGAATGGCAGGACATCGCCTGGGACGACGCCCTGAATGAGATCGCGCGCTGGACCAAGAAGACACGCGACGATACTTTCGTGGAGAAGGACGCGAGCGGGCACACCGTGAACCGCTGCGAAGGAATTTCATTCATCGGCGGCTGCACGGATACCAATGAGTTCAATTATCTGGTGGTCAAATCGATGAGGAGTCTGGGCTTGGTTTATTTAGAAAACCAAGCCCGTGTTTGACACGGCCCCACGGTCTCAAGTTTGGGACCAACATTTGGACGCGGGGCGATGACGAATGGCTGGATCGACATCAAGAACACCGACATGATGTTGATCATGGGCGGCAATCCCGCCGAGTGCCATCCCTGCGGATTTAAGTGGGCGATGGAGGCCAAGCGCAACCGCAACGCCAAGCTGATTTCCGTCGATCCCCGATTCACTCGAACCTCGTCGACGGCGGATTTGTTTTGCCAGATTCGCGCGGGCACCGACATTGCTTTCCTCGGCGGGTTGATCCGCTACGCCATCGAGAACAACCGGATCGCCAAAGAATATCTCGTCAACTACACCAACGCAGCCTTCATTGTGAAGGAGGGTTTCAAGCTTCCTGAGGACGGCTTGTACTCCGGATTTAATGAAGCAGCGGGTAAATACGATCTGTCCACCTGGAATTATGAAGCAGCAGCAGGCTCTGGCGGGCACGGGGGCCAAGCTGGATCGACCGGTCACGCACCCGAACGGGCAACGCCGGGCACGGTAGGAGGAGCAACACCGCCGCCCACTCTGCCTGCAGGCGTTGCCTACGACCTCACTCTTGAGCATCCGCGCTGCGTCTTCCAATTGATGAAGCAGCAGTATTCCCGTTACACCCCCGAAACCGTCGAACGAATTACGGGCATTCCGAAGGACCAGTACTTGAAGGCTGTCGATCTGTTTACCTCAGTCCGCAAAGATGGCGACATGAAGAAAGTCGCAACCATCATCTACGCGGTGGGTTGGACGCAGCATACGTTCGGAACGCAGATCATCCGCACCGCCGCCATGATTCAACTTCTCCTGGGCAACGTCGGAAGGGCGGGCGGCGGCGTGAACGCGCTCCGCGGACATTCGAATATTCAGGGCGCCACCGACATGGCCGGGCTATACGACTCTCTGCCGGGATATCTCAAGGCTCCCGTTCCCGCCGACACGGATTTAGCTGCGTTTCTAAAGCGCACGACGCCAACATCGTCCAAACCCACGCCATGGGATTCTTTTAACTACTACGGGAACACGCCGAAATTCATGGTCTCGCTGCTCAAGTCGATGTATGGCGATGCCGCGACAAAGGAAAACGGATTTGCCTTTGACTACCTGCCCAAGCCCGGACAGGACTGTTCCTGGACCCACATCTGGGACGATATGTACAACGGCAAGGTCAAGGGGATGATCGCATTCGGAATGAATGGCGTCATGATCGGGCCCGACACGAACAAGAACATTAACGCGCTCAAGAAGGCGGACTGGCTGGTAGTGGGCGAAATTTATCCGGACGAAACCAGCGAGTTCTGGAAAGCTCCGGGCATTACAACCGATGAACAGAAGACCATCAAAACGACGGTTTACCGGTTACCCTGCGCGGGCTTCGCCGAAAAAGACGGGAGCATGACCAACTCGGCGCGCTGGGCAACGTGGAAAAATGCCGCCGTACCGCCTCCCGGACAAGCGCGGCTTGACCAGGACATTGTCGCCCAGATTTTCCTGCGGGTTCGCGATCTCTATAAGAAGGACGGCGGAAAGTTCCCTGACCCCATTCTGAATCTGAGCTGGGCCTATGCGGACGCGGCTCATCCTCCCCTGTCGCAGGTAGCCATGGAAGTAAACGGCAAAGCCCTGGCGGATTTGACGGATCCGACAACGGGACAAGTAATCAAAGCCGGCCAGCAGTTGCCCGGTTTTGGCTGGTTGAAAGATGACGGAACCACCGCCTGCGGCAACTGGATTTATTCCGGATGTTGGACGGAGGCAGGAAACCAGATGGCACGTCGCGGCACCGACGATCCGTCAGGCCTGGGCATCTACCAGAACTGGGCGTGGTCCTGGCCTGCCAACCGGCGCGTGCTCTACAACCGGGCTTCCTGCAATCCTGATGGGAAACCATGGGATCCTACGCGCAAACAAGTGTGGTGGAATGAAGCGGCGGGAAAATGGGCAGGCAACGATGTACCGGACTTCAAGCCCGACTCTCATCCGAAAGATCACATGGGACCGTTCATCATGAACCCGGAAGGCGTGGGGCGGTTGTTCGCGCCCATCGGAGTGATCGCGGACGGACCGTTCCCGGAACACTACGAGCCGATCGAAAGCCCGATCAAGAATCCGCTGCATCCCGACCGGTCAAATAATCCGCTGGTGAAGAAGTTCACGACCCCCTTCGACAAATTCGGAACCCCGGAGGAGTACAGCATTGTCTGCACGACCTATCGGTTGACCGAGCAGTATCACTATTGGACGAAAAACAATCGCATGAATGTCCAATTGATCCCCGAACCGTTCGTGGAGATTCCGGTGGAGCTAGCAGACGAAAAAGGAATTCGCGGAACGGACAAGATCAAGGTCATCAGCGCGCGCGGAACCTACATCGCGAAAGCCTTTGTCACGCGCCGGCTGAAGCCCATGACGATCGACGGCAGGAAGGTCTACCAGATCGGACTGCCAATTCACCAGGGCTTCCGCGGAATCACTGAGGATGCAGGCAGAGACGCCCGGACCCCCGCCAATTTGTTGACGCCAACGGTGACCGATCCGAATGCACACACCCCCGAATCCAAGGGGTTTCTGGTGAAGATCGAGAAAGCGTAGAGAAGAACAAGAGAAGAACAAATGAGCCAGGCTACGTTATCAATCAAGAGAATTTCCGGTCATGCCGGGCCCGCCCCTGGCGACGACGTGGAGCGCGACTACCAGGTCTGCAAGCTGATCGACACCACCACGTGCATCGGCTGCAAGGCCTGTGAAGTCGCCTGCCTCGAGTGGAACGGCTATTCGTTCACCGACACGGTGTTCGACAACAGCTACCAGACCATGCCGCAGACGGCGTGGAATTACTGGAACCTGATCAAGTTCAACGAGCACGAACGCGAAGATGGCAGCATCACGCTGCTCATGCGCAAAGACCAGTGCATGCACTGCGCCGATCCGGGCTGTCTGACGGCATGTCCCGCCGATGGCGCCATCGTGCAGTACACCAATGGCATTGTGGATTTTCAGCAGCAGAATTGTATTGGCTGCGGATACTGCGTCAGCGGGTGCCCGTTCGATATTCCCAAGTTCAATCCCACCACCAAGAAGATGTTCAAGTGCACGCTGTGCGTCGACCGGGTGAGCGAGGGACTGGAGCCGGCCTGCATCAAGTCGTGCCCCACCGGATGTCTCCACTTCGGCAGCAAGGACGACATGGTCGATCTGGCCCAGACTCGCGCCAAGCAACTGCGCGAGAACTACGGCATCGAGAAGGCGGGAGTCTACGATCCGGCGGGCGTGGGCGGCACGGGCGTGATCTATGTGCTGCACGATGTGACCAATCCCGAAGCGTATGGAGGGTTGCCGAAAGATCCTCGTATTCCATTTCTTGTCCGCTTCTGGAAAGGACCGGCGAAGTGGATCGGGAATCTGGCCATGCTGGGCGGAATCCTGGGCGTGACCCTGCACTACTTACGTTATGGTCCGAAGGAAGCTGCCGCAAAGGATAAGGATGAGAACGGAGGCAAACCGTGAGCACAACGCACGTCGTCTCCTCCGCACGCACGACGGGCGAATCTGGCGGCGAGATTATTCGCTATACGCTGGGCGAACGGGTTCATCACTGGCTGGGCTCTCTGTTTTACATTTATTGCCTGATCACCGGCCTAGCTTTCTGGTCGCCTTACATGTTCTGGCTGGCGACGGTGGTTGGCGGCGGACCGACGGCGCGCTTCTGGCATCCCTGGTTTGGTCTGGCCTTCACGCTCTCCGTGGCGTGGATGTACAAAATGTGGCGTGACGACCTGGCCACGACCGACGCCGACCGGCGTTGGTGGAAGTCGATAAACTACTACGTCCAAAATGAGGATGAGAAGCTGCCGCCGGTGGGCCGCTTCAATTTCGGCCAAAAGCTCTTCTTCTGGCTGATGTTTTACGGCGTGGTCCTGCTGCTGATTTCGGGGCTGGGGTTGTGGTTCGTCGAATCCATTCCGTGGAGCCTGCGCTGGCTGCGTTATCTGGCGATAACGGTACACGTGATCGCAGCCATGGCCACCATTGGAGCGTTCATCATTCATATTTACATGAGCGTGTTCATGGAGCCGGAATCGTTTCACGCCATGATCTATGGTCGGGTCTCCGCCGCCTGGGCGCGCACTTATCACAGCCTGTGGTACGAGCGGGTCACGAAAGGAAAGTCCCAAGCTAAGTAGCGTCGGCTCCTTTCGACAATGCCCAGGGCCCGCCTTTGCCGGCCGTTTCTCCCGGGAGCGGCGCTACTCTTGCGGCATTTCTCGCAATCCTGGCGCAACCCAACTGCATCCAAAGTTCAGAATAAAGCCCCAGGCAATATCTCTGAGAGGAAACATGCGCTGGCTTGCCAATTCACCCGCCATTCTCGCCGCCACAATTTTGCTTCCTTTACTTTCGCTGTTTGCGCTCGATGTAGACACGAAGTTCCACAACGCGCCGGCCTCGGCCCGTGCCACCAAGAATCCGTATGAGGGCGACGCGAGCGCCGCTCAGACCGGAAAACGTTTATACGGGCTCTATTGTCTGTCGTGCCACGGCAAAACGGGAAAAGGCACGGGCAACGTGCCGCCGCTGGTGGATAGCAAGCTTGCTTCCGCCAGGCCGGGTGAAGTGTTCTGGTTCATCACTCGGGGCGACAAGGATAATGGCATGCCCTCGTGGGCACAATTGCCGGTAAAGCAGCGCTGGCAAATCGTCACATACGTGAAGTCGATGGGAGCAGCGCCGGCTGTGAAAGAGGCCAGCCCGACGGCGCCGGCCGACGTGAGTACATCGACGCTGAAGGCGCCGCCACCGACGCCGCCCTTCACCGATTTCCGCTACGAGAAGCCCGGTACGGTGCGCAAGATCACGGTGAACGATCTGCCGCAGCCGTATGCGACGCAATCGTCGTACAACGGCCCGAAAATGGTAGCCAGGCCAGACAACGTTTGGCCGGTGGCGCTTCCCGGATTCAAGGTGGAACTGTACGCCTCCGGGCTCGACAATCCCCGGACGCTGCGCACGGCCCCGAACGGCGACATCTTTCTCACGGAAAGCGATCCCGGGCGGATCCGGGTGTTCCGCGGCATGACCAGCGACGGAAAACCCGAGTTGTCAGCCGTATTCGCCAGTGAGCTGAAGCATCCCTACGGTCTGGCGTTTTATCCTCCGGGACCTGATCCGCAGTGGTTGTACGTAGGCAATACCAGAGAGGTGGTTCGCTTCGCTTACCACAACGGCGACTTGAAGGCGAGCGGTGCGCCGGAACATATTGCCGATTTGCCGGCCGGCGGCCATGACACGCGGGCGGTGGCGTTCTCTAATGACGGCAAGAGGATGTTTGTGGCCGTGGGTTCTGGGTCGAACGTGAACGATCCTGACACCCACCCTGAGGAGAAAAACCGCGCTGACATTCTTGTGTGCGACCCTGCGAACTGCCAACTCACCGTCTACGCCTACGGCATTCGCAATGCCGGGGGCGGCATCGCGGTGAATCCGCAGACCGGCGAGTTGTGGTGTTCGGTGAATGAGCGCGATGCGCTGGGCGACAATCTGGTACCCGACTACATCACCCACGTGCAGGAAGGCGGATTCTACGGCTGGCCATGGTGGTACATCGGCGCGCATCAGGATCCGCGGCATGCGGGCAAGCATCCGGAGTTGAAGGACAAAGCGATCGTTCCCGACGTGCTGCTGCAGCCGCACAACGCTTCGCTGGAAATCACTTTCTACGGGGGCCAGCAATTCCCGGCCGAGTACAAGGGAGACATTTTCGCCTCCGAACACGGCTCCTGGAACAAGTCGGTGCGCGTGGGTTACGAAGTAATCCGCATACCGCTGCACCAGACTGGCCACGCCAGCGGCGAGTATGAAGACTTCTTCACCGGCTTCGTGCTGCCGGATGGCAACGTGTGGGGACGCCCCGTGGGCGTGACGGTGGCTCCCGATGGTTCGCTGCTGGTGAGCGACGACGGGTCGAACTCGATCTGGAGGGTCAGCTATACGGGGAAGTAAGGCCGGCGAGTAGCTACACTTTTCGCCCAAATCGATTAAAATGCTACAGCCCCACTGGGGCGCGCCATGGATACCCCGGGTTCTCCGAGAAAACTGGCAGGCCGCTACGAGGTCAGGCAGATCCTCGGCCAGGGCGGCATGGGAATCGTCTACCGGGCCTACGACACCGTCGTACGCCGCGAAGTCGCGGTCAAAACCATCCTCGACATTCCCGATGCGGCTTCGCTCCAGTTGTTCTACAAAGAGTGCGATGTGCTCGCCTCTATGAGCCATCCCAACATCGTTGAGATCTTCGACATCGGAGAATTCGAGGAAGAGGGCAAGAAGAAGCCTTACTTCGTGATGCCGCTGCTCCCCGGCACCACGCTGGACCATTTCATCCGCAACGCTAGCCATCGCCTGACGGTGGAGCGCACGATCGACATCATTTCCCAGACCTGCCGCGGCCTGCAAGCCGCGCACGAGCGCGGCCTTGTACACCGCGATCTAAAACCGAGCAATATTTTCGTGATGGAAGACGACTCGGTGAAGATCATCGACTTCGGCGTCGCTCACATGGCCGATGCCAACACCACGCGCGCGCAAAAAGGAACTCTGCTCTACATGTCTCCCGAGCAGATTGAACTGAAGCCGCTGTCGCCGGCCTCCGACCTTTTTTCTCTGAGTATCGTCTGCTACGAAGCTATGACCGGCCGCAACCCGTTCCGGCGCGCCCGGGCCGACGAGGTGGTCGACGCAATTCTCCATCACATTCCGCCCCTGGCGTCGGAATTGAATTCCACGGTGAGTCAGCCCGTCAGCCGCGTGCTGCACAAAGCCATGGCGAAACAATCGTGGCATCGCTTCGCCAGCGCGCGCGACTTCGGCGACACGCTGAATAAAGCACGGCGCAACGAGCCCATCGAATTTTTCGACCCCGAGCGCACTCGTCCGCGTATGCAGCGCGCCACCAAGGCGCTGGAAGAAGGCGATTTCCAGTTCGCCGGAGAAATCCTCGGCGAGCTCGAGGCCGAAGGCCACATGGACGCCGCCATCGTGTCTCTGCGCCGCCAGCTCGACGGCGCGGTCCGGCGCAAAACGCTTTCCCAGTTGCTCGATGCCGCCCGCGCGCGATTTGAGGAAGAGGAAGACCCGCTGGCTCTCCAAAAGTTGCAGGAAGCGCTGCAGATCGAACCGGACAACGCCACTGCGCTGACTTTGAAGAGCCGAATTGAAAACCGGCGCAGCGAACGGCAGATCGACAACTGGTATCGCCTCGCGCGCCAGCACATCGACAATCACGCTTACGCGCATGCCCGCGAAGCTTTGCAGAACGTTCTGCAACTCCGGCCCAATGAAGGCCCGCGCGCTCCAGTTGCTGGCCGAGGTCGATCGCCAGGAAACGGAATACACGAAGCTGCGCCAGGAGAAAGAGCAACTCCATCGCGCCGCGATGGACGCCTGGCACAAAGGCGACGTGAGCACCGCCCTGGCAAAATTAGGAGTCGTGCTCGATCTCGACCGGCGCGCCCCGGATTCCATCAACCGCGAGACCGGCGCCAACTACCAGTCCTTTTATAACGAAGTCCGCTCCGAACATGATGCGATGAACACGGCGTATGCCGAGGCGCGCCGGCACCTCACCGAACACAACTTCCGCAAGGCCATGGATGCGTGTCAGACCTATCTGACTAAATATCCGGGCAACGCAATTTTTCAGGCTCTCAAGTACGACATCGAAGAACAACAACGCCAGGAACTCTCGGCTTTCGTCGCGTCCGTCGATCGTCAGGTGGAAGCGGAGCCGGATCTCGACAAGCGCGTGAACATTCTGCGCGAGGCGCTCGATCTCCATCCCGGCGAATCGCATTTCGAACGCGCATTGCGCCTGGTTCAGGACAAGCGCGACCTGGTCAATTCCATCGTCGCCCGCGCCCATCTGCACGAAGAGCAGGGATCGTATAGCGACGCGCTCAACGATTGGGAAATTCTGCGCACTATCTACAGCCAGTATCCGGGACTGACCTTCGAAGTGGAGCGCCTGCAAAAGCGGCGAGACCAGCAGGGCCGGATCGAATCCAAAACTCGTTTGGTGGAACAGGTTGATACCTGCCTGCATTCCAGCGACTACGCGCGCGCGCTGGATTTGTTGCAAGGCGCGGCCGCCGAATTCCCCAACGATGCCGAACTGGCGGAACTCCAGAAACTTGCCCATGATGGCGTGAAGCGCAAAACCGAGGCCCACCGCCTGATGACTGAAGGCCAGCAATTGTGCGCGCAGCAGAACGCCGCCGAGGGGATCAAGTTGCTCCGCGAAGCCTATGAGATGGATGAAAACAATCCTCTGGCTCGCGCGGTTCTGGCCAATAGCCTGGTGGAACATGCCCGCGCTATCGTGGAAAGCGATTGGCGGGAAGCCGAGAAATTGGCTCGCGAAGCTCTGGACCTGAACCCGGGGCACCCCATGGCCAAGACCATTCGGACCCTGATTCTCGACCAGAAAAAGGAAACGTTTGTTGAAGAATGTGTTTCGCAGGCGCGCAAGCAGCAAACCGCTTCCGATCTTGCGGGGGCCTTGTCCCGCATCGAGGAAGGATTGTCGGTTTATCCGCGCGAGCCCCGGTTAATTCAGATTCAGGAAACGGTGCAGCGGGATCTCACGGCCCAGCGCCGTCAGGCCCGCCGCCGCGATCTGGAAGAACTGCGGCAGATGGAAAGCGAGATTGATGCCGCCGCAGACACTGAGTCGAAGCATGCGTTAGGGGAACGCGTGCAAGTAGTGGCCGACAGATATCCGGACGATGGAGAACTCCTCTCGGTCGCTAATGGTATTCTGCATCGTCTGGGACTGCTCGAAGCGGATCGTAAAATTGCGACTGAGTCGCCTGAGAGCGAAAGGGCAACCCTCACCTACAACACTCCACCAGCCAGCAGTCCGCACGCCAGCGCCCATGAATTGACACTGGCGGCGACCAGCAACGTTTCCACCCCTCCGGACGCATTATCTGAACCAGCTGAGCCCGCCCCGCCGACGCCGCCGCTCTCGCTTCCACCACTGCCGCCGGTCGCCACTTCCGCGGCCAAGCCTGCGGCAAGCCCGCCCAAAGCAAAACCTCCATCTGCAAAGCTTAAGCAACCGGCAGGGCGACCTCAGAGTTACACGACCATTATCCTCGCCTCAGCGGCAGCAATAGTCCTGGCCGGATTGGTCTTTCTGTTCGTGCACAAGCGTAACGCTCCGTCAGTCACGCAACCATCGGAAGCGGTTGCGACGGTTCCGGCCCCGGTAACGCCGCCACCAGTGCCGGCTCTGCCTGTAGTGAGACTGTCATCTGACACCGGCAAAGGAACGGTCACGTTCGATGATCAGCCGCCCGCCGAATTTCAGGATGGACAATGGTCCCTCGACAATATTCCCATGGGGGAACACAAGCTGAAATTCGAAGGACCGCAGGGAGAAGCGTCCTTCACTTTCTCAGCCAATGCGGGAGTTGTACCGATCGTCGCAGGCCCTATCGTTGCGAAAGGCGTATCCGCCGTAGTCGTGAGCGGCATGACCGATCACCTGCACGTGTATTCCAGCGACTCGTCGGTAAAGGTCAGCCTCGATGGCCAGACTCCGCTCGACGTGCCCCAGGACGGTCTTGACCTTACTTCCGTTTCCGCCGGCGCTCACCAGCTCGCCGTGACCCGCGGCAGCGACGTATACAAACTCGACGTTGACGCCGGAGCAACTCCAACCCTGAACACCTTCCTGGAGTCTGGCCAGGATCTTGGCACACTCGTTGTGATCACTGGTCAAGACAAGGCAAGGGTCTTTCTTAACGGTAAACCTCAGCGGCAGGCCACCGAGCGCGGCCAGTTGCGCATCCCGAACCTCGAACTCAAGGAATACGTTGTAAGGGTGTCCAAGACCGGGTTCCAGGATCTTCCGGAACAGAAGATCCGGATTCACAAAGGCGAGCAGGCCAAGGTGATTTTCAGTCTGCAGCCAATGGTCGTTTCATCGTCGCTGACCATCCAGGGCGCAATTCCGGGGGCAACCGTGCTCATCGACCAGATTCCGGTTGGAACCGTGCGGTCCGACGGCACGCTCACTGTGGCGACCGTCAATCCTGGAGATCACACCGTCGAACTGCGCAAAGACCGGTTCAAGCCGCGGCAGATCAAGAAACACTTCGCGGTTGGGCAGGCCGTGTCCCTTGCCGCCGCAGATACGGCACTGGAAGCGGCTCCCGGCGAGTTAAAAATCACGTTCACGCCTGCAGACGCTCAGGTGACGCTCAACAAAGCGGGCGAGGCCGCAACGAAAGTGAGTAGCGGCAGTGCCATCACTCTGCCGGCAGGTTCCTACAACCTGACTGCAAAGACGGCTGACAACTTCACGCGCTCGTCGACCGTCGAAGTCGCCGCCGGTCAATCGCGGAGTCTGGATTTATCTCTGGCGCCCAGCGGCATGTCCAAGTGGAGTGACCCCACCGGCTGGAAGGAGGAGAAGGGCTGGTTCGTTCGCAAGGGCGGCGACTTCGTGATGTATAGTGTCTCTCCCACGACAGGTACGTTTGTTTTTTCCGCCATGCTAACCAAGGGGCACCGGCTGCAGTGGATGCTCAACTGCACCGACGCCGATAACTACGTCCTCTTCCAGATGGACGACAATAACTTCTACCGCACCGTGGTAAAAAACGGGAAGAAGGGCGATGACGCCAAGATTCCCTACAAGAGCGGCAAGAAGACTTTCCGCACACTGCAGATCCGCGTGGGCTCGAATGAAATCGTCCACCAGATCAGGCAAGGAGACGGCTGGGTGGCTCTGGACCGCTGGACTCAGCCCGGGAGCAACCTAAGTCTCGGCAGGTTCGGCTTCTACATTCCCGGCAACGACCAAGTTGCGCTCTCCAGCTTCGGCCACTACGTTGACCTGAACGTGCACTAGAGAGGTGAGATAGTGAATGGTGGGCGCTATAGGATTCGAACCTATGACTTCCACCGTGTGAAGATGGCACTCTACCGCTGAGTTAAGCGCCCACTATGATGCGGTAAGTTCATCATTATACATAAGTTCCTGTTCACGATCTGGCCCATCGAACTGCTTCTGCTTGCTTCCGAACGCCCCTGTCGGCCAACTCTCCCAAAGACTTGAGAAACCAAAGATTTGAGTTCCGGCTTCCGACGCAGACGCATCACGAGCGTGCGGCGGAGTGGTTCTTGCGCTCGGTGATTGCCGCGGAGGGTGACAACGTCGGCCGCCAGGTGTGGCCCTTCTGCGGGTGAGCCAGGCAGGTCAGGCTGCGGTTCGCGCGAATCTTAAATCCCACAGTGCCCGGAGATCCGGCAGGACGATTTCAGGGGTGGAGACCGGCGACAGGAGGAAGTTCTGAAAATCGCTTCGGCCAAAATCGAACCTGGAGACCCGGATGTAGCCCGCGGGCAAGATCCAGTAGGGTTGGTAGTCGAGCGATGCAACAATATTTCGCGTTCGCTCATTCCTATGTGCCCGGGGCAGAACCTCGCACACGATGAAAGGCCGGTCTCTCTTGATGACCTCCTGCATGCCGGCTAGGACATCCGCCTCAGCGTCTTCCACGTCGATCTTGACCAGATCTACCCGCATGGGCCTGCGCTTTTCGTAGTCATCGAAGCGCACTGTTTCCACCTGAATGCGAGGAGAATTCTTCCTCGCCTGCCAGCCGTCTGCCACCAGCGTTCCGGCGCTGTCCAAGTCTTTCCCTTCCGCACCTTTCCCTTCCCGACCACCTTCCCAACCGGGCAGGAAAAAAATGGCCTGTCCGCTCCGGTCGGC
>CAVPEZ010000039.1:0-26804 GCA_963703635.1 uncultured Acidobacteriaceae bacterium
TAAAGGTCTGCTCCACCCGCTTGAGTACCCGGCTAGTGAAGAGATGCTAGCCATGGGGTTACGGAGTGGCCGTCCAGGTAGAAGGTGACTGCGCCGTTTACGTCGGTGCGGTAGACGTGGGCTCCGGAGTTTTGCAGGCGCTCGAGGACGTCTGGCTTGGGAAAACCGTAGGAGGTTCGGAAGCCGAGCGAGATCACTGCGAAGGTTGGCTTCACGGCCGCCAAAATTTCTGGAGTGGTGGAGGTGGCGCTGCCGTGATGTCCTACCTTCAAGAGGTCGGCGTGGGGAGGGTGCAGGCTGGCTATGCGGCGTTCGACGGCGTTCTCGGCGTCGCCCTCCAGCAATACGGAAGTTTCGCCATAGCTGACGTGCAGGACCATGGAGTCGTTGTTCTTGGGCTCGAGGCCTACGGGCCAGTCTCTTGGTGGGAAAAGCACATCCACGTTGGCTCCGCCCAGTTCGAATTTGTCTCCCTCCCAATGACGAACGACTTTGATTCCCAAGGCCTGCGCTTCAGCGATCAGGCTGTCCAGGGCTCGACTGGGGGGCAGCAGGCCTATCCATAGTTCTTTCGGGCGGAAATCTTTGAGGATCGCGGGCATGCCTCCGATGTGGTCGGAGTGGCCGTGGGAAATCGCTACGGCATCGAGGCGGGAGATGCGGCGCGTCCACAGATAAGGCGCGACCACATCTTCGCCAAAATCGAGTTGCGAACTCTGGCCCCAGATGGGGCCGCCGGCATCGATTAACAGAGTGCGGCCTTGCGGCATGACGAGCAGGATGGCGTCGCCTTCGCCTACGTCGATGGAAGTTACCTCGAGCAGTCCCGCTCGCGTGTTTGGTTTGGGGGGAACGAAGGCGAGCGCCAGGGATGCGGCGAGTAACGCAACCAGCCCAGTGGCCGCCAGCAACGCGCGCTTGCGAGCGAGAGTGATTGCGAGTACGAGCGCTGCCGACGCTGCGATCATCATCACAACTGAAGGAGTTGCTACGCGGAGGTCGGCGAGGCGAAAGCCTCCCAAGCCGTGGACCGTTCCGGTAATGGCTTGAAGTGCCAAGGTGGTGAGCAGAGCCGGAAGTTTCGCGAGCGCCGGGGACACGTATCCCAGTGCGATGGTCAGAATCGCTGCGGGCATCAGGAGTTGCGTGAGGGGAACGACGGCCACGTTAGCCGGAAGACCGATGGTTGTGGCCCGATGAAAGTAATACGCCATAGGGAGGGCCAATCCCATTTGCATTACCGCAGAGACTAGCAGTAACTCGAACGTGCGCAGGCAAACGATTGCGGTGCCGCGCACTAGACGCAACGACCACGTTCTGCCTAGAAAACGCGCGAGGCGTTCTGCAATCAGGCGCAGGTCTATGCGGAACTGCGCGACCTGCGGAAGCAGGGATGGGCCGTAGTCATCCGCGTCCCAGTGAGCGAGAGCCTGACGGTAGAGTTGCGACGTGCGCTCTACGAGCGGCAATCCAATCGCGGCCACGATCAGCACGCAGACAAATGTCATCTGGAAGCTGGCGGTGAAGAGCTGACGCGGATCGAATACCAGCAATCCGAGAGCGGCTGCGCCCAGCGCGTTGACCATGGCGCGGTCGCGGTAGAGCAGGCGCGTGCCCAGGTAGATAGCGCACATCAGCGTGGCTCGCCACACCGGCGCGCCTACCTCGGTGAGAAAGGCGTAGGCGACGCAGAAGAGAATTGTCAGCAGGGTCGCGGAGATGTCGCCGAGTTGCAGGCGCCGGAGTGTCCAGAAGGCTACAAAGGCGAGGATAGTTACGTTCATCCCTGAGACCACGAGGATGTGATAGGTGCCGGAGCGCTGAAAGTCGACTCGCGTGTCGCGGTCGACGAAAGCTTCTTCGCCGATGACCATGGCGTCGATCAGCGCGGCCTGCTGTGCTGGCCAGAGCGCATGCACCTTGGCGATGATGCTGGAATGAATACGGGTGCGCGCAAGCTCGATGCGGCTGCCCACGAAGCCGGGCAGCAGTTGCACGTCTTCCGCTTTGGCGGAGCCCAGGGCCGCGATCCCGTTTGCGGCGAGGTAGCCTTGATAGTCAAAGGCTCCGGGATTGCGGAAGTTACGCGGCAGCTTCAGCTTGAGGGAAAAGCGAAGTCGTTCGCCATAGCGGAAGAGGTGCATCTGGGATGCCTGGTCGCTGTAGATCCCGAGACGTACGCCGGACTGCACGGGAATCCGCGTGCCGTTTGCTGTGACAACCTGTTCGGTTTCGACGTCGAGGCTCTGTCGAACTTCGTTTGGAGACGATTCGCGCAACCTGCCTTCCCGAATGACATGCATCGTCATCTCTATGGGCTGGTCATACGCGAAGGGCTGCAGGCTGGTATCGAGGACGGCGGGGCCTCTTAGTTGGATATGCAGCGCGCCCGCCAGGAAGAAAGCACCGAGTGCCAGACTCGCGCCCAGGTATTTGCGGCGGCGCACGAAGTAGAGGCCTGCGGCTAGAAATGCTGCGGCAGTTGCTATCCACCACGATGCTGGGCGCCAGGCGTGAACGCCAGCAATAATTCCCGAGGAGTAGAACAGGGCCGCCCAGAGCATGGGTTGACGCTCCGGCTTGAAGTGAAATTTGTGCGGAAGGGGTGGAGGTAGGGGTTGCGTGATTGGGAGCAAGGGCGGCATTAATGGCCTGGTAAGGGGCGGGTTCTTTATAGACTGGCCGTCGGAGGCGCAACGCCTCGCTCCGCTCGGCTGGACAGCCGAGGCGGCTGTCCCCACACATGGGCTATGCCAGATTCCTCGACTGCGGGTTCGGAATTAGCGCACTAACTGCACCACGCTTTCCAGGCGGTAGGTTTGGGGGAACAAGTCGACCAGATGCGCCTCCTCGACGCGATAGCCTGACGCTTGCAGCGGAAGCAGGTCGCGGGCCAGGGTCGCGGGATCGCACGATACATAAGTCAGGCGAGGCGCGCCTGTGCCTGCCAGCGCGCGCGCCACGGGATCTCCTAATCCGCTTCGCGGCGGGTCCACTACGATCAAGTCGGGCTTCGGCAAACGAGGCGCGACCTTCCCGGCCTTCCACTCTTTTCCGTCCCGGACAGGACTGCGCGGGCGAACCTGCCTTGAGGGAAGCCCAAGCGTCGCCCGCGCCCGCACTGCCTGTGCGGTTCACGTACTGCCCAGTTTCGGCGTGAATCGCCTTTCCATTAATTGGCAGATTGTATTGAAGGTCGCGGGCGGCTGTCTGTGACGACTCAACCGAAACAATGTGATGGAAGTCACATGCCAAGGCTGTGGAAAACAGGCCTGCTCCGGCGTAGAGATCGAGCGCCAGTTCGCCCGAACGGCTCGCGGTAACAATGTTGACGAGTTCATCGATGAGAAAACGGTTCGTCTGGAAGAATGCGCCGGCACTCACGCGGTAGGCGGATGTCTTTGTTTGATAGGTTAGTTCCGAAGCGCCGACCGTGACAAGCGGCTCCTGCAGTCCTTTCTGCGGTTCGCGGAACGCCGCCACGCCGACGATCCCCGGCATGGCGGCGCACAATTCTTCGGCCCAAGCCCGCACCGCGGCGCGCCGAGCCTCGGGAGCGCACAGCATCTCGATGAGTAATTTTGTGTCGTCGGCATTGGCGAAGAACTCGACTTCGCGCACACCTTCGACGGCCTTGCCGGCTCGTCCGGCTTGCCACAGGGCGGCGATACCACGGTTGATCAGCGGCGAACTGATCGGACACTCTTCCACTGCAAGGAGTTCATGCGAAGCGAGCTTGAAGTATCCCGCTGCGAACTCAGGCCGCATTTGCACCTGCAGCCTTGATCGATTGCGATAGTTCCAGGGTGGCGACGGATGGACCTGAACTTCGCACTTCAGTTCGAGCTTGGCGATGCGCCGCAAATTCTCGCGCAAGATTTCTTTCTTGATTTCGAGTTGATGGTCGTAGGTGGCGTGCTGATAGTGGCATCCACCGCAGCGGCCGAAATATGGGCACGGCGCCTCGATCCGGTGCGGCGAAGACTCTACGATGGTTTCGGCCTTAGCGCGGGCGAAGCCGGGCTTTTCTTCGGTGAGGACGGCTTCGATCTTTTCTCCGGCAAGAACGAAGGGGATGAACACGGCCTTGCCGCGTCCGCGGTCTTTCTCGCCTGGCGATCCGGCAGGAAGGCGAGCCAGTCCGTCGCCGCCGTAGATGAGCTTTTCAATGTTTAGGAGCAAGGGTTGATTCTACGGCATGGAGAGGGCAAGACTGGTTGAGGGTCTAGTTGGGGAGACTTCGACAGATCTTGTCGTCTCCTATCCTGTTGCAAATACTACCCAAACTTCGAGCCAGACATCGTGCGACGGTTAGCACAACTAATGGTTACAGGAGGGGTTTATTGGCCTGGGAGCTTTGATCGGTGACTTGCGACAGAGATCCCGTCTAAATTGGGGCGCGCCACGGGCTGCAACGACCCTCATTGTTCCTGTAGGCTTGTTCGGCATTTCCGCAGCCATTTGCCCGGGGCAAAGTGAAAATGACTAATCTCTGGAAAGCGTGTCTAACCTGGGGAAAGAGTATGCATCGCGAAGCCGCTCTTGATTCCGCCCGCAACGTGCTGGCAGTAGTTGGAGGCGCAACCATCCTGGCCGACTTCACCACTATCAAGGTTTGGCTTATTGTGCCGATGCTTGCTGTCGCTTTTCTGATTTGGCTTCTCGATTACGAGCGCCACTTTCGCGGACAGACCGTAGAGGAAGCAAAGTTGCCGCGTTGATTTTCGCTGGATGCGGGCACTCGATTCTGCTTGCTCTCTCAGCCCCCAAATGGTTAGCGATGGTTGGCGACGCATTGCGAGAGCATCTCTGCCTGGGTCGCATTGAACGCGTTGGGGCTGCTCCGGACGTGAACTGCTACTCAGGAGTCTGCAAGGGGGGAGGCGGTTGGCAGGACCTGCCAGGGGCGTGGAGGTCGCAAGTCCAGGCTGGCGGACAAGGATCCCCAGCAGGGGTGGAAGCATACTGATGGCATTCGCGAAAGCTGTCAAGGTGAGGGAATTTGCATGCTGGGCCGGGTATTTCGGTTGCTTAGCGTCAGAGCGAGCGTCCGGCGGCCGCGCCCGAAGCCCAGGCCCACTGAAAATTGAAACCGCCGAGATGGCCGGTCACGTCCACTACTTCGCCGATGAAAAACAGGCCTGGAATCTTGCGGCTCTCCATCGTCTGGGCTGAGAGTTCGCCGGTATCGACGCCGCCTGCCGTTACTTCGGCTTTCGCGTAGCCTTCCGAGCCCGCTGGTGAGATTGCCCAGGCATGTGTCTGTTTTTCCAGATTAGATAGCGCGTGATTCGTCCAGGGTGTGGGCGCGTGTGCGTCCATCCAGCGGTCCGCCAGGCGATGGGGCAGAAACTTTCGCAACTCCGAGCGCAGAGCGTTTAGGTTTCTCGGCCTCGCGGGATCGCAAAACACTTCGGTGACTTCGCATTCAGGGGCTAGATCAATCAGGATGGGCTGCGGCTTTTTCCAATACGAGGAAATTTGAAGGATCGCCGGACCGCTCAGGCCGCGGTGCGTGATCAGCATCTTTTCGCGAAACTGCTGGCCGGCGCATGAGGCAATCACCTCTGCCGAAACGCCCGCCAGGTCGCAGTAGCGCGAAGAATCCTCCGGGCTCAGCAGCAGCGGCACGAGTCCCGGCCAAGGCTCGCGGATGGTAATGCCGAACTGCCGCGCGAGATCGTAGCCGAACGACGTTGCGCCGATCTTCGGAATCGAAAGACCTCCGGTGGCGACTACCAGGGCCGGCGCTTTGAATTCGGAAGTCTCGGCGCGCACTACGAACTCTCTGGTTCGCTCGACTTGGTTAATCTTCGTGTTCGCGAAGATGCTCACTCCAGCGTCCCGGCATTCGGCCTCCAGCATGCCGAGGATGTCGCGCGCGGAGCGATCGCAGAAAAGCTGGCCCAGCGCCTTTTCGTGATAAGCAATGCCGTGTTTTTCGACCAGCGCAATGAAATCCTGCGGCGTGTAGCGTGCCAATGCCGACTTGGCAAAGTGAGGGTTCGAAGAAAGAAAGTTCTCCGGCTTGCAATGAAGGTTGGTGAAATTGCAGCGCCCGCCGCCGGAGATCAGAATTTTCTTTCCCAGCTTGTCCGCACGTTCGAGCACCGCGACGCGGCGGCCGCGCTTGCCGGCTTCGATGGCGCACATCAGCCCCGCAGCGCCGCCACCGAGAATGAGAGCGTCGAAGGAGTGAGTCATTACATGTAGAACAAGCTCAGGCGCGGCAGGCCGTATTTTTCAAGAAGGCGCTTGTGGACGTATTGCTTTTGCAGTTGCTCGATTTGTGCCGCCGCCATTTTGCGCCGGTAGGGGGCCAGTTCGCGATCGGCCTGGGCGCGCACATTCACGACTTCTTCATCGGGTGTGGCGGCGAGCAATACGGCAAAGAGTTTCTCCTCTAGGACCGTGAGATGGCGCTCCAAATCCTCCAGTCTTGGCGCTGATTTCTTGCTCTCGGTTTCCCGGGCCAACCTGCGCAGCGTGGTAGCCGATTCCGCAGCGACGGCGTGGACCGAGATTCCCGCACTCTGCGGCAGCTTCGCCGCTTCCAGAAGATCGGCATTGCGGCGCAGGAACGCGGCGATACCTTCGGCTTCAAACCCCTGCCCCGCGCCTGACTTTGTCGGTAGCGATGCCGCGACTGCAGTTCCGACGGCGGCCTCCTTCATGTCTTCCGCCGCTGTCAGCACGGCCTGTGCACACCACAAAATGCTGTTTATTTTTTCGTGTCTTTTCGACTTCCGCTGCTCATACTTATCGAAGGCTGAGTCAATGCCGCGCAGCACCGCCTCTAGCGGAATGCCGGCCTTCTTCCAGATTAGGATCTGATCCCAGTCGAGGGGCGAGCCGATCAGAGGTCCTCCCCGTCTTCTCTGGAAATGTTCCTCGACTTCGGTGAAGTAGTTGAAGTAATTTTCCACGGCAGGCTCAGCGGGGGGAACGCGGAGTGGAAGGAGCGCGCTCCCTGCCGCCGGTTGTGATTTTGGACGCGGCCTTAGGCGCGAGCGCCGGCCGCGACGCCGCGTTTCGCTCCCAGATGATGCGCAGGCCTTCGAGGGTTAGAAGATCGTCCACAGTCTTGATGTACTTCGATCCCGTGCCAATCATCGGGCCCAGTCCGCCGGTGGCGATTACCTTCGTCTCTTTGCCCAATTCCTCCAGCAAGAGTTCGAGAATGCCATCCACCAGGCCGAGATAGCCGTAGTAAAGGCCGGACTGCAGGCTGCCCACCGTGTTCGTGCCGATGACACGCGTCGGTTTGCGAATCTCGACCCTGGGCAGGCGCGCCGTACGCTGAAAAAGCGCGTCGGCAGAAATGCCGATGCCGGGACAAATCACTCCGCCGAGATACTCGCCCTTCGCGGAAACGCAGTCGAACGTAGTCGCGGTGCCGAAGTCGACGATCACGCACGGACCGCCGTAGTTTTCAAACGCGGCCACGGCATTCACAATGCGGTCCGCGCCCACTTCCGCGGGATTGTCGTAGTGCACGGGCATGCCGGTTTTCACGCCGGGTTCGATTAACAGCGGCTTGGAATTGAAGTAGCGCTCACACACCTGCCGCAGCACGGGATCGAGCGGCGGCACCACAGACGAAATCACGATGCCGCGAATCCCCGACGCTTCCAGACTTGCCATCGAGAAGAGATTGCGGAACAGCACGCCGTACTCGTCCACGGTGCTGCCTTGTCTGGTCGCGACCCGCCAGTGTGCCACGAGACGGTGGTAGCGTGGAACATCGTCAGACTCTTCGCCGGGAGGCGGCTTCTCAGCTCGGGAGAAAACTCCCAGCACCGTGTTTGTGTTGCCAACATCGAGGACAAGAAGCATGATTATTCAGTGTGTAGCAATTAGCAATTGGCAATTGGCAATTAGCAATTAACCTTTGGCCCTTACGGAACGGTTTTCGCGAACTCCCAACTGCCAACCGCTAATTGCCAATTGCTGCTTCACCGCGCTCTCACCGTTCCACTCAAAACCCTCTGCAGGCCGTGCGCACTCCGTACTTGCAGGAACCCCCGCTCATCCAGGCCTTCGGTGGTTCCTTCGATGATAGGGCCGCCATCTTCGATCCGGACTTGTTTCCCTCGCGCCCACGAGGACTGTTCTGTAAAGCGGCGTAGAATCGACTGCCGCGCGTCCGGTTCTTCGATGAGTGCGCGATATTCCCGGTCGAGCGATTTTAGCAAAGCAGCGGCCACCTCCACACGTGAGCAGTCCCTGCCCGTTTCTAGCCGCAATGACGTCGCGTGGTTCTCCAGTTCTTTGGGAAAGCTCTCCTGGTTCACGTTGATTCCAATTCCCACCACGATGTGGCGGACGCGGGTGACTTCGGCATGCATTTCGGTGAGAATGCCGCACACCTTTCTTCCTTTGATGAGCACATCGTTGGGCCACTTCAGGTCGACGCTGACGCCGGCTTCCACCTGCATCAGGGCGCCACACACCGCGAGACCAGCTGCGAGCGAGAGCACCAGCGCGTCCGAAGGCGGCAGTGCCGGGCGCAACACGACCGAGCAATAAATGCCTGCCGAGGGCTCTGACTCCCAGGAATTTTCTCCGCGGCCGCGGCCGGCAGCTTGTTCTTCGGCAAGGAACACGCTGCCCTCGGCAATACCTGTCGCGGCGGCCGCCATGGCCGCCGTGTTGGTTGAGCCGATCTTGTAGAAATGATGAAGCTGATTGTAGAAAATGGTCCCACGAAGCAGAGGCCCCAGAATTTCCGGCAGCAGCAGATCCGGAACCGACTTGAGCTGATATCCCGTCGCTGGATGCCCGGCGACATCGACGCCCAAGCCGCGCAATTGCTGGATCAGACGCCAGACTTCCATCCGGTTTGACGAAATCTCCTGCGCGATCTTGGTTCCGCTCACCACCACCGTCGCGTGCTCCATCAACAGTCGCACGATGCGGCCTAGGCGGATGTCGCTGGGTTGGGTGCCTTTTCTGCTGGCTTTCGCGGGGAGTGCCCGCGCCACACGAGTTGTTTTGGCTTTCTTGATGCCGGAATTATGCCCTAGGCAGTGCCCGAACAACAACATTCTGGAACAAAGCCACTATTGAACCTCGATGGTGGTCACGCTCAGGGCCGGGAGCGTGATGCTCAACGATGTGCCGCTGACTGGCATCTGGGCAACCAACACGGGCTTTATTGGATTCTGCCCCTGGGCCGAACTCGCCGTCATCTGGTAAATGCTAGCGGTGCCGGAAAGAGACTGGCCGTTGATCGCTGTGAACTGCGACGAGGTGGAACGGTTGATGGCCACGAACACAACCCGCCGGGGAGTCGTGCTGTCTAAGCTGGCGTACACGACCACATTCTGAACATTGCTCGACGTTGCCTGCAGCGAGGTATCGCCGAAGTCGGCGCTGGCCCCGTCGAATCCGCGGAAGGCTCGAAAGCCCGCCAGGATATAGGGACAGGTGTTGTTCAGGGGCCACAGCGTTGCCGCGTATACGCCCTGGCTGCCGAAGATCCCGAGGTTATCCGCCTGGGCAATGGTTCCCGCGATATGGTCGTCGCCGCCGTTTTCGTACTCCGTGATGGAAATCTTTGTGCCGGGGAATTCCGCGTTGATCTTCGATTGCAAGCGCGGCAGAATCTGGATAGGCTCGTTCAGAACGTCATTCGTAATCCAGGAGTTCTCCGTGAAAGTGGGGTCCCACAAGCTGCGCGGGCTTTGCACAACGGCCTGCACCTGCGCGGCGGTCAGGTTTGGGCTGGTCAGGCTGGTGACCCGTGTCGTTCCATCCGTAGCTTCTGAGTACCAATGAAAATCGTAGACGTCGACGAGGGGTTTGCCGTAGGTATCTGATGCAGCCTTGAGGGCTGGCAGATATTTATCGGAAAACCAGTTCACGCCGTCGGGGGTCGCGCTGAGTTCTCCCTGCCAGTTGTAGATGCCTTCAAATCCATAGTGAACCGGGCCAAATATCTGGGCGTCGGGAAACTGGTTTTTCAAGGCCTGGGTGAGATTGATGGTCTTGGTGATGTAGTCGTCCGACGAGACCGGGTTCGGTCCCTGCACTTCGAGATGGGTTGAGTTCCAGAGTTCCGGTTCATTGTCCAAACTGACAAAGGTTGGGAGCGCCGGGCTGGCGCCGAAGATGCCGAGGCCGGTAAATTTCTGGTCCAGAGCCCAGAGAAACTCGTCCATGAACACATAGGCATCGGTGGTCGGAGGCGTGATGCTGAACGGAGCGCTCGAGATCGTGCTCTTTTGGTCGACCACAGTTTTGAAGCGCGTCATATCGGGGGGATTGGCCACGCTAACTGGGCCGCTCTCATCGCCGGCCACCAACCCCTGCAGTTGGACGGTCATGACACTCGCCATCCCCAAGGATTGGTCGGCTGCAATGAAACTGCGCACCGCCTCGGCGGGAGTGGTGCTGGAGGTCAGATAGTTGTCGTTTTCATAGAGATAGTCGCTGCCGGCATTGGACGCATTGGTCTCCCAATTGTATGCGGTCCAGCGGTTTCCACCTGCGCGGTCAAGGTTGAGACGCGGCGGAGCCCCGGTCACGCCGGTGTAGAAGTTGAGTCCGTAAATCCAGGGCGAGATGGGAGTGGTCTGGCTGGGATGGACGGTAATCGTTACATCGGGAGTGCCAACCGGCATCGCGTTCACTTCGGTCGAATTCGCGCTCTGTCCGGTGGAATCATAAGCTGATACCACGTAGTAATACGTTGTGCCGTTGGTCAGCGAGGCGTCGACATAGCCGGTCCCGGACGGTGCGGCTATCTGTGTATACGGGCCGCCAGTTACAGAACCACGCTTCACGTAGTAGGCGGTGGCGCCGGTGCTGGCCGTCCACGTTAGGCTGACTTGCAGGTTGCCCGCAGTGGCGGTCAAGCCCGTGGGAACCGGGGGAGCCGTCCCTTGCGATCCTCCTCCGTTAGAGGCGTTTCCTCCGCTGGAATAAGAACCACCGCCACAAGCCAACGTCAACGCAAGGACAAGGACAAGGATGGCCAAAACTGCGGATCCCCGCCCGCCGGGGCCCGGTTCACGCTGCCGTTCCTTAGGAAGTTCCGTGCGAAGCTCCATCAGAAAATGTTACTAAGAAACGAGCCCGTTCCGGAGAGTCAAAGGTACGATTCGGCGCCCCTGCCCGGTTGCCAGCAAAACGAAAACAAAAGGACAGGGGATGGCTCTACATCGGCACAACCCGCAGGCTCATATCGACCGCTTGCGGCGAGTGAGTCAACAGGCCGACTGAAATATAATCCACGCCCGTCTCGGCATAGGCACGAACATTCTCCAGCCGGATGCCGCCGGAGCATTCCAACAGGACGGGGCGTTCCAGTTGAGCGCAGCGCTCCACCGCGCCGCGCACTTGCTCCGGAGACATGTTGTCCATCAGGATCACTTCGGCGCCGAAGGCCAGCGCGTCTTCCAGTTCGATCAGCGTGCGCACTTCTACCTCGATCGGCTGCGAGCCACGCCGGTTGCGCACGGCGCGCTCCAGCACCGGTCCGATTCCGCCCGCCAGCGTGATGTGGTTGTTCTTGATGAGCACTCCGTCCGAAAGATCGAGCCGGTGATTCTGTCCGCCGCCGCAGCGCACTGCATACTTGTCAATCAATCGCAGTCCGGGCGCGGTCTTGCGGGTATCGAGAATGCGCGCCTTGGTGCCGGCGACCGCGTCCACAAACTTCCGGGTCAGCGTGGCGATTCCGCTCATACGCTGCAGAAAGTTCAGGATCACGCGCTCGCACGAGAGAATCACGCGCGCGTTGTGCCGGATCACCGCGACTGACTGGCCTTTGTGCAGCCGCACGCCATCGAAGATTTCGGGATGGGTGGTGACTTCGTAATGCGACGTCACGGCGCCATCGAGCGCGGCATAGACATCGAGAATGCGGCCCACGCAGCCGATGCCGGCGAGAATGCAATCCTGCTTGGCGAGAATCGTGGCCGACGCCCGCTGGTTGGGATCGATGCAGGCGTAGCTGGTCGCATCGCGTGTCGCCCGGTCTTCGAGCAGCGCGTTCTCCAGAATCGCGGTGATGCGTCGGCTGTTAAAGTCCATAGACAGTGGTCCGTGGCCGGCTTTCAACGATTGATTCCTGCCATCCAACTCATCTAACTGGCGCTTTATCTTCTCTCGCAGACTGACTAGTTCTTGTTCGCGCCGCCGTAAACCCTCGACAATCTTTTGCGGAGCCTTTCGCCAGGAACTGCTCGTTCCCTAACTGGCGCTGATTGTTCGCGTACTCTTTCTCGATTTTCTCGAGTTCTTTTGTCAACCTATCCCGTTCGGCGGCAACGTCGATCTTTCTCTCGTAGATCACATGAACATCGAACCTCGCAGTACTGCGCGCGCCAGCCTGTTTGGAGAGGGAGACGTCTACGAACGTGATCTTCTCGACATTCGCCAAACGCTCGACCGCGCCGTGATTCTGCTCAATCATCGTGCGAATCGCGGGCTCCTGCGCAAATACCTCGATCGGGACTTTCACCTTAGGCTCGACTTTCAATTCCGCGCGCACGTTCCTCACGTTCACAATCAAATCCTGCAGGATCGCCATCTCGGTTTCGGCGGCCAGATCAAACTGTTTCTCATCCGCCCGCGGATACGACGCCAGCGCAATCGATTTCAGCGGCGGCCTGCCCTCATACATCGCCTGCCAGATCTCTTCCGTAATAAACGGCATCACCGGATGCAGCAAGCGCAGCGATGCATCGAATAAATTGACTAAATTCGCGCAGGCGACGCAGGCCTGGGCCGTGTCCGCCCTCTCTTCGAAGTTCAGACGTGGCTTGATGAGTTCCAGGTACCAGTCGCAGAACTCGCCCCAGAAGAAATCGTAAATACGATTCGCCGCCTCGTGGAAACGGTAGGTCTCAAGCGCAGCGTTCACCTCCGCGGTGACGCGGTTGAAGCGGGAAAGAATCCAGCGGTCCTCTAGGGTGCTATTGCTTGTGTAGGACCGGGTCTCTGACCCGGTCCCGGGCCGCAGGCCCGGTTCGATCTCTATCCACATTCATGAACATGAACCGCGCGGCGTTCCATATCTTATTCGCGAAGGCGCGATAGCCCTCGGTGCGGCTCTCACTGAAGGCGATGTCTGTTCCGGGCGCAGCCATCGCCGCCAAAGTGAAGCGGGTCGCGTCCGTGCCGAAGCGCTGAATAACATCCAGCGGATCGACCACGTTGCCCTTGGTCTTCGACATCTTCTGCCGCTCGGCGTCGCGCACCAGCGCATGAATGTAAACCTGCCGGAAGGGCACGCTATCGTTCTTCTTGTCACCCCATCCGCTGGCTTTCTTGATCGCCGGATGCTGTTCGTGCCCCTGCATGAAGTGGCAGCCGAACATGATCATGCGCGCCACCCAGAAGAAAAGAATCTCGTACGCTGTGATCAGCAGCGTGGTCGGATAGAAAACCGCCTGGTCCCGCGTCTTCTCCGGCCAGCCCAAGGTCGTGAACGGAAGCAAGCCTGACGAAAACCAGGTGTCCAACACGTCGGAGACCTGCTCCAGCTTCTTGCCGCCGCACTTCGGACAGGTGCCAGGAGCTTCACGCGCCACGATAAACTCTTTGCAGCCATCACAAGTCCACGCCGGAATGCGATGTCCCCACCACAACTGGCGTGAGATACACCAATCATAGATGTTGTTCATCCAGTTCAGATAAATCTGCTTGTAATTCTCCGGGACGATCGTGATCTCGCCGCTCTCGACGGCTTCAATCGCCTTCTGCGCCAGCGGCTGAATCTTGATGAACCACTGTTCAGACAGCCGCGGCTCGACCACGGTCCCGCAACGGTCGCACTTGCCGAGCGCAAGCGTGTGGTCTTTCTCCGACGACCAGGAATCCCTGCTCCTGCAAATCCGCAAGGACGCGCTTGCGCGCGTCATATCGGTCTAAACCCGCATAGCGGCCTGCGTTCTGGTTCATGTGCGCGTGCTCGTCCATTACATCGATCTGCGGAAGGTTGTGCCGCTTGCCTGCCTCGAAATCGTTGGGGTCGTGCGCCGGCGTCACCTTCACCGCGCCCGTGCCGAACTCCGGCTGCGCCAGTTCGTCGGTGATGATGGGAATCTCGCGCTTCATCAGCGGCAGCAGAACGTGCTTACCGTGCAGATGCGTGTAGCGCTCGTCTTTTTCGTTCACGGCAACGGCGGTGTCGCCCAGCATCGTCTCCGGGCGCGTGGTTGCCACGGTGATGAATTCGTTCGTGCCGATCACCGGATACCGAATCTCCCACAACTTTCCCAGCAACCTCTTCGTGCTTCACTTCGAGATCGGAGATTGCCGTCTCACATCGCGGACACCAGTTGACGATGTACTTCCCGCGATAGATCAGCCCTTCCTCATACAGGCGGACGAACACCTCGCGCACTGCGCGCGAAAGATTTTCGTCCATGGTGAAATATTCGCGGTCCCAGTCGACCGACGCGCCCAGCCGCTTCATCTGGTTGAGAATCGCGCCACCATAATGTTTCTTCCAGTCCCACACGCGCTCGATGAATTTCTCGCGGCCCAGGTCGCTGCGCTGCTTGCCTTCTTTCGCCAGGTCTCGCTCTACCATCATCTGGGTGGCGATGCCGGCATGGTCCGTGCCCGGCAGCCACAGAGTGATGAAGCCGCGCATGCGATGCCAGCGCACAATGATGTCCATTTGCGTCTGGCCGAACATGTGCCCCATGTGCAGCTGCCCGGTCACATTCGGCGGCGGCAACAGCAGCGTGAATACCGGACGCGTCTCGCCTTCCGGCGGCGTCGGCACGGAGAAGAGTTTCTCTTCGATCCAGTACTCGGCCCAGCGCGTCTCAATCGCGCCCGGCTCGTAGGATTTAGGCAATTCGTGCGGCATGGAAAGCAGTCAGCACTCAGCAGTCAGCAATCAGCCAGTCAGAAGCCTGTGGCCTTTCGGGAAATCCTGACTGAACGCTGAGTGCTGAATGCTGAGTGCTCTCTTGATATTACAGGCGCGAGAAAAGAAGGGTCAAACGGATGAACGCATCATATTGTCTTAACGACTCTAGCGCAATCGTGCTAATATTCCGCCCCATGGCAGCGTCATTACTCGCCCTCCGCCGCCTGGTATTGCTCGCGCTCGCGCTGATCACGCTCTGCGCTTTCGCAGGCGATGAAACCGGCCAGCCCGCGCCTCGCTTTCGGGCCAAGACGACGGCAGGGGACCAGTTCAACAATGCCTCGGTCAAGGGCAAGGTCGTCTTGTTCGAGTTCTGGACCACCTGGTGCAAGTACTGCGAAGCCGAAGCCGAACTGGTGGATGACATCGCAAAAGAATTCTCTGGCAAAGGCCTGATCGTGCTGGCCGTCGATGTCCTCGAGCCCGATCAGAAGGTGAAGAAATATCTCGCCGAGCACCCGCGATCCGTTCCCATCGTGCTCACGAAAGATACCAACCTCGCCGCCATGTACAACGCCCAGAGCTATCCCATCTACGTGGTGATCGACCGCGATGGCAACCTTGCCGCCGAACAACGCGGCGCCGCCGGCGACGCGGGATTGCGAAGGCTGCTAAAGCGCGCGGGACTGGAATCGAAGAATCAGAGGAATGAAGCAATAAAGAGGCCTCGGCGAACGTGCATTGGCTAGAAGCCAGATCCTGCGCTAGAAGCTGTCTTACTCGTACGCCAACGCCTCAATCGGATCCTTCCGCGCCGCTTTGAATGCCGGATACAAAGCCCCCAGCAGTGCACCCAGCAAAGCCAGCAGCGTAGCGCGAACCACCCACTCGTTGCTCCAGAAAAGCCGCAACGTCGGCTTCTCGAAAAGAATAATGTGCCGGGTCAACAGGCTGACAAGCGTGCCCACCACGATGCCCACAATCGCCAGCAGAGCGCTCTCCCGCAGCACGACATTCACGATGTAAAGCTTCGACGCGCCCAGAGACTTCAGAATGCCGATCTCGCGCGTGCGCTCCATCACTGCCGTATACATCGATTGAAAAATCACCAGGAAGCCGATGATCATCGCAATCGCGACTACGATGCGAATGGAAGTCTCAAAACCCGGCAGATTTTCCGGCGTCATCATCGACAGATATTCCTGCATCGAACGCACGGCGTAATTTTCCATGCCGGGGACATCCTTAATCTCATTGACGACGGCGTCCACATTGGCAGGATCGTCGAGCTTGATGTAGAAGACCGAAGCGTGTCCCGGGGCGCCGATCAAGTCCTGCATGGTCGAGAGCGGCACAAACTTGCGCGCTCCCTTGCCGTGCTCCACAATCCCGCTGATGCGGAAGTGATTGTCCAGAATGTCAATCGAGTCTCCCACCTTTGCCCGCTTCGTGCCGGCAAAATAGTCGTCCACGATCACGTCATAGGGTCCCTGGAACCCGCCTCCGGAAAGAAATCGAAATGCAGGGGTAATGCTGTTGTAACTTTCGAGGTCGATACCGTAAATAATTTCCAGCGTAGGCTTGGTGGTCAATTCCCAAATCACCGGCGCGGCCACCACAACATGCGGCAACTGCCGCAGCTTGTCGCCAACCTTCACCGGCATGGGCGCGCCCGTAACCCCGACCAGCGCTGACGATCCAGGAGGCTGCACCATCACATCTGCGCCCACGCCCATCTGGCTCGCCTTCGACCCATTCAACTGCCCATAAAAAAAAGACACGATCAGCAAAATTAGAATCACTTCCAGTGCAACCGCGCTGACGCTGATCAGCGACCGCATCGGCCTTTGCACCAGGTTGGCGACAACCATCTTGTTGATCATGGGTCAGGAAGATAGCAATTAGCAGATAGCAATTAGCCGCTGGCAGTTTTTAGTTCCCCAGAACACGCGAGTTGCTCACCGCGAATTGCTAACTGCCAATTGCCGCTACCGGCTGTTGCCGGTGCCCGACGGCCGCGGCCCGACAGCACTCGACTGTGGATGATCCAGATGCACCACTTCCGCCCCCGGTGGCTGTTCCAGAGCAAACTGATCGTCGCGCAGCGGCTTATTCATTTCCACCTTCAGCATATTCAGGGTGATGTCGTACTCCTCCTGCGGCCGGAAAATCTCGATGCGCGAGGGAAAGCTGATGCCGTCATAGTCTTTGTAGTTCGCATAGCGCGCGTCGGTCTCCAGTATGCCCCGCTCGTCATAGATGTACTGGCGATGCGGCAGCAGATCGGTGCGGCTGAACACGATCTTGCGCGACAACATCCCCTCGTTCTCGCCCTTTTTTCGGATGACGATCAGTTCGTAGTCTTCCTGCAGAACGCGATGCCCCTTGGCGTCATGCAGAATCTCTTCTCCATTCTCCAGAACGGCAATCTCGTGCTCGGGATCGATGGCTTGGATAAGAAGCGCGTCGTAGATATCCTGCGGGCGGACGCTTTCCATGGGTTGGTCGGCGTTTCGCGTCTCCACGTCGTTCCGCCCCATCACGAACCGGTTCTTCGGAGGAATCCACAGCTTAAACTCCTGACCGTCGCTCACCATGTCGAAAGCCGTAGTCCGCACGATCGGGAGCAGCCCAATCATGTGCAGCATGGCCGGCTTCCGCGCCAGCACGTAACCGCGAATCTCCTTGTAGTCGGTGACCTGGCCCTTTTTCGCGCCACCCACCGAAGTATCAATATCCACCGTCGCTTGCAGGGACTTGATCTTCGCGGCCTGCTGATCGATGCTGTCGATCAATCCCAATTGGGTCGATTCCCGAAGAGGAGCCTTGGAGTACGTTTCCTCCACGGGCCGGGTATGAAACAGGCAGCCAGTCGCAGGCAGCACTGCAAGGACCAAAGTCAGGACCCAGAAAGGCGAGCTACGTCTCATGAAGTATTGGATGACTCCCAGAACATTTGAGTATACAGTCCGCCAAAGGGTGCAAAACAAACAGGTACCACATCCGCCAGCGGCATCAATTCTAAGAAAACTCGAGGCCCGCCCGGAGAGGCTCCCGGTTCTCCGCGCCCTCCGCGGCGGTTCTCCGCTCCCTCCGCGTTCTAAGGTTCTTGATGTCTCCCCCAACATTGAACCCAGAATCTTACTAAAGTCAGCTACGCGCACTCTCCCTCATCCTCTAAACTGTCCACATAGTGCGCAAGATCTTCTGGCTCATCCTGATTGCGGCGTTAGCGGGCACGGCCTGGTTTGCCTGGGCTCTTCTGAGTCCCACCGAACCTCCAGCGAAGACTTTTGTGCTGCTGCACCCCGGCTACTCCACGCGCCGCATCGCCTCCGAACTCAAGGCTGCCGGGGTCATACGCAGCGAGCAAGCGTTCAACCTCTGGCACTACATCCACCGCCGCCCGCTTCAGGCCGGAGAATATCTGTTCGAGCAACCCGCCAACCTAATCGACGTGCAGAAGCGCTTGGCTCGCGGCGACGTCTACTTTCATACCGTAGTCGTTCCCGAAGGCTTCACCATGTTCGACATCGCCCGCGCCGTCGAGGCTGCCGGCCTCGGCTCTGCCGACGACTTTCTGAAAGTCGCTCAGTCCGATACCGCGCTCATCGCCGACCTTGCCCCCGGCGCGCCTTCTCTCGAAGGCTACCTCTTCCCCGACACCTATCAGTTCAGCCGCATGCAGACCATGCAAGACATGGCAGCAGCCATGGTCAAACAGTTCCGCCAGGTGGCACGCCAGATCGGATTGATTGCGGCGCCTGGTACAACCGACATCGAGCGGACTGTCACCATGGCGTCAATCATCGAGAAGGAAACGGCCGTCGCCGAGGAACGCCCCTTAGTCGCCAGCGTCTACTACAACCGGCTGGCGAAAAACATCGCGCTCGACGCCGACCCCAGCATCATTTATGCCGAACTCCTGGCAGGGACGTACACCGGCGCGCTGCATCACGACGACATGCAATTCGATTCCCCATACAACACATACAGGCATGCAGGACTTCCACCCGGCCCCATCGGGAATCCCGGTAAGAGCGCAATGGAAGCGGCCATGCATCCTGCGCAAACCGATTACTACTACTTCGTCGCTGACGCCGCCGGGCACCACCGTTTCGCCCGCACCATCGAAGAACACGATAAGAACGTCGCCGCCTACCGCCGCGCCATGCGTGGACAATAGCGAAACCACCCGGGTGTACAATCCTTGCTGTTTTCCATCATGGCCACATCCGCCTACGAAACCTCGCCCGCACCCGCAAAGTCCCCGGCAACCGCCCCGTCCGATCGCCTCACTTCTCTCGATCTATTCCGCGGCGTCACCATCGCGGCGATGATCCTGGTTAACAATCCCGGCAACGAGCACGCCTATTGGCCACTGGAACATGCCGAGTGGAACGGCTGGACTCCCACCGACCTCATATTCCCGTTCTTCCTCTTCATCGTCGGAGTCTCGCTGGTCTTCTCCTTCGAATCGAGACTTGGCCGAGGCGATTCCCGCGCCTTACTCTTGCGCCATACCTTCCGCCGCGCAGTCACTATCTTCGCCATTGGGTTAGCCTTAAATTACTCCTCGATTTTGGCCTCACCGTCGCGCGGGCTGCGCATTCCCGGCGTGCTGCAACGCATCGGCATCTGCTACCTTATCGCGTCAATCCTTTTCCTTTATGTCCGGCCCAAAGCCCGTGCCCTGGTGGTTGCCGGACTGCTCGTCGGCTATTGGATCTTGATGCGCTTCGTCCCAGTGCCGGGCTTCGGAGTTCCCGGCCGCGACATACCACTCCTTCACCCCGACGCCAATCTCGCGGCTTATCTGGATCGCAAGTTTCTGCTCTGGGGCAGCACCAGTCTCTATGAGATCACTCGCGATCCTGAAGGGCTCCTGAGCACATTGCCTTCAATCGGAACGGCTCTGCTGGGAGTCTTCACCGGAGAATGGTTGCGCTCCAAACGCAGCCCGCAATCCAAAGCCCTCGGCATGCTGATCTTCGGCATCGCCGGTCTGGTTCTTGGTGAAGTCTGGGGGATATGGTTCCCCATCAACAAGAAACTCTGGACCAGTTCCTACGTGCTCTTCGCCGCCGGCTTTGCCCTGGTTTGCCTTGCCCTCTGCTATTGGGCCACCGACATCAAACGATGGCGCGGAGCCTGGACCCGGCCCTTCCTAATCTTTGGCAGAAACTCAATCGTGGTCTATACGATCTCGCAGCTCCTCTCGGAACTGCTCGACTTCCTCCGCGCACCGTTGCACGGCGAGACCCTGAACGCACACGATTACATCTTCCAGCGTTTCTTCGCCCCGCTGGGAAGTCCCAGCTTCGCCTCGCTCCTGTTCTCCCTGGCGTTTGTTCTGGTATGCCTGCTGCCCATCTGGCTCATGGACCGCAAGAAAATCTTCCTGAAGATCTGAAGGGGCTGGGTTGACGAACGACGAACGATTAACGACGAACGACCAACGACGAACGCTCAACGACGAACGACTAACGACCGCCTGCCCGCCCCTCCATCCACCCCTGCAAAATCAAAACTGCCGCCATCCGGTCCACGGCCTTCACCCGCTTTTCGATCGACAACTCCGTCTCCCGCAGCAGCCGGTTCGCTTCCGCCGAGGTCAGCCGTTCATCCCAGAGGTGCACCGGCAGGCGGAAGCGCTTCCGCAACTCCTCCGCGAACTCCTGCATCTTTTCCGATTGCGTCCCTCCCGCGCCACTCATGCGCAGCGGTAGGCCGACCACGATCTCCCGCACGGCGTAATCGAGAATCACCCGCTCCAGCGCCGCCATGTCCTGCCGTTTGTTCCGCCTCTGTAAGGTTTCCAATCCCTGGGCGGTAATCCCCAAGGGATCCGACACCGCCACCCCAATCCTTCTCGTCCCTACGTCCAGCCCAAGAACGCGCCCGGCCGGCCGCGCTGGCTTCCTTTGTTCAAAGCTCACTCCGCGATTATATGCGCCGGGGCTCGCCGGGTTCCGGCCCAACCAGCCTTCGACAGGTCCTAACCCATCTGAGCACAATGGCTTACAAACGAGTGGGCTCCCGTTATCGCGTCCCCGAGGCCGCTGGAACCTGCGCCCATGTTGCTTTTAGTCCCATTTCGGAATAGTATGTTTACAGTAAAGATAACGTTTTTTCCCCCACTGACCCTCGCCTGCCCAGGTGCTTTTTATGAATGGTGTAGATCTGAATTTCCACATCGGCGACAAGGTCGTCTATCCCAACCACGGTGTCGGCGTTATCGAACAGATCAGCAGCCGGTCCATCGGCGCCACGATCGAAAAGTTCTATCTCCTCAACATCAAGGCCAGCAGCCTCAAGGTCATGGTGCCCTGCAACAACGTGGGCAGCGTGGGCATTCGCCGGGTAGTCCGCAACGGCGAGGTGCAGAAGATTCTCGACTTCCTCTCCATCGCCGAAGACCTCACCACCGCCGACTGGAAAGACCGCTTCAAAGAAAACTCCGACCGCATGCGCACCGGTTCCCTGTTCGAGGTCGCCAGTGTCCTCAAGAGCCTGATCGCCCTCCACCAGGCCAAGCCCCTGTCCTTCCGCGAAAAAAAGATGCTGGAACGCGCCCGCTACTTGCTGGTCAGCGAACTAGCCATGTCCCGCAACTGCGAAGAAACCAAGATCGAAGAACTCCTGGCCCTCAACCTCGCCAAGTGCAAACTCCGCTTCCCCGAAGCCAGCGAATTCCAAGCCTGATTCAAGGCTCCCGCGTGACTTGAGCCAATCCCAGCCAAAACTCTGTCATCCCGACCGGCCGTGTCTATCCCACGCAAAAACTCTGTCATCCCGACCGACGCGGAGCGAAAGCGAGCGGAGTGGAGGGACCTGCTTTTCGCATTTGCCCGAGAACTGAATCTCGGGGAAAGATGCGGACCGAAACCACCCAACTCCAGCCCCGGAGGGGCGGCACATAATAGCCCAAGGCGTAAGCCCTGGGTCAGCCCCCGAAAGGAACCGAGTCCCACAGGGCAGTTTGCAGGTGTCTGCCCTCACAGCGGCGGCTACATCCTCTCGATGCGTGAACCGCCGTTTTCTCGCCCACTGATTTGGTGGCCTCGCGAGCTTCTGTCAGCGGAGAACCGAGCTCGTTGCCATCATATCAGTACTTGCCCACTGCTGAGCCCATATCGATTCTCACGAAGGCAGTGATTCTATGCCCCTTTCCTGAGCGCCTCGCATGCAAATTCGAGGTGCATTTTCTGGTTGACGGCGGGCACAAATGTCTGGACCGATTTGGCGACAAAGCAGCCGCGGATTTGTCCGAATACACGTGTTTTTCCCAGATCGCCTTCTCGGAGGTGCGAGAAAAGGCCCCGCGTTGCCATCAGCACCCCATCTGGGAACGTCTGGGGAAACAGGTTTCGCTCAAGCAGTACCCTAGCGGCTTGTGTATCCCCAACATTAAATGGATCGTGGGCTCAGATTATTTGTTCGCCATTTCCTCAGCCAGAAACTCGGATATGCCTCTTCCAGGAGTGGCGGCGCCTTTTTGTAATCATGTCTTCACATCCGAGAGAACCAGAAGCATACCGTCAGCATGTAGTTTATCTGTCCCCCTCCAAAGTGATGACCCCTCATCGGAGCCTCCAAAGTCATCATCAGCCAGTCTGAATGCCGCATAACTAGGACCAATAATGAGGTCTCATCATCTCCGAAGATGTCCATGCACTCATGCAGGACATCCAAGCTTCTCTATGTGTACCTGAAGATCTGTCAAGATGTGTGAGGCTCCAATCAGGAAGCATGCCCATGCACACTCGATTCTCTTATAGACCTCTTGGACCGTCTTCGGCATCTTTCAGTTTTTTGTTGGCGGAATCGTAACCCCAATGTCATTACGTCATTTTTAAGCTTGGCTCGGCCTCCTTTCCAGTGGGAAAGACCAGCGATTCAGGCACCTGCGTGGAGTGAGTGCTGGCTGAAGGATCCCACTGCTTCTCAGGATGGGCGCCCGCCGAAATTTGAATGGCCTCCCAATCCCCTTGGCTCCCGATCCCAGATGCGCACCTAACGATGCGATAGACAGAATGAACCTGACCCTGCTTTTAGGAGCGTGTGCCGAGCCTTCCACCGCTCAACCCGAACTCGGAGATAGGGTGCGGGGCAACCTGAATGATCTGACGGAGCACTAATTATGTCCTCCAAAGACAAAACACAACCCCGATTCCTGATGCAGATCAGCCAATATAACATATATGAAACAATCTTCTCGAGTCCCTGATGGCTTCCTTCGCATCACCTCTCCTTTAGCAGTAAACAGCCAAACGTTCAAGCACGGAACGGGTGAGGCCTCCTCCTGATCGATTCACAGAACGGTTCTTCTCCTTCGTCAAATCAGACCCACCCCGCATCGCCGAAGTATGCCTCGCCATCATGCGATTCCCATTGTTCACGGAGGACTTCGTTAAGGCGCCTGTCTGTCTTTTCAGCCTCTTCATACTTTATTACCTCAACGAACACTTGGCAAGGTCATTCCCGGCGGTGTCGTCTTCAGATTAAGCTCTGAGGCCTTCTCGAAGAGCAGATGGGACTTCGGACATGGCTCCTCCGTTCAGACGAACAACTCCAAGATTTGTGTAAGCTCAGCTTCTTGAAGTTCATGGTTCCACTGCTTCAAGCGCTCTTGCTTAAAGCCTCTGACACAAGCTTCTCAGCTCTGCCTCGTCTCGCTTCGGGTGTCATCTCCCAAGTGAGCAAGGTTCTGTTCCTTCCTTACCAGACACCGCCGCTTGGCATCACGGATCCGTTCCAGGTTGCAACCTTTGCCTTGTGAAGGCTCGAGTGAGTCGTCTGCTTAGCTCTCGCATTTCGCTCGTGTTCGATGGATGATCTATCTTCTTTCCACGTATACATACACTACATCTCACGATCTTGCTCAGCAAGCAACCTTTCACTCATGCCTTCGCTTAGCAGTTTCCTGTGTGCTTCCTCATTTACTTTCAGAAGTTCTTGATACAGCTTTCGATACCTCACCAAAACCGATCAGAATCGTCCAGCCGCTTTCGATGATCGATGCACAACTTCCTTGTAAAATTCATCAAGCAACGACAAGATCAAAAAGGAAAACACTGAGCAAATGTGAACAATTCGGTAACGGATAAGACCATCAGCAATTGACGGAATCAGCAATCAACGTTCTTTTTCCTCTTTCCCTTCTTGATCACCACCATCATCTCTGTAAGATCATCCCAGTAGCGCGCATCGAATAGCTGCAACCGAGCACGGCTCCCGTCACCATCTCGATGCGAACAGCACCAAGAGCAACTCTCTGCTTTGAAATGACTCGGTCAATCATCCAGCGAACGGCTAAGGATTTACGCAGAGAGATGCATCATTAAGGTCTGCGGTTGGGTGCGACATAGCTCGCCGATAATTCTGAGCTCGAGTCGGTTGAGTTTCTTGGCCGTTCCAAAATTGACAGCGCAAAAGCAGTCCGACGTCATGGCAAAGTGCTCGGCTTCATGGCGATGCGCGTGTCCCCATTATGGAGCCCGCCTGGCTGATGTGCACATTGGATCGACCACCACAAAATATCTTCTGCTCGAGGACTTCCGAGTTCGTTCCAGAAGACCCGGATCAGTTTCCGCGGGTTCCACTCCGAAATACGAAGAAGGCGGGTTGAGGCTCCCCCACCACGTCAGAATTTCTCGGTCAATTGACTAATCGAGCCGAAAATCCTAGATGATGCCCACTTCGCCCGATAACTCTTCAAGACTTTTCACTTCTCTCTTCAAAGCTCCCGATTCGGTATGCGGCGTCCGTCGCGAACGTGCGAACGGAATGCGTCCGAAGAACTTTGGAGCCACGTCTTTGCTCATGATCTTGTCGTCAGCGCGGTATGAATCGAGAGGTGAATTTTTTCCCACCAAACGGTCCAAGACCACATATATCAGTGAATCGCTCCCAAGTTCGGCACAACACTCAACGATTTGCATTCCCTCACGGTCTCTGTTTGCTGGCATTCGCACGCCGAAACGATCCTTCGAAGCTCGCGATGCGTCTTCAGATGTTCCTACAATATTCTCAAAACGTCTCGCGGGTTTTTCCGGCGGCCGACGACAAAGGAGTCGGATCACTAGAGGAATGTCTTGTGTCCTTTAAATTCATTTTTCTGACGGAATTATGCACCATTCTCGAGCTTGCTCAGGTAGCTGTAGTTCACCTTGATGCGGGCCAATACGCTTCATGCCTGTCCCTGCTTCCTTTCAGAGGTGCTTGAACATGCCACCAAAACTCTCTTTTTCGCTTCATCAGGTTGATAATTCTGTCAACCCTCCGATTGTGCCGATCGATCTCATAGTTTGTGGACCCTTTTACAACAGTTCTTGCAGCTCTCCAGATTCGCGATTGTACAGTTTCACCGATGGGAGTACGGAGCGAAGATGGGAACCAGGACGAGGATGACAGGGAGAGAGACGGGACGTTCCCCATATCCCGCAAGTCTATGTAATTAGCACTCACCCCCGCCAATTGCCAGCATCGACGGCCGTTCTCCCACGCTTTTCCTTCGCCCTGTGTCTTTTTAGCCGCGTTTCGCGGCGCTTTCCCTAAATCCCACCCTCCCAGCCACTTGCCGCCCGCCAACTATAGCTTTAAGGTGGTTTTCCGAGTTTTCCGAGATTTCCACAGTGTTCCGGTAAAACGTGAGTTATGTTCCAGTTGGAACATTCGCGCACAATGTTCCAGTCGGAACATAACGCTGGAAGCCGGCCGCCGGAAGCCAGCCTCTACGCCGTCCGCCCCGCAACAGGTTTATAATCTCAAGTGCGTACCGCACGCCCACGCGACTAGCATGGCTCATTAGCATGGCTCACTAGTATGACGGATCAACTCAGAAAGAAACTGCAGGAAGAAGTCGACGCGCTCGAGCACGAACTGGTCCACGATCTGCCCAAGGAGATCAAGCGCGCCGCGGCTCTCGGAGACCTCAGCGAGAACGCCGAGTATCACATGGCCAAGCAGCGCCAGGAGTTCGTCAAGGCGCGCTTCCGCCAGCTCGGCAAGCGCCTCGCCGACCTGTCGCTGACCAACATGAACAACATCCCGAAAGACAAGGTGGGCCTGGGTTCCACCGTCAAGGTCTACGACAGCTCAAAGAATGAAGAGATCGAATACAAGCTCGTGACCAGCGAAGAGTCGGACGTAGGCGCGGGAAGAATTTCGACCACGTCTCCCATCGGCCGCGCGCTGCTGAATAAAAAGGTAGGCGACGAGGCCACCGTGATCACGCCCAACGGCAAGCGCGAACTGGAAATCCTGAGCCTGACCACCATCCACGACGAGGCCGAGCCCGAGAAGGCGGGCGCCTGATGCGTGGCCATAGTTGGACCAGCGCCTTCGGACGCGCCTGCGGCGTGCTGCTCGATACCATCGTCCGCTGGCTGGCGCTGTCGCGCATCAATCCCAACGTGCTCACCTTCATGGGACTGGTGGTGAACACCTGGGCCGCGATTCTGTTCGGCTCCGCCACAGCGCTGACCCAGCGGCGCATGTTTTTCTACGCAGGCCTGGTGATCATCGGCTCAGGATTTTTTGATCTGGTGGATGGGCCGGTCGCGCGCGCCACCAACCGGGTCACGCGCTTCGGAGCGTTCTTCGATTCAGTAGTCGACCGCTACAGTGACGCCTCGCAGTTTCTTGGACTGCTGGTCTTCTACGCACGCGGCGACCGCTTCTTCTATGTCGTGCTGACTGCGTTCGTGATGGTCAGCGCCATCATGGTGAGCTACACGCGGGCGCGCGCCGAGTCGCTGATCGGATCCTGCCGCGTGGGATTTATGGAACGTCCGGAACGGCTGGTGCTGGTGATCATCGGTGCGCTCTTCAACCGCATGGCGCCGGTGCTGTGGGTGATCGCGGTGCTGTCGACGCTGACAGTGATTCACCGCATGCGGTGTACCTGGACGCGCACCAGGACGCCTGCTGGCGCAGCTAAGGCCGGGCGAGCGGCGTAGCTAAGTGT
>CAVPEZ010000040.1:0-11901 GCA_963703635.1 uncultured Acidobacteriaceae bacterium
CGCCCGAAACAGGTTTATAATCTCAAGTGCGTACCGCACGCCCACGCGACTAGCATGGCTCATTAGCATGGCTCACTAGTATGACGGATCAACTCAGAAAAAAACTGCAGGAAGAAGTCGACGCGCTCGAGCACGAACTGGTCCACGATCTGCCCAAGGAGATCAAGCGGGCCGCGGCTCTCGGAGACCTCAGCGAGAACGCCGAGTATCACATGGCCAAGCAGCGCCAGGAGTTCGTCAAGGCGCGCTTCCGCCAGCTCGGCAAGCGCCTTGCCGACCTGTCGCTGACCAACATGAACAACATCCCGAAAGACAAGGTGGGCCTGGGTTCCACGGTGAAGGTCTACGACAGCTCGAAGAATGAAGAGATCGAATACAAGCTGGTGACGAGCGAAGAGTCGGACGTAGGCGCGGGAAAAATTTCGACCACGTCGCCCATAGGACGCGCGCTGCTGAATAAAAAAGTAGGCGACGAAGCCACCGTGATCACGCCCAACGGCAAGCGCGAGTTGGAAATTTTAAGCTTGAGCACCATCCACGACGAGGCTGAGCCCGAGAAGGCGGACGCCTGATGTCGTGGCATAGTTGGACCAGCGCCTTCGGACGCGCCTGCGGCGTGCTGCTCGATACCATCGTGCGCTGGCTGGCGCTGTCGCGCATCAATCCCAACGTGCTGACCTTCATGGGGCTGGTGGTGAACACGTGGGCCGCGATTCTTTTTGGATCCGCCACAGCGCTGACGCAGCGGCGGATGTTTTTCTACGCCGGCCTGGTCATCATCTTCTCAGGATTTTTTGATCTGGTGGATGGGCAAGTTGCGCGCGCGACCAACCGGGTCACGCGCTTCGGCGCGTTCTTCGACTCGGTGGTCGACCGCTACAGTGACGCGTCGCAGTTTTTGGGGCTGCTGGTTTTCTATGCGCGGGGCGACCGCTTTTTTTATGTGGTGCTCACTGCGTTTGTGATGATCAGCGCCATCATGGTGAGCTACACGCGGGCGCGGGCGGAGTCGCTGATTGGGTCGTGCCGCGTGGGATTTATGGAGCGTCCGGAGCGGCTGGTGCTGGTGATCATTGGCGCACTCTTCAACCGCATGGCTCCGGTGCTGTGGGTGATCGCAGTGCTGTCGACGGTGACGGTGATCCACCGCATGCGCTACACCTGGACGCGGACGCAGGATGCGCCGGCGGCTGCCGCGGCCAAGGCGGGGCAGGCTGCTTAGCTAAGTGTCGTTTTTTATGTAATATCTATAAGATATACACTTTCCCAGGCAATCTCCTTCTCGCAGAAAACTCCGTCCCGGTTCCCTCTTCGGGAATCGATGTCAATTTAGTTCAGCGATGTCGCTTTTTGCCGTTCGCGTGGGAATAGACTTATTTCTTGCAGATGGCGTTTGGAGGGTGTTGCCAGAGGGTACTGGCCGCCGTCTGCGAAACGGTCGAGTGGCTAACAGCCACTAGGGTTCGATTCCCTCGCCCTCCGCCGTCACTCGACTAAGTTAAATGTGCTTGACAATGCCGCTGGCGGAGTTATTCTAGAGATGTTTCGCAGACGGCATCCAGTACCAATATCAAGGCCTCGGCTTATTGCCGGGGCCTTCGTATTTTCTGTGGCGCGTGCGCTCGGAGCGACTGGTGCTGGTGATCATTGGCCTGGTGATCATTGGCGCGCTCTTCAACCGCATGGCTCCCGCATGCGATATACTTCTCTGCCACACCGAACCCAGGGCCTACGGAACAATTAAGGAGCACGACTTAGATGCCACGAGGGAAAGCCACGGGCGGCAAGGCTCACAAGCGCCCGATTGACCGCTATGAGCACACCGACAAGAAACGCATTAACAATCCCCCCGTTGGACTAGTGACGCCGGAGACCGATCCGCCGCTTCCTACTCACAAGATTTACGACTACGTCGCGCCGGTGCCTTCGGTTCCTGTGGGGCGGGCCTCGCCCGCCAAGCTTGACTATGATCCGCACCTCGATCCGCAGCTTGTCTGGGCTGGCAAGAAGGAGCATACATCGTTTGAGGTGCATACGGCTTCGCTGCACGTTCACGAGCGCATCGATCCCTCGACAATTATCGAAGCCGTGCGCAAGCGCAATGGCAACGGCCTGCCTGAGCAGCCGTCGCTATTCGAGCGCAGGGAGGAGAATCCGCCGCTGCGCGAGGCGATTGATTTTTACAAGCACGCGCATGGCTGGTCGAACCGCCTGATTGCCGGCGATTCGCTGCTGGTGATGAACTCGCTGCTGGAAAAGGAGGGCATGGCGGGACACGTGCAAATGGTCTATTTAGACCCTCCGTATGGGATTAAATACAGAAGCAACTTCCAGGCGTTTGTAAACAGGAGCGACGTCCCGCAGTCGGATAGAGATGAAGACTTAACGCAAGAGCCAGAAATGATACGAGCCTTCAGGGACGCATGGGAGCTAGATATCCATTCCTATCTCACATATCTTCGTGACCGACTGTTGCTCGCCAAGGACTTGCTTCATGAAAGCGGCTCATGTTTCGTGCAGATTTCCGACAAAAATCTGCATCTTGTTCGCAACGTAATGGATGAGGTGTTTGATTCGAGGAACTTCGTAGCGGTGATTCCGTTCCGAAAAAAAACTATGCCGCTTGGCACAGTTCTGCTGGAGCAAATGTCTGATTTTCTCCTTTGGTACGCAAAGAAGAAGCTTGACGACAACGGAAAGCGAAAGGCGAAATATCGGCGGTTATATCTGTCAAAGAGCATAGAAGGTGAATTCCACCACTGTTGGTATGAACTCCCTGATGGCACACGACACCGGATGTCGAAATCGCAGCTTTATGATCACTCCCTTTTGCCACCCGGCGCAAGAGTCTACCGCCTAAAGTCTCTGGAGCCTTCGGGGCCGATGGAGTCAGGAATGTACGATTACGAATTCGAAGGTGCCGTTTACGAGCATCCGGAGAACGGCTACGGCACGCCAAGAGATGGGATGGATCGGCTGGTGATGGCGCGTCGCCTTCAGCCTGAAGGGAATCGTCTGACGTTCATTCTTTATGCGGATGAGAGCGAAGCAAGTCAGATGACTGCGCCCTGGACCGATACAGTCGGCGCAGATGACAAAGTTTTTGTTGTGCAGACAAATACTGAGGTTGTCAAACGCTGCCTCCTTATGACAACCGATCCCGGCGACCTCGTTCTCGATCCGACCTGCGGCTCCGGCACTACCGCGTATGTAGCAGAGGAATGGGGAAGACGCTGGATCACCTGTGACACGTCCCGCGTCGCCGCAACTCTTGCCAAACAGCGGCTAATGGCGGCTGACTTCGAGTACTACGAGCTGGCACACCCTCAAGAAGGCATAGGGAGCGGCTTGCGGTATAAGCGCTCGCCCCATATCACATTGAAGTCCATAGCTAACAATCCCGAGATCTCAGAAGGCATGACTCCTGAACAGATTTGCGCCACGATTGCCCGCTATGCCGAAGAGGAGAGAACTCTCTACGACCAGCCTTTCGTTGACAAGAGCCGGATTCGGGTTACCGGCCCGTTCACCGTTGAAGCGGGTCCCTGCCCCGACCGTAAGGTCACTGGAAGACATCGAAGTCGGCACTGCCGGAGAAGAATCGCAGTCGGGCAAGGCCCAGCAATCCTTGGCAGATTTTCGCCACGCGCCAACGCCCCTGCTGGACGCCTCTATCGCCCGCTCGGGTCCCACGCTTCGCCACACGGAGTGGCGTGATGAACTGCTCAAGACCGGACTTCGTGGCAAAGGCGGCCATCACATCGACTTCTCCCGTGTCGAACCGCTAGCTGGAACGCGCTGGTTGCACGCCGAGGCCGAAACCAAGGGAGCGAAACCCGAACGCGTCGTCATTTCGTTCGGGCCGGAGTTCAGCCTACTGGAAAACAATCAGGTGCAGCTTGCGTGGGAAGAGGCGCGAACGCTTAGCCCTAAGCCTGCGATCTTGGTGTTCGCAGCATTTGAGTTCGACCCCGATGCCGCGAAAGACATCGATGAACTTACCAAGGAGAAAACCGGAATGACGTTCCTGACGGCGCAGATGAATGCCGATCTGCTCACCGCGGACCTGAAGAAGAAGCGGGCATCGAACCAGAGCTTCTGGCTGGTGGGCCGTCCCGATGTTGACTTGCGGCAGATCAAGAGCGGCGAACACAAAGATAAATGGCAGGCTGAGGTCAATGGCTTCGATTACTACAACACGCGCAGCGGCACCATAGAATCCGGCGACACTTCGCGGATTGCCATGTGGTTGCTCGATACGGACTACGACGGCCGCAGCCTTTTTCCTCGGCAGGTATTCTTTCCCATGGCGGACGAAGATGGCGGGTGGGCGCGGCTGGCTCGAGATTTGAAAGCTGAGATTGATCCTGAGTTGATTGAGGCTTATCGCGGGACTGTTTCGCTGCCGTTCGAGGTGGGGAAGTACAAGCGAATTGCGGTTAAGGTGATTGACGATCGCGGGATTGAGAGCTTGAAGGTGGTGGAGGTTAAGTAGCTCCTCGGGCTCCCTGCGGCGGGGGCCGGCAGTTGGGCGGGGTAGGGATCCTTCGACTGCGTGAGACCTTCGCTTCGCGAAGGTCTCACTCCGCTCAGGATGACAAACCGCTCGGGATGACAAAAGTTGGAAACCATGAGCAGTGGTTCTCAATCCGGCAGCGCTACTATCGACCGGCTTATTATCAATTCGCCTTATAACGAGCCGGGCGAGCACTGGAAGTATCACAGGGAGACACGCACGTTCACGCGCGAGCCGGAACGCCGAAGGGCCGGATATATTCGCGCCTCGGACTCCTCTCGATCGTTCGACGATCCCGGCATTTTCGTCGAACTGCCACTGGTCAACCAGATTCGCCCGCGCGTGAAGGCGTGGCGGGACGCGGATTATCCCGGTGCGACCGGGATCACGAAACGGCTGATCAAGCATTGGCGCGATAACGAGCAGCGCGAGCCGGATCGCCGATTCTTCTTCTGCCAGCTTGAGGCGATTGAGACACTTATCTGGGTGGTGGAATCGGCGGCCTCGGATCGAGTGGGAATTGATATTCCCGGGGACGGAGGCGAATTCCCGCGGCTTTGCTCCAAGATGGCGACCGGATCCGGCAAGACCATCGTGATGTCGATGCTGATCGCATGGCAGGTTTTGAACAAGAATACCTATCCGCAGGACAAGCGTTTTTCCAAGAACATTCTGATCATCGCGCCTGGGCTGACGGTGAAGAAACGTTTGCAGGTGCTGATGCCGGGAAGCCCAGGTAACTACTACAGCGAGTTCCAGATTGTTCCATCAGGTCTCGAAGACAAGTTGCGACAGGGGCAAACGTGCCGCGTGGTGATCCACAACCGGCACAAGCTCGACTGGGAAACCGACGAGCAGGTAAAGAGGAAGCGCAGCGTGGATAAACCTGGCGCAAAGAGCGACGAAGCCTATGTTCGCGATGTATTGGGCGAGATGACTTCCGCGGAAAACATTGTGGTCATCAACGACGAGGCGCACCACGCGTGGCGTGTGCCGCCGAAGGCGAAGATGGCCGGAGTGCCAAAGGAAGAACTGACGAACGCGGCGAATTGGATCAATGGCCTCGACCGCATTCATCGGGCGCGGGGTATTCTGACTTGCTTCGACGTGACGGCGACTCCGTTCGCTCCGACCGGGAAAAAGAGCGGAGAAGAAACGCTCTTTCCTTGGGTGATCAGCGATTTTGGCTTGAACGATGCAATTGAATCAGGGCTGGTCAAGACGCCGCGGGTGGTTGTGCGGGATGACGGCAAGCTCGACAGCAAGTACAAGTCTCGCTTTTACCACCTCTATATAGATCCAGAAGTAAAAGCGGATATGACGCGCAAGGCCGAACCCCACATTCCTTTGCCGGGCCTCCTGACAAACGGCTACTACTTCCTGGGCCAAGACTGGCTGGAGACGGTGAAGAAATGGAAGAAGGAGAAGCAACCAACGCCGCCGGTAATGATCACCGTTGCGAACAATACTTACGCTGCGGCCCGCGTCGAATTCTCGTTCCAGCACAAGAAGATCAACATCGAAGAACTCTGCGAGCCGGAGGGAATTCTGCATATCGATTCAAGGGTTCTCGACCAAGCGGAGGAGCAAGAAGAGCCACTGCAGCTTGACTTGGGCACTGCGGGGCCCGAAGAAGAAGACCCGGAAGAAGGCGAAGAGGAAGGCAACGGCCCGCGCCGCAAACTTTCCAAGAAAGATCAGGCAGAGTTGCTTCGATTGCAAGTCGATACCGTTGGGCGCGTAGGAGCGCCGGGCGAGAAGATCCAAAATGTAATTTCTGTCGGCATGCTGTCGGAAGGCTGGGATGCAAAGACCGTAACGCACATCATGGGTTTGCGAGCCTTTACTTCACAGCTCCTGTGCGAGCAGGTGGTTGGGCGCGGTCTCCGGCGAACATCATACGAAGTGGATGAGAGTGGATTCTTTCAGCCAGAATACGTCAACATCTTTGGCGTCCCGTTCACATTCCTGCCGCACGAAGGCACCGGAGATGGGCCAGCACCGCCTCCACCCTCGCCGAAGACGCGCATCGAGGCGCTGCCTGCGCGGAAGGCCTACGAAATCGCTTGGCCGAATGTGATCCGCATCGACCATGAGTATCGCCCGCTGTTGACGCTCAACGTCGCGGAGGTTCCGCGTCTGGTTTTGGACACGTATGAAATCGCGACCCGCGCGGACCTGGCTCCAATTTTGGAGGGGAAACCCGACATCACACGGATGACGGAGATTGATCTGCAAGAGTTGGGCAAGCGCTTCCGCACGCAGAAGATCATCTTTTCGGCGGCAAGTGACGTCTTCGACCAAATGCAGACAACGTGGAAGGGGAACCGGGACTACCTGCTTGCTCAATTGATCCGCTTGGTCGAGCGTTTCATTGAGAGTGACAGAATCGTTATCAATCCACCTTTGTTTAACCAGGACGATCTGCGCCGCCGGATCGTCATCACTTTGTTCATGAGCAAGGTCGTGGAACACATTAAGCAAATCATTCATTTCGGAAACACCGTCTCTCTTGTACCGGTGTTCGATTCTGAAAGGCCGATTCGTTCCACGGGGGATATGCTGCCGTGGTATACGGGGAAGGCTTGCGAGCATACAGAGCGGACTCACATCAATATGTGCGTTTTCGACAGCCGGTGGGAGGCTAGCGAAGCGTTCGAACTGGATCGCAATCCGAATGTGCGGGCTTGGGCGAAGAACGATCATTTAGGTTTCGAGATTGTGTATTCGTTCAGAGGCATCATTCATAAGTTTCGTCCCGACTGCCTGATTCGGCTGACCAACGGCAAGATGCTAGTGCTGGAAGTGAAAGGGCAGGACGATCAGCAGCAGCAAACGAAACGCGAGTTCCTCAGTGAATGGGTGCGGGCGGTCAATGGTCACGGCGGTTTCGGAGAATGGGCGGCTGATGTCTCGCGGCATCCCCACGATATCCAGGAGATCTTAGAGCGGCAGAATCAACGATAGACCTTCCGGTACCCACTTAATCCACTACTACATGGGCTTAGTATTTGTTGGGGATGTGCAAAAACGTTCATTCTTCTCCTGGTTGGGTTGCTTGAGTGACGGAATGCTACGATAGGGGCTCGCCGGTATGATTGTGTCCGACTGCCATGGCTGCTCAGCAACCTGCGTTGCTTCCCGATTTTCTTTACGGCACGGCATGGAAGGAAGAGCGCACGCCGGCGCTGGTCGAGCTTGCGCTGCGCGTGGGATTTCGGGGCATTGATACGGCTAACCAGCGGAGGCACTACTTCGAGGCCGGGGTTGGGCAAGGATTAGCGGCGGCCTATCGCGCGGGAGTGGCGGCACGCGGCGATCTTTTTCTGCAGACTAAATTTACTTACCAGCCGGGGCAGGATCATCGGCTGCCTTACGATCCGGCGGCCAGCCTTTCAGCGCAAGTCGCGCAATCTTTGGCCAGTTCGCTGGAGCATCTGGGGACTGATTACGTCGACAGCTATGTGCTGCATGGGCCGGCCTCGGGCTATGGCTGGGCTGACGCGGACGCTGAGGTGTGGGAGGCGATGCGGAGGGAGCGCGATGCCGGGCGCACGCGTCTGCTGGGGGTTAGCAACGTTTTGCGGCGGCATCTGGAGAAGATGGCGGAGGGTGGCGGGGAAGCTCCAGCGTTCGTGCAAAACCGCTGCTATGCGCGCTTCGGCTGGGACCGCGAGGTGAGAGCGTTCTGCAACGAGCGGAAGATTATCTATCAGGGATTTTCGCTGCTTACGGCGAATGCGGAGGTGCTGCGGCATCCTGGGGTTACGGGCACCGCGGCGCGCGCGGGCTTCACTCCGGCACAGGTTGTGTTTGCTTTCGCGCGTGCGGTTGGAATGCTGCCGCTGACGGGGACCTCCAGCGCTGAGCACATGACGCAGGATCTGGCCAGCAGATCGCTGACGCTTTCGCCTGATGCGGTGCGGGCGATTGAGGGGCTGGCTGGGTGAAGTCTGCCTTACCGCAGCGCCTGAAGGCGCGACCGACAGCGAGAGACATTACGGTATGCCTGAAGGCATATCCTGATGCGAAGCTCACTGGGAAAGAGCCGCATTCAAGGAATGCGTTCTTCTGCTATCTTGGGCCGTCGATTACTGCGAGCGCTTGATCCGTGGTGATAAATTTTGCTCCGAGGGCTTGCAGTTCAGCTATCGCGCGCTCTCCATCCTCGGCCTTTAGAGTTTCGATCGCATCCTTGACAACATAGACGCGGTGGCCGCGTTCGAGCAATCCCTTGGCTGCTAAACGGACGCAGTATTCCGTTACTACGCCGAAGACTACGAATTCGGCATCGCCTCCCAGTCGCTTGACTAGTTCGTCCGCGTGCCGGCTTTCGAAGATGTCGAGCGTCTGTTTTTCCAGATGGATCTGCTGGTGTTGGGAAAGATCTTGCGGCAGCTCTGCCGCTGGATCATTGGGGATGATGACAACTTTATCCGTCAGCGCCTCTGGAACATAGGCGGAGCCTCGGGTGCCTTGGATGCAGTGGGGTGGAAAGGTTTGGAACTCGGGATCGTCTTTGGTGTGGTAACAGCCGTGCGAGACCAGAAAGACGCGGCCCCGGCGGGCGGCGTCGGTGAGCCTTCGAATATTTGGAAGCAGCCGTTCGGCTCCGGGCACGTAGAGTTTGCCGCCGGGCAGCATGAAGTCCGCCTGAGTGTCGACTTCCCAGAAAATTAGATTGCTAGAGGCCATGGGGTCCTACCTTTGAGCGCACTCGTGAATTCGTGCCGGTACTCTCTTAAATCTTTAACACAGAGGGCACGAGGTTTCACAGGGTAGGGCGACGAGAATTGTACAAATTCATGACCGGCGGCTATCGATTTGTGGGGACTGAGGAAGCTGGGTTCTGCTGGATGAATGAGAGCAGACTTGTCTCTAAAGCGGCCTTGCTTGCGTCGGGCAGTTGGACGAAGCGGAAGGGCTGGAGCCAGCCCTGGGTCGCCCACATGGGAAACATGATCTGTGCTTTTTCGCGGACGGTGGTCTCGCCGAGTTGGAAGATCAACTCGACTTCGAGTTTTTCGTCGAGCGGCGTCTCCACGTTCATGAGGCCGCCGGTGGTGGAAAGCTGATGCAGTTTGCCCCGCACCTCGCGCCGGTTGGGCAGGCGCATGAGCGTGAGGACCGATCCGCGGAATTTGACGCGGAACGGGCGGGCTTGCTTCTGGGGGGCCGCCCCGGCGGAGGGATCCGGCGCGACCGACTCTGGCGTCTGCGACATTGTGAATCAAGTATGGAGCTTTACTGGGCTGGGCACGAGGTTACGAAGGAACGTGAGGCAGTGGTCAGTGGTCAGTGGCCGGTGGTCAGTGTGATTTTTGTCTGCCTTTGACGATGCTTCTGGTTACTACACTGACAAGTGGCCACTGGGCACTGACCACTATTTTCTTCCGGGATGGGCCTCTCCGTTGCGAGAGAACAGGTTGTAGGGCCACGCAGGTTTGCTCTTGCTCGCAGCTTTGCCTGCGCTGGCCGCGGATGCGGCGGCCTCGGGGGCGCAATTCCAATCGTCGGGCGGATCGGCAATTCCCCATACGTTGGCGTGGTTGTAGAGTGCCACTCCGATCAGAAAATATTTTCCGTCGGCGCCGAGCGGGAGGCAAGTTGCGACGCGGGCTGAAGCGCTTCCGCCGCCGGGCAGATCGGCCAGAAGTACCGGAGTTTCCAGCGGCAAAGCTTGGCACGCGCGGAACCCGCAGCCTTGCGGGCTCACCACCAGCGCGACACACTTCGAGGAGAACTGGTGTTTGCGGTCGAGGCTGGTTACGGTTACGGGAATCTCCACACGCAATCGCGTGCTGCGGCGCGCCGCCCTGGTTGTGAGTATTTCCATCTTTTTTAGTTCGCCTGGTTTGTCCTGTCTCGAATCAGTTTGACAGAAGTAAGGTAAGATGCGGCCTCACGAAAGAACAGAGGAGGGTGACGGAAGTAACATTCAGCTTTGGGCAGGGTGCGGTTTGCCGGCCTTCGCGGACGAGCCGCCTCGCTTCGCTCGGCGGGACAGCCGAGGGCGGCTGTCTCTACATAAGCAGCCTGGCTGTCTTGCCTGTTAAGATGGCTCGACATTCATGAATCAAGTCAGCGAATCCGACACATCTGTGGAGCGTCTTGCGCCCACTGCTGCGGGTGCGCCCGAGTGGAACCTTGTGCGGGCCGCGAGCTGCGGCGATCCGCTGGAGGGCGATCTTGCCCGCATCCGGAGATTGCTTGATTGGCGGGGACAAAGCAGACCACTCGAGTGGGAGGCTGCGCTTCGACTGGCGGATCGTCACGGCACATCGTCGCTGCTTTACCAGAACTTTTTACGTTTGCGTGACTTGGCGCCGGCGGCTGTGCTGGCAGCGCTGCGACAGAGTTATGAGAGGAACGTTCACGAGTCACTTTTTCTGGCGCGCGAGTTGATCCGTATTCTTGATTGCCTCGGTGCGATTGGGATCGAAGTGGTTCCTTACAAGGGCATTATGCTGTCGGAGGTTTACTACGGCGATATGGCGCTGCGCCAGTGCGGAGATATAGATTTGTTTGTCCGCGGTCGCGACGTGGCGCGCATCAAGAGCGCCGTGCGCGAGTTGGGATACATCGTGCGCGTGCCCATTCCCGAAGATGCCGAACAGGATTACATTGCTTCGGGATATGAGTGCACGTTCGATAGTCCTGCGGGAAAGAATCTGCTGGAGTTGCAGTGGGCGCTGCAGCCGCGCTTCTACGCGGTCGACTACGATATGGATGGCTTGTTCGAGCGCGCGGTGAACGTGGAGGTTGCGGGGCGGCGCATGAAAACACCGTCTTCCGAGGATCTGCTGCTGGTGCTCTCGGTGCATGCGGCGAAACATGTTTGGGGACGGCTGATCTGGCTGTGTGACATCGCACAGCTTCTAAAGCTGGGGAACCTGAATTGGGATTCGGTGCAGGCTCGCGGCCGTGCAATTGGGATCGAGCGGATTCTGCACGTCACGCTTCTGCTGGTGAACCGGCTTTTGGCAACTCCGATTCCGGCGCCGGTCGAAGGGCCGATTCGTGACGACCGTGCTGCTGGAGTGTTCGCCGACACGATCGCGGTGGACGTGGGGCGAGGAGTCACTTACGAGGAGCAGCAAGTATCGTACTTCCGGCTGATGATGCAGCTTCGCGAGCGCAAGGCGGATCGTTTGAGATTTCTCACGCGGCTGACTTTCACTCCTGGTCCGGGCGAGTGGGATGCGGTTCGGCTTCCCAGGCGTTTGTTTCCTCTTTATCGTTTGGTGCGGCTGGCGCGGCTGGCGTCGAGATTTGCGCGGGGGTGAGAGGAACGAGAAAGCCGCGCCATAGCCGCGGCCGCCTCTGGGGCTAAAGCCCGCATTCCTAGCGGCGTCTAGCGGCATGGCTTAAGCCGTGCCCTGATA
>CAVPEZ010000041.1:0-33026 GCA_963703635.1 uncultured Acidobacteriaceae bacterium
GGAGACGCGGTGGCCGCGTTCGAGCAATCCCTTGGCCGCTAAACGGACGCAGTATTCCGTTACTACGCCGAAGACTACGAATTCGGCATCGTCTCCCAGTCGCTTGACTAGTTCGTCCGCGTGCCGGCTTTCGAAGATGTCGAGCGTCTGTTTTTCCAGATGAATCTGCTGGTGTTGGGAAAGATCTTGCGGCAGCTCTGCCGCTGGATCATTGGGGATGGTGACAACTTTATCCGTCAGCGCCTCTGGAACACGGGCGGAGCCTGGGGTGCCTTTGATGCAGTGGGGTGGAAAGGTTTGGAACTCGGGATCGTCTTTGGTGTGGTAACAGCCGTGCGAGACCAGAAAGACGCGGCCCCGGCGGGCGGCGTCGGTGAGCCTTCGAATATTTGGAAGCAGCCGTTCGGCGCCGGGCACGTAGAGTTTGCCGCCGGGCAGCATGAAGTCCGCCTGAGTGTCGACTTCCCAGAAAATTAGATTGCTGGATGCCATCGGGTCCTACCTTTGAGCGCACTCGTGAATTCGTGCCGGTACTCTCTTAAATCTTTAACACAGAGGGCACGAGGTTTCACAGGGTAGGGCGACGAGAATTGTACAAATTCATGACCGGCGGCTATCGATTTGTGGGGACTGAGGAAGCTGGGTTCTGCTGGATGAATGAGAGCAGACTTGTCTCTAAAGCGGCCTTGGTGGCCTCGGGCAGGTCGATGAAGCGGAAGGGCTGGAGCCAGCCTTGAGTGGCCCACATGGGGAACATCATCTCCGCTTTTTGGCGGACGGTGGTCTCATTGAGGTGGAAGATCACTTCCACCTGCAGTTTTTCGTCGAGTGGCTTCTCCAGGTGCATCAGGCCGCCAGAGGTGGAAAGCTGATGCAGTTTGCCTCGGATCTGGCGCCGGTTGGGCAGTCGAATGAGGGTCAGGACGGAGCCGCGCAGCTTAACTCGAAAGGGGCGGTCCCGGCCACCGGGAAAACCGACTGAAGATGGACCCTGGGCGACAGATTCTGGAGTTTCGGACATCGTGGCTAAAGTATGGCACTTAGCAGAGCACCGGGCGAGATTACGAAAATTCAGTGGCCAGTGGTCAGTGGCCAGTGGCCAGGTGGGATCCTCGGGGCAATCTCGCAGTGGCTGGGGTGCGGTCTGCTGACCACTGGCACTGGCCACTGATCACTGACCACTATTTTCGGCCGGGATGGGCTTCGCTCTGACCGGAGAACAGATTGTAGGGCCAGGCATTCTTGCTGTTGGCGGGGGTTTGGTTTCGCTGGCCGAGGGGCGGGGGTGGAAACACAATTCCAATCTGCCGGCGGATCGGCAATTCCCCATACATTTCCAGGGTTATAGAGCGACACTCCGATAAGAAATTGTTTGCCGTCACTGCCCAGAGGCAGGCAATTGGCTACGCGGGCCGAAGTGTTTGCGCCGCCGGGCAAACCGCTTAGCAGCACGGGAGTTCCGAGGGGCAAGGATTGTAATGCGCGGAATCCGCAGCCCTGCAGGCTCACCACCAGAGCTAAACACTCGGCGGCGAAGGGATGTTTACGATCCAGGCTGGTTACGGTGATGGGAATCTCCACACGCACTCGCGTGCTGCGCCGCGTCGCTTTGGGTGTGAGTATTTCCATCTTTCTTTATTCCGGAGCGGTGTGCCCCGGCTTCAACCCTTAGTTTGACAGAAAAGGGCCAGAAGGTGCCTCAATAAAGGGCAGGCGGAGGTGACGGAAGTAACCTCTGGCGGTGCGGTAACGCGCTCGAACGGACAGCCCCTTCGGCTTCGCTCCGGGCAGGCTGAGGGCGGCTGTCCCCACATTTACCCTGTTAAGATGGCTCGACATCCGTGAGGAACGCGCCAACTACTTCGGTACCGCCCGAGTGGGATCTTCTGCTGGCCGCGAGTTCCTGATCTTACTCGGCTCCCCTGGAGAGCGATCTCGGGCGCATCCGGTTGCTTGTGGCGGGGAGAAGCGCAGTCGAGTGGGAGGCGGTGCTGCGCCTGGCGGACAATCACGGCACGTCGTCGCTGCTTTATCAGAGCCTCTCACGTGTCAGTGACATGGTCCCTTCGGCTGTGCTGGAAGCGCTTCGCCAGCGATACGAGAAGAACGTCTACAAGTCGCTTTTTCTGACCAACGAGTTGATCCGGATTCTGGACTGCCTCGAAGCGATTGGGATCGAAGTGGTTCCTTACAAGGGCGTTGTGTTGTCGGAGGTTTACTACGGCGATATGGCGCTGCGCCAGTCCGGAGATATCGATTTGTTTGTCCGCAGTCGCGACGTGGCGCGCATCAAGAGCGCCGTGCGCGAGTTGGGATACATCGTGCGCGTGCCCATTCCCGAAGATGCCGAACAGGATTACATTGCTTCGGGATATGAGTGCACGTTCGATAGTCCTGCGGGAAAGAATCTGCTGGAGTTGCAGTGGGCGCTGCAGCCGCGCTTCTACGCGGTCGACTACGATATGGATGGCTTGTTCGAGCGCGCGGTGAACGTGGAGGTTGCGGGGCGGCGCATGAAAACACCGTCTTCCGAGGATCTGCTGCTGGTGCTCTCGGTGCATGCGGCGAAACATGTTTGGGGACGGCTGATCTGGCTGTGTGACATCGCACAGCTTCTAAAGCTGGGGAACCTGAATTGGGATTCGGTGCAGGCTCGCGGCCGTGCAATTGGGATCGAGCGGATTCTGCACGTCACGCTTCTGCTGGTGAACCGGCTTTTGGCAACTCCGATTCCGGCGCCGGTCGAAGGGCCGATTCGTGACGACCGTGCTGCTGGAGTGTTCGCCGACACGATCGCGGTGGACGTGGGGCGAGGAGTCACTTACGAGGAGCAGCAAGTATCGTACTTCCGGCTGATGATGCAGCTTCGCGAGCGCAAGGCGGATCGTTTGAGATTTCTCACGCGGCTGACTTTCACTCCTGGTCCGGGCGAGTGGGATGCGGTTCGGCTTCCTAGGCGTTTGTTTCCTCTTTATCGTTTGGTGCGGCTGGCGCGGCTGGCGTCGAGATTTGCGCGGGGGTGAGAGGAACGAGAAAGCCGCGCCATAGCCGCGGCCGCCTCTGGGGCTAAAGCCCGCATTCCTAGCGGCGTCTAGCGGCATGGCTTAAGCCGTGCCCTGATACGAATCTCGAGTTGCCCCATAAGCGCTAACTTAAACAAGGCGGGCTAGAGGTCAACCTGCAGGTCGGTTTCGGGGTGGTAACTTCCAAGTAGCCGACTATTCGGGAGTCAGCGGGTGTCGAAGGCTGCTGAACTCATGGCCGAAGGCGCCCAAGCCAGGCCGTCCACGCCTTTTGTGAGCCGAATGGGCTCTTCGAGCTTCCAGTCTTTCAGATTCAGGATCTCGATGGTGCCACCCTGCGGACGGCTCAGATAGGCGCGGGGGCCGTCTGGTGCCAACAAATTCTCCTGGGGTAGGTAGGACGGGAATATCCGGAGTGTCAAACGTTTTTGTAAGTACTCCACTGGCGACATCTACGACGAACAGCTTTCCTGATTCCGAATTGGCGAGGAGCCAACGGCCGTCTTTTGTGACTGCGGAAGAGAACGGAATCCTCGGGAGGGAAATCGAGCGGACGACCGCGTTGGTTGCAGTATCGATGACCACAATGCGAGGTGTTTCCTGGTCCTGCGTAAAAACGGACTTGCCATCGGGCGAAATCGAGATCCGCTGCACTTTCTTAGAGATTGGGATCGTCGCGATCAAAGTCCGCGCTGGCAAATCGAGAAACACTCACGCTGCCCGCCTCGTTATTCGCGGTGTAGATCCTCCGGCCGTCAGGAGAGATCACGAGCATGTGGGTGTGGGTGGCGCCAGTAGGAATCTCACCCACGAGAGAGCGAGTCTTTGTGTCCACGATGTAGATGGCATTTGCGAGTTCCGCGGAGACATACAGCAATCCGTCAGGCCCAAAGTGCGCGCAGTGCGGGCGAACCTCCTTTTCGAGATCGATGACGGCAACAGTCCTTCCCCGGCGCAGGTCCACGACCTGAATGGTGCTTCCGTTGGAGGCGGGCGTTCCCACCCACGTGTTTCCGTATGGCACATGCCCGGCGGCCGTTCCGGTAGACAGCGACCTCGTGTCCGTTAATGTCAACCCCCACTGTGGCCAGTACCTGTTTGGACAGGGGATCTACTAGCAAAACGCTGTGTTCCATTTGGTTAGCAACGAAAAGAAGATAATCTGGGCGCGGGTCTCCAGACACGCTGCCGGGAAGCAAAAGGCATGCGAGAAACAAAATGCCCAAGTGGCGATGATTCATGATTGCCCTCTTCCCTGGCGGCAGAACTATTTAGTTGGCCGAAAGTATAGCACCGCACCGAGGCCGATTCTTGGGAAGTGAATAGCCTCCTTACTAGGAGTTCAGCTCTGAGTCCCGACGGATGACGGGCAAACCGAAAATAATTCTTAAGTTAGCGCTTATGGGGGTTGCCCGCAGAGTGTTAGTTGCGGTCGCTTGACGGGCTGACTAGCCACTTCAGCACCATGTTTACCAGGCTTAGTACGATTGCGCCCAGGAATGCCGCGGTGAAGGTGCGCACCTGAAATCCCGGGGCCAGCAGCGCTGAGGCTAGTTCGAGCATCAGCGCGTTAATAACGAACCAGAATAGTCCGAGGGTGAGCAGAGTCAGAGGGAAGGTGAGGATCTTCAGCAGCGCTCCGACGGTTGCGTTGATGAAGCCAATCACGAGTGCGGCAATCAGAGCTGCCACGGGACCACTGACAGAGATGCCCGGCACGATACGGGCAACAATCCACACGGCCATCGCGCTCAGAACCCAGTTGATTAGCAGCCGCATTGTTCGCTCCTTGGGCCAGTTGACTGGAGGACGCTGAGTCCTCTCATAAGGAGCAAGCCGCGGCTCCTTCAGGGGTGAAGACCCCAGTCATGGCATGACATTATCGCAGCGCTGGAAGCGCTGCGCCACCCAAAATCCACTTACTTCGCGCTGGAAGCAACCCCCAGAGGGGATTGCAAATGGTTCCCCTGGTAACTCGTTCGTACACTCCCTTTTGGTAACCCTTGGTAACCATGCACTTCCGCCTTCCAGACGTACAATTGCCCTAGTCCGACCGGCCATCTACGAAACAGGAGTTTGGCCAGGTGGTTTCTCGGGTTTAGAGCTTTTCGAATTAGGCTTTTCGTCAGGGCTTGTCGAATTAGGGCTTGTCGAATTAGGGCTTGTCGGATAAGACCAGGGCTGGAGTTCGTACTCTTATGGCGTTCGGTTTCGGGTTCAACAAACAGAAGGTGCTCAGCGCTGCGGAGAAGTATGTCCAGCAGGGCAAGATGCAAAACGCTATCGCTGAGTACGAAAAGGTCATCAAGGCGGATGCCAAGGACCTAACGGTGATCAATACCGTCGGAGACCTTTATTCGCGCCTGGGTGAAGCGGACAAAGCCACCGAATGTTTCAAGACTGTGGGCGACGCCTATGCCAACCAGGGTTTCACGGTCAAGGCGATCGCGATGTACAAGAAGATCAGCAAGCTCAAGCCATCGCTCGAGAGCGTGCTGAAGCTGGCCGAACTCTATACCCAGCAGGGGCTTTTCAATGATGCGCGCGCCCAGTATCTGCAGGTGGCCGAAGAATTCCTGAAATCGGGCGCATTGGAAGACGCGGTCCGCATTTTCCAGAAGATTCTGGAGATGGATCCGGAAAACACCAACATGCGCGTCCGCCTGGCGGAAGTCTATGTGCGCCTGGGGAAGAAAAACGACGCCTGGCAGATATTTTCCGCGGCCGCCGAGACCTTGCGTGCCAAGGGTTCTCTGAGCGCAGCGGAAGAGGTTCTGCAGCGCATGCTCACTCTTGACCCCGGGAACAGCTACGCGCTGCTGGCGCAAGGGCGCAATCTGCTGGAGTCCGGGGACGCCGAAGGGGCGATCGAGTCGCTGCAGAAAGTTTCCGATCTCGATTCCAATCCCGATGGCCTGCGCGACCTGCTTAAGGCATACCTGAAGACCGGCCGCCTCTCGGATGCCGGCACTCTGGCCAGCAAGCTCCTGTCGGTGCACAACGACCTGGCCGCCATCTCTACTTTGGCGGATGCACTGATGCAGGCGGGCCAATACGAGAACGCGCTTCAGGTGTATGACCAGCATGCCGAGCGGCTGCTGGCCGAGGATTCCGACAAGGTTCTAAAAAACCTGCATTCCATCATCGGGCATGTGCGCGACAATCCCGCTTTGCTGGAGAAACTTCTCGACCTCTTCCAGAAAGCTGGAGAGAGCACTCATATCACGGAAGTCATCGAGTTGCTGGCGCACGCGTCGGTGCAGTCCGGCGACCTGCCGCGGGCTCGCGATCTCTATCAGAAGCTGGCCACCATGGAGCCTGGCAATCCCCTGCACATGAACAGTTACCAGCAGGTGGTGAGCCAGATCGGCGGTGATGCCAGCGCCAAGCTCATTTCAGCGGAAGAAGCGGCGGTAATCGTTGATGAGCTGGAAGCTACGGCTCCATCGATCCATCAGCACTATTCCGATGCGGTCGCGCTGGTGGTTCGTTCCGCGCTGACCGACGCTGAACTTTTTATTTCTTACAACATGCCCGCCAAGGCTCTGGGGCCGCTGATGGCAGCCCTGCCGCAGGCGCCCAACGATCTGCGTCTGAACCAGCGTCTGGCGGCTCTGCACACCCGCGCCGCGCGTTTCGCCGAAGCCGGCGTCTGCTGCCGTAGTTTGCAGAACATTTACTCTGAGGCGGGCTATCCAGAAGAAGCTACGCGTTATGGCGAACTTGCCGGACGCTATGAAGAGCGCTCGGCAGCGCCCGTTCCCGCCGCGCTCATTACCGAGCATGCCGCCGCCCCGGTAACTACGGAAGAGATTTCAGTCGCTGCCTCGGCTCCCTGGCCGGCGGCTCCGCCTGAGGCTGCGGACGAAACTGAATTCTCCGTCGTCAGCGATTCCGACGACAGTCACGGCCACGTTGAGCATAGCCACCAGATCCCGGCTGACGCCGAAGCTCCCACGGTTCCTGCGGAGATCGATCTGTCCTCAGAATGGGACGACACCATTACCATCGACTTGCCCGCAGAAGCTGCGGAGATGGAAGTGACCAATGCCGTGGGTGAGCATCAGGAACCCGCCGGCAAGTTGGACAAAGGCAAGCGCGGCGGAGCAACGCTCGACCCGGAGAAGACCAACGAAGCCATCGAAGAGATTCGTTTCTACCTCGAGCACGGCATGCCCGAACAGGCTTCGGCAGCGTTAGAGAAGCTGCAGGCTCTCAGTAATGACGAAGCTACCTTAGATGCCATTCGAGCCGAAATCGAGGCTGCTTCGCAGCATGCTTCGCCTGCGGTAGAAGTGACCACAGTGGAAGCGATCTCTGAGTTCGCCGCCGACGAGCCGCAGGCCGAATTCACCATCGACGAGATTGCAGCCGACGTACCAGAATCGGCGGCCGTAGAAGAGACTTCTCCCGAACCGCCGGCCCACGTCGTCGCGGCGGAAACGCACGCTGCGCCCGCGCTCCACGATGAGCATGCGGTGACCGAACCTCCGGCACTGGAGGACGTCGATCCGGCTCCAGCTGCGGCGCCGGGAGTACTTCAAGAGTTCGTTTCCGATCTTGAATCTTCCCTGGGAGAGAGCTTTCTTCCGGGGACGATTTCGCATGAGGCCGAGCCTGTTGTTGAGCACGCTTCCGCGCAGGCATCGGCGCCACAGTATGGTGGCGAACCTGAAGAAGTTAAGCAGGAACTTGAACCTATCGGAAACGCCGCACCCACTGGTTTCGGGGTGCCCCAAACGGAGCAGATGGGCGAGTTTGTGGCCGATCTTGAGGCCTCTCTGGGAGAAGATTTCCTCAAGGGAGCGCCGGTTGCCGAAACTGAGCCTGCACGGGAGGCTGAGGCTGCTGTCGTTTCGGCACGCAGCTTGGCCCGTGCCCGTGCCGCCGGTTAGCGCTCCGGCCGCAGCCAGCGCTGCGGCGGCGGCGTCCTCGGGCAGTCCGACAATTTCGTCGCATGCTTCATCGGTGGCCGCGCAACAATCCGCGCACGCTGCCGCTGCGCCTCACATTTCGCCAGTCGTTTCTAGTTCAGTCGTTGCCGGTTCAGCCATTCCCAGCGCACCCGCCGGTGCGAAACCTTCTCCCTTTGGCGAGGAGGCTGGCATTGACCTCGCGGAAATGTTCGGCGAACTCAAACACGATCTCGAAGCCGGCGCCTCGACTACCGAGGAGGATCCTGAAACCCATTACAATCTGGGTATCGCGTTCCGTGAAATGGGTCTGCTCGATGAAGCTATTGGCGAGTTGCAGAAGACCTGCCAGGCGGTGGATCGCGGACATCCCTTCCCGCAGGTGATGCAAACTTACACTTGGCTGGCGCAATGCTTCCTCGACAAAGGTTTACCTGAGGCCGCGATTCGCTGGTATGACAAGGCTCTTCACGCCCCCCGCATCGACGAAGAGACGCGGACCGCTCTCCATTATGAACTCGCCGCTGCCTATGAAACCGCGGGCGACAAAGCCTCCGCCCTCAAACATTTCATGGAAGTTTACGGCCGCAACATTGATTATCGCGACGTCGCCGAGCGCATCAAGCCCCTGAAGTCGTAGAATAGCCCGATGGGTTTTGTCCCTCACTCTTACTTTTCGGGAGACGTTGGATCGTTTCTCCATCTGCGCCTCATTCCAGCCCCGCCGCAGCGGAGCGCCCAGTGACCGATCCTAAGTTGCCCGTCGAAACCAGTCCAGCCGCATCCAGCCAACCCGCGCCCGCGCCGAAAGCCGTCGTCGTGGCTCCCGCCAGCGGTTTGCAACTCTGGGTGCACCGTGCCTCCGTTTTTCTTTTCGTCTTGATCAGCGCGGTCGCGGGCGTGCTGCTCGTGATCCTGCCCTGGACCCCCGAGTGGACCGACAACTATCTGCTGCTCTCGTTTCCGTGGCTTCGTACTCTCGTCTCTACCGGTTTCTTCCGTGGATTGTGCAGTGGCTTGGGATTGCTCGATATCTGGATCGGTTTCTGGGAAGCGCTGCACTACCACGAACACCAATAGTGCAGAAGCATTGCGTTTTTAAGACAGGATTGCATCACGTGAATCTCGTAACACTCTGTGAGTCTCGACATGACGAATAAGCTTCAACCCGCGCCCCTGGCCTACAAGAACGAACCTTTCCTCAGCAGTCCCGACGGACGCATTCTCCGCATCCTGGCCGAATATCAGGAACCGCTGTCGCGCTTTCGCCGCGAGCAGATCCAGGACACGGTCGTTTTCTTCGGTTCGGCGCGCTTCCAGGGAAGCGCCGCCGCCCGGACGAATCTGATGGCAGCGGAAAGAAACGACGCGAAAGCGCCCGCTCCACAACAGGAACAGAGCCTGAAGCAAGCTATGGCCGCCGTCGATATGGCCCGTTACTATGAAGACGCGCGCCGTCTGGCTTTTCTTCTGACCCAGTGGTCCATTCAAATTCCCGCACGCCGCCGCCGCTTTGTGGTCACCACCGGCGGGGGGCCAGGCATCATGGAAGCCGCCAACCTGGGCGCCCATGAGGCCGGAGGTAAAACTATCGGTCTCAATATCAATTTGCCCTTTGAACAGTATCCCAATCCCTACATCACGCCCGCGCTCAACTTCGAGTTTCACTACTTCTTCATGCGCAAATTCTGGTTCGCCTACCTCGCCAAGGCTTTGGTGATCTTCCCCGGCGGCTTCGGCACTATCGACGAACTCTTCGAAATTCTTACCCTGGCGCAAACCGACAAACTCGCCAAGAAAATACTTGTCGTCATTTACGGCAGTGAGTACTGGCACCGCATCATGAACTTCCAGGCCTTTGTCGATGCCGGAACCGTTTCTCCCGAAGACCTAGATCTGTTCAAATTCGTCGATTCTCCCGAAGACGCTTTCGCATTCCTGCGCGAAGGCCTGACCGAACACCACCTAGGGGGACAGCCTAAGAAAGAAAAAGAGCAGGAAGTCCTGCCAGAAATCGCTAAGACCAGACCGTGACGATGGCCGAAAGCCCTGTCCTGTACTACATCACTGACCGCACTGGCTTCCCGGGCGACGAGCGCGATCGATGCCGTCGACTCCTCGACAAAATCGCCGAAGCCGCACGCTGCGGCGTCAACTACATCCAGCTTCGCGAAAAGGATATGCCAACCCGGGAACTGGAGTCGCTCGCTCGCGAAGCGGTGCAAATCATCCACCAACTTTCAAATGAAAGCCGTGAAGTGAAAACCGTTCTGCTCGTCAACTCGCGTACGGACGTCGCTCTGGCCAGCGGTGCTGCTGGAGTTCATCTGCGATCCGACGATGTCACTCCAAGTGAAGTAAGAGATGCATGGCACAGAGCGTGTGGCGCGGGCACTCATGCCCGCGGAATCTCACCACGAGATCCGGTGATATCTGTCTCCTGTCACTCGCCAGAAGAAGCGGTCCAAGCTGCCGAAAGCTCTGCCACCTTCGCTGTCTTCGCTCCTGTGTTCGCAAAGAAGGACGCGCCCGGAGTCGGCCCCGCCGGCATCGATGCTCTTCGCCAGGCCTGCCGCGCGAAGATCCCAGTGCTCGCGCTGGGAGGTGTAACTCTGCAGAATGCGGAATCCTGTCTGCGGGCCGGCGCGGCCGGAATCGCTGCGATTCGACTCTTCCAGGAGAATGACATCGCGACCGTCGTTAGAGAGTTACCCCACTAGTGGCCCACCGATTATGAATTTGAGTTGCAACGCTTCGCTGCGACAAACAAAAGGCCACGCCGCAAAGCGGCGTGGCTCTTTTCCAAAATAAACTATTGTGCCGGAGTTTCTGGAGCGCTGGGAGTCGTTGGCGCACTCGCAGTCACCTCCGCTGCAGCCGTAATCTTCACCGTGGCCAGGATCTTCTCCAGCCGCTGGAAGACCTGGTCGCGATCTACGTGTTTGCCGCCTTCGGTCTCGACGCCGGTGGTCGCGACCCTGAGCGTGAACTCGTAGCAAGCTCCGTTTTCGAAGACATGATAGTACTTCGACGCTTCCTCGCGAGTTCCTTGGCTGGCAAGGGTTTTCGTGGACTGCAGTTCCATGTCGCCAATCTTCAGCTTGGAAACCTTTGCTGTGGCCTGCACTGTGGGGTCGGCAGGCGTCGCAGGATTGGCCTGCGGAACGGAGAATTCGCTGCACTGCTCCGCCGTGAGCGTTTTGTTTACGCTGACGTTAAAGTAGGCCGAGGCTAGATTGCTGTTGGGATAAGCGGACTCGGGCATCGCAACCGCAGCGAGTGCGACTCCTCCGGGCTGTACAAAGTCCATCGGGATCGTGTCGGACGAGACAAGTTCGTTGGCGGCGTCGCCCGTCTCCAAGGCATACTTGCGCGGATATTGGAATGAGACGCCGGAAGTCTTGTCGGCGTAAGTGACGGTCGCTGGGGCCTTGCGTACGACTTTCTTGTGGACCGGCTTGGCGGCAGCCTGCACTGCGGGCGTCGCGGGCACGGTTGCCGGCGCGGTCGGTGCGGGCGGCATGGGCTGAGTCATCGCCGACTGGTTGGTGGAGCTTTCGAGTTTGGGTTTCTCGCTGGAGCATCCGACGGCCACTGAACAAACAATCAAGAGCGCGGCGAATACCAGCGTGCTGGTGTTCTTGTCAAAGTTAATCTTGCCCCACGCAACGGAATCAAGCGTTGTTGGGTTACCGCGAAATGTCGTGCTGCGAACTTCTGTGGTGCGAAACAGGTTGATACGGGTCATGGTTGGTCACCTCCTGCTGCTGAGCAGCGTTAGTGAGAGTGCAAGGAAATGGCCAACGGATGGAACGCTGATTTTAGGTGGGTTAGTGCGTGGGAAACGCTTGGCATTGTGGGGGCTCGGACACGATGTGGGGCGCGGGACACGTGCGAAGGGCTGCAACAACGGGCATTCAAGTGGTTGCGTCCTGGAAACCAAGGCAATGTTTCTAGGCTGCCGCGATGCGCCGAATCAAGTCTTCTTGCTCAGCTTTACTCTCGGCCCCAATAGTAAAAGCATCGAGTACGCCGAGAGACAGCGCATAACGCAGAGCTTCGGATTGCCGGTTGCGCAGATCGCCCTGGCCGAGAATCTTCATCCCGATCACGGCTTTGCCCGCAGCTTTCATCTCGCGCAGAACACTGATCACCGTCTGAGGCTCCGCGTCCATGTGCGAACCGATCGGATTAATTCTGGCAAGATCAATCTCCACCCAAGGCGACTTCGCAGCCGCGCGCAGCGCCTCGATGCTGTGGCAGGAACATCCATGGGCACGAATCACTCCCTTCTGCCTGGCTTCGGAGAGCACGTCCATCACGCCTTTGAAGCGCTCGGTCCAATCCGCTTCGGTAACGCAGTGCATCAGGCAGACATCGAGGTAGTCGACTCGCAACTCGCGGCGGAAGCGGTCAAGATCGGCGCGGGCTGTCGCGGGATCGCGGGCCCACGTCTTTGTCAGCACGGTGACTTTGTCGCGCGGCACGTGCTTCAATGCTTCGGCGACGTGAGGATGACTTCCATAAGAATCGGCGGCGTCGAAGAAACGCAAGCCCTGATCGTAGCCGTTGAGCAGAAGATCAGAAAGTGCTTTGACACCGAGCGCAGTCTGGTTCGAATGATGTCCCGAGCCAACGGTTCCGGTGCCCATGGCCAGCCGGCTAGTCTTAATGCCGGTGTTGCCTAGCGTGACAGTGTCAGACGCGGAGAACTTCGACGACAAAGGCTGGGCTGCGAGGGCGGTCAGCAGATCTTTGCGAGTAAGCCAGGCAACTCCCAGGCCCGACGCAGAGCGAATGAGGAATTCGCGGCGATGCATGACGTCTCCTGCGAGACAGGATTTTTCCATGATACACCGGTTCGGTGATCATTCGATCATTCGATCATTCATCATTCGATCATTCGAACTGCTTCCGAAACGCCGCCAGTTGCTGCTGCATTTCCGCGAGTCCTCTTCTCAGTTCCGCCATTTCATTTTCCAGGCTGGCAATGCGATCGTCAGCTGCTGAGGAACTTGATAAGGTTCGAGCCGGCGCAACTTCTGCAGGAGCCACGTTGCCGGAGAGCAGATGCATGTAGCGCGACTCTTTCGTGCCCGGCTGACGCGGCAGCACCGCCACCAGCGGAGGCTGGCGCTGGCTGAGCCGGTCGAGCGTCGCATGAACGTCCTCCAGTTCTTCGAAGCGATACATGCGCTCGGCCCGGCCCCGCAGTTCACCCGGAGTTTGCGCCCCGCGCAGCAGCAGCACGCAGAGGATCGCAACTTCCCGCCGGTCAAAGTTGAAAATTTCCTGCAGGCGGTGCTCGTATTTCGTGACCCGGCTGTCGGCGCCGTGCGCCGGTCCCGCAAGCCGCTGCGCTTGCAACGAGTCGAGCGCCGCACGAACCGAGTCCTCGTCGAGCGTCATCACCGGATCGCGGTTATTCTTCTGGTTACAGGCGTTCACCAGCGCGTTGAGCGACAAGGGATAGTAGTCGGGAGTGGTGATGTCCTTTTCGATCAGCGAGCCCAGCACTCGAACTTCCACGTCACTCAAGAGATCCACGCGCACCACCGTTGGAAAAAGTTATTGTGGGAATTTTACTGGAGTTTTGCGGATTGGGCGAACAAGGTATGCTTATGGGTTGCGTAACGCGATGGCGAATCTTGGCGCGCGGCTTACTAATACAAATGTGCTATGTGGAGGCGGTGCGCAAACGTGTAGCCTTCCTCTGCGAAATTGAAGGAACTCTGAACGAAGGACAATTGCAATTATGACTTGGATTCGAACCATACCGATGTCGGAGGCGGACGAGAAGCTGCGGCAGGCGATTGAGGGCCAGAAGGGGCTGTACCCCAAGGAGTATGTCGAGCCGGTGCATCCGGACGAGTCGGGAGGGTCGTCGATTGTTGGGTCGCACACGCTGATTCCGGAGGCGCTGTATCACTCGTTCGGCACGTTTGGCGCACTGATGTCGCCGGATTTGCCGCTGACGCGGCGGCAGCACGAAATGATTACGACCATGGTCTCGGTGACCAACCGGTGCGTGTATTGAATCGAGTCACACGCAGAGTTTCTGCGTAGAGTGACGCTGGACAAGGAGCTGGTGGAGGCGCTGGAGAAGGATTACACGACCGCGCCCATCACGCCGCAGGAGCGAGTGATGGTGGACTATGTGGTCAAATTGACCAAAGATGCGACTCGCGTTTCGAAAGGTGATATCGAGCGGCTGCGGACGGTGGGATTTGACGATCGCGGGATTCTGCAGATTACTTTGATTGCTTCTTGGTTTAATTACATTAATCGCGTGGCGGATGCGTTGGGGGTGGGGCGGGAGTGAGGCGATATTACGTCAGCTATCGAAAGTGGGAGAGTGCAACAGCTACGACGGATACCACTATAAACAAACCGATCCCGATCAATCCAACACCCAATAACCTCAGCTTCCTTCGTCGGCCGAAGTAACCCACGTCAAATGGCTTACGCCGAACTGCGCTGTCTTTTGCCACCTGTTGTATATCCGAAGGAAGTCGTCTTGCGAGAGTAAAGCATGTTTCCCCATTAGCAAAACGACAGCCCGGAGCGATTCCGAACAACGTGATTATGAAGCCAGTCGGGTTCATGACTCGCACCCCTTAGACAACGGCCAATTGTAACCTGTCCCCATAGTTGTCGAAAACACACGACTTGATGTGGCGCGCGTGACGGGGCCTTGGCGCGGCAACTTCTTTGAAACTGACCGGCAGATGTGCGATTGTTCCCATCTGCCACTAAACTTGCGTAGAGGCAAGGCTTTACTTTATTCCCTGCTACCTCTATTCATCCATGGCTGAATCTTTAGCAGAGTTTTTCCTGGCGACCTTTCAGGCGCAGTGCGAGGAACGTGCCTACGGGCAGCGCTGCGGATACCGGATGGAGTGGTTCACTTACGGGCAGGTTTTGGAGATGGCTCTGCGGTTTCGCCGCGAACTGGAGGCGCGAGGGATCCGCAAGGGCGACCGGGTGATGCTTTGGGGCTTGAATTGCACGGAGTGGGTTGCGGCGTTTCTTCGGTTGTGCTTTGCGCGGCGTTGTCGTTGTGCCGATGGACGATGGGGCTTCGCCGGATTTTGCTGGCGCGGGTTTCTGGGCAGGTCGAGGCGAAGCTTTGGTTTTGTTCGCGGAGGCATGCGGCGGAGACATGTTGTCGGATCGGTTTCTGTAATCACTCTTGAGGAAGTTAAAAGCCCCGCCCAACCGGAGCTTGGACGGGGCACCCCCGGCCAACAGGATGTAATCATCAGGCGCAATGACATCCTGCAGATCGTGTTTACTTCGGGGACTACGGCTGAACCTAAGGGCGTCGTCATTACACATGCGAATGTGCTGGCTAACATTGCTCCGCTACAGCGGGAGATGCGGCGGTATTTGAAGTATGAGCGGTGGGTGCATCCGGTGCGGTTTTTGAATTTGCTGCCGCTTAGCCATGTGTTTGGGCAATTTCTGGGGATGTTTCTGCCTCCGCTGCTGGGCGGGACGGTGATCTTTCAGGAGGAGCTGAAGCCTTCGGAGATAGTGAGCACGATTCGGCGGGAGCGGGTTTCGGTTCTAGTGACGGTGCCCAGAGTTTTGCAATCTTTGAAACAGAAGATCGAGCGCGATCTCGAAGACGGCGGAAAGATCGACGGCTTTCGGCGGCGCTTCGGCGCGGCGGAGGGGAAACACTTCCTGCGGCGGTGGTGGATCTTTCGGAGGATTCGCCGGCAGTTTGGCTGGAAGTTTTGGGCGTTTATTTGCGGAGGGGCGGCGCTGGATGCGGAGACTGAACAATTTTGGGACCGGCTGGGTTATGCCGCGATTCAGGGATATGGGCTGACGGAGACTACGTCGCTGATCAGCGTGAACCATCCGTTCAAGCTGGGGAAGGGATCGATTGGAAAGGTGCTGCCGGGGCGGGAAGTGAAGCTGGCAGAAGATGGGGAGATTCTGATCCGCGGCGGCGGTGTGGCGGCGGGGTATTGGGATGGTGGGGGCGAGGTTACGGATAAAGACGGCTGGTACCGGACGGGAGATGTGGGCGCGCTGGACGACGCCGGGAACCTCTACTTCAAGGGGCGCAAGAAAGAAGTGATCGTGACGCCGGGCGGACTGAATATTTATCCGGAAGACTTGGAGGCGGCGTTGCGGCTTCAACCTGAGGTGAAAGACTGTGTGGTGGTGGGGATTGAGCGGGGAGGGAATGCAGAGCCCTGTGCGGTTCTCATTTTGCGCGATTATGTCAGGGTGGAAGGAGTGGTGGAACGGGCGAACCAGTCGTTGGCGGAATTCCAACGCATGCGGATGTGGGTAGAGTGGCCGCAAAAAGACTTTCCGCGCACGAGCACGCAGAAGCCACGACGGAATCTGATTGCCGAATTCGCCGCAAGACAAATTCTGCAAGCCGGAAAGAAAGATGTTGCGAGCGACAGCCCAGTGATGGAACTGATCGGCCGCATCACGGGGCGAAACGTCGCGGAACTTGATGCGGACGCTGCGCTCGATTCCGACCTTGGGCTCAGTTCTCTGGACCGAGTGGAACTGATCGGCGCGCTGGAAGATCGATATCAAGTGGATCTTAGCGAGAAGCGTTTGAGCGCGGCACGAACGGTGGGCGACGTGGAAAGGATGTTGAGCGGCGAGGCGTGGCCGCGGGCGCAGTATCACTATCCGCGCTGGGTACTGCGGTGGCCGGTGGCGTGGGTACGATGGCTGGCGCATTACTTGTTGATGAGGCCTGCAATGATTTTGCTGGGGTGGGCGCGGATCGAAGGGCGGGAACACTTGCGAGGATGGAGCGGGCCGCTGCTGGTGATCTGCAATCATGTTTCTGATGTGGATGTGGGATTTGTGCAGGCAGCTCTACCGGCGCGACTGGGAAACCGCATAGCTACTGCGACCCGCGGAGAGGATCTGGAAGCTTTGCGCACGCCGGCGCCGGGTAGAGGCTTTTTCGAAAGAATCTATGATCGCACGCGATGGCTTCTGGGCGTTTCGCTGTTGAACCTATTTCCGCTGCCCCGCGAGGCTGGCTTCCGGCAGAGTTTCGCTTATGCGGGTGAGGCCGTGGATCGCGGATACAGCATCCTGGTGTTTCCAGAAGGAAAACACACTGTGGATGGCGAGATGAATCCGTTTCGCGCTCGGGATTGGGCTGCTGGCGAATAATCTGGGCATTCCGGTGCTACCTATGCGAATTGTGGGATTGTTTGAAGTGAAGCAAGCAGGAAGAAAGTTTGCCAGACCGGGAGAGATTCGTGTGCACATTGGCCGGCCAATGAACTTTGCGGATGGCAGCAATCCCGCTCAAATCGCGCAGGACCTACAGCGCGCCGTAGAAGCCTTGTAGAGTGGAACTGAAAAGGCCCGGATCTGATCCGGGCCTTTCCTTGGTTAAGTTCACCGCACCGACTACGTGATGGTGAGAGTGAATGTGGTCGTTGCGGTCGTGCTTCCGCTCGTACCCTTGATGGTGATCGTGAATGTTCCGGCTTTGGCCGTTCTAGAGACGTTGATTTGCATGGCCGCAGTTCCCGAGCCGCCCGTGATGGAAGTAGGTTTGAAGTTTACCTGCACGCCGGTTGGCTGTCCCGAAGCAGTCAAAGCAATCGTTCCGGTGAAGCCACCAGAAGGAGTTGCCGTGATCTTGGCGTTCGTGTGGCCACCCGGAGCAACGCTAGCCGTTTTGGGCGCTACGGCGAGGGTGAAGCTGCCACCACCCGAACTGGTCACCGTCAGCTTAACCGTGGTGGTTTCTACAGTAGAGCCGGCGGTTCCTTTCACCGTAATGGTGTAAGTGCCGGTGGCTGTGGTTGAGGCTACAGCCATCGTCATGGTGGAAGTTCCAGTTCCGGTAATCGAGGTTGGGTTGAAGGTTACGGTCACGCCGGTGGGCTGGCCGCTGGCAGACAATACAACCGGCGTGTTAAAGCCGCCCGTCGTTGTGCTGGTGATGGTTGAAGTTCCCGAGTTGCCCTGCTTCACCGAGACCGAAGTGGGGTTGGCGGAGAGGCTGAAGCCACTGGAACTGGTCACCGTCAGCGTAACCGTGGTGGTTTCTACAGTAGAGCCGGCGGTTCCTTTTACCGTGATGGGATACACGCCGGTCGCAACAGTTCCGGCTACGGCCATCGTCATGGTGGAAGTTCCGGTTCCGGTAATCGAGGTTGGGTTGAAGGTTACGGTCACGCCGGTTGGCTGGCCGCTGGCAGACAATACAACCGGCGTGTTAAACCCGCCGGTCACCGTACTGGTAATGGTTGAGGTTCCCGACTTGCCCTGCACCACGGACACGGAAGTGGGGTTGGCGGAGAGGCTGAAACCACTTGTCCCCCCCGAAATGGTGACGCTGGCGGCAGCCGAAGGAATGCCGTTTGCAATCACAAACAGGGAACTCGCCCCCGTTTCAATTCCCGCGGGCACATCGAAGTTCGTGGAGACGATCGTGCTGCCCGTGGCGACAGCCATCGTGCTGTGACCGTGGGTCTTGGCGAAGAAAACGTGTCCTGTGCCTGTGTTTACGATCTGGACCAGCGGATAGTTGGTGGCATCCTGGAAATCGTCGCCATAGGCATTTGCCTGTGACAGACCGTTGAACTGCGTTCCTGAGATCGAATACGTCGTCCCGGCGTTGAGCGTGCTGGGGACGGACGTGATGGTTGGCTGCCAAGCCGAATTGAAGGTTCCCGCCGAAGTGAGGAACTCAACATCGGTGGTGAAATCCGTATACATGATCTGCCCGTTGGGCAGAACCAGCAGATGCCCCACAAAGGAGGGGGTACTGGATGCGTTGGGTGGGTTAGCGATACCACTAGGGTAGTGCCGTTCCACTCGTAAAAATTGGCCGGCGCACTGAAAGTGCCGCTAAAGGCGCTGGCTTCTACAACGACGTCACCGGTAATTTCAAGCGCGGCGGGTGCATCATTTGCCGCATCGCTGTTGGGAAAATCCGGTCCTGCGGTCCAGACTCCAGTGGTTGAATTGTAAACCGCCGTGTGACCGGCTTCGCAGTCGCTGGCTCCGGTGTAGAACACGGTACCGTCTGGGCGTAAGATGGCCGGCCCCAGCTCGAAGCTGCCGCCGCCACTCTTGCAGTTCGAATCCCAGAGTTGTTGGATGGTGCTGCCGGCAGTGGTCCAATTATTGGTTGTGGAGTTGTAGGTTTCTGAATTCGTGCCCGTGAGAACGGTATTGCTGGTGTAGGCGTCAACCGTTAGCACCTCGCCGTTTGCCAGTAGAGTCCAGCCTTCTTCGTCGAAGTCATCGTTCTTGCCATCGGTGGAGTTGGCTAGATCGGTGAAGGTCAGCGTGCCCTCGTTGAAGCTGTAATAACGCGGGAAAGCGGCTGTCCCCGAACGCGATCGCACAGCACTCCGCCAGCAACCAGGTTCCGTTCGGCAAAACTACAGATTGGGCGTCGCCGAGGTTCGTAGTGCCAGCTCGGCGGTGTCGTGGCGGTCCAGGTGTTGGCGACAGGATCATAGATCGCACCCAAAGACTGCCAGATGCCCGCAGAGCAATTGGGCTTGCAATTGTATTCGCCGCCTGGACCACGACTTTACCATCCGGCAGCACCGCGGAGCCGAAGAACAGCGGCGCGTAGCTAGCGGGCAAACTTGCCACCTTCGTCCAGGTGCCGTTGATATAGCTGCCGGTATTGTCGGGAGTCAGAGTGTACCAATTCTGGTAGTTCCCGGTGCAACCAGAACAGTTGGGCTCGGAATGCACCAGGACTCGGCCGTCGGTGAGCAGAACCATTGAGCCGACGGAGACTGGCGGCAAGGTGCGTAACTTTCGTCCAGAACGCGGCCGAAGGCGAAACTTCATCGCTGGACCGCAGGATGGCTTGTATTAGATGGAGGCAGGTTCGGTTCCGAGCCCGTGTGGGGCATAGAGCGGCAGATGATTCTGCCCCACGGCCATGACCGCAGACAAGAGCATTAAAGTAGTCACCAGGGAGACTGCAAAGATTGAGCGCCACTTCATTCTGTTTCCTCGATTTTGAATTTTCTTCGTAAACCCGACAGAGTCTGACAGGAGCGGGACGGCAGGGCTACCCGGGGAATACAACTCGCAGAGGGAAGTTGCCGAGGACTGCACTTCTGTCTCGAATCTCAAAGCCGCCGGATTATACCGCGTCCGCGGGCGATTCGGGTCTACTTGTCACTAAGATTTGACAATTAATTTTGCACGGGATGCGGAAGACGTGGAATGTATGCAATATCTTGCATATTGCCGGCGAAGGGGACGGCAAAACGCTCGACTTTCGCCCCCAGAGCGGCGTCTGCGGCTGGGAGTGGAAGGCGCATCTCCTATTCTTCATCCAGGCCAGCGTCGTCCGGGTGCGGGTCCGATTCGATTTGTACCTCCGGCAAGTTTGCGGCGCGCAGTTCGCGATTGAGCGCGGGAAGATCGGAAGTCCTAAGCGCATCCCAACGCTTCATTACATCCAAGGCGTCGTGCTCGGTGGCCGCGACGGCCTCAGATTGCGTGGCGGTGGGTTCGGCATCGGCCTGCCACACCTGGCCATATAAAACGGCGACTTGCCCATTCACCCGTGCGAGGGTGATTTCGTCCGCAGGAGGTGCAGGGGAACCGGCTGGCGCGCCAAGAACTGACGCGAGTTTGGTCTGGAAGGCCTGAATGGAGTCGCGGGCCGTGCCGGTGGCTTGCTGACTCAGTTTTTGCAAAGGCTCGCGAATCGATCCGGCTTGCATTACGGCTTTGGAGGTCTGGCTCAATAGCGATGCCAGGCGCATTTCCAGCTGGAATTTCTTTTCGAGGCTGGCTGACGAGATCTGGACGCGAGGGTCCATCTTCACGGTGAAAGTCGCGTTGTAACTCTTTCCGTTTGCGGTGAGCCGCGCGGTATAGGAGCCGGGCAGAACTGTGGGACCGAGCGGGTAGCGGGGTGTGTCTCCGGGAATTGCTGCGATGGGATACTCGTGGCGCGGCGAATCGGGCGCGGGATAGTGGAGATCCCAAACCCAGCGGTGCATGCCGGCATCGGAGGGCAGAGCGCGGAAAGGACGCAACCAATAAAGAGGGATGAGTTGTTTTCTTAGATCAGCTTCGGGAACGTCGGGCTTATCGTTGCTGGAAAATTTGCGAACGAGTTGGCCACGAGCGTCGAGGATTTCGAGAGTGATGGCAGACGAGGCGCGCGACAGATAGTAGTCGATGATCGCTCCATCGGGCGGGTTGGCGGCAGCCGGTTCGTCAGGGGGAAGCGGCGTGTCGGTGTTGGTATCGCGCTGCACTCGGTAGGAGGGCGCTGGGGCGAAGAGGTGAGCGTCAGCGGAGAACGAAGCCGCGGCTTCGCGAAGGGGCGTGATGTCGTCCAAAATCCAGAACGAACGCCCATGCGTGCCGACGATGAGGTCGTCGTCGTGGATCCAAAGATCGCGCATCGACGTGTGCGGTAAATTCAGTTGCAGGGATTGCCAGTGATCTCCGTCGTCGAAGGAGACCCAGACCGAATTCTCCGTGCCCGCAAACAGCAGTCCTTTGCGAACGGAATCCTCTCGTACGGTGTCGACGGGGCCGAAGGCGGGAAGGCCTGCTGTGATCAGCTTCCAGGTCTTGCCGCCATCGTGAGTGCGGTACATGTAGGGCTGCAGATCGTTGATGCGAAAGCGGCTCACGGAGGCGTAGGCGGACTCATCATCGAAGTGCGAGGCGCTGATCTGCGTGACTTTGCTCCAGGACGTGAGTTCTTTTGGAGTGATGTCGCTCCACTTCTTGCCACCGTCGCGAGTGCGCCAAATCAGGCCGTCGTCGGTGCCGGCCCAGAGTGTGTTGATGTTCTTGAACGAAGGTGCGAGCGCGTAGATTACTCCGCGCTTCTTATCGGCATCTTTGGGAACGAGATTGCCCACGCTGGCTGGAATTCCGGGATTCTGACGAGTGAGATCGTCGCTGATGGTCTGCCAGGAATTTCCGCCATCGGTGGTTTTGAAGAGCACGTTGCTGGCGAAATAAAGAGTGTGCGGGTCAAGAGGCGAGAACATCGTGGGCTCGCTGCGGTCGGTGCGGTATTTTGCGCTGCGAAGCGGGATGGGCGTGACGTTCTGCACCTGGCCGGTGGACCAGTGGAACTTCGAGACCTCATTTCTGCCACCCCCGTAGATAATGTCAGGGTCGAGCGGATCGGGCGCGACGTAGCCGTATTCGATTACGCCTACGGGATGCCACTCGCGGAGGGTGATGGCGCCGTCGTTGCCGCGGCTGGAGATGCAAACCGAACCGCTCTCCTGTTGCCCTCCGCAAACGCGATAGGGGAAAGTGGGCGAGACCGAGACGTGGTAAATCTGCGCTGTGGGCTGGTTGTACCAGGAACTCCATGAGGCCCCGCCATTGACCGTGACAAGCGCGCCCTGATCGCTCACAAGAAGAATAATGTTGGGGTCGTTGGGGTTGATCCAGAGATTCTGGTAGTCATCGCCGCCGGGAGCGCCGCGGAATCCGGACCATGTCTTGCCGCCGTCGCTGGACTTCATTGTTACTGTGCTGGCGCTATAGAGGACGTTTTCATTCTTGGAATCGACTCGAGGAATGGGTAGGTCTCCGCCACCGATGCGGCCTGATGGGCGGGGATCGTCTGTGATTTTGGCCCAGCTTTCTCCGGCATCGTCGGAACGATAGACAGCGAGTCCGCCCGAGGCGGTCCCCAGCGTGGCGTAAAGACGGCGCGGATCGCTGGGAGCGATGGCAACATAAATCTGGGAGAGATCCTTCGGCAAGCCGTTGGTAAGAGGATGCCACGTGCTTCCGCCGTCCGTTGATTTGAACAAGCCGCCGCCAGTGCCGTTGACTTCGTTGCCATCCTCCCAGGGGCCCTCGCGCGCTTCCCACATCGAGGCGTAAATCACGTCGGGATTGGAGGGATCAATCTCTACATCGGAAGCGCCGGTGTTTTCGTCTTTGTAGATGACCTTCTGCCAGGTTTGGCCGCCATCAGCGGAACGGAAAAGACCACGCTCCTCATTCGGGCCGTAGGGGTGGCCGAGCACGGCGGCGAAGACTCGATTGGGATCGCGGGGATCGATGGCGAGTGCGGGAATCTGCAGGCCATCGCGCAGTCCGAGATGAGTCCAGGTTTTTCCTGCGTCAGTCGATTTGTAGATTCCGTTACCAACCGAGAGGTCGGGGCGGTGCAGGCCTTCACCGCTGGCCACATAAATGATATTGGGATTCGAAGGCGCTACTGCAATGGCGCCAATCGATTGCGTGGACTCGTGATCGAAGATGGGTGTCCAGGTGCGGCCGTAGTCGTCTGACTTCCATACTCCGCCGTTGACTTGGCCCATATAGAAGACATTCGGCTGGTTCGGAACCCCAGTAGCGGCACGGGTACGGCCGCCGCGAAAGGGGCCGATTATACGCCAACGCAGTTCCTGATATGTATTCTCGGGAATTTGCTGGGCGGCGCTCGATCCGACGGACAGCAAGAGCGAAACGCAGACGAATAGACAAACCACTACGCGAGATCTTGTCAATGGGCCCCCTAGAACGTCGAACCACAAACTAGACAGAATAAACTAAAAACCAAGATGCTGGAGGCGGCCTCGCTCCGCTCGGCGGACAGCTGAGGCGGCTGTCCCTACACGAAGCATTTCAGCCGATCGCAGCCAAGGTTTGTGCCAAGCTCGCTTTCAGGGTGGGCGTCGCTCCTGACTGACTGGCGACCCACGCGCCGACGCGGTTGGCGGTCTCATTGAGTTGCGCGAGCGATGCCCCACGCAGATATCCATGCACCAGGGCCGCAGTGAAAGCGTCTCCAGCGCCGACGGTGTCGGCGACCTTCACTCTGAAGCCGGGATGTTCGCTGGATTCGTCGGCGGTCACCAGCAGGCTGCCGCCATTGCCGCGGGTGACACAAACCAGCCTCAGATTGTGCAAAGACAGCAGATGTCGTGCCGAGTCTTCGTCGCCGTGATGTTCCAACTCGAGCAATCGCATGATCCTTGGAAGTTCTTCATCGTTGAGTTTGACGATGGTGGCGAGCCTCATCGATTCGGCGAGGATTTCTGCAGCAAAGAAATTCTGCCGGAGGTTGACGTCGAAAACGCGCACTGCGTTTGGCCGCGAAGCCAGCACAAATTTACGAATGGTGGCGCGACTGCGCTCCGAGCGCTGCGCCAACGATCCAAAGCAGACGACATCCGCCTGTTGCGCGAGCCCCTGCCATTGTGGCGTCCAATCGAGAAAGTCCCAGGCTACCGACTCGGAAATTTCAAAGCGCGGCTGACCGGCGGCGTCCACTTCGATCTGCACAGTTCCGGTGGGATGCGTGGGATCTCGTTGAATGCAGTCGGCGCTGAGCCCCAATTGTGCCAGACGATGAAGGGCTTCGTCTCCCAGAGAGTCACGTCCGACCCGGCTGGCTGGAATTCCTATATCACCGAGCAGGTTCGTGATGTAGGCAAAGTTGGCGGGGGCTCCGCCAAGCTGCTTGCCGGAAGGGAGTAGATCCCAGAGCAGTTCGCCCACGCCTACGATGATGCGCTTTGCGTTCGTCTTTTCCTTCACGATCTTGTCTTCACAAACTTCGCAGTCTCTCGCGACAGCGGGCGGAGCCCTTCGGCTTCGTTCAGGGCAGGCTGCCGGCGCTATACGCGGGATTCGTTCTGTACTTGCTCCCAGGACTTAGCGCGGGAGATTGCTTCATTCCAGCGCTGCCGCATGGCATCCACCTGAGAGCGCGGCAGGCTTGGTTCAAACCGGCGTTCCTCCCGCTGCAAGTCAGAAATTACCTGAACGTCCTTCCAGAAGCCGGCGCCCAGACCGGCCAGAAATGCGGCGCCCAGCGCAGTTGTTTCCGTCACGGCGGGTCGCACCACGGGCACACCGAGAATGTCCGCCTGAAATTGCATGAGGCTGTCGTTGGCGGATGCACCACCATCCACACGCAACTCCTGAAGGGGAGTGTTGGTATCGGTCTGAACCGCGTCCATCAGATCAGCGACCTGATACGCGATGCTTTCTATGAGCAGCGCGCGCGATGTGACCCGCACTGCTGCCGCGCGTAAGGCCGAAGATTGCGCCGCGTGCGTAGGAATCCCAGTGCGGAGCGCCCAGGCCCACGAAAGCGGGGACGAAGTACACTCCGCCATTGTCGGGGACAGAGTTCGCCAGGGCTTCCACTTCCGATGAGCTGCGAATGATCCCCAAACCGTCGCGCAACCATTGGACCACGGCTCCGCCTACGAACACGCTGCCTTCGAGCGCGTAGCTAGTGTCGTTGGCGATTCTCCAGGCCACGGTTGTGAGTAGCCGGTGAGTCGATGCGACGGCGCGATTGCCCGTGCTCTGCAACATGAAGCAGCCCGTGCCGTAAGTATTCTTGGTGAGGCCTGGGCTGGTGCATCTTTGTCCAAAGAGTGCGGCCTGCTGATCGCCAGCGATGCCCGCGATAGAAATGCCGTTAAGACCTGGGACAGAGCTTACTTCTCCGTAGACTTCACTGGAGGGACCGACTGTTGGCAGCATCGAGGCGGGGATTCGAAAGAGGTCGAGAAGTTCGTTATCCCAGCGGCCGGATTCAAGGTTGAAAAGCATGGTGCGGGAAGCGTTGCTGGCGTCAGTCACGTGCACTCGCCCGCCAGTCAACTTCCAGAGCAGCCAGGTATCGACGGTGCCGAATGCGAGGCGGCCTGCTTCGGCGAGGCCGCGGGCGTTCGGGACGTGTTCGAGGATCCAGGAAATCTTGCTGCCGGAAAAATAAGCATCGATCAACAAACCAGTGCGACGCTGGATCAAACTCTCGTGGCCTTGCGCCTTGAGTTGCTGGCAAAAAGCGGCGGTGCGGCGATCTTGCCAGACAATCGCTTTGTAGATGGGCCTGGCCGGTAGCGCGGTCCCAGACGATGGTAGTTTCGCGCTGGTTGGTGATGCCGATAGCGGCCACATCGCTGGGCTGTGCTTTGGCTTTGGTCAAGGCTTCCAGGGCTACGGCGACCTGCGATGCTGCGATCTCTTCGGGATCGTGCTCGACCCATCCGGGTTCGGGAAAGATTTGGGTGAACTCGCGCTGAGCCACGGATCGGACGGCGCCCTGATCGTCAAATAAGAGTGCTCGCGAACTTGTTGTGCCCTGATCGAGAGAGAGAATGTAGCGCAAGGGGGCCTCCTGTTCTGCTTTCTGCAGCCGTTGGCTAGGATGATCGTCGTAGGGTCGACGGCTGGGACGCTCGCAGGAATCGTCGAATGCCGAAATCGTAGACGGCAGCGCCAATCAGTCCGCCAAGCAGCGGTGCAGCAACGGGAACCCACCACACGCGCGGGCCGTCAGTAAGACCATTGTTTCTGAATCCAGCCACGGCGGTGAAAAGGCGCGGGCCGAAATCGCGCGCGGGATTAATCGCATATCCGTGCATGCCGCCGAAGCTCATCCCAATGGCCACGACCACCAGTCCAATCATCGCAGGCGCGAGGTTCGCTCCGGGAGGTACGTTGAGTTCGTCAGTGATGGCCAGCACCAGGAGCAATAGCAGAGCCGTGCCAATGACCTGATCCAGGAATCCGGCTTGAGGCCATTCCGGAAAGGCAGGGAACGTTGTAAACACTCCGGCGGTTTTTTCCAGTTGAGGGTCGAACTGGCGGAAGGCGGGCAGATAATTTCTGTAGACGAGGGCCGCGGCGAGAAAAGCCCCCGCCGTCTGGGCGATGGAATAAGGCATGACCTTGCGCCAGGGAAAACCACGGAACACCGCTAGAGTGAGAGTGACAGCTGGGTTGAGATGGCCACCAGAGACTTTTCCGGCAACGTAAATTCCCATGGTCACCGCCAGTCCCCAGCCCAGGGTGATGTTGGTGTAGCCACCGTGAGCGGTCGCGGCGGGGGCGTTTGAGGGGAACAGGACGACCATCGCAACCACACCCGAGCCAAAGAGAATCAAGACGAAGGTCCCGAGGAACTCGGCAATCAACTCGGCAACCAGGGTGGGCCTGTGGTTCATGGGTACTCCTTGACTTGGCGCTTTTGACCGCGAGTAGTCTAGCAAGGATTTTGAGCCCGGCCCGGAGTTTTCGACGAGGCCGACTCCTCCGCGGCTGTACCGAAAGAGATGCGGGGCGTTACCAAGAAGAGCGTCGTCCGAAGAATATTTGTCGCTGCCCCGCAAAATCCTCCCGCGATTTTCGCCGGCCTCATTAGAGGGAAATCTCAAACACGGACGGACCAGGTGGCCGTGAGGCCGTAGCCGTGCGAGGGTTACCAAAAACTGGTAGTGGTGGCACATTTTCCCTTGACAGGGTGGGCGCTGGTCTGTACACTAGAGAATATTTATTCATATTTATGAATAAATATTCATAATGAATAAAGCCCTGCGACAGAGAGCCGTTTTGGAAGCGTTGCGGCAGGGGCCCGTGGCCAACCAGGAAGATTTGCAGAGGGCCTTGCGGAAGCGGGGATTCAAGGTGGGACAGGCGACGCTGTCGCGGGATATTCGCGATCTGAATCTGAGCAAGACGGCAACTGGCTACACACTACCTCAAGGCGAAGGCGCGGCGGGGTTGGCCCTGCCGCCGGTGCATCGGTTAGTTCGCGAGTTTGTGCTGGATGTGCGGCCCGCTCAGAACCTGCTGGTAGTGAAGACAATTACAGGCAGCGCTCAGCCGGTGGCGGCGGCACTCGATGAGCAGGAATGGGATGAAGTGTTGGGAACGATTGCCGGTGACGATGCGATCCTGATCGTTTGTCCGGACAAGGACGCGGCGAAGAAGGTTGCAGTTCGTATCGAGGAGATGCTCGGCTGATGTCTGCGAAACTCAAAAGCGCGGTGCTGGGGGCGAGTGGCTATTCCGGATTGGAGTTGACGCGTCTTCTCGAACGTCATCCGAGATTGGAAAAGCCCATGCTGTTCCGGCGCGAGGGCGGTAGTGACGGCGCGACAGATTTAGCGGAGGTATTTCCAGAGTTATCCGGCAATGGAGGCTATCCTCTTCGGCCGCTCTCGTGGCCGGAGCTGAAACGCCAGGGCGTGCAATTGCTTTTTCTGGCTACGCCGCATGAAGCGTCTCGCTCTCTTGTACCTGAAGCTATCGCGCAAGGTTTACGCGTGATCGATCTGAGTGGTGCATGGCGGCTGAAGCAGGCGCAGCATCGTGCCGTCTATTCGTTTCAAGATGCGGATGCGGTCACAGCCGCGGAATTGACAGCCAAAGCGGTATATGGCCTGCCGGAATTGAACGGCGACCGCATTGGAGCGGCTCAACTGGTGGCGAATCCCGGCTGCTACGCGACCTCGGTGATCCTGGCTTTGGCTCCCCTGCTGCAGGCCGGACTGATCGACCGGGAGCGTGGAATCATTTCCGACTCGAAGTCGGGGGTTTCCGGAGCGGGCAAAGCTCCTACGTCGCGTACTCATTTCGTTTCCGTCGCGGACAATCTCTCCGCCTACTCGGTATTCAATCACCGGCATCTGGGAGAGATGGTCGAGCAGTTGGGACTTCAAGACGCGGAGCTGACTTTCACTCCTCATCTGCTGCCGATTCCACGCGGCATTCTGTCGACCATCTACGTACATCTGAACCGGACGATGGCGCCGGCGGAGGTGGAATCCTGTCTGCGGGATTTCTATTCGGGCAAACATTGGGTGCGGCTATTTGCGACTCCGAAGCTGCCGCAGTTGCAGTTTTCGCTGCACACGAACTATTGCGATCTGGGGTTTTGCCTGGCAGAAGACGGCCGGCGGCTGGTGCTGGTTTCGTGTGTGGACAATCTGATGAAAGGCGCGGCAGGCCAGGCGGTGCAGAACATGAATCTGATGTATCAGTGGGAAGAGCGGGAGGGATTGCAGTGACGATCGTAGTGAAGATAGGCGGAGGGGCAATTGAAGATGCGGCCACGCTGCGCAAGTGCGCGCGGTCGATCGCCGACCTGGCGCAGGATGGTCACCGCGTCGCCGTGGTTCATGGCGGAGGAAGCGCGCTGACCCGGATGCTGAATCGGCTGGGGAAAAAGAGCGAATTTGTGGAAGGGCTGCGCGTCACCGATGCGGAGACTCGGGATGTGGCGCTGATGGTATTGGCCGGAATCATCAATAAGAAGCTGGTGGCGGCCATTCAGTCAGCGGGCATGCCCGCCATTGGATTCTGTGGCGGTGACGGCATGACGTTTCGCGCGCGGAAGAAGCTTGTTCATGGCCGCGACTTGGGATTTGTCGGCGAGATTTGTTTCGCGGAGCCATGCTGGATCGACGCGCTCTGGCAGCAGGGAGGGATCCCGGTTCTGGCCTCGCTGGCTCTGGGCGCCGACGACGAATACTACAACGTAAACGCCGATGAAATGGCGGCATCTTGTGCCGCCGCCTGCGGCGCCAACGCTCTGATCTTCCTCACGGATGTGCCCGGAGTAAAAGATGCTGCGGGCAGCGTGATGCCGTGGCTGAGCACGAAGCAGGCCGCCGAACTCGCGGCCGGCTCGGTCATCAGCGGCGGCATGTTGCCGAAACTTCAGGCCTGCGGGCAGGCGCTGAAACAGGGTGTAGGACGAGTGAGAATTTTGCCCGCGACCGAGGCGGACGTCCTGTCGCAGTTCTACCTGACCAAGCTCTCTTGTGGCACGGAGGTCACCTATTCATGAGTCAGTCAATCGCGGCGCGTTACAAGTCGCAACCGGCGGATATGCAGGTCCAGAGCAAGGAGTCAAAGTTGAATAGCCACGTGCAAGGCAGGATGGCGGCCGCTCCCGAGCGCGTTCCGCAAGTGTTCTGGTGTCCAGACCTGGTCTCGACTCGCGACCTTGGCCCCGCCGGCGTCGATGCAGTGTTGCATCTCGCGGGAATCATGAAGTCGCGTCCAGCGGATTTTTGGAGAGTGCTAACGGGCAAGCAAATTGTCATGTTTTTCGAGAAGCCTTCGTTGCGAACCCGGCTGACTTTCGAGGCGGGGATGGTAAGCCTCGGCGGTACGGCGATGTTCGTCGATCAAACTCACGAGCGACTCGATGCGCGCGAAAGGTTGAGCGATGTGGCCCACAACCTGGAGCGCTGGGTGGACCTGATTGTGCTGCGCACGTTTTCGCAGCAGACCATCGAGGGCATGGCGCAGCACGCATCGATCCCGGTGATTAATGGGCTCAGCGATCTGGAGCATCCGTGCCAGGCGCTGGCTGACTATCTCACGCTGCTGGAGCGGTTCGGAGATTTGAAGAACCGCAGCCTGGCCTATATTGGCGACGGTAATAATGTGGCGCACTCACTGTTACTCACCTGCGCATGTCTGGGATCGTCGATCCGCGTGGCAACTCCGGCGGGCTACGCGCCCAATGCGCTGATTGTCGCCGATGCGCGCAAGATTGCCGAAGAAACCGGCGCCGAAATTCATTTACTCACCGATCCACACGAAGCGGTTGCCGGAGCCGACGCGGTTTACACCGATGCCTGGACGAGCATGGGTCAGGAAAAACAAGAGCGCGAGCGGACGCAGACCTTTCCGCCCTATCAAGTCAATTCTGACCTCATGTCGGAAGCCGCGCCCCACGCGGTGTTCATGCACTGCCTGCCAGCACACCGCGGGTTGGAAGTGACGGATGCGGTGATAGACTCGCATCAGTCCGTGGTCTTCGAGCAGGCGGAGAATCGCCTGCACGTGCAAAAGGCTATTCTTTACTTACTGCTGGGCGGCGGTGATCGTCTGCCCGCAAGGAGTGCTCATGCCTGAAAAAGTTGTACTTGCCTACTCCGGAGGACTCGATACCTCCATTATTATTCCGTGGCTCAAGGAGAACTATTCTTACAACGTCATCGCGATGGTCGCCGACGTGGGCCAGGGAGACGACATCGAAGCCGTGGTCGAGAAAGCCTACGCCACGGGCGCGACCAAGGTGATCGTTGAGGATCTTCGCGAGGAATTTCTGACAGGATATGTCTTCCCAGCGCTGCAAGCAGGAGCGGTCTACGAACATAAGTATCTGCTGGGGACGTCGCTGGCGCGTCCGGTCATTGCAAAACATCAAGTCGAAGTCGCTTTGCGAGAGGGAGCGACGGCGGTGGCGCATGGCTGCACCGGCAAGGGAAACGATCAGGTTCGCTTCGAGTTAGCTTATCAGGCGCTCGCGCCGGAGCTCAAAGTAATCGCGCCGTGGCGCGAGTGGACGCTGAAATCGCGCGAAGACTGCCTGGATTACGCCGAGCAGCACGGCATTCCGGTGGCGGCGAGCCGCGAGAAGATCCACAGCCGCGACCGCAATCTGTGGCACCTTAGTCACGAGGGCGGAGAACTGGAAGATGCTGCGAATGCGCCGCTGCCAACAACCTGGCAGATGACCCGCTCGCCCCAAGAGGCTCCGGACAAAAACGAGCAGGTGACAATCGGATTTGACAAGGGGATCCCAGTCACGGTCAACGGTATGAAGCTGCCTCGAGTCTCGCTAGTCGAGTTGCTGAATGAAATTGGCGCGCGCAACGCAGTCGGCCGGATTGATCTGGTGGAAAACCGCTTTGTCGGAATGAAGTCGCGAGGCTGTTATGAAACGCCCGGCGGAACCTTGCTGGTTGCTGCGCATCGCGAACTGGAAGCGCTGTGCCTGGAACGCGAGGTCGCGCACTTCAAGCAGCACGTGGGCCTGAAGTACGCAGAACTCGTCTACTTCGGGCTGTGGTTCACGCCGCTGCGCGAGGCGCTGGATGCTTTTATCGCCAGCACGCAGAGAGATATGACCGGCAGCGCAACGCTGTCTCTGTATAAGGGGAACGTTTCGGTGGTAAGCCGCCAGTCCGAGCAATCACTCTACCGCACCGATCTTTCGTCGTTCACCATGGGCGACAGTTACGACCAGAAAGATGCGGAGGGTTTCATCCGCATCCTCGGCTTGCCGTCGCGGGTACGCGCGCGGGGTCGCGTGGAGGTTACGCGATGAAGATGTGGTCGGGCCGGTTCCGGCAGCCGCTGGACCCGCAATTCGAGCGCTGGCAGCGATCGTTTGATTTCGACCAGCGGCTGCTGCGTTACGAGTTGGCGGCGAGCGGAGCACACGCTCGCGCCTTGAAGAATGCCGGCGTCCTCTCCGCCGACGAACTTATCAGCATTCTTGAAGGGCTGCAGCAGATTGGCGAGATGGCCGCCGCGTCCAAGGATCCTATCGAAGACAAAGAGGCCGAGGACGTTCACCATTTTGTTGAGAAGCACCTGGTGTCACGGATCGGCGAAGTCGGATACAAGCTGCACAGCGGACGCAGCCGTAATGAGCAGATCGCTACCGCCCTGCGCCTCTACGTGCGGGCGGGGATCGATGAGTTGCGGAGGGAACTGGCCGATGTGTGCAGCGTTTTCACCGACCGCACCGAACAGGCGGGCAACGCCTCGATGCCTGCGTACACACATTTGCAGCGGGCTGAGCCGGTGCTGGTTGCGCACTGGCTGCTGGCGTATGTCGAAATGTTTTTGCGCGATGCCGATCGCCTTGCCGATTGCCGCAAGCGTGTAAATGTGTGTCCGCTGGGATCGGGCGCAGTAGCCGGTGCGACTCTGCCGCTCGATCGCGCTTTCATGGCAGAAGAACTCGACTTCGATGGCCCGACGGTAAACAGTATCGACGCCACCAGTGATCGCGATTTTGTTCTGGAGTTCGTCAACACGCTTTCGCTGCTGGGCCTTCACTTGAGCCGGTGGGCCGAGGAGATGATCATTTTCTCTACACAAGAGTTCGGCTTTGTCCATCTGCCTGAGGCGTATTCCACGGGCAGCAGTGCCATGCCCCAGAAAAAGAATCCGGACCTGCTGGAACTTGTGCGAGGCAAGACTGGCCGCGTCGTCGGCACTGCAACCGCACTGACGATTACCCTGAAAGGCTTGCCGCTGGCTTACAACAAAGACTTGCAGGAAACACAGGAGCCGCTCTTCGATGCCACCGACGCGGCGCTCGGATTGCTCCCCCTGATCGCCGCGTGGATGAAAGCGGTGACGTTTGACCACAAGCGTATGACTGAGGCGGCGCAGTCAGGATTCATGAACGCGTGGGCGGCAGCAACTTACCTGGTCGACCGCGGCGTCCCTTCGCGGCTGGCCCACGAGCAGATTGGCAAGGCTGTGAAGCTGTGCGTGGAAAAACATTGTGAGCTTCAGGATCTGACGCTGGTCGAGTTGCGGG
>CAVPEZ010000042.1:0-111667 GCA_963703635.1 uncultured Acidobacteriaceae bacterium
GATGCCCGATTCAAGCATGCCGCCGCACCAGACCGGAATCTTCTGACCGTGGCAGATGTCGTGAATCTTCTTGGCCTCGGTGAATCCACCCACGCGGCCGACTTTGATGTTGACGATGCGGCATGCGCCGGTCTCAACTGCGATGGCCGCTGTGCGCGCGCTGACGATCGATTCGTCGAGGCAAATCGCGGTGCGCAATTCTTTCTGCAGGCGGGCGTGGTAGAAAATGTCGTCGTCCCACAGCGGTTGCTCGATCATCAGCAGGTTGAACTGATCGAAGCTCCGCAGGTGCTCGACCTGATCGAGCGTGTAGGCGGAGTTGGCGTCGCAGCTCAGCGTGATGTCGGCCCAGCGCGAGCGGATTTTTTCGAGGACATGTACGTCCCAACCGGGTTTGACCTTCACCTTGATGCGGCGGTAGCCGGCTGCCAGTTCTGACTGGATCTTCTCGAGCAATTGCTCGACCGAATCCTGAATGCCGATGGAAACTCCGCAAGAGATTTCAGTCCGCGTGCCGCCCAGCAGCTTCCACAGTGGCATATTTTTCTGTCTGGCCTCGGCGTCCCACAACGCGTTCTCGACTGCCGCCTTCGCCATGCGGTGGCCGCGCACCCTGGAGAGAAGCGCGGCACAATCGCGCGCCGAATCGAGATTGCGTCCGAGCACAGCGGGGGCAAGGTAGCGCGTGATGGCGAGCCATGCGCTCTCGGTCCACTCGCTGCTGTAGAAGGGGTCTTCGCCGGCCACGCATTCGCCCCAGCCGTCGACTCCCGTCGCAATGCGCCGTGAGCAGCAGAATTCGCCGGCTGGAAGTGCGTCCGAAACTCGTCTCAAAGAAATGGACGAGCGGCATGTGAATCTCGCGGAGCGTGATGGCTTCAATCTTCATAATTCAGTACCGAGTACCTAGTACCTAGTACCGAGTGAGGAATGCGGTGCACACGATCTTGCCTGGCCGCTAGGTACTTGGTACTAGGTACGAGGTACTTCATCTCACGCGCCGAGCAGAAACTTGCCATTGCCAGCTGAATCACGCTCGTAACCCAGCACGGCGAGCCCGCCGTCGAATGCGCGGAGAAATTGCTCACGATTGCGTTCCTGCACCTGCTGCGCTTTAATTCGCGTTTCCGCCGCCGCTTTCCACTCGTAAATCTGCGCCGGCACTTCAATGGCAGTCCGTTGGTTGAACACCGGGTTCTTTCCCGTTGCCAACAAAGTTTCCACGCGCCTCGACTTCAGCCACCACTCGGCGATCAGCCGGTCGCTGGGAAGGCCGCCCTGCAGCGGCGATGACGTGATTCCGTACTGATTGATGTTGTAGCGGCGGGAGATCGCTCCCAGCTTTTCGATGTTGAGATAAGAGTTCTTAATCTCAAGGGGATCGAAAGTCCATTCGATGAGTTCGATGCCGCGCGCGAGTGCGTCTTCGCGCTGCAGCAACTTGAGGCGGCGGCCCAGTCCGCTATTGCGGTGTTCTTGACGGACAGCCAGCATGTGAGAATGAAGATAGACGCGGCCCGATCGCGTGCCCGGCACCGAGAGAGCGAAGCCAACCATTTCATTGCCGTCGAAGGCGCCCATCACCTGCCCACCGACTTTCTCGGCCACGACGAACATCCGAAGCGGAATCAGTTCGGCATCGCTGAAGTTCCAGATTTCTTTTTGCAAGGCGACACAGATCCGCAACTCGTCGAGACCATGACAGTGGCGGATCACGATGGCGTCCGCGCTCACCCTTGCTTCTCCTGCCGCTTGGCCTCTTGCCAGAGCGATTCGAGTTCGTCCATCGAGACCTTTTCAGGATTAGTCCCGCGCTCGTGCAGGCGCTGCTCCATCCATTGAAAGCGGCGGCGGAACTTGCGATTGGTCTTGCGCAGCGCGGATTCCGGATCGAGCGCGAGGTAGCGGGCGATATTGACCAGCACGAAGAAAAGATCGCCGACTTCCTCTTCCAGCCGCATTCGCAAATCTTCGGGAATGATCTGCCGCCCGGAACCGGCAACTCCGCGGCCTTCGGGGCGCGGACCGGGAGCGGGAAATTCCTGCAAATGCTGGCGAAGTTCACGAGTCTCCTCGCCAAGTTTCTCCAACAAACCTTCCATGTCAGGCCAGTCGAAACCGATCTGCGCCGCGCGCGAACTGAGCTTGTGGGCCTCGAGCAATGACGGCATGGACGAAGAAATCCCAGACAGAATCGACGGCGCACTCTTCCCTGCTGAATTGCCGTCGGCTCCGTCCGCAGTCTCAGCCTCTTTCAGCCGTTTCTTACGTTCCTCGACTTTCAGCGCCTCCCAATTGCGTTTGACGTCGGCAGATGTGTCCGCTTTTGTATCGCCGAATACATGCGGATGCCGGTCCACTAGCTTGCGCGAGAGCCGGTCGAGCACATCATCGATGGAAAAACTTCCCTGCTCCTTCGCCATCTCCGAATAGAAAAGCACTTGTAGCAGCAAGTCGCCCAGTTCGCCGGAGAGTTCCGCCCAGTCTCGATTGTCGATGGCCTCGAGGACTTCATAAGTCTCTTCCAGCGTGTATGGCTTGATGGAATCGAAGGTCTGCTCGCGATCCCAGGGACAGCCTCCCGGAGCCCGCAGCCGCTCCGTGATTGCGACCGCTCGTTCGAAACGTTCGCCAGTTGTGGACATTGGCAACCACTCTAAATGAGCTATCACGGTGCGGGCAACGAGTGGGAATAGCGGGCGCTGCCGCTAATGACTGCCGCTGTCGCGCTGGGCCGGGATGTTTTACACTCGCATTTCGGAACCTTTGAGCCGATGTGGTCGGACACTTGGTCATCTATCTTGCGGTACCAAGGTTACCTTCTCCGGCCAAAGGACGCGGTGCACACTCTAAGGGTCGCAGTGTGGGCGGGCAAGGCCCTAGCTCTACAATTACCTTTAGGAACATCCGTATCTAATTGATAAGCATGGTATTAACCGCAAATCAAAGAGCGCCCCTGAACGACCAGCACTTTCAGGTGGTGGTCATCGGCGGGGGCATCAATGGCGTAGCCGTCGCGCGGGAATGCGCGCGCGCGGGCAAGCACACGTTGCTGGTGGAACAGAATGATTTCGCTTCGGGAGTAACCAGCCGCTCGACCCGCATCATTCACGGCGGGCTGCGCTACCTGGAGCACGGCGAAATCGATCTAGTTAGGGAATCGCTGCGCGAACGGGAAAGGTTGCTTCGGGAGCGATCGCACCTGGTGCATCCCATGCACTTTCTTTTGCTTTTGAACGAAACCAGCCAGCGCAGCGCGATGAAGGTGCGTGCAGGATTGTGGCTCTACCAGCGCATGGCCGGAAAGCCGCCCAGCAAAGATTCCGCAGAAATGGAGCAGAAGCGGTTGGAGCGGGCGCTGGATGCCGGGCATCGCTGGTCGTTCTTCAATTACGAAGACGCGCAATGCGAATTTCCGGAGAGGCTGGTAGCGGAATGGTTGATGGAAGCCGTGGACGCTGGAGCGATAGTCCGCAATCACACGGAGGCGCTAGCGGTTGATGTGGCGCATGGCCGCACGCGCGGCGTGTTGCTGCGCGACCAACTCACGGGGCGAGACGCACGCGTCGACGCCGGCTGGGTAATCAATTGCAGTGGGCCGTGGGCTGACCGCGTGTGCCAGCGCTCTGCGATCCGCATGGCGAAGCCGATGCTGGGCGGCGTGCGTGGCTCCCACATTGTGCTGCCGCGGTTCCCGGGCTCGCCGAGCGCGGCCATTTACACCGAGGCCGTGGACGGCCGTCCTATTTTCGTTCTTCCGTGGAACGATCAGATTCTAGCCGGAACCACCGAAGTTGCCGACAACGGCGACCCCGCAAAAACCGTTCCCTCGGCGGACGAGATCAACTATCTGGTGCGCTCCGTCGCGCAATTGTTTCCCAAGGCGAAGATCTCGGCGCAAAGTGTGAAGCACGCCTTTGCGGGAATCCGGCCCTTGCCTTACTCGACGGAGAATCGTCCTTCGGCGGTAACGCGGCGGCACATTCTGCACGACCACACGGACGACGGCGCGGCTCACATGCTGTCTGTGATCGGCGGCAAGTTGACGACGGCCGCATCGCTGGCGCGGGAGTGCGCACGCAAGATTGGGTTGAATGTGGAAGAACCAAATACGATGGCGGTAGGATCGGGCCCTGCGCTCGATCCCCTGCTGGACGACGCGGTGCTCGAGATCGCGCGAATCGGCTCCGTGAGCGAGGAGACGGCGCGGGGAATGGTGGAATGGCACGGCAAACGCGCTCCCGACATCGCCCGCACGGCTTTAGTGAGCGCGGAGTTGCGGGCGCCGATCTGTCCGCACACCTCGCACGTGATTGCCGAGGTGGTGGAAGGGTATCGCAGAGAGTGCGCCGTGACCTTGGGCGATGTGCTGCTGCGCCGGGTGCCGGTGGCGCTGGGCGCGTGCTGGTCAGAATCGTGCAGCCGCGAAGCGGCGCTGCGCATCGGCGCGGTGCTCGGCTGGAATGAGCAGACCATGGGAGCCAACCTGGAAAACTTTGAAATGGAGCGCACCGGGTTTCTGCGGCCGGCGGGGCGTGCCGCCGCACTCGAAGCCGCGGCCGATTGACAAAATTCTTAGCCACGGATCTTCACGGATTCACACGGATAAAGCCGCAAGAGCAAGAAGGAATGCCATCCGTAAAATCCGTGCGAATCCGTGGCCAGGGTATCCTAAATAGTTTTCTAAAGCTCAACAGGCTCGATCGCAAGATCGAGCCTGCAGCATTTGGCGCCGGAACAGCGCCCCCACGCCGAACTAACGCCAATCTTCCTTCTAATTGGCGAGCGTGCATCAACTGATCGCCCGTGGTCGGCCGCAAGAAGTCCAGTCGGGCTTACCGACACCTTCATGGTCCTCCCCCACCAGCGCTCTACGATGCCGCTCTGGGAGATGTACGGGGACTGCAGCGAATCGGATTTCCGATCCCAAAAACCTTCTTGATTGTTTGTGGAGTCAGCCTTTCGATTCAAAGGTGAGCGCAAGCCGTTTGGGATCGTCCGAAATAATGCCGTCCACGCCCCACTGCGAAAAGCGTTTCATGTCTGCCGGGACGTTCACCGTCCACACAAATATCTTCTTGCCTGCGGCTTTGATCTGAGAAATAACGTCCTCCGAGATAACGTCCTCAGAGATGCGCTCTCGCCCCACCAGTGTGTAGTGCGGAATCACATACTCCACGGGCAACTGAACCCAGCGGCTGAACTGCACCCGCGTCTCGCAGATCAGGCCAAGTGGGATGGCTGCGTCCACGGCGTGGATGGCCTCGATCACTTCGGGGAGAAACGACGAGACCACGTAGCCGCTGGCCGGGGCATGCTGCCGCAACAGATCCGCCGTGATCGTCTCCAGACCTGAGACCTTCAGTTCGATATCGAGGAAGGCCGTCCTCCGGTAGCGCGTCAGCACGTCGCTTAAAAAGGGCAAGACCAGCTTTTCGGCAGAGGTGTGGGTAATTGTTAAGCCGCGGGTTTTCTCATCATGACAGACGACCGCCTGCCCGTCGGCCGTGAGCCGCACGTCAAATTCAAAACCATCGCAGCCCCGGGCGAGCGCAAGATCAAACGAGGCCAGCGTATTTTCGGGAATAGACTTCTCAGAACGCGCGCCACGATGACCGAGAAGCAGCGGACGAAGTTCCATAAACAGTGGTCAGTGGCTAGTGGTCAGTGGTTTTTTCCGACCACCGACCACTGCTCTAATCCAGCTCGAAATCGCGAATGGGCTTGCCCGTGTCAGGAGATTCCTTGGCCTTCTTCACCGCCTCCTGAAACTTCTTTTCCAGCAGCTCGGAAGCATGTTTTTGCGCTTCGACGGATTGCCGGAAGATGGATTCGCGGCGGGTGTCCTGTTCCTTCATAGCGCGGGCCGCATCTTCCATGTCGGTAAACATTCTGGGCTTCACCGCGGCGGTATGGGCGATGACCGCGGCCGTCGCCACATCAATCTTCAGCAGCGCGCTGCAGCACGGACACGTAACTTCGAAATTGGGGGGATTCTTCGCCATTGTGCGAATCATACCGCAAAAGTGGCGCTGACTCAGGTTCTTCTTAGCGAACTTCCCGGCCTTGCTTAGCGTTCTTAGCGGTTAAAGGCTTTTGACCCTCCCCCGGGAGAACGTTCAGCGGTGAAGCTTGATCGGGAAAACGTGGAACACGCCGAGCAACTCCCAACTGAGCAGAAAGACGGAAAGTAAAACCACCACCACCGCCAGCAACTCTCCGAAGGTAAGACCGCGGCGGTTGGGCTCAAAGCGCCTCGCGGCCAAGCTAAGGATGTTCAGTGTGGCGAACCCAAAGACGAAGGCCCAGAGAATGTTGTAGACGCCGGTTTGCCGGCGGGAATGTCGCGCGGCGAGTATGAGGCTGGCCGCGAACGCCGACTGAGCATACACAAGCCGCGACAGCGCCATACGCGTGGTGCGCGCAAGGCCCGAAATCAGAGTTGTCGAGGATAGAGCCATAGCACAAGCCGAACAAAGAAAAACTTCATCTCGCCAAGTGATTGGATATTACAATTTTTCCCCTCCCAGGTCACGCACCTCACGCTCTTCTTCGCGAACTTTGCGGTTAAAGCTTCAGGTCCCCGAGCCACAAATCCCCGCCACCGTTCCACGGATGCCTTCAGTAAGATGGACCCATGGCAGAACGGTGCGTAATTTTCTTTGATGTTGGCAATACTCTTCTCTTCCCCAACCGCGCGAAGATGCTGGCTCCGATCTCGAGCGACCGTCATCCTACGCTCGAGCAATGGCAGGCCCTCGAGCGCAGAACCAAGAAGGAGTTCGACCAGGGCATGCAGAGCGGCCGAGTCGATCACGGCTTCTGGTGGACGTTTCACACTTATTTGCTCGAGAACATCGGAGAGAACATCGGACAGAACATCACACAGAACATCGGCATACGCGACGTGCTGGTCGAGAACACCCAGAACTCGGCTAACTGGGACCAGATTCTGCCCGGCACGCGCGAGGCCCTCCAGCGAATCAGCCAGAAGTTCCGTATGGCTGTAATTTCCAATGCCGATGGCGGAATCGAGCGCGTGCTTACCCGCTGCGGCATTGCAGACTGCTTCGAAAGCATCACCGATTCCGGAATCGTCGGAGTCGAAAAGCCGTGCGCGGAGATTTTTGAGGCGGCGCTCAACAGCATGAAGGCGCGCGCTCATGAGAGCCTTTACGTGGGAGATGTTTACTCAGTCGACTATGTGGGAGCTCGCAATGCAGGCATGGAAGCCGTTTTGCTCGATGTATCGGGAACCTACCGCAACCGAGAGTGGCCACGGGTTGAGTCGCTGGAGCAACTCGAAACCTGGCTAAGGCAATAGCTTCCTCCAGGCCGGGGGCATTCCCCTTAGCGAACTTTGCGGCTTCTTGAGCGAACTTTGCGGGTAAAAGCTTTTGCATTTGACTGCCGCGCCGAAATCCCGCCAGAAGTTTTCCAGTTGTTGCGTTACAACTCCAGAATTTGATGATCGTGGCAATCGGTGCGCAGGCTCTCATGCAGGCTTCGCAGCAGTTCCATTCCATGCCGGGCCACGAAATATATGCCCCCCACACCTCGCTCCTGCAAAGCGTTCTCGGGATACAGCGTCTGGCTGAGCGCCTCGGCGTGACGGCTCACCACTTCACTGCGGCGCAGCTCGGCAGCCATGGCGCGTTCCCGAAGGCGGTCGAGCTGGTACCTCACTTTTGAAGCGCCGGTCTGGCTGGCCTCCACGAGCGTGGGATCTAGTTTGGCCAGCGCGTCCTTCAGACCAGAGAAAGATTCTTCCACCGACTTGTTCGCCCGCTCGAAGGCCTCCTGCAAACCTGCGGGCAGAGTACGCGATGCCAGCGTCTGGCGAAGCGCTTCAAGCCCCTGGAATGTTTCTGGTACTTCGATGCCATACTGCCGCAGCCAGCGCTGCACCTTGGGCTCGACCAGAGTTGCCGAGAAGCGAGGCACGATGGGGGTCACGCGGCCGAGGATAGTTTCGTATACCGCGCCAACCTGCGCAAAATATGCCGCCTCTGCCGCGCCGCCTGTGTAGGCCAGCGTAGGCAGAAGATAATCCTGCACGACCGGACGCAGCAGCACATTGGGACTGAAGTCTTCTGGCGCGGAAGCGATACGATCCAGCAATTCGGCGGACGAAAGCTTCTCCGCTCCAGGCCCGCCGCCTGCAACAAATTCCTCATCCTTATTCGATCCATCCCGGCGATGGATCGCGGTGCGCGCGCCCTCGCGTTTGGCGAAGAGCAGTACTGACGACGCCGTCACTTTCACTTGCTGATGGTAGCCCGCACTCTCGAGGGCCTGACCTCGGGTGAGCAACGCTGCATCCAATTCTTCCGCGCGTTCGACGGCGGCTCGATAGATAGGCGATGCGACGCGATGCAGTTCCGCGTCAGAAGCATCCAGAAGAATCACTCCCCACGCGCGAAACAGGCGCGCACAGAGCCGTGCGAAGGCTGTGCCCAGCGTCTCCCCGGGACGATAGGATTCGCGCAGCAATTGCGTCGCCTCGGAATCTCCCAGCAGAGATGCGGCTTCTTCCACCACTGGCAGGATCTCTTCGCCCAGGCGCACATCGCTTACCGGCGCGCCTGCAACTCCGTGGCTCGAAGTCGAGAGCGTGCGCAGAAGACCATCGGGGCCGGGAATCGAAACATGATTCACTTCGGCGAGGTCGTGGTCGTACGTGGCCAGCCAGAAGACGGGAACCGCTTCGACGCCGGCCGCCGTCGCCTCTTCCGCCAACTTAACGGCGGTCAAAGCCTTGTAGATGGCAAACATGGGGCCGCCGAACAAGCCGACTTGCTGCCCAGTCACGATGGCTGCCGCACCCTGGCGCAGACGAGCGAGGTTCGCGAAAGTCTGCGGCGAGGCGTCCCAGGATTTGTTCTGCCGTTCAAGAATCGCGCTGACGCGCTCCCGCCGCGATGGATCGTACTGAACCGTCGTGGCCTGCGGCTTCAACCATTCACTAAAGTGCGGAGAATGCGGGTAGAAAGGCTGGACGCTCGGAGAGTAGGCGAGGAAATCGGTGAACAGGCGGGTCGTATGCGGGATTTGGGCGAAGGGCAAACACTGCGCTTTCACCGCTGGCCCTCCTGACATAGCCGGTCCGTACAGTCCGTGCTTGTAAAGTATTGGACGGCCCAGATCATCGCAAGTCACCGCCCCTCATTCTACAGATGTTGCGCCGTAGTAGAGATGCCCCAAACAGGCGCAAGATGCAAGATAATGGGCTCTGTCAGGGAAGGAATGCATGATGAGTGCAGTGGCTTCTCCGATGAATATAGTGACGCCGCTTACGTTGGAGGGTTCCATCGTCCGCCTCGAGCCAATCCGCCGCGACCACGCGGAGGACTTCTGGGACATTTCTAAGGATGCGCTCGACGACATTTTCCAATGGATTCCTTACCGCATGAAAACGCGCGAAGATTTTCAGCGTCTGGTGGAGAAGGCCTTTGACGAACAGAACCGCGGCGAATCGGTTGTGTTTGCGACGGTTGAACGTGGCTCCGTGCGCGTGATCGGCAGCACTCGCTACATGAACATCGACCGCGTCAATCGCCGGGTAGAGATCGGTTCCACCTGGATCGCGCCGGCCTGGCAGCGCACCGCCGTCAATACCGAAGCAAAATACCTGATGCTGCGGCACGCGTTCGAGGTCTGGAAATGCTTTCGCGTCGAACTGAAGACAGACGCATTGAATCTGAAATCACGAAACGCGATCCTGCGCATTGGCGCAAAGGAAGAAGGAACACTGCGCCGGCATGTGATCACGTGGACGGGCCGGGTGCGCGACTCGGTCTACTTCAGCATTCTGGATTCAGAGTGGCCGGAGGTAAAGGCGAAGCTAGAGGCGATGCTGGCGCGGAAAGCTGCTTCAAAGAATGTTTGAGTCCAGCCCCGCAATAAATTGGATTCCGGGTATCACCTTGCCCACGAGATTCTTGTCATTCGTTAAGAACAAATCGATGCCCGCGCTGGCCGCACAAGCCAAGTGAATGGCGTCTGCGGACGGAATATTCAGTGAACCCTTAATTTGTCCGAAGACATCAGCCGTTTCGACAGCGAAAGGAATTACCTCTGAAACCGCATCTTCCAGCGCCGCCTTTATCGCTTGGATGCGCTTTTTATTAGTCCCCCGTTTGTAGGCACCCGCGAGCACTTCGCCCAAGGCCAGAGTTCCAGTAATAAGTTGGTCATTACGCTCTTGCATTCGCGACCAAATTGCATTCACTCTTTTCCCAAACTGGGGATTTTCTTCCAGCCAGTAGATGAAGAGCATCGTGTCCCAATAGACGCGGCTCACCGATCTTTTCCTGGGCCATAGAAATTGGCGCGTTCATTGCGAAGGTAGTTCTCGCCTCCGCCCAACTCGGCAAAGACATCCTTGAGGGCACCCCGGAGCCGGTTCCAGGCATCCTGCCGATCCGGATGGTCGTTGACTTGTTCTTTCCCGACGAACTCGTAGGTGTACGTCACTGTCGTGCTCTGCCCCGATGGCGGGCCGCTGCTATCTACTAGTCGCAGGTTGTTATCCTGTAGGAATTTCCGAGTCTTCAGTGCGCTGCAAGCTTGGTTAACACCGCTGAGCTTCAGTTCCCGGACAACGTCGCCAGCTCTGATTGAAAACCGGTCCTCGTTGCGGGCACGAGCGGGACTTACGTACCTTTCTCTGCCAAGCATTCGAATTCGATCTGCATCTCTCACGGCGACCCTCCCTAGACATAATTTAGCTTAAGCAGACATAGAATAGCATGAATGGAATTAAATGCAAAAAAAATAATCATGGCGTTCGCGAGGGCAGAGTGGTCCGTGCATGCGGGAGGGGCAATATCGGACCCGTGACCCGGGTAGCCACGCCAAACGAGTCGTCGTGATGCGGGTATGGGCTATTCGGACAGTGCGACAGCAGTTGACTTCCAATCGCCTGCGCCCTAGTCTGGAAGTAGCTCTTTGAGTATGGCCAATCCCACCAGTGGGGGCGTCACGGCTTCGACGGAGATGCTTGCGGCCAAGAGGCATGCCGGGGTGCACACACCCGTAATCGCGTGCAAAATGATAATTGCCAATCAACAAATGGCATACGCAGCCTAATTAATTAGGCAGCCGCTTTCCACCGCTTCGCCCTTGGGCGGTGAGCGAGCGTCACACAGAGGGCTGCTCTTCCCCGTTACGTCTGGGCGGGGAGGTTAAGATCACAGGCTAGCGGCTAGCGTTTCTTGTCCGTTCTGAGCGTGGGCCGCGAACGTCCCGGGCAGGGTGGCAACACCCAATGACTGGGGCATGAACGCGAATAAGCATGTAGTCTCTTGACCAGTAACATTTTCGGACGCGGGTTCGACTCCCGCCGCCTCCACCAGCTGACCCTGCGGCCCGGTTGGAAGTCTTCACCGGCAGGGATTATTCTGAAAAGGTATCGGAATGCATTTCTCTGCCTGCACGCTGGGAGTCGTTGCACTAAAGCAGGTCTTGTCAAAAAGGGGGCCGGAAGCGCCCAAAATCAGCACCATCGAATGGCCGTGAGTCGGCGACGAGTAACAAGCCCGACGCTTAGAGCGTAGTGAAATCGAAAGATGCGGAATCACGGTACTGCGTGCCTCCCGCAGGTTTCTTCCGATGAGATTGCCAACAGACAGTTGCATGCCCAGCAGGTGAGCTATCGTAACAGCAACGTCTGGGTTGCTGACCGGTTCGTGATCTTTGTATTGAGCGTATTGAGCGTCCCGTTTGAAGTGTTGAATCCGCGATTTCAACTCGCGTGAGGAAGGTCACCCGGTTTCCGCGAAAACTCTTGAAATTCACGACAATGGCAGGCATCACCATCCTTTTCCAAAGCCGTTGCATTCTTCATAATCCTCACGGCGGCCGTCACGTTACACGCGACGGGCGCCACCGAAGTTGCCACGGCTGCCAAAGCGCTTGAACCGATAGCCGAACCTCTCGCATCCTTTCTTTTCCTTCTGGGATCCAGCTGAGCCCACCCATCGCAGCGGTTATTTGCCAGCCCTTGGTTCCTGAGATCAGGCATTCAGTGTATTGCCGGGTATTTGCGCCCTGTCGTACGCTTCTTTATGAGGTATGCAGGTGGCGCCTCGGGGAAGAGGAGAGCGTGATTCGTATTCTGGTAGTAGACGACAATCCCTCAGTACGGCGTTATCTTCGCGGGGTGCTGGAGCAACAGGGCGATTGGCGTGTCTGTGACGAAGCGCGCAACGGTAAAGAAGCGGTGGAGAGGTTTCAACAAATTCGTCCGGACTTAATTTTGCTGGATTTTCAGATGCCTGAGATGAACGGCCTCGACGCTGCTCGCATCATCAATCAACTCTCACCGGCAACACCGATTCTGATGGTCACACTCTACCTCTCCAAGCAGCTCTCCGACGAGGCGCGGCAAGTTGGAATTCGCGGCACTTGTGCGAAAACGGATGTCAGCTCTGTTGTAGATGCCGTAGGAGCACTGCTGCGGGAGGAAACCTACTTTCCGGGTTGAGCATTAATCGGCAGCGGAAGCGGCCGACTCCTCCGCTTTTTCGGAAAGTGGCATGCTTGAGGAAATCAGGGTCCCGGGGTGTTGGGTTGGATGCTAAGCTGCCCTCCAAGGTCGGGCATACGCTCCACCGCTGAAGCGAATGCCGCTCGAGCTTTCGTGCGTGGAGACATAGCTTTGAGTTCTTAATTGCCGTTGCGCTTGCCCACGGCTTCCGCCTGTAGCCTGCGCTTGTCGAGTTCGGCCGCAAGCCGCAACAGTTTTTCCGGATCTCTTTCAATGGTCACGCGCCGGCGGAGTTCGCGCCACTGGCTGTCAAGTTTTTCCGCCAACACCTCTCTTCTGACCCGCGACGGTGTGAGCGAGTTGCGGCAATTCCTCGGGTTCAAAGAGCTGGTCCACAAAGCGACGGAGCGGTTCATCCTATCGCCTCACTTTGGAGCGAGCCGGAAGGTGTTGAACGGGGAGACTTGCATTCCGTGCTCGCAATGACGCGCAGCCCACGCAAAGCGTCATCGAGTGCCTGCCATTCCTCCCCGGAAGCGGAGTCGTTCTGCCTTAGCTCTGCGATTCGTTGGCGGATGGACTCTTCTGCTTCGTCGATTCGCCGGCGCAATTCTTCAGGGCATAGTGTGAGCAGGGCGGCTTGATATAGCTCCTGCCATGCAACGTTGACGGCCATGATGTGTTCCCTCTATTTCCCCACCCACCCAACACTACATGCTCCACTAAAAAAGGGTGGAAATATTGCTTTCGAAACAATTAAAGAAAACAGGTGGAAATCTGTGCTTTCATGTAATCTGCACGAATCACTAACGCATAATAAACATATTGCAATAGCATCGTCAACGTATACTTGACAATATGCAACGGGAATAATATAAGAGTGCCATAGAATTATAACAGTATGGAGAGCGTATGGATAAAGAAGCTGGCGGCAAGGCGCGGAAGGCTTTGAACTATGACCGCGTGGTTTTGGCAGACCTTCGGAGAAGTCGGCGCGGGAAGCACCACGATTTGGTGGGGGGGATTTTTCAGGATCTGGAATCCTTGCCCCGAGGCTCAGCCATCAAGATTCCGCTGACGGAGGTCGATGGGATCACGCTGTCGAACCTGCGATCTGCGGTTCATCGTGCATCGACCGCAAGGGGTCTGGGAATCGAGACTTTGTCAGACGAAGAAAATTTCTACATTTGGAAGGCCGCACAATAGGCTTGTTTGCGATTTTGCGTTGGCAACAAGGGTTGCTCGTCTGTTACCAGCGGGCTATGGGTGTTTCATTCTCGAGATTCAGGAAGGAATCTGACATGCTTTGGACAATATTTGTGATACTGCTGGTTCTGTGGTTGTTGGGTCTGGTCAGCGCTTACACCTTCGGTGGTTTCATCCATATCCTCCTGGTATTGGCGCTAGTGGTCCTCGTATTCAACTTACTGAGTGGGCGCAAAACAGCGCCGTGAGTGAGCGTGTCGCACCAACGGGACGGTTGAGCTACGTTCCATAGCATCGAAGCCGTGGGCCAGGACTGCTATTGAGTTTCGGGTTGAGACTGCCACGCGATCGGTAAGTATTGGTTACGGCGCCTTCGCCTTTGGAGCGGTAGCCTCTTTTTCTGCTTCGACGGTGACTTCCACTTCCGCGCCTTGCTTGAGGCGCACTTCGTTACCCTTTTCGTCCTTCAGCGTATTCTCGATGCGAATTTCCTTATACAGGTGATCGGCGCCTTCAATCGCGATCTGTGCTTTCTCAGGTTCGCTCGGATAGGGAGACTTGATGATTTTCTCCACTGTTCCAGGCAGAGTTGTGCTCGGTTTTTCGCTCATAGATTGGCTCTTGGGACGCTGGCGAATCTTGGATCGTACAGAATTAATATACAGGATGGCCCTTCGAACAGGCCTAGTTTGCTGGCCTGTCTTTGGGACTCTTGCTGCCGTCTTTGTGACCAAAGTCCGCGCCGAAGTGAGGTTCTGATTTCGTGCCTGTGATTTTGACTGGAATCTCGGTTCCGGCGCCATCCTTGCTGAAAAAAGGATCCACTGGTTTCAGCAGTATCGCCCTCCACCCCGTTACCATTTGCGAGAGTTTCGCATCCAGGCGCGCTTTCCCATGGAAATCGAACTGGTTCCCATCCAGGCTGTATATGCCCGTAAGGTTCACTCGAATCCCGGGAACCTGGAACTCAAGCTGGGAAAAAGAAATCACGCCATCGGCAAGATGGAATGCGCCCTTCAAGTCCGAATCGACGTTATCGGGAATGTTGTCCTGAGCCAGCTTTGGCTTGCCCCGGCTTCTCATACTGATCGCGTCGACCTTGTTCTGGATTTTGTCGTTTGTAAAGTGTGCCCCGGACACTTGAAATGTGCCAGCCAGGATCAAACGATTGGAAACATCAGGTGTACCGGGTGGCAAGTCCAATTTTGTTTTCAGCCGCACAGCGCCTGTCATAATCGGAGGATCGGTTCGTATTGCCAGCCTCAGCAGATCGTCGATCTTGCCGTGCCCCATAACAACATCCAGTTCCACATGGTGCCCGTTGGGGTCTTTCATCCGCACGACGGAGCCAGTTGCCACCAACGAGGAATGGAGGATTCTGGCTTTCACCGGCTCAAGGTAGGTATCTCCAGTGGTTCCGTCCACAATGGCGTGAAAGTCAGTATGCAGCGGTACCGGACGCCCGCTTATCGCAATGCGAAAGTCTGGAGTGTCCGTTGAACCGTCGACGGCGATGTTGCCAAGAGTTCCGGCATACTTCCCCGTCGACGACAGCATCCCACCAATGCCCTTGATCGTACCCAGATCCGCATTGTTGAACTCGTAGGTCCCGCTTACCGGAGTATCGCGAGGGATGTCTGCCTGCCACGGGCCAAAGGATCCACTGGAAAGGATATTCCCGACCGGCTTGGGATTGGTCAGGTTGGCATCAAAGTGCAGGGGTCCGTCGGGCCCAATCCTGCTCATTTTCAATTTCGCAATGTCAAATTCCAATGGCATCTTGCCGGGTTTCAGCGTGTTGACGATGAGTTGCACATCGTCAGCGACGAACTTGTCCACAATGATCTTTATGTGCCCGCCCTCGGCCGCCATGTTTTTCATCTCGCCGCGCTGTTCTCGGGGTGGCAAATTCAACTCCAATCCTTTTAGGTACACGGTGTCGACATGCATGGGGGAGTGAAAGAGATTCACGAGTCCCGTCCGGAACCGGAATTCTGCAACGCTGATTAGCGGCTGGAATCCTGGCTCCTGATTGTTGGGGTCCATATCTCCAAAAACCCTGATTCCCTTCCCCGAAACCTGTAGCCCGCTGACCAGGGAGACACTGAGTGCGTCAAGCTCAACTTTGCTCTTGAACCTGGCAGACAAGGTCTCAATTACACGAGCGCGCAGAATCGGCTCAGCATGGAAGCACACAAAAGTGCCTACCGCAGCGATAACGACGATTGACACCAGCAGCGCAATTCCGATCCAGCGCCACCGACCATTCGTCGTTTTTGTTCGGGGCGGGTTTTCTTGGCTTTGTGACATGAAAGGGGTGCTCGAGGCTGCCAGGTAAATCAGTGACTGATGCACGACCGGAAAGCGAGCCAGAGATCTTTTACTCCTCAGTTAAACATAGTGCCGATCGCAATCCGACGCGAATCCAGTGTAATCCTTACTCCGCCGATGGAAAGCATGCAGCTTGAGACACGAATGATTTGTCTTACTGCACCCTTGTCACCAGTGATTCGCCCTGCCTGCCTCAGCCCTGGACCGTGTACCCAAGGCCTGCCAGGACCCCTCGCATATAGGCAAAACTGCTGACCACGCCCGGCATCGGATCGTCTGGATGAATCTCGTATTCCAGATCGACGAAGCCTTTGTACTGCGTCGCGATCAGGGCTTCAAACATCTTCCGCACCGGCATGATCCCGTCCCCCACCGCGACCTGGCTCTCTTTGTTTTCAAAGTTTGTAAGGTCCTTCATGTGCAGGTTGAAGAGCCTTGGACCTGCCTCGCGGATCGCCCGAACAACATCGGTGCCGGCGCGAACCGTATGCCCAACATCGATGCAGCAGCCGATGCGACGATCCAAGTGCTTCACTGCCTTCAATACATCCAGCGGCGAAGGCCACAACTTATCCTCGGGCCCATGATTGTGGATCGCGATGCGGATGTCGTACTCCTTTACGAACTTCTCAATGCGTAGAAGAGTTTCCGGTGTGGGGTCGCCCGCGACGATCACTGCGATACCTGCGCGTTTGCAGTATTCGAACTTCGTCCGTATGTCCGCGTCTTCATTTTTCGCGAGATAGATGGCTCCGGCAGCGTGCAGCCGGATGCCCGCCGCGCTATAGTCTGCGAGCGCGGCAGCCTCTTCCTTTAGGTCGATTGGGAGATGATCTTTAACGTCCTTAGCGTTCAACGCAAACACATTGAGTTGCTTCATGAGGCCGATCAGCTGAGCGCGAGTGAAGTTACGGAAGGTATAACTCGCCAGACCCAAACGAATCGGAGATGGTTTCTCATCGGGCGGCCGTTCCGGACCCAGGGCTAACACGTCGCGCGGAGCAAGGCTGGCGGCAGCGACCAGTGCCCCGGTGCGAAAGAAATCGCGTCGGGAGAAGGCGCTTTTGTTAGACATGTGGTTCCCAGCCTTTCTCGTAATCGCGCCCCCACATCTTCATTGCTTCCGCGTCGCTCTGGATGCGCCCGCTTTTCGGGTCGAGATGGAGTTCGCGTTTCACTTCCCAGGCAACGTTTGAAAGCTGCAGCATGGTGACGGCGACATTACCCTCCAAGATAGGAGCATTGAGCTTCTCACCTTTACGGATTCCCGCGATGAAGTTTGCGAAGTGCGCATCGGTCATGGAATCGCTCCCGATCAGGTCAGCGGATGAAGCCACATTGCCGGCCTTGAATTCGCTCGTCTTATTTCCTTTAAGGTCGTAGATCTCATAACCACCACGATCGATCAGCACGGTTCCAGTGGTTCCCATGATTGTCGAACCTCGATCGCGCCCGTAGTATTTCATTCCCTGGCAGCTCTTTCCCTCCCACGAGATCATCTTGTCTTCGTACTCAAAGGTGGTCAGCAACGTGTCGTAAAACTGCCAATCGTCTTTGAAATGGTATCGACCGCCCGACGATGTAACCCGCTGCGGATAGTCGACGCCAAGCGCCCAGCGGCACACATCGACCTCGTGCGTGCCATTGTTGAGCGCTTCGCCTGTGCCATAGAGTTTGAAAAAGTGCCAGTTGTAGGGATGCACATTGTCCCGGTAGGGGCGGCGCGGCGCCGGGCCCTGCCACAGATCCCAATCGAGTTGCTGCGGAACGGGAATCTCTTTGCCTGTGCCGATCGATTTTCTAGTGTTGCTATACCAAGCTTTCCCAAAATACGGCCTGCCGATAATTCCTTGGTGAATCTTTTCGACGATCTCGATGGTATAGGGTGAGGAGCGCTGCTGCGTGCCCAGCTGTACGAGCTTGCCATACTTCTGCTGCGCCTGTACCAGCATCTCGCCCTCGGCAGGATTGTGGCTGCATGGTTTCTCCACATAGACGTGCTTCCCCGCCCGCAGCGCGGCGATCGCCATCGGTGCGTGCCAGTGCTCGGGGGTGGCAATGGTGATTGCGTCCACATCCTTCTGTTCTAGAATTGCGCGAAAGTCTTTCTCTGCCACCGCACCCTCGCCTATTTCCTGCTGCGTGTGATCGGCGAACTTTTTCAGAATATTGCTGTCCACATCGCAGACATGCGAGATGCGGGCCGCGTTGCGGTTCGCCTTGAGCGATGCGAGATGAGCATAAGCCCGGCCATTGAGACCAATCACAGCAAAGTTAAGGCGGTCGTTCGAACCCAGGATCCGGCCATAACTCTTAGCTGTACTTCCCACAGCCAGGCTGGCCGCGCCTACGGCAAGAGCATCGAGAAATTCACGTCGTGTAACCATGACATCTCCTTGTAGGCTGCCTCCGCCTCTAATCAGCAGGAAATTCCAGCCTTCGTCAACGCCTTCTTGAGTCCCTCCATACTGACGCGGGTGGACGCTTCGGGCGTGCCCGCACCATGCCAGTGGGTTTCGAGGCTCAGCCCATGGTGGAAGCCATCACGCTGCAGGGCCTGAAGTTGTCCAACCCAATCCACGATGCCGCCGCCTACAGGAGCCCAATCGTATTTGTGATCGGGCTTGCTTACCACATCCTTGCAATGGCAGTGCCCGATGCGATTTTTGGGCAGCAATTCATAGCCGGTTGGATAGGGCGTGCTTCCCAGAGCTGCGGCATTCCCGGGATCCCAGTTCAGCATGAAGTTCTGGTCGGGAATCGCTTTCAGAACGGCGGCTGCTTCTTCACCCGTTGCTGTGTTGCAGGACATCTCGTTCTCGAGCAAGAGGACCAGGTCGTTCTTGGCGCAGCGTTCGGCAGCCTGTTGCAGTTTCGCATTGATTGCCGCCCGGTAGGGCTTCGGATCATCTAGCCGCCAATAGTCGAAGCAGCGAATCCTATCCGTATTGAAAGATTTGCAAAGGGAGATACAGTGATCGAGCAGCTTGTCCTGCGCACTGGCATCGAACTCCGCATGGAACTGATCGCGGCTTTCGCTCTGGGAGGACCGGGGAGCCCCCGGCCAGTCGGTCTTGAACAGCGGGCTGGCAATATCCGTGACTCGCAGCTTGTGTTGCTCGAGGATTCTTCGCGCGTCCTCAACCTGTTTCTCGTTGAGTTCGGTCACATTCTTGTTACACATCGAGCGCAGTTCGATCCAATGCAGCCCGAAGTCGCCGGCGACGATTTGACATGCCTTCTCGAAATCCTGCGTGATCTCGTCATTGATCACCGCCAGCTTGAACGGGCACGGACCGGTTCCAGCTACAGCCGCTAGCGTTGTCATTCGCGAGGAGGCTGCGGCATTCTTAAGCAGAGGCGGCAACACCGCCTGGAGTCCTGCCAGCCCAAAGCCCGCGACCACGGCGCGTCTGGTGTAACCCATGCCATCTACCTCCCGCTATCGAGACGAATTGACACTATGACGGCATCATCTTAACCCTCTTAAAATAGACCTCCCAACCTCAGTGTTTCCGCGACCGGGTTATTGGTTCACGCCGCTGGCGAGGAAACCACCATCCACGACCAGGGTCTGCCCGGTAACGAATGAGGCGGCATCGGAGCAAAGGTAGACCGCAGCTCCGACGAGTTCTTCGGCTTTGCCGAAACGGCCCAACGGCGTGCGCATCAGCAACTCCTTGCCGCGCGGCGTGTTGTCGAGCAGGTCCGCGTTCAGGGCGGTACGGAAAACACCGGGGGCGATGGCATTCACCGTAACGCCCTGCTTCGACCACTCTACGGCCAGCGAACGCGTGAGCGAGACTACGCCCGCCTTGCTGGCGGCGTAGGCGGCGACTTCGTTCAGCGCGACAAAGCTGTTGAGCGACGCGATGTTCACGATGCGGCCGTAGCCGCGCTCCAGCATATGCCTCCCGACGATCTGGCAGGCGCGCAGGGTTCCGGTAAGGTTCGTGTCGAGGACATGGGCCCATTCTTCTTCCGGCATGTTGAGCGTGGGCATCCGCTTAATTATTCCAGCGCAGTTCATTAGGATGTCGACTTTGCCGAACCGGTGGAGCGCGGCCGCCAGCAGTTCTTCGAGCGAAGAGCGCTGGTGCACATCCGAGCTCAGGCGCAAAGTCTGGCGTCCGCGCCGTTCGATCTCGGAGGCGGTTTCTTCGACCGGTTCCAGGCGGCGCGCGGAGGCAATGACATCAGCGCCACTGTCGGCGAGGCCCAGGCTCAGCGCGCGCCCAATGCCGGAAGTGCCTCCGATCACAATCGCGGTTTTGCCTTCGAGGCTGAGGATATGGGTCGTCATTATTTCTCCGCCATTATTTCTCCGCTCCGCTGCTCAGCATGCCTGCTTCGCGCAGCCGAGCAAGAATTTCTCCGGCAACTTCTACTGGACTTCCTCCGGCAACGTCAATGGACCATGTGTCGGAGGGTATCGGCATCTCCAGCGTCGCCAGTTGGCTGGCGAGCAGATCGGGGTTCATGTAGGGATGGCGTCGCGACTTCATCCGCTCTTCGATCACAGCGATGGGGGCATATAGATAGACAAAGCGCATTTCGTTCTTCGTAAAACCGCCGGCAAGGACGTCACGATAATCCTGCTTCAGCGCCGAGCATGCCAAAATGGCGCTCTCGCCCTTTTGGTGATATTGCAGCATGCGCTCATGTAAAGCATTGAGCCAAGGCGTGCGATCTTCATCCGTGAGTGGGATGCCGACAGCCATTTTCCTCGTGTTCTCCTCCGAGTGATAGTCGTCGGCATCTTCGAATTTCCAACCAGTGAGAGCGGCCAGCGACTTGCCGATGGTCGTCTTGCCGACGCCGCTCACGCCCATTAAGACCACGATCATGGGTTCGGCTCCAGCAATTTACCGCGGCAGGCCCACAGACCAAGCCCGGGATTCGGAATGAAAAAGACGTCTTCCCTTTCAACCCGGTGGTAGCCATGGCGAAGCATCTGTGGCTCGTAGCGCGTGAGCATGGCTTTCAAATCGCCATACTCAAAGCCCACGCCCTCGACCTCTTCTTTACTTAGATGACCGGGGCACCACCGAATTGTGAATCGCCCTTCGGAGGAACCGTGGATGAGGTGAGCAGCCGCCCCTAATTCCCCGGCGAGATCGGAATTGGTGTTCACCGCTTCGAGCGTCGCGGGAGTTCCGCGATAACCATACTTGCGAATTAAAGCATCGATGGCTGAATCTTCGCCGAATGCCGTTACTCCCGGCGCAAGGATGATCAACTCCGCGCCGTCGGCCAGCGCCATGCGCGTCCGATAGATCGCCTTGTTGCCCAGCCATGTGCTGTGATACTCGTGCGGATCGAGATAGACGACCGCCCTTCGGACGGGTGTGTCAAGGGTTTCGAAGTTCACTTTCAAGCTCAGCGCTGCGGCGCGGTGAAAGCAGTCGGCGTCATCACCGATGAAAAGGCCGCGCACGGCCAACCCGCCATCCGCCGAGCGTCCGATTACGGTGAGCACGTAGACGATGGGCAAGTGCCGCAGGAAATGATCGGACGCATAGTTGAGAACGTTGCGCACAGGGTTCTCAGCACGGCCCATGATGCGCTCCATTCCGTAAACCGCTCCCAGGTAATGGCTGCGGTTTATGCTCTCGCGGCCTCCGGTGCCCACCAGAATGTTCTTGTTGTAGTTCGCCATGCCGATGACCTCATGGGGCACGACCTGGCCGATGGAGAGAATGAGATCGAAGCCGCCCTGTGTCACGAGCCGGTTCACCTGTGCCGGCCACGCATAATTCAGTTTGCCTTCCGATTGCCTGCGGATGAACTCCGCCGGAACCTCGCCCAGGGTTTCAACGTCGGTTCGCCAGTTGTGCACGCGGAAGAGTGTTTGCGGCATTTCGCCAAACATGCGGGTGATCTGCTCCGGCCGCATGGCGGCGTGGGTGCCGAGAGCCGGCAGAACTGCTTGCAGCCGGTCGCCGTAGTGCTCCCACGCGTAACGCGTCAGGTCGCCGGAACGGGAGTGAATGCGGCTCTGGTCGGGCGGTACAACCAGCACCCGGTTTCGTGTTCCGAGTTTCGCAAGACTCTCCGCAAGTAAGTCCTGCAAGTAAGGAAACAGATCGCTTTCGACAGTGCCCGTGGCGCAATAAAGGCTCATGCGGCGAATTCCACCTTCTTTAATCCCGGAGCGAGCAGGTACAGAAAGATCAAGGCCAACAGGTATGCGCTGGCCGCGATGCCGAAGAGGATCGAATAGTTGTGAGCCGCCTGCAGGGTGTGGCCCGCGAAAAGGGCAAAGAGCGCGCTGCCGGCGGATCCCGCCATGCCGCCGATGCCGACCACCGAGCCCACAGCGCTGCGCGGAAACATGTCCGATGCCGTCGTGAAGAGGTTGGCCGACCAGCCCTGGTGGGCGCCCGCGGCGACGCTGATCAGCGCAATGGCGGACCACACCGACTTGACGCCACTCGCCGTGTAGATGGGAACGACTAGAAAAGCGCAGAAGAGCATTGCGGTAAGCCGCGCGTAATTGGAGGAAAGTCCGAGGCGACGGAAGGGAGCGGGTAGCCAGCCTCCTCCGATGCTGCCAATCGCCGAAACGTTATAGACAATGATGAGCGGCAATCCGAGATGCGAAAGGTCCAGATTGAATTTCGCGCTGAAGTAAGACGGCAGCCAGAACAGATAGAAATACCAGATTGGATCGGTGAGGAACTTGGCGACGGAAAACGCCCAGGTCTGCCGGCAACTCAATAATCGCCGCCAAGAGACGGACGGGCCCAAGTCCACCGCCGCCTCCTGGTAGATGTGCCGCAGTTCCCCAGCGGTAAGCGTGGGGTGATCGGTGGGCCTCCGGTAGTAGCGAAGCCACCACAGAATCCAGAGCACGCTGAAGAGGCCAGTAATCAGAAAGGCCGCGTGCCATCCCCAGCGCAGCGTGACAAAAGGCACGATGGCAGGAGCGAGGATCGCCCCAACATTGGCTCCGGAGTTGAAGATGCCTGTAGCCAGGGAGCGTTCGTTCCGCGGAAACCACTCGGCCACTGTCTTGATGGCGGCGGGGAAGTTGCCAGATTCGCCGAGTCCGAGGAAGAAGCGCGCGAATCCGAACTCCAGCACAGTACTGGCCAGAGCGTGGCCCATGGCGGAGAGGCTCCAGACTGCCATCACCAGCATATAGCCGATACGCGTGCCCAGCCTGTCGATCAGCCGACCGGCCGCCAGCAGGCCAATCGCGTAGGCAATCTGGAATGCATAGACAATGTAGCCATAACTTACCTCGGTCATGCCGATGCTGTGCTCAAGCGTAGGCTTCAGAATAGCGATTACCTGGCGGTCCATGTAGTTGATCGAGGTAGCGACGAACAGCATGGCGCAGATCGTCCAGCGCACGCGTCCCAGTGGGCGCGGAGGCGACCCGGATGGTGGGCCGCTTTCCGCGTGGCTGTCAAAAGCCGTTGTCTCCGCCATTCCGCGCTCCTACAGTCGATATGCCTTTTTTACTAACCGATAAGCGAGATCCTGCGCCACTTCGAAAGCCTCGTCTTCCTCCAGTCGGTGTTCAGCGACCAATTTCGCCAGGAACGCGCAGTCCATACGGCGCGCCATATCGTGCCGGGCCGGAATGGAAAGGAAGGCTCGGGTATCGTCGTTGAAGCCTACCGTGTTGTAGAAGCCGGCGGTCTCCGTTACGTGCTCACGGAAGCGCATCATACCTTCCGGGCTGTCGTGAAACCACCACGGAGGCCCCAGGCGTAGGCAAGGATAGTGCCCGGCCAGCGGAGCCAACTCGCGGCTGTAGGCAGACTCATCCAGCGTGAAGAGAATGATGGTCAGATCGCGCTCGTTGCCGAATTGATCGAGCAGAGGGCGAAGTGCGTCCACATAATTCGTCGGCGCGGGGATGTCGGCGCCCACATCGCGGCCATATCGCTCATACAGATTGCGATTGTGGTTGCGGACGCTGCCCGGGTGAATCTGCATGACCAGTCCGTCTTCCAGGCTCATGCGCGCCATTTCTGTCAGCATCTGGGCGCGGAATAACTCGTGTTGCTGAGGATTGGTACTGGCGTTGCCGGCGAGCACGTGGCGAAAAAGCTCAGCGGCCTCTGCCGCGGGAAGATTCGCAGTTCGCGCAGTGGGATGCCCGTGGTCGGTTGCGGTGCAACCGAGTTCGCGGAACCGGACGCGGGTTATTCGCAGCGCGTTCAGGTAGCCCGTCCACGTTGAGGTGTCTTCACCCGTCTTCTCGCCGAGCTTCGCAATGTTTTCGGCAAATCCCTCGAACTCAGGATCGACAACCGGGTCTGGCCGGAAGGTGGGCAGGATCCTCGCCTTCCAGTTCGATTCGCGGATGACCCTGTGCTCAGCCAGCGAATTGAGCGGAGAATCAGTGGTCGCGAGCACTTCCAGGTTGAAACGCTCATACAGGGCGCGCGGCAGGAACTCCTCCGTCTGTAACTTGTCTGAGATCGTGTCGAAGAAGAGATCAGCGGCCTGTTCCGACAGCGGCTGCTCCAGTCCGAAAAGTTCCTGGAACACAAAGTCTAGCCACATGCGAGTGGGCGTTCCGCGGAACAGATAATAATGGCTGGCGAAGATCCGCCATGCTTTCCGCGGATTCTTCAGTTGCGGCTGCCCAATCTCAAGATCTTCCAGCGAGACTCCCTGGCTGTAGAGCATCCTGAAGATGTAATGGTCGGGCTGCACCAGAAGCTGCGCAGGATTCGGAAAGGCTTCGTTCCTTGCAAACCATGCCGCACTCGTATGCCCATGAGGACTAACCAGCGGCAAGGTTCGCACCTGCTCGTGCAGCCTCCTGGCTATTTTTCGAGTACCAGGCTCGGCAGGAAACAGACGATCTGGATGGATCAGCATGACTCCGGGTGCGACCGACCCCTAGCATACACGTGGTTCATCTTCAGGCCGCAATCGCCACTGCGGGTATTCTTAATTGTGCTGGATTGCGCTGGCTTTCCCGCGAGTACTTTATGTACTATTCCATCCTGCGGAACGCTTCATGCTAAAAAAATCGTTATTCTTCGAGGGAAATCGCAAAATTGGCTTTGTGGTTTGGTCGCAGTTTGCGCTAAGATACAGTGCCTTGTCGAATCGAGGACGATTGAATTCCGTTCCCGAAATTGCGATCAAGTCAGAGTTGGTGGTGCGCCGGTCCACCAGAAGTGCGAGCAACTGACAATGACATACTGCTCGAGCCGCGGTTTTATTCGCAGCGCCGAGACGAAATTTCCCCTGAGGTCTGTCATGACACACAATGTGAAGTGTCTCGCCTTTCTTGTTCTGATTTCCTGTTTTCCGGCTCGCGCTCAGGCGCCATCCGCCACCACTCCCGCCATCGAAGCCCGCGCGGAGGCGCTCCTCAAACAACTGTCGCTGGAAGAGAAAATCGACGTCATCGGGGGCGTCAACGATTTCTACATTCGCGAGATCAAGCACATTGGCCTGCCCGCGCTGAAGATGGCCGACGGACCTTTTGGCGTCCGCAACTACGGACCTTCGACGGCCTTCGGCGGCATGGGCCTGGCCGCCACCTGGGACCCGGAGCTCGTGGCGCGCATGGGCGCAGTTATCGGCCAGGATGCGCGCGCGCGCGGCGTACATTTCATGCTGGGGCCAGGCGTCAACATTTCCCGCTCTCCTTTGTGCGCGAGAAACTTTGAATATTTTGGCGAGGACCCGTTTCTCGCTTCGCGCACCGCCGTGGCTTACATCAACGGCATGCAAAGTCAGGGCGTGAGCGCAACGATTAAGCACTTCATCGGCAACAACCAGGAATACCTGCGCCATGACGGGGATTCCATCATCGACGAACGCACCATGCACGAGATCTATCTGCCGACCTTCGAAGCGGCCGTAAAAGAAGCGCACGTCGGCGCGATCATGGATTCCTACAACCTGATCAATGACGAGCACGCAACCCAGAACGGTTATCTGAACAAAGAGGTCGCGAAGAAAAAATGGGCCTTCGACGGCATCATTATGTCCGATTGGGATGCGACTTACGACGGCGTGGCCGCCGCCAATGGCGGGCTCGATCTGGAGATGCCGTCGGGAAAATTTATGAATCGCGCGACGCTGCTGCCGGCGGTGAAGTCAGGCAAAGTCAGCGAGGCCACCATTGATGACAAAGTTCGCCGCATTCTGCGCACGGCCATTCGCTTCGGCTGGCTCGACCGCGAGCAGACGGACTTGTCGGTGCCGCTGTACAACCGCGAGGGAGGGCGGGTCACGCTGGAAGCGGCTCGCTCCGGCATGGTCCTACTGAAAAATGATGGCGGCCTTCTCCCGCTCGACAAAGCGAAAATCAAGTCGATCGCGGTAATCGGACCAGATGCCCATCCCGCTCCGGTGGTAGGCGGAGGCAGCGCGGGGGTGCATCCGTTCGGTGCGGTGAGCTATCTCGAAGGTCTTGCCAGCTATCTCGGTGGCGGTGCAACTGTGTATTACGACCGCGGAATCCCGTCGCTGAAGGACCTGGCGGACGCCACGTGGTTCTCGGTCGACGCAGCGGGCAAGGAACCAGGCATCAGTGTGGATGCCTTCAACAATCTCAATCTCAGCGGCACGCCCGCGATCCATCGCGTGGATAAACACATCAATTTCGATCGCTCGCTGGGCGATGGCGTGAATCATAACCACGTATCGGCACGCTGGTCGGGATATTTCATTCCCAGCAATGCAGGCGAGTATGTGCTCTTTGTGCAAGGGCCCGACGAGGGCGGCGGGTATCGGGTTTACGTTGACGATAAGCAGGTGATCGATACTTGGGAACTTGCCCGCGCCCGTGTCAGCGAGGTGCGTTTACCGCTGGCGGCCGGCCCGCATAAGATTCGTTTCGAATGCTCCCTGCATTTTAGCTGGGGCGCCCCCCCCGTGAGGCTCGGCATTGTCAGCCCGGAAGCGGTTGTGAGCGCGAGGGCGAAAGGTTTGGCGGCAAAGGCGGATGTAGTAGTGCTGGCGGTGGGCTTTGATCCCGACAGCGAAGGCGAGGGAGGCGACCGCACATTTCAACTCCCGCCGGCACAGGACGAACTCATTAACCAGATCGCCGCTGCGAACAAGAACACGATCGTCGTCATGACTTCCGGCGGCGCGGTCGACATGACTCGATGGCTCGGTCGTGTTCCCGCGCTTTTCGAGTCCTGGTACGCGGGACAGGAGCAGGGCGCGGCGCTGGCGCAGTTGCTATTCGGCGAGTACAGCCCCTCGGGCAAGCTGCCGGTTACGTTCGAGCGCACTTGGGAAGACAATCCCACGCACGACAACTACTATCCCAAGTCAGCCGATAGAAGAACTGAATACAAAGAGGGTGTGTTCCTCGGATACCGCTACTTCGATAATGCGCCCGTGAAACCACAGTTTCCTTTCGGTTACGGTCTTTCGTACACCACGTTTGCCTACAAGAATCTTGGCGTGACACCAGCGCCGGCCGCAGGCGAACAGGTGATCAACGTAGAGTTTGACGTGACCAACACCGGCCATCGCGCCGGCTCTGAAGTTGCCGAGGTTTACGTCGGAGAGCCGCACGCCAGCGTTCCCCGGCCCGCGAAGGAGCTGAAAGGATTCGTCAAGGTTTCGCTGAATGCCGGCGAGACCCAACACGTTTCAATTCCGCTCAACCAAAGAGCTTTCGCTTACTACAACATCAAGACAAATGACTGGACAGCGGATGCTGGAGATTTCAACGTTTATGTCGGGAGTTCCTCCGCGACGATTGACCTCACCGGCAAAATAACGCGGCCAACCCGGTGAAGCCACAAGAAAGTGCAATCGTTCCCTTATTCGCGAAGGAATCGAACCGGGAGATTCCCATGAGTCTTAAGCGCAAACCTTCTCGCCAGAATGCATTTGCATCGTCGTCGACACTGCTGGCTGGGATCTGGCTGGCAATAAACCTTTGTTGCGTCCAGGGCAAAGCCCAGAACGCACTCTCGAGTGCAACAAGCTCCGATAGTCAGGCCACGGTCATTCATCCAAAACAATGGCCGGAAAGCAAGTCACCGATTGGCCTCGACCCGAAAATCGAAAAACGTATCGATGCCCTGGTGCAACGGATGACGGTCGAGGAAAAGGTTGGGCAGGTCGTCCAGCCGGAATGGAAGTCGATCACCCCCGCCGAGGTTGCGCAATACCACATCGGCACGATTGAAAACGGCGGCGGTGCGGTGCCCGGCGGCAACAAGCATTCGAGTGTTCAGGACTGGGTCAACTTGATCGAGCCCTATTACGACGCCTCGGTCGATCCAGCAAGAAACCGCGTCGTCATTCCGGTGATATGGGCCTCGGACGCCGTGCATGGCCACAACAATGTCTATGGCGCTACTCTCTTCCCGCACAATGTCGGCTTAGGCGCGGCGCACGACCCGGACCTGATCCGCCGCATCGGTGAGGTCACTGCCGCCGAAGTGCGCTCCACCGGCATCGACTGGTCATTCGCGCCGACGATTGCGGTGGCGCGCGACGACCGATGGGGCCGAAGCTATGAAAGCTATTCGGAAGATCCGAAGATTGTCGCCCAATATGCCGCCGCCATGGTCGCAGGTCTCGAAGGTTCGGGCTCGAAGTTTCTCGACAAGGATCATGTCATCTCGACCGCCAAGCATTTCCTCGGCGACGGCTCTACCGACGGCGGCCGCGATCAGGGCGATTCACTTGCCTCCGAAGCCGATCTGATCAGGCTGCAAGCGCCCGGCTATGCCCAGGCCATCGACGCCGGCACGCAATCGAGTTATGGCGTCTTACAATTCGTGGCACGGCGTCAAGATGCATGCCAATAAGGCGCTGATGACCGACGTGCTGAAGGGCCAGATGGGATTCGACGGCTTCATCATGGGAGACTGGAACGCGCACGGCCAGATTCCCGGCTGCACGAATGCGGATTGCGCCGAGGCATTCAATGCGGGGCTCGACATCTTCAACGCGCCGCAGGACTGGAAGGCGCTCCACGGCAATCTGGTGCGGGAAGTGAATGACGGTACGATTCCGAAAGCGCGCCTCGACGACGCCGTGCGGCGGATCCTGCGCGTCAAGATACGTATGGGCGTGTTCGACGAACCCGCGCCGAACAAGCGTCCCAACACGTACAAGCCCATTGGCACGCCTGCTCATCGCGCCGTCGCACGCCAGGCAGTGCGCGAATCGCTGGTACTGCTCAAGAATGACGGCGTCTTGCCGATCAAGCCTAACGCCAACGTGCTAATTGCGGGCGACGGCGCCGACAATGTCGCCATGCAGGCGGGCGGCTGGACGCTTTCCTGGCAGGGCGCCGATAACGGCCCGAACGACTTCCCCGGCGCCACCTCGATTTATGCAGGCCTGAAGGCTCAGATCGACGCCGCGGGCGGACAGGCGCTGTTCAGCCCCGACGGTACATCAGCTCAGAAGGCCGACGTTGCCATCGTCGTCTTCGGCGAAACTCCCTATGCCGAATTCATGGGCGACCAGAGGGACGTGGCGCTGCATCACGACAATGTGGAGTCTCTGGAACTGATGAAGAAGCTGCGGGCGCAGGGCATTCCCGTGGTCGCCGTTATGTTGTCGGGCCGCCCGCTCTACGTCAATCCGCAGATCAATGCCGCCAATGCTTTTGTCGAAGCGTGGCTACCGGGTTCGGAAGGCGAGGGCGTCGCCGACGTGCTGACGGGCAAGTACGACTTTACCGGCAAACTCAGTTTCTCCTGGCCCAAGAGTCCCGATCAGACACCATTGAATGTTGGGGATGCGAACTATGATCCACAGCTTTCCTACGGTTTCGGGCTGAGTTACGCCGCGCCTGAGCAGACGCCCGCCTTACCCGAAGTGGCCGGCATGACCAAATACGGCGAGAGGAACGTCTACTACGCCAAGGGTTCGGCTTGGAACGGCTATAAAATCTCCATTGGCGACAGCAACGCGCCGCACATGGACTATGTTGGCACACGCACCACGCTCTACGGATCGGCGGGCCTGATGCTGGAATCGCAGGCCGACGGCGCATTGCACGCGGTATGGAACGGCAAATCGAAAGCGTGGCTGGAGATTGGCGCCGACCAACCAAGCGACATCAGCCGGGAGGCCAATGGCGCGATGTTGCTAAGCCTCAACGTTCAAGTCAATAAAGCTCCTGTCACAGAGGTACGGCTGGGGGTCGGTTCCGCTTCGGTGCCCGTAACCGCTGAACTCAAGGCCTTTCCCGTCGGCAGCTATGCGACCCTGGCGGTGCCCCTGTCATGCTTTTCCGCGCAGGACCTCATGAAGACCCCGACGGTCGCCAATCTGGAAACTAACGGCAGTCTGGATCTGTCAGTGTCAGAAATCCGCCTGACGGAAACCAGAATGGGCGCGGCTTGCCCCACGGAGTGAACCATCTTCAAGAAGGTACGAAGCAAGGATTTCTTCAGTTGGATTTCTTTTTGCCCGCGACAATTTGCTCGCAACTTTGAACTGGGGTTTCATTTTAATGTCAACAACGCCACCCCGTATCCGTCAAGCGACACCGGCATCTGCGCACTGGGCGTGACGGAAGATGGGGTGGGTCCTGACGATGCGCTGGTTTCGGCATCGATCGTCAACAAGCTGCCGGACTGGAAAGAACCCAAGGCGGAAACATCGACGCTGATGGTTCGCGGCGAAACATGGATCGCGAAGAAAGTCAGGAGCTATACACAGATTTACATTCGTAGTAGTCCGCTTCTGGTATAACGTCGTCTGGCACACAAGCTCTTTGTGTTGATCCGAAGCAGTCGGAGACGATTCCAATCATGGGGCAAATCAGGAAGTCCCGCCAGAAGTTCGGCGTGGTCACGCTCAAGGTGGTTGCCCAACATGTAGGGTTGACGCCGGGGACGGTTTCCGCAGTTCTGAACAATGCGCCCTCAGCCCGTTCGATACCGCAAGAAACCAAGAATCGGATTCACGCCGCCGCACAGGAGTTGGACTACCGGCCGAATTTTTTTGCCCGCACCTTGCGCAACAAGCGGACGTACACCATTGGAGTGATTGCGGAGGAAATCGGCGACTCCTATGGTTCTCTCGTCATCAGCGGCATCGAAGAGTATCTCAGAAACAAGGATTACTTCTTTCTTACGGTTGTGCACCGGCACAATCCTGAGCTACAGAGCCGATATTCGCAACTGCTATTGCAGCGCGGCGTTGAAGGCTTCATTACCGTGGACATGCAATTGAGCGAAGCTCCGTTGCTGCCTACCGTCGCTGTTCCAGGACACAAGATCTTGCCGGGCGTGACCAACATAGTGCTGGACCATCAGCACGGCGTCCGATCTGCGCTTACGCACTTGCTCGAATTGGGCCACAAAAACATTGCGTTCATGAAGGGCCAGCCATTCAGTTCGGATTCCGAAGACCGCTGGCAGGCGATTTGCCGGGTCGCTGAGGAATTGGGAATAGAGATCAAACCAGAGCTGTCGGTGCAGATTGATATTGACGATCCGACTCCGCAGGTCGGCTATCCGTTCGCCAAGCAACTGCTTAATCGCAAGGTTCCCTTTACCGCGCTTTTTGCCTACAACGATATTTCGGCCTTGGGAGCGATTCGCGCTTTCCAGGAGGCGGGGCTGCGGGTTCCACAGGATGTTTCGGTGATCGGATTTGACGACATCCAGGGAGCTGCGTTCAGCAATCCCACCCTGACCACCGTTAAGCAGCCTCTAGCAGACATGGGACGACTCGCGGCACAAACCCTGCTGGCGCGGATTGAAGGCGCGAAAGATTACCCGGCGGAAATCCCGATTCAGCCCGAACTCGTGGTACGGCAATCCACGGCCTATGCACCCAAACCGCCGCGTACCACAACTTGAGGAAGTGCAATCGGGCTTGTCACGTTGGACCGGTGGCAAGCTCCATGCCGGGAACTCGATGCCTCCATCAGAAATATCGAGAACTCCATCCGTCAGTTCGTTGAACAAGGCGGCAAGCGCCGCCTTTCTGCCGATCGGATTCGTCACAGTAGTCCTCGGTCCGCTGTTGCCCACGCTGTCGGCTCGCTGGTCGTTGAACTACGCGCAAGCGGGATCGCTGTTCACGGCGCAATTCCTCGGAGCGACGGTTGGGGTGTGCCTCTCCGGCGTTATTGTCTCCCGTTGGGGCTTTCGATTCGCGATTAACGCTGGTCTTCTTGCCATAGCCGCGGGTGTATCCAGGTTGCCATTCAGTTCGCGGTCTACGGGACTGATCTGTATCTTTGCTTTTGGGACCGGGATCGGTCTCGCAATTCCGGCCGCGAACTTGCTTGTCGGGGCTATTAATCCGGAACGGCGCAGCGCAGCGCTCAATCTACTCAATTTCTCATGGAGCGCCGGAGCCGTGGTCTGTCCGTTTGCCGTCGCGGAGGCGGCCAAGGTTCATGAGATCCGAATGTTGCTCGTCGGGGTAGCCGCACTCCTCGTTCTGGTGCTTATAGGGATTGCGGCCATGCCCTCGTTTGTTGAACCTGTCTCTGTTGAACCCGCCAGAGTCGGACAGGAGGGCGACTCGGCAGGTTGGTCAATCAAGTGGAGGCAGCGGTCGATATTTGTCCTCGCTGCTTTGTTTTTCTTATACGTAGGCACCGAGAACGCGTTTGGGGGTTGGATAGCATCGTTTGCCAAGAGTCTTGGAGCCTCTTCGACAACCTTGGCGGTGACGACGCCATCGTTCTTTTATGCCGCACTCATGATCGGAAGATGGGCGGCGCCCCTCGTACTGAGGAGAAGAGACGAAATCAGGACCGTACGGACCGGACTGGCGGTGGCCTGTGTGGGAATAGCGGGATTGGCTTTGTCGCGCAGCCTGTTTCTGGTTGTGAGCAGCGTATCGATCGCGGGACTCGGCCTAGCCACCGTCTATCCGATCACGATCTCGGTCTTGTCGCGGGAATTTGGACCGGCGGCGGCGCGGGTGGGCTCCGTCATGTTCACCATGGCTAACTTGGGCGGCGCCATACTGCCGTGGATGGTTGGCTATTCTTCCCATCGTTTCAACAACCTGGCAGTTGGACTGACGATTCCGCTAGCCACCACGGCCCTGATGTACCTTCTTTACGCGAGCAATTTTGCCCGTCGCCTGGCTCAGCAGGGGTCATCCTAGGCCACCCACGAGATTGGGGACCACCGCAAGGTGGGCACAGCTAGGGCCATCCGCCCACCCCCAACCTGGCGGGAACCATTACAGACAACCAATATTTGTCAAATTAATACGCAATATCGATTTTCTGCTTGACAAGACGCGGCGATGTGCCGCTTAATAGCGCGTCGGACTAAGTCTAGTACAAAAACGTTATTCCCAGCCGAAGAGGCGTCTGTGTCCAACTGCGTTTCGGAGGATTGCGATGCGTGATCGTTTTGGAGTCCTGTTTCTCTGTCTCGTCCTGTCACTGCCGTTGTGGGGCCAACAATATACCGGGACAATCAGCGGCGTGGTGACCGATAAGTCGGGCGCCGTCGTCCCTAACGCCTCCGTCTCGGTCCTCAACAATAGTACCGCCGATTCGCGTACGGTTACGGCCAATGCGGCCGGCGAATACGTGGCCGTGGACCTGAATGCCGGAACCTACACGGTGACCGTCAAGCAATCTGGCTTTAAGCAGTTCGTTGCCAAAGACGTGGTGCTGAACGTCTCCAGCAGCACGGTGGTAAATGCGCAACTGCAAGTGGGAAACATCAGCGAACAGGTGCAGGTGGAGGCCAACCAGGTTGAGGTTGAGACCACGACGGGCGCGGTCGGCAATGTCATCGAAGGCAACGAGGTGCAGCAATTGCCTTTGAATGGCCGCAGCTTTACGGAGTTGACGCAGTTGATGCCGGGCGTGTCGCAGGCTGCGAACTTCGATACCAAGAATAAAGGCCTTCAGGCTGGCGTCGACTTCTCGGTCAACGGCAACAATACGACCGGCAATATCTTCATGGTCGACGGCGTCAATAACAACGACATCGGGTCGAATCGGACGATCCTTGTCTATCCCTCGATTGACGCGATTCAGGAGTTCAAGGTTCTGCGAAACAGCTACGGCCCCGAATACGGCCAAGCCATGGGTGCAATCATCAGTATTGTGACCAAGGGCGGGACCAACAGCTTCCACGGGGATGTGTTCTACGACGGCCGCAACGACGCTCTGAACGCCACGGACTACTTCAACAATCAAGAGGGGATCCCGAAGGACGTTCTCCGGCGCAACGACTGGGGCTACGTCATCGGAGGCCCCATCAAGAAGGACAAGCTGTTCTTCTTCTTTTCGCAGGAATGGAATCACGAATCGCGCGGCAAGTCCCGCAGCGGCGACGTTCCTACCGCGGCAGAGAAAGCAGGCGACTTCAGCGCACAGCGGACGGATCTGGACGGCAACGGCAACCTGTGCGACCCCGTTCCGACAAATCCGACCGGTGTCGGCCCGGCGACTTTCACCAACATTTCGCAAGTGCCGACTGGCGGCCTCTCAACCGGTGGGCAGTTGTATTTGACCATGTTCCCCGACCCAAACGTGGCCAGTCCGGTCAACTGCAAGAACTGGGCTGAATCTCTTGGCGCCCCGATTCGCTGGCGGGAAGAGAATATCAGGATCGATTACAAGCTGGGTAGCTCCTGGAGCGTGTTTGGCCGCTACACCCAAGACCATTGGGCCCAGCCGTTCCCCAGTACGCTGGGTTTCTGGGGCGACGATCAGTATCCCTCGGTTGAGAGCAGTTGGAAGCAGCCCGGCTACCAGGCGACCATCAAACTAACGAAATTGTTCGGGAGTTCGGCGGTGAATGACTTCCAGGTTTCGTACGCGGCCAACAAGATCAATGCCACACGAGCCGGCACCAATCCCACCTTGAACGACCAGATTAATGCCGTCGCGCCTCCTTTCTTCCCGTTTTCACAGAAGCTGGAGGGTAAGGAAATCGGCTATCCGGGTTTCTGGGGTGGCTGCGGAGCAGACTGCGCTACCGGCGACAGCCTCTGGACCCAGGCGCCGTGGCATAACAACGAACAACTCTTGATTTTGAGAGATGACTTCCAGAAAACCATGGGCGCCCATTCGTTCAAGGTTGGCTTCCTTGTGACTTCCAACCAGAAGAACGAGGTAGTCAACAACCCTTCCACCCAAAATGCATTCTACTGGGGCGCTGCCAGCAACAACACTGGGAATGGAGCATTCAACATGCTCTGGGATCAGGTGCATGTGGGGCGGCGGCGAGGACCAGACCAACCCGTTCTCGCGGATTCGCTGGCACGATATCGAGCCTTATTTCGGGGATACGTGGAAGGTCCGTCGAAACGTCACCGTGGAGTATGGCTTCCGGTGGTCTTTCCTGCGCATGCCGTACAGTGGACCAGACAAGATCGCCAATTTTGTGCCCAGCACTCTACAACCCTGCGCTTGGCGGCGACCCATGCAACGGCATGGTCCTTCCTCCTGGAGCGGACTTTTGCAGCGCTGCTGGATTCTCGCCCGGGCTTCACGCCGACAACCGCGCTTTAAAATCTAACAATAGCCACGCCATTGCGCCGCGGCTCGGAGTCGCATGGGATCCTCGCGGCGACGGCAAGATGTCAGTCCGCGCTGGGGCAGGGCAGTTCTTCCAGCGGGAGCGCTTGAACAATACGCTGCAAATGGCTGCCAATACACCATTTTCGCTAACTGCCGGCTACAATCGAGCCTTCGACACGCCGCCAGCCACCTTGACAGCTTCAGGAGCCCCCGGTTTCAGCCAGGATCCAAGGGACATTCTTCCCAACACCTGGCAATGGAACCTGTCCGTCGAGCGGGAACTGGTCCGCAATACCAAGCTGGAACTAGCCTATGTTGGCAACCGCGGTATCCACTTACTCGGCTACACCGATGCCAACTTCGTTCCTGCCAGCCAGCGCGTGAACTTTGCGCTGATGAACGACAATACTCTGCGTCCGTTTGGAGCAGGTCACTGGGGTTCGATTAACCAAGCCTTCTGGGGCGCTGACTCAAACTATCACGCGCTGCAGGCGCTGTTCCGTACCCGCGTGAAATCGATCGACGCGCAATTCGCCTACACCTTCAGCAAATCGCTTTCCGACACGGATCTGACCAACAGCGGAAACGTGGAACAAGCCAGTTTGCTGGTCGATCCCCAGAACCAGCGTCTCAACTACGGACCCAGCTACATTAACCGCCCGCATATCTTTGTCGGGAACATCGTCTACAACGTTCCCACATTTACTGGGCAGAATGCCTTGGTCCGCACTGCCTTGGGCGGCTGGCAGATATCGGGCATCCTCGGCTATTCGACCGGCACATCCATTACTACCTACGGGGTCCGGGCGGTGAACTCGAGTGGGCCAGTGCCTGCACCGGGAGGCCTCAACGGCCTTGGCGGCAGCCAGGACAACCTCCGTCCGAACCTCGTTGCAGGCCAGCCGTGTCGAGCCTCCCACCCTGAGGTGAGGAACGATTGGTTGAACCCGAACCGGTACACGCTGGTGGGATATGCACTGGGACAATTGACGGGGACCGCCGGGGTGGGCGATTGCCTTGGGCCGGGACTTGCCAATACTGACATGGGAGTCTACAAGAATTTCAAGGCGACAGAGCGGCTGACTATCCAGTTCCGCATGGACTTCTTCAATCTGTTCAACAAGGCTCAGTTCCTGGGTGATGCCCAAGGATTCGACCCACTGAGCCCCAACTTGGACAGCAATGCCACGGTGGGAACCAATAACATTGTTCAGTCCTACAATCCGAATCCTGCTTACGGGGTAGCGACCTCGGACAAGGGGCCACGGGAAATTCAGTACGGGATAAAGTTCACCTTCTAGCCCTCGCGCTCTTGAGGCGAGGCTTGACTTTGGTCAAGCCTCACCGCTTTAATACTGCTAACACATGGGTTCCCTTCGCAGTACTTGCCGTTCCCTTGGCAGAACCGCTCTCCGCAGATTCTATTGTCCCCAGACCGTGATTCTCGTTCTGCTGTCGGCAGTCCCGGCGATGGCCGCACAGGCTTCGGCCAAGGCTCAGGGCAAGAAATCGGCAGGCGAAAGCCTGCAACAGCGTTACGACGCGGCCCGGACGTTTCAGATCAGCGGTGACCAGGAACATGCAGCGGCCGAGTACAAGGCTTTTCTGGCGGAGGTCTTGCGGCAGATTGGCGATGCGAAAATCAATGAAGCGCAGATCAGCGAACAGAAGTTCGAAGACGCCTCCAAGCTGTTTGCCGAAGCTCTGATATTGACGCCTGAAAACTCCGATGCCACTCTCGACTATGCAGCACTGCGTCTGCAGGAGGGCAAGCCGAGGGAAGCGGAGGCTCTTGCGGAGCGGGCCATTCAACTGGCCCCCGGCAATGGAAGAGCGGAGTACATGCTTGGGGCCGCACTCTATCAGCAACAGGACTACGCAGGCGCCAGAGCGCACCTGGAGAAGGCGGTAGTCGCGCAGCCCAACTTCGAAATCGGATACTTGCTGGGCATCACATATATCCGGCTGCAGGATTTGAACCGCGCTACTCTTCTCTTCAATGAAATGACGGTCGGGCTGGGTGATACGCCACAGATTCACGTTCTCTTTGGACGGGCTTACCGCGAAGGGGATTACCTGGATCAAGCCATCAGCGAGTTGCACAAGGCCCTTGCCAAAGATGCCAGGATCAAAGTTGCCCACTACCTTCTGGCCATGGCGTACCTGGAACGGGATGGGGACTCCGGCTTTGGCAAGGCTGTGCCCGAACTCGAAGCCGAGCTCAAGGTGAATTCAAATGATCCTCGCACTCACTACATGGTGGGCTACATTGCACTGAAGCGACACGACGCCAGGCAAGCTGAACAGGAGTTGGGGCGTGCCGCGGAATTGGATCCGGAAAATCCCGACCCACTGATCAGCCTGGGACAACTGTATCTCGACGCGGTCCGCTTGCCGGAGGCGGAAAAAGCCTTCCGCCGGGCGATTGCCGTAACCAAAGATCCCACCCGCAATGGATACCAGGTCAACCGCGCGCATTACGCTTTAGGACGAATCCTTCTGCAAACTGGGCACGAGGACGAAGGTAAAAAGGAACTGCAGATTTCCGCCGAGCTCCGCGACAAGCCGCACCCCGAGCGACGCCGCATGGGGGCAGCAGCAGATGCCGCAACCGGGGATGAGACCAAGGCTGGCGCCGGGGTTGCAGCCCCTCAGGCCGGCGTTTCGCCGGCAGAGCTGAAGGCGTCGTCGGCCCTCGCGGAAGAATTCAAACTGGCTATTGCAGACAGCTATAATAATCTTGGAGTCATCGCTGCGGGCAGGAAAGACTATATGGCAGCGCTCGGTTATTTTGAGAAAGCCGGCTTCTGGAATCCCGGGCTCGAGACGCTGGACCGGAATCTCGGCATGGCGGCCTTCTATGCGGATCAGTTTGACCGGTCAGTCGGGCCGCTGGGCAGTCACCTTGCGCGGCACCCCGAAGATTTGAGGGCGCGAGCGGCCCTGGGCCTGTCGCTGTTTGGGACGCAAAACTACGCGAAAGTGATCGAAACGCTGCAACCCATCGAAACCACAGTCGACGCGGATCCCGGGCTCGCTTATGCGTACGCCGTATCGCAAGTGAAAACTGGCGCCTACCCGCAAGGCATGGGGCGATTACATGCACTGGAAAAAGCTAACCCGAACTCACCCGATCTCCACACGTTAATGGGAGAAGCCTTCGTCGATCAGGGTGAGTACGCCGAGGCGCTGGCGGAATATCGCGCAGCTCTGGCGGTCAACCCCAACCTGCAACATACACACTTCCTCGCCGGCCTGGCGCTGATTCGGCAAGGCAATGCTGCGGAGGCCGCACAGGAATTTCGAGCGGCGCTGAAGCTTGATGCCGCTGACGTGAGCAGCAAGTATCATCTCGCATATTCGTTGATACAAATGCAGCAATCCCAGGATGCACTTCCCCTTTTGCTCGAAGTTATAAAGCAGGATCCGAAGAACGCGGACGCCTATTATCAGCTCGGGAAGCTCGAGCTGCAGCAGGGCAATGCGCAGGAAGCGGTTTCCAACCTGGAAGCGGGAACCCGTTTGAGTCCCGATAGCGATTACATCCACTACCAGCTTGCTCTCGCCTACCGCCGGGAATCGCGCACCGAAGATGGCGAACGCGAGATGAAGGTCTACCAGGCGCTTAAGAACCGCCATCGAGGGCGCGATGCAGAGCAACAAAATTAAGTGGATTGCCGTTCTGCTGGCCGGCTCTGCAGCTCTTTGCTCCGCATCCCTCCCGCCGCAAGAAGGGCGTACGACTTCCACCTCGCCGGTTGCGACCGCCCGCGTAGAGATCTCTCGCGGGCAGCTCGACGCGGCGGAAAAAACGCTGTGGACGGTGCTCTCCTATAACCCGAACGATTCCGACGCGTTGACTCTTCTGGGGATCGTTCGTGGGCGTCAGAAGCGCTACGCCGAAACCGAGGCGCTGTTCCGGCGCGTGCTTCAGCTTGAGCCGAAATCGCTGGTCGCACACCGCAACCTTGCTGAAGCCCTGATGGCACAGAACAAGCCGGAAGCTGCGCTCGAAGAATACAAAGAGGTAGTCAAGCTTGCCCCGCAGGATTATGCAGCCAAGCTTGAGCTTGCCCACCTGTATCTGGGTCGCGGAGAATTCGCCGAGGCCCTCTCCAATCTGGCCAGCATTCCAAAGGACCACCTTCCACTTGATGCGATTCCCACCCAGGCCGCGGCCCTGCTGGGCATGGGCCGGCGAGAGGAGGCTGCAGCTCTGATCCCGCGCGCAAAACAATCGCCCGGTATTGCCGCCGAACTGGCGGGAGTCTTTCTGGACGGGAACGCTCCGGAATATGCGATTCAAACGGTTGACGCGGCGCTCGCTGGATCACAGCACGCTCCGGCTCGTCTTTATTACATCAAAGCCCGGGCCTTGCAGGCGACCGGAAATTCCTCTGCCGCGCTTATTGATCTGCGGCAAGCGCTCTCTCGTGACCCAAAATCCGTGGACGCCCTGCTCGCCATCGCGGCACTTGAGGCCTCCCGGAATAAACATGAAGAGTCGCTTGAGTTTCTTAAGCGCGCCTACGCACTGCAGCCAGACTCGTCCGCTGTCTTGCATCCACTTGTGGTGGAAGCAATGAAAGCAGGGGAGACCAAGACGGCGCTGCGTGCTGCGCAAGCGCTGGCAGATAAAAATCCTGAGAATCTCGACGATCTCTACCTGGCTGCCGCGGTCATGCTGGAAGGCCAGGATTATGCGACCGCTTCGTCCATCTTCGAAAAATACGTCTCGCAACGGCCCGACGACAGCAAGGGTTTTCTCGGTTTGGGCATCGCGCAGCTCGCCCAGCAGCATTATCAGGAAGCCACGAAAGCGTTGGAACGATCGCTCCAGATCGATCCCAAGCTGGCAGACGCTGAGTACCAACTCGGCGTGGCCGCTGATCGAAAGGGTTCCGCCGCCGAAGCCATGCAGCATTTCGAGCGGGCCGTGCAGTTGCAGCCGCATCATGCGAAGGCACTGGCCAGCCTGGGTGAACAGTACTTGCAGGCGGGTGACCTCGAAAAAGCTCACACGGTTCTGGAGAGGTCGGCCTCGGTAAACCCTAACGATCCCAAGGCCCAATACGACCTGGCGCTGGTCCTTTCGAAATTAGGGAAAACTGAAGAGGCCAGACAGCACATGGACCGTTCGCGCGCGCTCAAGACAGCGGAGGACATGGGGAAGAATCCGGCCGCCGGTGCAGTCAAACCTTGACGGATAGCGCAATTCAGAAGTATCAGGGCTGATTACTTTCACCTAAGGCCCTCATGCGGAAGCGTTATTCCTGAGATTTGGTGAACGGAATCTTCTTTTGAATGGTGCCATCCTCGGAAATCGTATAAATAAAGTCCGCAGCCAGGTTGTGGTAACTGTCCTTCTTGCCGCTGGGCCAGGAAATCTCGATTGAGTCGATGGTGGCCTGCGAGCCCAGGCCGAAGTGCAGACGCAAATCGTTTTGTGACATGTAGCTGGAGCCACTGCGCACTTCATTGAATTGAACCAGACCGCCGGCCGTCACAGTTGCGCGGGCGCCGACGGCAGAGCGGTTGCTCTTCGTTCCGATAAGTTTCAGAAGGACAGCGTGGTTCGATGTCTTTGTCCGATTGATCAGCAGCGTCGGCGGTTCTCCGACATTGAGGACGAGGACGTCCACCTTGCCATCGTTATTTACATCCCCGAAAGCCGCGCCCCGGCGGGAGGATGGCGGCAGATCGGCCAGGCCGGATATCGCTGTTACATCTTCAAAAGTGCGATCCCGGTTATTTCGAAACAAGAGGAATGGCTGGCGATATGGCGCTCCGCCCTTCACCAGGTCCATCTGCGGATAGACATGCCCGTTGGCTGCGAAGAGGTCGAGCCAGCCGTCATTATCCATGTCGAGGAACGAAGTACCCCACCCTACGAGGGGGTAGCTGGGCTGGCCTATGTGCGAGGCGTAACTGATATCCGTGAAGCCCTGCTTGCCCCGGTTCCAGTACAGCGCGTCGGGTTCCTCCGTGAAATTTGTGACGAAGATGTCGAACAAGCCATCATGGTCGATATCTCCAAAATCCACGCCCATCGAGCCTTGTTCGCGACCGTCGGCACTCAATGCCGCACCCGAAAGCAAGCCTATATCCTCGAAGGTTCCATCATGGTTGTTGTGGTAGAGGTAGTTCGGACCGGCGTCGTTCGCGACATACAGATCGGGCCAGCCGTCGTTATCGAGGTCGCCCCAGACCCCCTGCATTCCGAAGTAATGCTTGGGGTCGTCCACACCGGCTGCCTTCGATACGTCCTGGAAGGTTCCATCGCCGCGATTGCGGAACAGGAAATCCGACTCGCCCGGAAGTCCCCACGGTCCGCACTGCACCATGACGCCGCGAAAACGGCAAAATTTGTCGCTGCTGCCGAACTCCGGCAGCTTGTTGATGTCAATGAATACATATCTCGGCACAAACAGATCGACGCGTCCATCGCGATCAAAGTCACCCCAGGCCGCGCCGGTGCTGAATCCACCGACCGCCACGCCAGCTTTGTCGGTTACGTCTTCGAAGCGGCAGTTGCCAAGATTGCGATAGAGTGCGTTGCCGCCATACCCCGTAACATAGATGTCGTCCCAGCCGTCGTTGTCGAAATCGGCCACGGCAACGCCCATGCCCCATCCTTTGCGAGTCAATCCGGCTTCTTTAGTGATGTCTTTGAACTTTAGATTGCCTTCCTGGTGGTACAGCGTAATCATCGGATCTCCACCCTGTTTGAAGCGGTCTACGGTGGATCCATTGATGGTGATGACGTCAAGCTTGCCGTCGTTATCGCAGTCGATAAAGCCGACTCCACCGCTCATGGACTCGATGACGTACCGTTTGTCGGGGGAGGAAATATGCGAGACAGTCAGACCAGCCTGTTTGCTGACATCTTCGAAGCGTGGCGTCGGAGGGGCCACGCTCGGGCTTTGCGCCCACGCCGTCCAACCCAAGAACAGGATCCCCAGCAACTTCATGTTACGCATGGAAATACGATATGGTAGCACGGGAGAACAGTTGCAGTTCCCTCGCCCCGTGCGTGGAAAGAAAGGTTTTTCTTTGCGTCTTAATTCTCGAGTCTGGTTGATTCCCTTCTTGTGTGCGGGGCTTGGTCTCCCCGCTCACTCCCAAAGCGCACCGGCGGTGGAAGTCCCTCAGATTCGGTTTGCCGATGTGACCGCCGCCAGCGGCATTACTTTCGAGCACGCGGTCTCTCCCGACAAGAAGTACCTCTACGAATCGATGTCGGGCGGTGTGCTGCTTCTCGACTACGATCAGGACGGCTGGCTCGACATCTACTTCACAAATTCGCAGAGCGTGGCGATGACGTTGGCGGGGCAAAAAGCAAAAGGCGCGCTCTATCACAACAATCACGATGGAACTTTCACTGATGTCACCGACAAGGCTGGAGTAGGTTTTCCTTGCTCCGCCATGGGCGGAGCCGTCGGAGACTACAACAACGATGGCTGGCCTGACATCGTGCTTACCTGCCAGGAGGGGTTGGTGCTGCTGCGGAACAACGGCAACGGTACTTTCACCGATGTCACGAAGCAGGCGCGCCTGACGGATCCGCGATGGGCCACTGGAGCCGCTTTCGGTGACTACGACGGCGATGGCTATCGTCGACCTGATGATCACTCGCTATGTCGAGTTCGATCCCAAAAATCCGCCGCCGTTTGGGGTTGGAGCGACTTGCCATTATCGTGGTATCCCGGTCCAGTGTGGTCCGCGCGGAATGAAGGGACTGGCCGACAGCCTTTATCACAACAATGGAGACGGCACTTTTACCGATGTCTCTACCACGGTAGGAGTCGATGACCCTTCGCGGTACTTCGGTCTGGGGGTGATCTGGAGTGACCTTAACGATAACGGCCGTCCGGACTTGTTCGTGGCCGATGATTCGACTCCCAATTACCTTTATCGCAACGATGGCAAGGGACATTTTACCGATGTGAGTTTCATCTCGGGCACTGCGGTAAACGGTGAGGGCGCAGAGACCGCGGGAATGGGGATCGCCGCTTGCGACTACAACCACAGCGGCCGCTTCTCGCTGATATTGACCACGTTCGAAGATCAGGCAGCCACGCTCTACCGCAACGATGGCGCCATGAACTTCACCGATGTTTCGTTTGCCTCAGGAATTGCCGCGCCCACGATCAAGTTTCTGAAGTGGGGAATCGGCTGTGAGGATTTTGACAATGACGGCTGGCCGGACATTTTTATCGTCAACGGACATGTGTACCCGCAGGTCGATTCGCTGAGCGCCGGCGCCAAGTATCAGGAAAGAAAAATTGTGCTCCGGAACAACGGCAAAGGCTCGTTCCAGGATGTCAGTGAGCAAGCCGGCCCTGCCATCTTGCTTGCCGAAACGAGCCGCGGAGCGGCCTTTGGGGATCTCAATAACGACGGCAAGATTGACGTGGTCATTGAAAACATTGATGGCAAGCCGATGATCCTGCGCAATAGCAGTACAGACAAGAATCATTGGCTGACGCTGCGCCTGACCGGACGGCGCAGCAACCGGTTAGCGATCGGTGCAAAAGTCAAGGTGAGCGCTGGTGCTATGGTGCAAGTGGAAGAGGTGCGTTCGGGGGGGAGCTACCTGTCACAAAACGATTTACGGCTGCATTTTGGGCTGGGGATCGCCGCTAAAGCCGAAAGGGTCGAGGTGCGTTGGCCGTCCGGCGCTACGGATATCTATCGGGACATCAGCGCCGATGATTTTTACCTGCTCGTTGAAGGCGAAACCACCGCAAAAATCGATCGCTAACGCAGTGGCACAGAGCATATCAGTTGGGAAAGGGCTCCCCAGCCTTTACGATTCTTATTCGGTGATCCGTGTACTTGTAGTGCATATCCGGGACTTCGTACCTGGGCATGTGGCAGGTCACACAATCTTCTTTGCCGACTGGACACGCCGCCCCGGGCTGGTCTGCCGTGGGTTTGCTCTGCCTGGAGCTGGCGTGGCAACTGAGGCACCGGCTGTCATAGGCGCGAGTCTCACGAACCAGCGGTTGATGCGGATTGTGACAACTGACGCACGTAAGGCGCGCATCGCCATTCCCCCAACAGCGGCTGCCCTCTAATCGATAGGGCTGGAAGCGCACGTTGGCAACACCGGTTGCGCCAATACGAATTGCGTCCCACCAAGTGATGTGGCACGCTCCGCAGAAGTCTACGAGTTCTACCGGTTTCAGTGTCTTCGGATTGACGATGCTGGCCACACCGGCATCGAAGTCTCCTGCCTTCATGGCGGTGACGTGCTTTGACCCTGTTCCGTGGCAACCCTCGCACGAGATTCCCGGCATTGCATTCGCAGGCTCAAAGTGTTTGCTGACCGTAGAGGCCGTCGTATGGCAACCGAAACACCTCTGGGCTTCCGCGCCGCTGAGCACGCGGCTACTAGCTTTATCCATGGAGGTCGCCGGTTGCGCTGATTGGTTGGGAGTGACGCCAAAGGCATGCAACGTGGCGAAGTAGCTGAACCGAATTTCGTGGAATGTCCCATCTTGTTCCGACAGGTAACTTTGACCCACTTTACCGGCGCCGAACACCCAACTGATGGGCGCGGAAACAGTCTTGCCGCCATTCGAGGCCGTGTATTGGAACGTGCCATCTGCCTGGCGAATGATCTTGTATTCGTATTCGCCGATCCGAAAACTCTGACCCGAGGCATCGCGCAAGGCGTCCGAGCTTTCGGCTGGGATCGAGGCTTGCGCCATCGAATGGAGCGACTGGCTCTTTACGATCGTCTCATGACACTGTTCACAGGCTCGCGATCCAACATAATCATTTTTTCCCGCTCTGCCGTCCGTCGGCCACCACTTCGATTTCTCGATCCGCTCCGGGGTAGTCAGTTGTTCCTTAATCGTGGCCGGGGTCTGGGCAAAGGCCCAGCAAGCAAGCATCATCATGAGCGCGGTAACGACAGACTGTGGCACGGAGCTACGGTGACGGTGCGACATGAGAATTCTTATGTGGCCAATGCAAGTCGAAGATATTCTTTGGAATTATCCCACGGAGCAGTACAATAACTAGCAACCTCAGGGCTACTGCCCGCAGAACTCCCGAGGATATTAGTTTCGGGTTTCCCAGGGAGTAACGCTAGGATTGCAATCTGCAAGATGGAGGAGTCCGATGAATCGCTCGCTCCGCAATTTGCTGTTCTTGTTCTTCTGTCTGATCCCTCTGCTCGCGGCGGCTGATGACCAGCAAAAGGTACATAAGACTCTCAACCGAGTTACAGCAATGACGGCAGATCTGTCTGGGAGACGGGCGGTTAGTTTGGCTATGTCCCAGTCCTTGTCCGCCACTCGCGCGGAGCTTGTGCGCCGCCGGCAGGCGATGAACATAAACTACGGAGATCTCTTCGTTGCGTATCAACTGGTGAAGACTGGCGCGAAAATTGACGACATTGCGGCCAAAATGAAAATGGGCAAGACGGTCTGGCAGGTCGCAGACGAAGAACATGCCGACTGGAAACAGATCGCCAGTGAAGCCAAGAAGCTGAACGGCAAAATGGAAACCAATCTCGTTGCACACTTTGCCAATCGAAAGGCTGAGACCGAGTTGGACCGAGCCGATCACTATGATCCGTCTGTGGATACCGTCGCAGCAGATAATAACGTGAGCAAGCAGGAAATAGCGGATGCTCAAGAGCGATACGTCTTCTTGCGTGATCATACGACTGCTGGGTCCGGTTCCAACCTCGACACATCCGACGAGAGGGCTGCTCGAGAGGTCCGGAGCGACCCAGTGCATGCCGCAGGGCCAACCGGCCCCAGCGCCCCTCTTCCTGCTGCTGCACCCAAATGAGAACGGGAGGAGCTTCCACCTGGCCGGAGGGTAGTGGTGCACTTGGGTAAGAAGCGAGCCAAATGCGCCATTAGTATGTTGTTGCAAAGAACCCGAACGCAGCTGTGTTCAGGTTTATCGGAGGATGTACTAAGATAGGATTCTGCGTGCTGGAGAAGTCCGATGAACAGATCGGCTCGCAACTCATCCTGCTTGCTCTTCCTTCTGATTCCTTCCCTTTTGCTCGCCGCCTCTGACGAACAACAGAAGGCGCACAAAATCCTCAACCGAGTGACTGCCATGGCGATCGATCCGGCCGGAAAGCGTGCCGTCAGTGTCGCCATGTCCCAGCACCTGTCTGTCGCTCGCGCGGAGCTTGCGCAGCGCCGTCGGGCCATGAACGTGAACTACGGAGAGCTCTTTGTCGTCTGTGAGCTGGTAAAAAGCGGCATGAAGATGGACGATTTTGCCGCAAGGGTGAAAACGGGTAAGACGGTGTGGCAAATCGCAGACGAACAGCATGCAGACTGGAAACAGATCGGCAGCTGAAGCCAAAAAGCTGAGCAGCAAAGTGGATAGCAATTTGCTCGGACACTTTGTCAATCATAAGGCTGAAGTCGAGCGCGACCGGACCGACGGCTACAATCCATTCCTGGATACGGTGAGAGCGGATAACAAAGTGAGCCAGCAGGAACTAGAGGATGCTCAAGATCGATACGTTTTCTTGCGCGATCATGCTGGGGCCGCGTATGATTCCGCGCTCGACAAATCCAGCGAGGAGGCTCTCCGAGCTGTCCGGCCCGATCCCACGAAAAACGACTCGCGTCCCGGCACCAGCAGTGCCGGCAACCCGCCACCGCGCTGAGATTGGGAGATGCGCACCCGTCCCGGGCAGGGTGGGGCGCGGAACATCCAGCTCAATTATCGGGACTTCCCGGAAGCGCTTTGATCGCTCTTTTCCGGAATTGTTATGGATGCCTGGACGCTGCCAATTTTGTGATTATTCCGGTCCACGGCCCCGAGGCGAAGCGTGTAGGTTCCGGGCTTCAACTCCAGTTCCTGATGGAAAGGCACACCCGTCTGCATGAACTGCTTGTAGGCGCTTGGACGAAGAGTCATTTCGATCGTGTCCATCTTCTGCCCGGCCAGCCTGAATTCCTTGTCCCAGGCGGTCACCGCGAAATCGACCGCAGCCAGCTTCCGCTGGTCGGCGGAATCGCTGAAACTGATGTCGTGCGCATCCACGGCGTAATCGATCCGAACCTCCTTGTGATCGGCGTCCGGAGGCAGCACCTGAACTTTCAGCAACAGCCCGGTGAAATCGGGCACCGAAGGTTGCATCGCCGCCTTCATGGCAAACGCCGCCTTGTCGGTGGATAATGCCCGTTCCACGATGGCATAGTAGCCGCGTCGATAGGTTAACTGCGTGCCAGCCGTTGCCGTCTTCACCTCGATCTTGCGGTACTTGCCATTCCAGTCATGGTTGCTTGGAGCGTAGGCAAGCGTGTAGTAACTTGACCCCTGCTGCACACTGCGAGACATGGCATCCTTAAGATCATTCGTGCCGTAGAAGGCGCGCCCGCCGGTCTCCCGCGCGACATCGCTCATGGCCTCGTGCGCGTCCCAAATCGCGGTTATCTGGCGTCCATGCGCATCGGCAATCTCATTTTGCGTATCGAGGGTCCCAAGCAAGGAGGTCGGCGTGCTGACGTCGAGGCCGGTCCCCATGCTTATCTGCCCACGAACGTCAATCGGGTAAACGGCCATTCGAGCAGCGGCGAGCAGGGCGGCGGTCTGATGGAGTGGCGGCGCTTCTTTATCCAGATCGCGAATCTGATAGTTCCTCCCGTCTGGCCCGACCGTGTTTTTAAGATTGCTAGCCTGATCGAAGGGATTCAGGTCAGGCCCGAATGTGACGGGAAATTCTGCGGACAGCCATATCAGGTTCTTTCGTCCGGGATAGCCCGCGACGGCTTGAGCCAGGGTGTCGAGAGCATTCAGCGTCAGGAGCATGCGCTGTAGTTTCTGATAAGAATCCTGCACCACCAGCGCCTTGCGAATGGCTTGGCCGATGGGGGCTATGGGCATGGAGGTCGACTGTGCATTCGGTCCCATGGAGGCTGGAGCGGCAACATTCTCGAGGTCAGTAGCCCCAATCTCTTCCTGCTGCCGCTGAGTTTCAGGGCTAAGGAGTAGAGACTGAGATCGCAGCAATCCCCTTGCCGCCGCCACCAGTGTCTCCCGAGTCTCCCGAGAACCCTTGAATCATGCTGAGTCTGGACGTGAGCGCGAACAGCGCAATCGGCAAGCCCGGCGGCAGTTTCTCCAGAAACTGAATCATCTGCTTGCGCGCCTCGCCCTGGTCCATTCCACTGGTGTTCAACATGTCCATTAAAACGATGGTGACGGGCCGGTCGGTTTCCGGCCTTACGAAAGCGAAGTTGGTGTATTGGTGAGGAGGAAGCTCCAGGGGCGGATAGGATTTGGCAGGGGCAGTGGCAGCCGCAGGCACCTGCACGGCGAAAGCTGTGATTTTCTGAGGCTTCTTATCTTCAAGCACAGTAAAATCGCCCGCTTTCAAGCCAGGAATGAACTGGCCATGGGGGTCGGTCACAATCACGTCGACCAGTACCAGTCGCGCGGTCGCGCGAAATACAGGAGGAGAACTGGACTGACTAGCGGGTGGCGCCGGGGCTGGCGCGGAATTTCCGGAGTCTTGCGCATTTAGCGGAATGGGAAGAATCAGCGCGAGGACACAAACAAATTCAAGAAAAAGAGAAATCCCGATCCGTCTTCTCACGCTTCCCTCCGGCGATCCTCACAGCAGGCTGGCGGCAACCCCGCGGGCGAGCGGACTCTGTGACGTTGATTGTAGCACCGCTTTTCTCAGGACCGTGCAGGAGCAGAATCTGCGTCCTCCGCTACCGCAATTGGGCCCTTGGCGAATCTCTGTTTCCGGTTATTATGTTCTACAAGAACGATTTTCTCTGAGGCCCCTTTATGGATGGAGCAAATTTCCTTAGCCGATTGTCGCTTCGAGTGTCTAGCCCGACGCTTTTCACACTAGTCTTGTTTTGTATGGTGCCGCCGTCCATCGCTGCCGCACAAACCTGGGGAAGCCCCGTCTGGAGTGATGAGTTTAACGGCGTGTCTAACAGCGCGATCGATCCGACCAAGTGGCAGTACGACACGGGAATTCTGAACGTTAACAATGAAGTGGAGTATTACTGCGCGCCCGGCAGCAGCACGCCGCCGTGCGTCGCAGGAACGCCAAACGCCTATATCGACGGCAATGGACACCTGATCATCCAGGCCATCCGGATCAATTCCAGTGGAGCACCATACAGCGGAAGTTGGACATCCGCCCGCCTGAACACGGCCAACAACCTGCAAAGCTTTCAGTATGGCCGGCTGGAGTCGAGCATGTCGCTCCCCATCGGTCCGGGACTCTGGCCTGCCTTTTGGGCTCTCGGCAACAACATCAACACCGTGGGCTGGCCGACATCCGGCGAAATTGACTTCATGGAAAACGTTCCCGCCTCAGGCAACCTGGGCCCCACCGCTATTCGCTCAACTCTTCACGGTGGGAATTCACCGAGCAATTGCTATTGTGGCGGAAACGGACTCGGCCAGTCGTACACGTTTCCCAGCAATGATCCCAACGGCCCCGATGTCACCACTTTCCACAGTTACGGAGCCATCTGGTCTGCGAACATGGTGCAGTTCTATGTGGACGATCCCGCCAACATCTTTCTGGTTCGCACTGCCAGTGACCTTCCTTCGGGCTTTACATGGGATTTCAATCACCCGTTTTTTCTGCTGCTGAATCTCGCCGTGGGCGGGACCGGCAGTTGGCCCGGGCCGCCGGACACCACTACGCCTAGTCCCGCAATAATGACCGTGGACTATGTTCGCTGGTACCAGGCATCGCCGATCAACGGACCAACCATGAGCGGCCCCGCGATTAGCGCCAAGGAGGGGAGCCCAGGCAGCAGTGCGATAAGTCTGAGTTCGACCAGCGGAACCGGCCGCGTCTATCTCTCTTGTACCACCACGGCACCCAAGGCCACGTGCTCCATCAACTCGGGAGATTCCTTGAATCAATACACCGTGGACTTCAGCAAGAGCGCCAACGGTACCGCTACCGTAAACGTGACGACCACGGCCAACACCGCAGGACTACTTACACCAAGTCCGGGATCGGATAAGCGCGGTTTCTTTGCGAGCATGATCGCGGCGTGCGGATTTGTTTTCGTGAGCTTCGTTCTCGTACCGGCAAACTGGATGCGTAGTTTACGGCGTAGTCTGGGCGGGGCAGGATTAATGCTGGCCCTATTGATGCACCCCGGATGCGGAGGAGGTAGCGGTAACGGCACCTCAAGCGGTGGTGGAGGCGGCGGCACCAACAACGGAACCCTCCCCGGAAGCTATGCCGTGACTGTGAACGCCTATACGGTCAGCAACACCAGTGGGAGTCCAGATTCCACGGTAAGCGTTGCCCTCACGGTTAACTGAGCATCGCGGACGCACAGCAGATCGTCTCCGCCTGGGCTGATCAGTTAGAGGTCTACGCGAAAGGTCTGCCGAGACCATGGTGCCTCCGCTGTGCAGCCTGGCCTCTTCGCGGCCCATATAATCTAACGTCATGTCTGAACCTGAACATTCTGCAATGCTGGCGGTAGCGTTGGCAGAGGCCCGCAAGGGGCTCGCTGAAGGCGGCATCCCGGTTGGAGCCGCGATCTTTGACGCCGCGGGCAGAATTCTGGGCTCGGGTCACAACCGCCGCGTGCAGAACGGAGATCCGTCCTTGCACGGCGAGACCGATGCCTTCCGCAATGCGGGGCGGCAGCGCAGCTATCGCAATCTCACCATGGTTACCACTCTTGCGCCCTGCTGGTACTGCAGTGGACTGATTCGACAGTTTGGCTTTGGTTCCGTGGTGGTCGGAGAGAGCCGCAATTTTCAGGGTGGGCTGGAGTGGCTCCGTTCGCTCGGAGTGCAGGTCTTTGATCTCGATTCCGACGAGTGCACCTTCTTGTTGGGCGAATACATCCGCAACCATCCCGAAGTGTGGAACGAGGACATCGGGGAAGAGTAACGGCTGCCGTACACTCTCGCAGCGCTGAACTGATGGTTTGAACACCGCCGCGCTGTGAGGAAGTGGCATCCCATGAAACAATAGACCGCAACCTCATGGACAATCCTTTCATGGCCCGCGCCATCCAGCTCTCGATGGAGAACGTCCACTCCGGACGCGGCGGGCCGTTCGGCGCAGTGGTTGTGAAGGACGGCAGTATCATTGCCGAAGGCGCGAACCAGGTTACCGCGATAAATGATCCGACGGCGCACGCCGAAATACTTGCCATCCGCGCCGCCTGCGCGAAACTCGGGTTCTTCGAACTGGACGGCTGCGAGATCTACACTTCCTGCGAGCCCTGTCCCATGTGCCTGGGCGCGATCTATTGGGCGCGGCTGTCTCGCATCTATTTTGCCAATGCTGCTGCCGACGCATCCAGTATTGGCTTTGACGACTCGCTCATCTATAGCGAGATCCCTCTGCCACCCGCGCAACGCGCAATCCCCATGATTCAGATGATGCGCGAGCAAGCCCTCGCGGCATTTCACGCCTGGCAAGAAAAACCCAACAAGATCGTCTACTGAGGAACGAACTTGAGCGACCGCTACTTCTAGCTCGCCGAGAACCATGCCTCCGTGAAACCCGAGCGCAGCGTAGTAGCAGAGTTTAAGCCGGGGCGGTTCTAAACTCTTCGGAGCGGGGATTCGCCATTGGCGCTCGTTAGAGGAGCAGCTAGGGCAATTGCCAGGAGCCTCACCGTTTAGTCAGTGGAATGTGTCAAGCGAACCTCGACGCGACGGTTGTAAGCGCGTCCTGTGGCGCTCGAATTCGGCTGCAGGGGCGTCCTTGATCCTACTCCCTTGGCAGTGAGCCGCGCCTTGGGGACGTGAAGTTCGTTGACTAGCGCATTTCGTACCGCGTTCGCTCGGCGGTTCGAGAGGTTCAAGTTGTGGGCCTCAGGACCACGGCCGTCAGTGTGGCCTTCGAGAGTAACTGTGGCCGTCGGATCTTCGGCGAGCGCGTCGGCCACCTGCTGCAACCATGGTCGATACTGCGAGTCAACCAGGTCGCTGTCTTCATTGAAGAAAATGCGCCTTAGTTCTTGCCTGTTGCTCGAGTCCTTCGACGTGACACTTAGATCAGTTGAAAACCTCTGGACTACGACCTCCTGGGACTGGTCCGAACTATGGGCTAGCGGTCGGTGGAAATCCGTGGCCGGGTTTGTGATGGGTGAGCCTGGCCCAACCGTTAGCGATGCAGGCAATCGGGTGGGTACGGAAAAACCTGTAGGCTGACCGTCCTGCGCCGCAGTGGATCGACCTTGCAATCCTGCTTTGACGGTCCCCAGATGCAAGGGAAACTTCTCGAGGAGTATCAACGCCAGAATCCCGACAAACGCCGCAAAAGACAGAGCCTTGGTCAACGCAATCCGGCTTGGGGAGCTTTTTTTTGCAGTCGGCGCGGAGCTGGCCATGGCCGGCGGATCCGAGATAAGACCCTCCTTTACACCGGCGTTCCCCTCCTGCTGAGGAGCAATATCTGAGGCCGAATTCGCCTCGGCTGGTACCTCGCTTTCAGAAATCTTCATTGCTGAATTCGTTTGCAGTTTCGCTGTCCGGTCGTCCGGAATCGCAGCCACTGTGTAGCTTTCGACAGCCGTGGACGGAGTCCCCCGAGCACTGTCGAGGGGCGCAGAAGTCTCGGTGCGTTCCTCCGCACTGTAGTATAACGGGATCACCGGCGATGCAGAGGGCGGTTGCGATGACTCGCCCGATTTCGCCATCAACAGAAGCCTCTGCTCTTCCAGGGCTTGGGTGATGCGCGCTAGGGCTTCGGCAACCGCGGGCGGGACGTAGTCACTCGCGCCGACTGGGTTTTGATCAAGAACGCGAGCAGACTCCGTCATCGTTCCTGCTTCGTGTGGAATGCTGCCCGCAATTGCAACCGGCTGCTCGTTCGCAACCGCGCCTGCATAGTCCGTTTCCGGCGGCGTCGTTTTCTGGGTTGGCTGAACCCTGCCGTTCCCGCGCATGACTGCGGCTGGCGGCTCCATCGCAAATACGTCAGCCAGCGCGCTGTTGAGATCCAGAGCTCGCGCGGCCTCTTCTAGAATGCTCTCATCGATCGATTTCGTGCGTTCTGCAAACCCCATCATCATGGCGCCGAAGCATAGCGTGTTGATGTTGCGGGGAACGCCTTTGCTGTGATTCCAAATCAGGCGCACTCCACCCTCGGTAAACAGGTCGGGTCCGCTGTATCCCGCCGTTGCCAGCCGGTGCTTGATGTACGCCTCAGTCTCGCCCAGTGCCAGGGGCCTAAGCCGGCTGATGGCAGAAATCCGCTGCCGCAACTGCTCATGGGCTCCCGCCGCCAGTTTCTCCGCTAACTGCGGTTGTCCTGCCAGAACGACCTGTAGCAGCTTGGCGTCTGGCGTCTCAAAGTTCGAAAGCTGCCGCAACGCTTCCAGTACGACGTATTCGAGATTTTGCGCTTCATCCACCACCAGGATTACGCGTTTGTGTTCTCGCGCCGCGCGGTAAAGCACATCGTTGACCTGCTCGAACAATTTATGCAGGCTCGTTTCTGCCGAACTTGTACCCAGTTCGTACAAAACGGACTGCAGGAGGTCATGCGGTTCATTCTGCGGCTGAAACACAAATGCCGTATGGGCGGCGGTTCGAAACCTCTCCAGAAGACTGAACAGCAGGGAAGTCTTGCCCATGCCGGGCTGCCCTATAAGCACCTGAAATCCGAAACCAAAATCGATACCGTTGATCAGTGAGGTCAGCGCTTCCCGATGGGTATGGCTCTGATACAGGAACCGTATGTCAGGGGTCACACCGAAGGGGTTCTCCTGCAATGCGAAATGACTGAAGAGTTGATCTGGTAACGAGTTTTCTACGGCGTCCCTCTGCACATGACACCCCGGCTTACGTATCCTCTGCACATCAACTGCCATTTCTCCAAACACGCGGAGTGTCGAGGAAATTCAGCCATATACAAGAGGATGAGACGGTAAGGCCTTTCAGAAAAGGTGAAAGGCCTTGCACTATAAAGTGTACGTAGCAACCCAGGCCAATGCCAAGGACAACCGGGGTCAAGCCGGAAACTGGGATTCGCTGGTGTGGGCTTAATCCGTAGCCGCTGGCCCGCAATGAGGACCTTAGGACGTGTGATTCTTGCGCGTTCCCTGGACAGTCCAAGAACAAAGGAGCAATATTTCCCCTGTATTAAACGCATTTAATATGCCCGTTTCCGAGCGCGGTCCTGGAGCAAGCCATCTTGCCTGCCAATTCCCCTCTTTCGATCCGCTTTCGGCTCGTTTCGATTGCCAGCACTTTGCTCGCTTCTCCGGCGTGCTCAGCGGCACACATAACCGGAAGAAAGCTTGAGGACGCCTCCGCATTGCACGCGTGTCGGCAGTCAAGGCAATGACACGAGATTATCTGTGAATTTGTTTGCGAATGACTGCTGGGCAGAAGTCACAAGCACAGGGGGTTCAATGCCCGGGAGCCTGAGTCCTTGCCTCGCTGAGGATGTAGGCCGATTCGGAGTTCGAATCCGAACGGCCCTGGTCTCTCCGGGCTAGCTTGCCGCCCAGAATTTGACGCTGTTGACGTACATGTAGCGCGTCACGCCCACGGTTGCGAGACCGCCCCATTTAGTATCATTCGTGCCGTAGAAGTTGATATCGATAACCGCGGCTACCGTTGGGATGCCCGACGTGCACGTCGACTTGAGGACGCCATCGATATAGAACGTGATGCTGGTCGCCGACCACACGAATTTGTAACGGTGGAATCCGTCTTCAGGATTCAGCACCACGTTGTACTCCGGGGTTGGATCGGTTGCGGCGCTGTTCTTCCATACGGTCCACTCAATGTCGTTATTCCTCGCGGACAAGCCCTCGATTTCCGGGGCGTCAATCTCCGTGATGGAGGCGTAGCTGGGCGGCGGGTTATGAATGATGAATGTGGAGCTGATCTGCCCGCTTTCGGTTTTGCCCGTTCCGCTGGAGCTTGGCGAGGTCGACCCTGCCCGCATTGAGAACTCGTAGGTGCCGTACCCGAAGCTAAGCTTTGTCGTGATTTCGGCGCCAGTCGAGGTGCCAGAGGTGGGTTGCGTCAACTCCATACGCAGGTTTCCGCCGCTGAGATCTATGTTGCCGGGCGAAAACGTGACGTTGCTGCCGCCTCCGGCGTAATTATTGCTCTCGTAGTTCGACACCACCCACTTGCTGGTGTCGAGTTGTCCTTTATTGAAGTAATCCACAAAGGTTGGCGGCTTTGTGGGATTTTCCGGCAGATTCCGGCTGGTCTGGGGTCGGCGCGGAGTCAGCGTCCGTCAGCACGAACGAGGCGCGCCGCGTGACGCCATACGTGCCAGAAATGCTCATCGTAAGGTTCGACGAGACGGCGCTAGTCTGTATGGCGAAACTCGCGGAGGTCGCGCCAGCGGGAACTAGTACGCTGACAGGTACGACACATTGAGCGTCGGAATCGCTGGGATCGTCTACGACCAGGGTCACCACCACTCCTTCCAATGGCGCAGGCGCGGTCAAATGGACCGTCCCAATCAGAGGGTTTCCTCCGACGACGCTCATGGCACTCAAACTAATGGAAGACAAGGAAACTTCTGTTCTGCTCTTATTATGCGCCCGAAGCTGCGCCTGAAGCAGTGCCGTGCTGCTCAGGACGAGCAGCACAAGGGGGATTAACTTCTTCATTGGTATTTTTCTCCTGCCTTTTATCGAATTTCCGTCCCCGATAAGAATGGTGGACAATTTCTTTCGGATCGGTTAACCGGGTAGCGGTCCCCGACCAACTCGATCCACTCCAACAGCGCAAAAAATTCACCGTAACCGCGTCAACAGAAAACTCACACTGTTCGGCTCAAGCCACGGGCCGAACGAACGAGTACCCTGCCTGCCGCGAACCGGAAGGCGCAGGCGGAAGCTGAATTCAGCTCGAGAGTTTCTTTACCCAGGTAATGAAAAACGGAGTCGAGGTCAGACTCTACGCTGGACGAGGAAGCCGGTCAAACTCGGAAGTACATGGGGGGCACTGGCGCGCTCTGTCGGGGAGACGTTGCTCGCAATGTCTCTGCAGGCAGCAACTCCGGCGCCGGCCTCGGCTGCGCCGCCAGCAAGACGTAGCAAGCTACATCTCTACGACAAAGCGGCGCAAGAATGCAGCCGACAGGGGTGAAGCAGGCGCTCCTGGCGCAATAGAAAAAACCCCGGCTCTCGCCGGGGCTTGATTGTGAACGCTTCCAGGGCAACTCGCCCTGGAAGCCATCGGTTTTCCGCCAGCTTAGTGGATGTGCATCTCCTTGCGCAGAGGCAGCGGAGACTCGGTGAAATGCTTGCGTTGGAATATGTAAGCCGGCGTGGGTACGCGCTCAGGATGCAACTCAACGTTTGAAATCGGAGCGGCAGGACCCGAAACCTGCACCCATGAGGCAAGCGACGGTGTACCCGCCTGGTTTACCAGGAACAGCATGTAGTAGCCGGGAGGAGCAATGTTCGAGTTGGCGGGAGCAGTCACGCTAAGGCTCCCAGAGGCCCCCGTGGTGAACGACAGACCAACGTAGCGTTGATCCATGTCGAAAGAGTGCGTCACCGAGCCGGCCTTCATCAGCACCACAGATGAAATCGTCGAAGCATCCGAGGTCGATAATGTGAATGACTGACCATAGGTAATCGAACTCGGTGAGTTGGCCGGAGACTGCGGCCTGTGCGCCGGACTTCCATCGGCATTGAAGAGATAGGACGGCTGATAGATTTCGATATGGTTTTCAAAGACCCCCTGCGCGGGATTGCCCCCAGTGAGAAGAACCGTCGCATCGGGCAGAAGCAATTGGACATTGTGATAGAGCCTGGGGAAAGCATTGCTGCCGGCCGAAGAGAATGAATTAGCCACGGGATCGTAAATCTGCGCCTGCAAGCTCGCCGTTGTTGCGTCCTCGTCCTTGGCGGAGCCCGCATCCACCAGCACCTTGCCATTTGGCAGCAGCGTGGCCTCCATTTCAACGCGGTTCTGAGACATCGTCAGGCCCCGGCACCCAACACGGAGCATAGGTGGGGCAGGCAGCGGAAATTTGCGCTCCCGCGGGGCTTAGGTCAATAAGCTCAGTGGTGTTGGTCGCGGGGTTGTCACCGCCCATGATCATCACCTTGGGACTGTAATTGTTCTGCGGTGTGAGCGGAAGCAGCACGGATGTACCGTAGGTTCGCTCGCCGTTTGGATCATTCAGTCCGGGATAGATGGTCCAGGAAACCAGCGTCCAGTTCTGGCTCGCGGGGTTGAAGTCGAGGGTTGCAGAAGACGGCGCGGAATAGAAAATATGCCCGGTGGGAAGCAGGTGCATCCTGGGGTACAGCGGAAATTGGAAGCCGGGAAAATTTGGGATGTTCGGGTTCCCCGGAATCTCTGCGCTCCATTGCTGTCCGTTCCAAATTTCAGTCGTATTGTTAGCCGTGCCGTTAGTATCGTTCAATCCCGAGGTGGTCATTATGGTGCCGTCATTAAGTTCGGTGAGCGTTGGGTACCAACGCCCGTGTGCCGTTGCAGCTATATCGATGAAGGACTCGCTGGAAGGATCGAAAATCGATGCGTTGGGCAGACCGGTGAAAGGAGTGTCTCCCTGAACGCCCACCACGGCCAGCGCCCCGTAACCCTTGGTGCCGCCATTGATCAGCACGCGGCCATCCTGCATGATCGACATACCGTTGCAGAACATATCCCACGTGGTGGGCATGGTGGTGGTGTTATTGTTGGATAGGTCGAGAAGCGCTGCGCCCTGCGTGTACTGCGGCCCCTGCGGACAACCAGCCAGCGTCGGCGGGCAGTTGCCGGAGCCGGATACGATAAGAATCTTGCCGGTGTGCAACAGAGAAGCATGAATCGGATTAATCGGCATGGTCTGAGGCAGCGTGGACCACAGGCCATTGGGATGAGGGGTAGAAGTTGACGGGGGCGTGGTCATTCCGCCGCCGGAGCCAGTTGCTCCACCACCGCATTGAACGAACGAAAGCGAGATAAGGACAATGAAAATCACGGCGGCTAACTTCTTCATTAGAGTTTCTCTCCCATAGTTACACTTGTTTTCACGGCATGCGCCGCTAATTGCATTGATCGATTTCCCACTCATTACAGCGCACCTATCACACTCAGTTCTCCGGAATCGAAGGAGACCGAGTAAACGCCAGCCTTGCTCGGATGTAGTTCGCGGTTACCCTGATAAACATGGAGGTGCTTTCCACCTTCAATCGCGACCTTCAGCGTTACTCCGGAAGGAAACGGCTCCGGCACTTTCCAGACGAATCTTTCTTCGGCGTTTTCACGTCGCTGCTGCGCCGCTTCTAAAATCTTCTGCGCGCGCAAGTAGGCGGCCACGGTTCCGAAAGGCGCTACCCAAAGACCTTTGGATTGGTCAGCCTTGAGGTCGTCCAGCAAAGTAATAAAGGTAGCGGTAGGAATCGGTTCAAATCCAGTGGAAGGGTCGCCGATGCCATGAATCTGAAGAGTAGTCCACGCATGGAGCGCAAACGCCTTGTCGATCCATAATCTGTAAACCTCAGCACCGTACGCGGTATAAGACGGCTGACTGGGCAGGTTATACCAGTCAGGCTCGGCGTCTGCAGTAACGTAAGGCGAAACGTTATCTCCCTGCCAGCCTCGCGCGGCAAAGTCATACGTCTTAACCCATTCAACTAATCCCGGAGTTAACTCGGCATACGGGTACGCGAAAACGGTTATGTTCGATTTGAAGTTGCTGTCGAGGAATCTCTTGGCGTCTTCCACTTCGAGTTCTTCGCTCACGCGGTTTAACACAGCCGGATGCTCGTGAGTCACGGAATGATTGCCAATTTCGTGACCTTCGGCCTGAGCTTTCTTCCAGTCATCCATGCGGGTGAGTTTCGAAACGATGACGAAGAATGTTGCGTTCAGGTGGCGCTTGTTCAACTCCGGAATCGCGACATCCAGATGCACGACCCTGGAATCGTCAAAGGTGAGCGACACGGCCGCCGGATGGCCATTCCAGGGCAATACGTGAAGCGCCGGAGTCTGGGCAAGACTCAGCCGCACCAAGAGAATGCACAGCATCGCTGCACGGAAATGAAAAGGCTTAGTCATAGCCCACTTGGGATTTCACCACAAGATAGTGCAATTCATCTGCCAGAGGGCTTCACCTCTGGAGCCCAGCCATGCGGCGGGGGCGGGGTGGAGCTTGGCGCAGCTTGGAAGTCCTACTAAAAGCAATGTTTATTCGGTAATGATTGGGGGTGCAACGAGGAATGTACAGATGAATCTCTGCCATGTGAGTTACCGCGAGGATTACTTTTGATGTTACTCCAGTACCCAGAATGTAGCCTGGCTGCGGGAATACTTCTTTCATAAAGAGAAAACCTGTTCCATAACGTCGCAGTCTCAACCCCATTCTGCGAAGCATCTTGTATTTGCTGTTTCACACATCCCGGACTCGATCACGTCTCCTTGACTGACATGTGGCAAATGTTTTCTCTTGAGTGACAATTGCGCTGCGAGCTCCGAGTTACAGCCGTAACGTCTTACTAGTAACCCCACCACGAAGACAAGGTCAGCGACACGCGCGCCCTCGACGCCTCGTCCATCAGGCTAAGTAGTGTTTCTGGTTGTAGTTGCGCGCGTCCTCGGCACAAACTCGGCGATTCCGCCGGTGGTCAAACGCCGTGACCGGCGTTCGGTCAGAGCCTTGCACTATTGCAGATGTCCTCCTCCCAAAGTTTTAGAGGTGTTGAAGTGAAGTTTTGTGTCATCGTACCTGCGAAGGATGAAAAGCTAGGCATTGGGAAGACCTTGCGCAGCATTCTCGCAGCTGGAGCCAACCGGGCCGACGTCTACGTTATGGATGATGGCTCGAGTGACGGAACGGGCCCGATCGCCAGTTCCTACGGCGTCAACGTACTCCGTAACGAGAAGAACATTGGCAAGGCGAAGAGCATCCTGCGGGTAAACCAACACTGGAGCCTGACCGGGAACTACGACATCGTTTGCTTAATGGACGCCGACACCGAAGTTAACAAGGATTACTTCCATGTTTGCGTTGCAGAATTCGCTAAGCCTGAAGTCGCGGCCGTATGCGGACGGGCCCTGAGCGTCCCACACAATTGGCTCACTGCTTATCGTTCTTTGGCGTACTGGATTTCCCATGCCATTTACAAGGGCGGCCAAAGCAATATGGGCGTGGTCACGGTCGTTCCCGGCTGTGCTGCAAGCTTTCGAGCCGACGTGTTTGCGCAACTGGAATGGAACAGCGACACCATCGTTGAAGACATGGACTGCACCATTCAGGTTCACCGCAAGAAACTAGGCAAGATTGTTTACCAGCCCCAGGCACTTGTCTTTACCCAGGATCCGAACAATCTTCGTGGCTATGTCAAGCAGATGTACCGCTGGGACGTTGGCGCATGGCAGGTCGGCAGGAAGTATGGCATGATTCGCGGTTTGAGCAGAATCGATCTCGAGTACAAGTTGCTTATGGGCGAAGGAGTCCTGTTTGCAGCGATAATTCTGCTTACCCCGCTGTGGCTTTTTGTAACTCCAATCTGGGTGGGCAGAATCGTAATCGGTGAGTTGGCCTTTCAAGTGTTACTGGCCACGATTTGCGCGGTTTGCGACCAACGCGTAGATGTGCTGACAAGTTGCCTGGCCTTTCCTCTCGTGCGGTTTATCGATTGTACCGTGTTTCTAGCCGCCTTCTGGGGCGTAATGGTTCGTCAACAACGGATTCACACGTGGTTCGCCGTGAAGCGCTACTAGGCGGCAAGAAAAGAATTATGAAACGATATTCAGACATCGGGCTCGCGCAACTTACCACCTTCGTGGCGCTGCTAGCATTGGGTTGCGCAATTCCGCAGGCTCAAGGACAGGCAATACCGCCGCACGCGCAGCAAGGCAGTATCTTCGATGCGGTTGGGCTTCCCGGGCAGATGTGGATGGCCAATGGCACTTACAGCCCGGTTGAAAAGAACAATATAACTTCCCAGTGGGACTTTCAGCAATCGGCTGCGGTCTATTCCGGGTGGCATAACTCCGTGACGGTCGGGCCCTACATCGAAGTTAACGGGGTGATTGACAGCGCCGATTTTACCTACGACAACCAGATTCAACCCAGCATTGGCATCAAGGTCAGCAAACTCTTTCCCCTCGGCATCATCAGTGCGGGCACAGCTTACGCGTACCAGGATAGGTTCGGTTCTGCCACCGCAAGCGGCAGGACGGACTTCATTTCAGACTGGTTCGGCTGGCAATCGATTGCCAACCCGAAGAGCCACTTCCCGGGTTCAAGTTGGCTCAGCATCGGACATACCTCTCCAGTGGAACACGGCGACTTGATCGAACAAGCGTATGCAACCCAAGGCTACGTTCTCCGCCGGTTCAAGCGCGGAGCCATCATTTCCTACGGCGAGATTACGCTTGGGCACGACAGCCAGGGATATGATTGGGAAAACAGATACATCGCTGGAGGCGGAGTGAAGACCAGTGTTTTGATAGGGAATATTTATACGGAGTTCGGCGCCGGTCTGATGCACGAAAGCCGATTCAACTCGGGCCTCAGCGCTGACGGCCTCAAAGTGTTTATGAACACGTCATATGCGTGGCACCTATTCGGAAGAAAGGGGAACAATTAGTATGATACTGTTCGCCGCTCCGGGTCTCGGCAGCGTGTCAGGCGTTGTCCATTTGGCTGTACGGAGGCCATATATTACGGCACTAGCCGTAGCCGTGCTTGCGACAGTTGCGTTCACGCGCTTGATGACGCCTTCGATGCCGGTTTTTTCCCCACCGCCGGTTTTTACCGCTCCCGTTGTACAGCATACTCCGCGACCGTCGGTAGTTCAGCACGAGCACGCTGGCTGGCATGCACTTGGCCATCGGCAGAATCCGGCAGCCAAACAGCGGTTAACAAACAAACAACGGCGGATGGTTTAGTAAGTCGGAGACTTATCACCAATGAACCAAACAATGACCATGGGGCTGTTGCCCCAGCCGAAAATCAACTACTCGACATTGTTCATGGCGTGCGCTTTTGAGGTTCTCCTTATTGCAGGCTTGGTGCATATCGGCGTGATCAAACCAGGCAGGAGCGTAGGAGTAACAGCAAAAAGACTGGTCTACACTCCCCTGGTATCGACAGCGACGTTGCCCGCCAGGCCGCAGCCGAAAATCACTGCATACCAGCCAACTGTGGTTGCCCAGCTTGTCATTCCCAAGCACCTTCCCGCAGTTCACCCATCCCTTGTGGAAACGCCCAAACTGGAAATAAAGGCTAAGGCCCCGGTTCTGACAGACGCACCCGTTCTCCTTCCGAAGCTCGCACCGCAAGTACAAATCGGGGCGTTCACTCCGGCCAAGGAGAAGCCGACCTTGCCAAAGTCCTTGCCTTCTGAACAAGTTCAGACAGGCGGATTTGGTGATCCTAACGGTGTGAAGGGGCCATGGCGACGGAAAAAGCCAAGTGACGATTTCATCGCTGGGATCTTTCGACATGCCCAGCGGTCCAGGGTATGGGAATGGTACAGGCGGTGCCCACGGCAAAGCAGGCATTGTTGCTCCGTCCGGCTTCGATCAGAAACCAGACGCAGTAATTTCTACCGCAATCATTCATGCTCCCCTGCACGAGACTGGCAAATCAGTGGAGATTCTTGGCCGCGCAAGACCTGACTACACCGAAGAAGGCCGGAAGCTCGGAATCCAGGGAGAAGTCTTACTTCGGGTCCGATTCACCGCTTCCGGTCAAGTCTGCGTGCTCAACGTAGTTCAAGGCTTGGGCCACGGACTTGACGAGCAGGCCGAACGCGCTGCCGAAAAGATCAGGTTTAAACCGGCAGAAAATAACGGACAACAAGTGGATTCAGTAGCAATAGTCCACGTCATTTTTGAACTAGCATCCTAAGGGGGACAGTTTTCATGAAAACGCCGATCATATTTCTTCGAGGCATGGCTCTTCTATCGTTGACAATACTGGCCGGGCTCGCCATCTCAGCCTCCGGTCAGACGACCGGCAGCCTGAACTCCGTCAGCCTTACAGCTCCCAGTGCCGCAGGCGGAAGCTCTATTGAAGGACGAGTCACCCTCTCTGGCCCCGCCGCAGAAGACATCGAAGTCTCCCTTGCGGCAGACCCAGTGACGGCGGCTAGGGTCCCATCCAGCGTGACGATCAAAGCTGGCGAGACCAGCGCCACCTTCACCGTGACCACCATACTGAGCCAAACGGCAATAGGCGGGGACGACACGGTAGTTAGTATTTACGCCAACTACGGTGTGACCAAGCATGTGGATCTTACTGTCTTGGCGCCAGTCTCCTTCGACCGAATGATAGACAAGGTGATCGCCCGAGAACATTCCTTCATTGACAATGTCAAGCAGTACCACCCATTGGCCGAGACTTACATTCAGAACATGCAGGAAGACAAAGAACATAATGTCAGGCCCACTGCAGATACTTACTTCCTGGGGCGGCTGGATTTGAAGGAAACTACCAACGACGAAGTATTCCAGAAGGAGAAGCCGGGCGGAATGCACCGCTTCCTTTCACCGTTCGAGACCTTGGGGAAGAATACTTTCACACGCCATTACGTACCAGCGGGCTTCGCCAACATGGCGATCATCGACCGCGACTTCAAGAAAGATAACTACTACTTCACTTTTGTGAAGCAGGAGTTTCTGGGAGAAGTGCGATGCATCGTCGTTGATGTGCAACCCAGGGAAAAGGCCCACCAGGGATCGTTCGTAGGACGAATCTGGGTTGAGGACCACGATTTCAACATCGTCCGGTTCAACGGAACATATTCCAATAAGTCGAACTACGACGCCTATTTCCATTTTGACAGTTGGCGCATGAACATGCAGCCGGGGATCTGGCTGCCTTCCCAGATTTACAGCGAGGAAACGTCGCGCAAGCGTGACCTCCCGCCGTTCGTACAGCCTCGCTTCAAAGCACAGACGAAGTTCTGGGATTATGACGAGGTGCACATCAAGCATCAATCCGAGTTCACGGATGTCCGGGTCGATGTGGCCGAAGATCACGCTGACGCGATCCGGCCACAGGCTACCCCTCTGGAGGCGCAGCGTGACTGGGAGAGGCTTGCAGAAGATAATGCCGTTGATCACTTACAGAAGATAGGTCTTATAGCTCCTCCGGGGCCTCTAGACAAGGTGCTTCAGACGGTGGTCAACAACCTGAGCATCACTAACAACTTGGATATTATCCCGGATGTACGTTGCCGAGTGCTTCTAACCACGCCGCTCGAATCGTTCACCATCGGCCACACCATCGTAATCAGCCGCGGTTTAATCGACGTGCTGCCTGACGAAGCAGCGTTGGCAATGGTCCTTTCCCATGAACTGGCGCACATTGCACTCAATCACAGGATTGACAGCAAGTTTGCCTTCAACGACCGATTCTTTTTCTCGGAGCCGTCTACATTTCAACGTATGGACTTTGAGCGCAGCGCGCTCGATGAGCAAGCAGCGGACAAGAAAGCAATCGACCTGCTCAATAACTCGCCCTACAAGGACAAACTGGCCTCTGCGGGATTGTTCTTACGGCAGATTCAGGACCGCGCGCAGGTCCTTCCTAACTTAGTTCGCCCGCATTTTGGCAACGCGATGGCCAGCAAGAACACTACTCGGCTGGCAACTGTGGCGACCGCAGCCCCAAAACTGGAAAACAAGGTCGACCAGATTGCAGCTTTGTCGCTCGGTGCTCGAGTCAACTTGAATCCATGGAGCAATCAAATTGAAATGATGGGTTCCAAAGCCGTGCCGTTGTTGAGCCCGGCTGACAAGATGCCGCTCGAAGTCACACCATTCTTTCCCTATTTGACCAGAATGTCCACTAAGACTACTGACTTCTCACAGTCAGCCAAGGTCGTAGAGGTAAACAAGTAAAGGACGGCGCACAAGGGTTAGTTGCGCGCGGCACATTGCCGGTTTTCGGCAGCGGGCTTCGTGCTGGCGTTCGCGGACAGCGTACGTGAGCAGATTGCGTCTCGGAGCATTGGAAAAGAGAATTGCAGAGTGCTTGCCGGGTATGCGCTCGATCACGACTTTGCGGTGGTTACGGTAAACGCACGGGATTTCATCGAACTCCTCGATGTCGGAGTGCATCCAGCGAGAGTAGCCTGAGCCGCGAGGAACAGTGAGAACGCATCAAGCCGGTCATCGACCATGTGCAGAAATTCAGGCGACCGGGACTTCTTGCTCAACAAACTTGTCGAGGTTACCAGCGTGGGAAAATTCCGCGCACGAGATATTGTAGAAACGACGAGTCTTAGGCCTCCTGTACCCCCGTAACCCGCCAGGCGGTGCGCCCGCCTCCAGCCGTGTGTATATTTGAAAATGATTTTGTGCTGCTGCTCGAAAACATTCCGCTCGCGCCGCTGACCACCCTCAAAATCGGAGGCCCGGCGAAGTATTTCGTCGAGGCCGGCAGCATCGGTGAAGTACAGGAGGCATTTTCATTTGCGCGCCCGCGTGATCTGCCTCTGTTGGTCCTGGGCGGCGGCAGCAACCTGGTGGTCGCCGACGCCGGTTGGCCAGGCCTGGCGCTGAAAATCGCGATTCAAGGCATTAACCAGCGCAACGGCCACGATGAAAACGGCAAGATTCTTTTCGACGCCGGCGCGGGCGAGACCTGGGACAAGTTCGTCTCGCACACCGTGATGGCTCGATGCGCGGGCCTCGAGTGTTTGAGTGGCATTCCGGGCTGCGTGGGCGGCACGCCAGTGCAGAATGTCGGCGCCTATGGGCAGGAAGTGGCCGAAACCATTGCCTCGGTGCAGGTTCTCGACACAAGAGATGGTCAGGTGCGCGAACTGTGCCCCGAAGCCTGCGACTTCAGCTATCGCTCCAGCATCTTCAACAGCACGGAGCGCGGACGATTTATTGTTCTCAGCGTAACCTATGCGCTTATCCCCGAAGGCAAACCGTTTATCGCATATGCCGACATCAAGCGTCACTTCGAGGGCCGCGAGACGCCGCCAAATCTAGCCGAAACTCGCGAGGCCGTGCGTCACATCCGTGCGCTCAAAGGCATGCTCATCACGCCGGGAGACCCGGATTGCCGGAGCGCCGGCTCGTTCTTCAAGAACCCAGTGCTTTCGGAAGAACAGCATGACGATCTGAAGCGGCGCGCTGCCGAGCGAGGACTAACCCTGCCCAGCTATCCCGCGCTCGAAACCCGCAAGAAAGTTTCGGCCGCCTGGCTAGTCGAGCGTTCAGGATTCGCCAAAGGATTCGGCTTTGGCCGCGTCGGCATTTCCACCCGGCACGCGCTGGCAATCGTCAATCGCGGCGCAGCCACAGCCGCCGATGTCCTCGCCTTGAAAGAACAGATCCAGCATCGCGTGGAAGAAATCTGGGGAATCCGCCTGGAACCGGAACCGGTCATGGTTGGGTTTTAGTTTTTACTCGAAGTGCGGCGTGATCCCCGTCAGCGCGAGCCTGCCGTTTCCCACAGCCTCTGCGATTCTGCCGCAGGCATCTCGATCGCATTCACTTCAACTGTCTGGCAGGTTTGGACCAGCCCCGCACAGAGCATGTCGTCCAGGAATTGCCTCACGTCTCTCTGCGCCTGCTCTTGCCTCACTCCGAACTCCCGCTCCACCGCGCCAATCAACTCGGGGAGTGCTCTGGGCTCGCCCAACAATTGCCAAATCAAAGACCCGGTTCCCTTGAAACTGTGGATCGACGAAAGATTTCCAACCTTGGCGCGCACCGGCACGATAAGAGTTTCCCCGCCAACGACCCGGGAAATGACACTCCGCGCACGCGTAAAGAACTGCTCCGCCGGCTCAGTTGTACAGGGGGACATCTCTTCAGTTCGTGTTTGATATTTGCCGCTCATTCGAAAATTAATCTCGCTCATCAAGTTGAGATTACGGCAGACCTTCGGCCTTAAACAATCGTCCTTCGATGGTGGGTATTCGATTGGTTATCGTTCTGCTTGGTTCCCGGCGGATAAAAGCAAGGCCGCCCCCCAAACCAGATCAGTTGCTACAATGATCCGATTCAAGGATGCGGTTCGTTAGTCCACTATTGAAGCACGCGGTATATCCGGCTCTGCATCACACCGGATGTCTCGACCGCATAGCGCCAGTCGGTGGTTGCTCGGTCGTGAACTACCATGGTGTCGTTCCGGCAGACCATTCCAGCGATGACACTTTGCTCGACGGAAATCTGGTGCACCCGGAAGTCTTTCGACAGCAGCTCCAATTCCTGAAATCTCACTACCACCTCGTCCACCCAAACGATTTTCGAGCCTGGATTGAGCAAGGCAAGCCACTTCCTCCGCGCGCCGTTCTGGTGACCTGCGACGACGGCCTGGTCAACACGTTAACGGACATGCTCCCCGTGCTGCAGAGCGAGGGCATCTCGTGCCTTTTTTTGGTAACTGCGTATTCGTGCAGTAATGATCCGGGCATGCTTTGGTATGAGGAACTCTACCACCTGATGCGCACCAAGCCGCTGGCAGACTCAGACCTTCCCCTTTCCGCAGAAGACAGCGCAGAATCTACATCTTCCATGAGTTTTCAAGCTCGGTGGTGGAGTGCAGTGAGACAAGCCTCCCGGTTGGACGCTAAAACAAGAACAGATTGGATGAGGAAAGTGCGCAATCATTGCGGTCCGACGAGAGCTTTTCGTTCTGAAAAACGATGGCGCCTGTTGAATATCGCTGAACTGAAGCAGTTGGCTGAGGCTGGAATGAGCATCGGAGCGCACACCCTGTCACATCCAGTTTTGTCGCTGTGCAGCGACGAAGAAGCGCGCCGCGAGATTCAAGAAAGCAAGATCATCCTGGAGCGCGCGCTGGGGCAGGCGGCCTGGGCATTCGCCTACCCCTTTGGCAATCCCTCCACGATGGGAGAACGAGAACTGCTCCTGGCTCGCGAAGCCGGGTTCGCCTGTGCGTTCCTGAACGTCGAACACTGGGGTTCTGAGCCGGCGAATCGATTCGCGCTCCCTCGGACCCACGTGACATCAAATACCACGCTCCCTGAGTTCGCGGCTCACTTGAGCGGGCTTCACGCGCGCCTCCAGCGCGCGTTGGGAGCATAGCATCGTGGTTCGGTTGCGTCTTCGGCGAGAATCCGGCATCCTTACACCAGCCTGAAGTCTCTCGATATGAAAGCCTGACAACCTGTGCAAGTAACCGTTCTGAAGGAAATTCCGGAAGACGCCGATCTCTCCGAGGCTTGGAACACCCTGGTGCTGGCGATGGACAATCCGGAGGTGTTCTTCACCTACCAGTGGGCGTTGGCCGCCAGCCGTGGCTTCCAGAACCGTCTGTCTCCCCTGCTTTTTCTGATGTACGACTCCGGCCAACTCGCAGGCGTGGTGGCGCTGGCAGTCGATCCCAACGCGCCTCGCGCGGCCTTTTTCCTGACCTCCAGCACGGCCGACTATTGCGATATCGTCAGCGCTCCGGCGAATCGCAAAGCGGTGCTCCTCGCCCTTCTGCAAGAAATCAAGAATCTCGGTCTCGCCGACCTGGTTCTGGCCAACGTTCCCGCGAATTCAGTCACCCTTAAGGAGCTTCCGGACGTTGCTGGATCGAACCATTTTTACCTCACATCGCGCACCGCCTACACTTGCGGCGTCGTCCAGTTGGAAGGAGAAGAGCAGCGCGAAAGCCTTATCCGAACACTGGCAGGCCGGAGCCGCGAAAAACGCGCCCTCAAGAAGCTCTCTACCCTCGGTTCGGTGAAGGTCATTCACCTTACTGAGCCGGAACAGATCGGGGAGAGCTTGGAGTCAATCGTCTCCGCTCAGATTTCACGTTTCCTTGCCAGTAACCGCGTGAGCCCGCTGGTTGGCCCCGAGCGCCGCACCTTCCTGCGGCAATTGAGCGATCTGCTGTCTCATTCCGGCTGGCTCAAGATTAGCCAGTTGGAGATCGATGGGCAGGCCGTTGCCTGGAACTATGGTTTCCGATTTGGAGGGAGCTGGTTCTGGTACCTGCCTACTTTCCAGATTGAGTATGAGCACGTGTCTCCAGGATCCTGCCTGCTTCGTCTTATGGTGGAAGAAGGCGCCAGGGACGCTTCTCTTCGATGGCTCGACCTCGGCCTTGGAAACGAGCCTTACAAAGAGCGATTTGCCAACAATACCCGGGAAACGCGCTACGTCCACCTGTCTCACGGCTTCCAACGGCACGTCGCCAGTCTTGCGCGGCAGACGCTGACTAGAACTGCCACCCGTTTTCCGCAGTTCGGCAACAGTCTCCGGGAAGCGCGAGACTTTTTCCAGACTGCTGCGAAGCGCGTTCACGAGACCGGAGTCGTTGCGACCGCCCGATACTCAATTCAGAAGGTAGTTAGGCCTGTGGCGTCGCAAGACGAGGTGCTGCTCTTTGAAGCTGTTGAACTGCAACCCCGTAAAGACCAGTCCATTCAGCTCCTGCCGCTGACGCGAGAGCATCTAGTGGAGGCTTCGATCAGCAACGCCGGCGACTCCCACACGCTCCGCTATCTGATGCGCTGCGCCAATCGTTTGACGGAACCCGGCAACTTGGGTTTTCTCTTGCAAGATGAAACCGGCCGCCCCATCCATTTTCTGTGGATCGCCAGCTACGACGGCTTCCGTTTAGCGGAGATCGGCCACAACCTCGACCCGTCTTCACCCGCTGCCGCAATGATCTTCGACTGTTGGACGCCCGCCGCCGATCGAGGGCGCGGCCACTATGCCGCCGCCATCCGCCAGGCAGCCGCAAATCTGCGTCGCGAGAACAGACCAGCATGGATTTTCAGCGGCGCGAAGAATGTGTCATCTTTGCGGGGCATCTTGAAAGCTGGTTTCGAATATCGCTTCTCGCTGGTCCGGCGCTCCAGGTTCGGTCGCGCAACGGTAACTCGTCACGACACCACAACCGCCACCTGACCCTTCAGGCTGATCGTCTTCTTTCTCCGAACCGCCTTCCGACCCTTCTTAACATTTCGCGCAAACTGCGGGCTCGTCCGCGCATGTCAACAAATCGAAGTAACACGGCGCCGCCCCGGTTCGTGACCCCGGTTTGTCGATTGCGACCCCAGGCGATGGGGCAGGGTGCAACGATCCGGCGCTGGCCGCGCCCCAGCTTACTCATCGGCGAGTCTTGACGCCTGCTTAAATATGTTCACAAACATTTCGCGCGTGAGCTTTCCAGTCTGCGTGTTCTGGTTCGACGGATGATAAGAGGCCAGTAACACCTTACCATCGGGTAATCGGTAACTGGCGCCGTGTTTGAAGAGATGCGATTTGAAGAGAGACGATTTGAAGGTATACGCTTGCCTGCTCGGCAGCAGGCCCCGCCGTTTCACGTAGTTCAGATAAGCATTGAAGCCAATCTTGCCGAGCGCGACTACTACCCTTACCTTCTCTAATCCCGCGAGTTCGCGGTCAAGAAAACGCGAACACTCCGACAGTTCTTGAGGAAGCGGCTTGTTGGCGGGCGGAGCGCAGCGGACCGCCGCAGTGATGTACAAGTCTTTCAGCGTAAGCCCGTCGTTGCGGTCGGTAGCGTTGGACTGGCTGGCGAATCCGGTTTCATAGAGCACCGGGAACATGAACTTCCCCGAGGCATCGCCAGTGAACGGGCGTCCGGTGCGGTTGGAGCCATGCGCGCCGGGAGCCAGACCCATAATCAGCACGCGCGCTCCGGGATCGCCGAAGCCGGGCACGGGCTTGCCCCAGTACTCGCAGTCGCGATAAGCGCGGCGCTTTTCGCGAGCCACTTGCTCGCGATAGACAACCAAGCGCGGGCAGCGAGTGCAGGCAATGACTTCGCGGTTGAGAATGGTTAGCCAGTTGGGATTGTTTGCATTCAATGCATTACCAATTAGTGACTGATCAATTGTGAATCAGTCATTGAGAGGCTTCAGCGGTCTGAGCCCGTGGGCTAGAGCGTGGTTTCGGATGAACTAGCTGCGTGGCTTTGCTTGTTGGGCGGAATTTCGGTTCCGGCCGGGTAGATGAGAATCCGCACCGTACCCCAAGCCGCATCCGAACCCGCATCCGTCTGTTTGCCGGCTCCCAAAGTCTTCAGTTGACTATCATCGAATCCGAAGTTCTCCACCAGGTACTCGCGCACCACCATGGCACGGGCTTCCGTCAGCACCAACTGCTTCTGAGTATCGCCCGCCGCGCCGGAGGATGCAACCACCACCGCAAACCCGAACTGGTTATCGCGCAGGAACTCGCCGCCAGCGTTGAGAGATTTCTGGTTCTTGAGCTTGGCAGAATCCTGCTTATCGAAAAGCTGCTTCGCCGAGTAGGTAAACTCCTTTGCTGGTGCTCCTTGGGGCAATCGTTCAATCTCATTCCTGGCGAGCTCGGCGGAATCTTCATAGCCGCGGCTCTTGAAATACCCGCGCAGGAAGAAGTTATGTTTCATGGCTTCCATATTCTCTTCGAAATTGGTAACCCCCGCTTGCGCGTGGACCATGGTGTCGCGCATGGCGGTCGACGTCTGTTCGAGGTTTTCATAGAGCCGCTTGTCATTCACCAGCGCTCCCGCGGTGCCCTCACCTGCGTTGATCTTGGCGCTGATCGAGTTTAGATTCGCTGTAGCCTGCGTGGCATTGTGGATGGCTTGCTGGCTGCTATCCAGAATGCCGCTCATCTTATTGAGCAGGTCCGACATTTCCAGCGGAGGCCGGCTGGCGATTGTGTCGCCGTCCCACACGACCAGCTGCTTTCGGAGATCCAAACGAGATTGCCAGATATTGGTTGCCCAACAACCCCTCGGTTTCGATCGAGGCCACGGAGTCCTGCTTGATGATCTGGTGGGTCGATTTACTCAGATCCATGACGATCGTGACTTTGTCGCCGGGTTTGCGGGGCAACAGAATGTCGTGCACGGTTCCGACGTGAACTCCGCCCACCCGCACGTCTCCTCCCGCATCGAGACCCACCACGTTATCGAATTGCGCTTTCAACTGGTAGGTCGAGCTGAAAAGATATTTCTTGCCCCCGATGATGAAGATACCAGCCACCAGAATTGCCAGGGTCGCAAGGATGAAAGCCCCCAACCGCGCCGCTCTCGACATATGGTCTCCTACGAATGCTTTAGAAATTCCCGGACAAACTCGATATCACTTGCCTGAAGGTCTTCAAAGCTGCCTTGAATTACGACGTCGCCTTCGTTGAGCAGGGCGAGACGGCCAGCGACGGTCTTCGCGCTGTGCAGATCGTGGGTTACAACGATGGACGCAACGTGATGTTCCTGTTGGAGCCTGAGAATCAAGTCGTCGATCTCGCCGGAACTGATGGGATCAAGACCGGCCGTGGGCTCGTCGAGCAGAAGAATTTCGGGCTCCAACGCAAGGGCGCGGGCCAGGCCTACGCGTTTCTGCATGCCGCCGGAGATGTCGGAAGGCATCTTCGCGAGAGCGCCCTCCATTCCCACTTCCGCCAGCAATTCCTTGACCCGGTCGTCACGTTCAGATTTCGACATCTCTTTCTTATGGTGCAGCAGCGGAAACGCCACGTTCTGTTCGACGGTAAGCGAGTCGTAAAGCGCGGCGTGCTGAAACAGAAATCCCATCTTCTTCCTGATTTCGCCCAGCCGGTCGATAGCCAGGCCGGCGATGTCCTGCCCATGGATGAGAACCGATCCCGAGTCTGGCTTCTCTAGACCGATGACGAGCCTCAGCAATACGCTCTTGCCGGTGCCGCTGCGCCCCAGCACCGCCAGGGTTTCGCCACGCTTCACGGCCAGGCTAATCCCGTTCAGGACTTCTTGATTTCCGAAAGATTTGCGCAAGTCCACAACGGCAACGAACGTCGCACTTCCATCTTCCTCGGCCTCTGCTTGCGTCGCCGCGGTTCGAACCGGAATTTGATCGATGGTGTCCATAATTGTTGCGCGAGCTTCTTACGAACGCTTACGGAAAAAATATAATGATCAGCTTCACCAGCACCACATCGGCCAGAATCACGAACAGCGAAGACAGGACTACGGAGCTGGTGGCTGCGCGGCCCACGCCCGCGGCGCCGCCCTGGGTGCGCATTCCCTGAAAACACGCGATCAGGCCGATGATCAGGCCAAACACCATGGTCTTAAATGTGGGCGGCAGGAAGTCACTGAAATCGGCGCCTTTGAAACCGCTGTTGATGAATTGATGTAACGAGACCGGCTCAACCAGAGTCTGCGCAACCCAGCCCATGATAAAACCGCTGAAGTCGGCGGCGAGCGTGAGCAGGGGCAGCACCAGGATGCAAGCCAGGATGCGGGTCGCCGCCAGCAGCCGGTAAGGGTTTACCGCGGAGGCTTCCATGGCATCGATCTGCTCGGTCACCTTCATCGACGCCAACTCCGCGCCAATGCCGGCGCCGGCTCGCCCGCTCACCACCAGACCGGTAATGATGGGCCCGGTCTCGTGGATAATGGAGAACACGATGGCTGCGGGAAGCAGCGATTTAGCGCCGAATCGCGTCAGGCTGAAGCGGGCTTCCATGGAAAGAACAATTCCCGTGGCGGCCCCGGCCAAAGCGACCAATGGCAGCGACTTCGAGCCGATCTCGTCGAGTTGCCGAAATAGTTCTCCAAATTCAAATGGCGGTGTTACTGCGGCGCGCAACACGTGCCAGAAAAACATTCCGAGATCGCCAAACCATTCCAAAAATTGGGTGATAAGGCCGGTAGTCGTGGAAGATACAGGCAGGGTCGACGGTCGCGGCCGGAGAGCAGCCATATCCGCGGTCGTACCGGCTCTGCTGTCGATCATGGGTTTGCTCCCGAACTTGGCGCCGTCGCCTGCGCGCTATTAAGATGCATTCGAGAGAGCAAAGAGTGAGGCCCGCTGAAAAAAAATTCCAGCCCGACGTTGGCGCCCACATATCCCAGCATGGTGTAGTTGCCCATCCGAAGCGCGTCCTTGCCGTTGTAGCGGCCGGGGTACCACGCGTAGACGGCCGTCATCGTTCCGGCATAGGGAGCGATGAGCGCGGGAAAAGAAAAGACGCTGTGGCCATCGTTTCCCTGGCGTGCGGTAAGGGTTGAAATCACGGTATGGCGCAGCCGCGGCATTAAGCCCCTGCACTCACAGCGGTAGTACAACGTGTCTTGCCGGAAGGCCTGGGCCAGCCCATAACGCGTGGTAGTACTGACCGCCGCGATGCCAAAAGCGGAGGAAAATCGCCTGCCATAACCCGCTGCGCCTTGCTTCCACTCAGGGGGCGAGTTGTCCGCCTGTCCAATGCCGGATACAACCGCCGCGCCGGCGATCGGATAAGGGCCGAAGGCGTCAAACAAGTAGTTGTGGATCTTCAGGGTCTCCGAGGGACGCGTGTAGGTCAGATCTGCCGCCGTGGCGGTTGTGCTTGCGACAACGCCCGAGGAGTCGCCTGAAGGGGCAAGCGCTTGCGCGTTTGACAGCACCGGCAGGAGGCCTAAGACCACGATCACCAGAAGAACACTGCGACGCATCTTCATTTCGAGATTCTCCTTGGTCAATCCAGACAGGACTCCTTCTTCACGCCGTAAGCGGACAGGGTCCGTGGTCGCACTGGCACGCGATCTCTACTTCCTTGGATCCCGCCTCCTTACACGCTTGCCCGCAGTATTTGTCACCCGCTTGCGCCACGCATCGGCATGGCAGATGCGCGCACTTGACCTGCTCACTCGTAGTCATCGTGTTTCTCCTTTTCCAGCCGTCTGTTTTGCGGTCTTAATCTTTCTTCTCTTCCGGTCTACCGTCGTCTCATCATCCAGCCGATCAATGCGCCCGCAGTGACACCGATTGCGAACGTGGCCGCAACCGTCAGCAGCGGGTGTCGCTGGAGTCGGTCAGATGTCTGATCCAGGAATTCTTCGGCAGCATCACCGCCCTGCTTCGCGGCACGCTTCACCACCCCCATGCCATCTTCGATCGCATCGCCAATCGCACTGGTTACGCGCGACGCCTGGCGGGCTGAATCGGCAATATGTTCCGCTGTTCTTTCCACTACCGTTTGTGACATGTATCCTCCTGTGCCTCGTGCGTACGGATTTTGATACGTTCTCTATTCGCCGACTGCCTTCTCCACGCGACCAACCCATTTCTGAACCGTGCCCGCTTTCTTTTCCGCGCTGCCTGAGACTTCCAAATCGGGAGCGTTCGTCGCCTTTCCGACCTCCTCTTTGATCTTCCCTTTTATTTCGTGAAGCTTGCCTTCGGTCCGGTCTTGCGAACCTGGTTTCATGTTCTTCTCCTCTTCATTACTTCGACAAGATTCGATCCTTTCTTGACTCCATTGCCGAGCCGCAGTAGCCGCGCTGTCACGCCACTTCTTTTCTCTCAACGGCCGCCGGCACCTGCACCAATTGTTCAAACAAAGAGCGGTAGTGAATCATCGCCGTTCTCAGGTCTTCTGGGGTGCTTGGCGGTGCATATCCTTTTGTCCCGACCGGCTCCCAGATCGAGGAGAAAAAACCGCGCGGGGCGCGTGATTCAAATGCGCCCGAGAATCAGCAGAATGACAACGATGAAGAGCACAAGCCCCAAGCCGCCAGTCGGAGCATAACCCCACTCTCTGCTATGCGACCAGCGCGGCAGCGCGCCCACCAGTGCCAACACCAGGATCACGATCAATATGGTTCCGAGCATGTTTTCTCCTTAATTCCCAGGGACTCAGATTTCTTGCTCCCTGCATATCAGGATTCCATGGACGCGCCCCAAAGTCTGTGCAATACAACTCACTCTTCGAGAATCGGAAAAGAAATCGGCGCGAGCCCAGAAACGTGGGACCCGCGCCGGCAATCGTCATGGTCAGAGTGCCTCGCCGGCACTTAGAGTGAGAAGCTGAGCACCAGGTTCACGCCCGGATACGTCGGGTTGCACAGGTAATACACGCCGTCTATCTCGACTACATAAACATTTTGCGTGTAGAGCCAATTGCTCGGCCATGGGTCAACGAATCCGAATGAATAACCTCCGTATTCGAAGCGGTGGTTGCGGTAATCGCCTTCGCTAACCCGAAAACTGTGTTCCCGTCCGAAGCTGGCCTTGTAACGCTCGGCGGGAATGCGGTCGCGGTTGCCAGCGGCGGGCTGTTCCGGCCGTGCCATGTTCTGCTCGGCCTTGGTGTTCCTTTCCGGCTGCGCATTCTTTTCTTCCGGCCTGGTGTTCTTTTCCTGTTGCTTCGCGTTGTTTTCTTCCGGCTTGACGTTCTTCTGCTCTTGCTTTGCGTTGTTTTCCTGCCTGGCGTCTTTCTCCGCCTGAGCGCTTTTCTGCTCCTGCTTCGCGGGTTTCTCCGGCTGTGCTTTTTTCTCTTCCTGGGCAGGCTTGGCTTTCTGTTCTTCCTGCTCGCGATCCTGGGCGAACCCCGGAACTGCGACTCCGAGCGCCAAAGATAGAACTGCTGTGCTGATAACTCCTACCAGTTTCATGGGATGTTGCCTCCGTCATCGTATCGATCGTTTATATAGCCTTGCTCTACTGCAAACTGCCTGTGGTTGCGTTGACCGGGCTGCCAATGGCTTCGCCGGAGACAAGAAGTTCCACCCTCCGGTTCTGCTGCCGGCCGGACGAGTTGTCGTTGGAAGCTACCGGCAAAGTGTTGCCGAAGCCTTTGGCGCTGACTGCATTGGTGGATACGCCTTCCTGCACCAGGTAATCGCGCACTGAATCGGCGCGGTTCTCGGACAGGGTCTGGTTCATGGCATCGCCGCCGACGTTATCGGTATAACCGCCGACTTCAATGTTGAGTCCAGGATAGGCGAGCAGAATCCCGGCGACTTTCGCCAGCTTCTCGCGCGCACCCGGCTTCAACGAGTATTTTCCGGTGTCAAACAAAACATCGGACATGCTGACGATGAGCCCACGCGCGCTGTCGCGAGTCTGAAGAATGGAATTCAACTGCTCGGACAATTTGGCGCGCATCGCGGCTTTGTCTGTCTCCGCTTGTTGCGCGTTCAATTGCGCCTGCTGCGCCGCGAGGCGGGATTGTTCCGCATCGGCTTGAGCTGCTGAAAGCGCGCTTGCAGATGAAGCCTGGTTGTCCGCCATATCAGCTCGAGCTTGCGCACTCGCAGCCTGTGCATCGGCGGCATCGTTGCGTGCCCGGGCTGCGTCGGACTCTGCCTGGGCCCTGGCGTCCTGTGCATTTGCCGTATCCGATTCAGCCTGGCGCTTGGCTTCTCGTGCGCTCAACGTGTCGGACTCTGCTTGCCGTTTCTGCCGCATCGCGTCATCCGCCTGATCCTGCGATCTGGCCTGTGCGTCCGCCGAATTCTGGCGTTCGTCGGCCAGGCGCATTTCGCCTGCCTTCTTGACCGCGATTTCGCGCGCATCTTCCGCCGTCTGCACCGCTTCGCGGGAGACCGCGATCAGCGGCTTGCGATCCATATGTTTGTTTATGGCGTAACCATCCGCGTTGTCCATCAACTGGACGGCGTGTCGATAGCTGTCCGGGGCAAACTGCTCCGCACCTTCAGATTGCGCGATGCGCAGCGCATTGCGCGCCTCGAAGAATTCGAGGGGCAATTTGGCATTCAAGACCACCGGATCGAATTTGTAGCCGGTAGGAATGTAGCCGCCGCGTTCCATCAGTTCATACTTCGCATTTACGGCTTCGCTGGTTCCCTTGGTGTCCTCGCGAATTACATTTTCGAGCACCACCACATTGCTGGGCTGCCGCACCGCATAGTAAGGCTCCGCGGTGACAATCAAAGCGAAGGCCTGAAGGTCGGTGCTCACCCGCAACTTGCTGCGACGGTTGTCGCCGACCAGCACTTCGCCCAGGTTTATGGCGCGGCCCTCGGGCGAAATCGCCCACAAAACGTAAGTAAGATACTCATTGCCGAATGTTGTTGGCCTTTGCAGCTCGCTCAATTCGGCGTCGATCACGATCGATCCGCGGTGGCTGTTCACCTCGGCTACACCATTGGCGGAGGGCATCAAGTCGGTCCCGATGAAATCCAACTTGGAGTTTCCGCTGCGATGCTTGTAGTTAACCGCTCGCACGCTGCGGCTGACGACAACTACACGGAACGTTGGGGTCGAACTCATATGCTCGACTTCCACCGTGGTTTGATAACTGGTCTGAGCTAATGCCGGCAAACTCATTGCGACCGCGACCGCTAAGAACATTTTTGTCTTCACACTATCTCCTTGTGGCAGGTGTCTGCTTCCCTCTAGCTTCATCTAGAAACCGAGGTTCGTAACGTGTATTTGTGATTGGCTTCGCCGCTCTCATCCTTTTCCGAGACGGATGCCGGAAAGGGAATGAAACAGCCCAAAAATATTCAGCAGCCATAGAACCACCGCTATGACCACGACGCCGTTGAGAATTGACTTGATGGACGACTGCATGGGGATGAACCGATTCACCAGCCACAGAAGAACACCCACCACAATAAGAACTTCCAGGAGTTGAATTAAAGGCATGATCTTTGACCTTTCTTCTTCGCAGGCTAACTACTCTCATCCGCTTGAGGTGTTGCCTGGATTGAAGGCTAGAAAGCTTTTAGGGTCGAATCGTGTCCGCCGCAGGTTCGCGGCGGACGCGCGGATGAAGAATGCCGATTGGCTGGATGTGGTCGTCCCTTGCCGAGACTTGACTAGTCCGGCCCTCAACGACCTAAGAATGAGAACTGCGAATCAGCATCCGCGGTTCAGTCTGCACACTCAGGATAGTCACAGAATGACAGGTGCCGGCTTTCGTGTCTGAGCAAGATAGCTCACATGCGGAGATTCGGTTTCGTAGCGCCGGCGTCTCGCAGGCCCCTGAGCTTGGGCCGAAGAAACAGCCGTCGGGACGGCGGCGCTACAAAGTCTCACATATCCTGAGCTCGCTGCCGGCGCTCGCACGTTCCGTTGGCATCCAGCCAACTCAGCAAAGAGCGCACGCTAGCCCGAGCCAGGGCAATCGAGCAATCTGCGGCTCCGTAGTAGATGTTGAGAGTGTCGCCATCGGGGTCCATCGTATATCCGCAGGGAAACACAACGTCGTCAACATCGCCATGGCGCTCGTACTCCGCTTCCGGTCCAAAAATCCACGAATCGCCACGCAGCAAGCATTTCTCCGGATTCTCCAGGTCGAACAGCGCCACCCCCAGCCGGTACAGACAGCCCGAAGGTGTGTGCCGCACTCCGTGATAGAGCACCAGCCATCCTCTGGGAGTCTCGATGGGCGGGGGCGATAAACCAATTTTGTTGGCGTCCCACCAAGCGCCGCGGCGCGCTTCCAGCATGAGTCGGTGCCTGCCCCAATGGCGCAGGTCAGGCGAGTAAGAAATCCAGATGTGCGCTCCGAGGTTGGTGGCGGGCCGGTGAATCAGCGCCCAGTGTCCGTGGATTCTTCGGGGCAGCAGCGCGGAGTCTTTGTCGTCGGGCGGCATGATTACGCCATAACGCTCGAAGGTTCGAAAATCTTTGGTCAGAGCCAGAGATACTCCGGGACCGCCTCGCGAATACGACGTGTACGTGACCACATACTGCTGCAGTTCAGGAACGAACGTGATGCGCGGATCTTCGATGCCCCAGATTTCTTCGGGAAAATCCTTCGGGCTGGGCATCAACGTCGGTTCACCATCAATTTGCCATCCATCGACGCCGTTTGCCGAGCGCGCGGCACAGAGGTGGGACAATCCCCGCCGGTCCTCCACGCGGCAAAGCAGCAACGTAGTGCCATCCGCCAGCATCGTCGCTCCCGCGTTGAACACACTATTAATGGAGTAGGGCCAGTCCCTGCTGGTCAGGATCGGGTTGGCGGGATGCCGCAGCAGCAACGGCTCGAAGCGAGTATTCGGAGGACTAATTACATTTTGGGTGGGCATGGTCATGAAGGGATTTCCATTTGTTCATCCTCGTGCAGGGAACGCATTTCCAGAAGTGCCATTAAGAACGATAGCGTCGATTCCGCGCCCTGATTCTGATTGGCGCGGTCGGGATGAAGACCGTCCCGGCAACCACCGGTGACGCTGTCATAGAGGGGAACTTGCAGATCATTGTCGCCAAGAAACCAGTTAAAGGCCGACCAGGCCCGATCGCGCCAGCGGCGGTCCCGGGTTATGCGGTACGCTTGCAGGCATGCAGAAACCGCGCCAGCGGCCTCAATCGGTTGTTGATCAAAGCGGGCTTTTTCACCACCCTGACGATAAAAGCCTTGCGACCCGATCGGCACGAAGTGACCGTAGGTTTCGCAACGTTGAGTTTCCATAAGCCAGTCCAGCGATTCCAGACCCACAGAGACCATTCGATCATCCTCGCAAGCCGATCCAACCAGCAGCATGGCCTGGGACAACCTCGCGTTCCCGTAGGCTACGACATCCTCAAACCACTTCCAGTCCAGGCGCCAGACCGACTCATACATTTCCAGCAGTCGCCGGGCGAGCACCGATCTTACTTTCTGTGCGTCCCTGTCGCCGGCATACGAGTTCAGGTATTCCTGAATTCCAAGCAGAGTGTAGGCCCACGCGCGAGGACTCGTGAATTCCATCACTGCGGGCAGAGAGAACTCGAACAAGCGCCCGGCAGCGCTCCTCAATCCCTGATCGCTGGACCGCCCCAGCACAGTTCCCAGTCCCCACAATCCGCGCCCATGACTGTCTTCTGAGCCTTCAGCCTCGTTCCAGCGGCGATCATAGCCGAGGAAGTTTCTGAATCTGCCCTTTCCCGAATTAAACGCATGCTCCAGGAACGACAAATACCGGCACGAGGAATCCGAGGGCACGGAATCGGTAGCCACTGGTTCGGTTCCTCCCATCTGCTTCTTGTCCATTTGTTCCAGCAGCACTGCGAGAACGAGTGCGCGGGCATTATCGTCAGCGGTATAGCCTTCTCCCAGGTTCGGGACGGTGAAGATCGCGTGCTGCAACATTCCCGTGGCATCGGTCAGGCGGTGAAGGTGATCCAATTTCAAGGTAGTCATCTGATTCAGAGATTTGTGAATGGCGCGGGCTGAGAACTGAACCTGTGGGTTTTCCATGCGATCGCTCCGCACTCGCGAAAAACTCTCCATGTAACCCTGCGCTACTCTTTTCCAGACCATTTCCCGCGCGAACAGATAAGCGCGTTTCCGCATGGCGTGGCGGATGGCAGGGGTATCCAGCAGTTCGGCTGTCTTTTGTGCGATAGCGTCAGGATTTTGGAAGGGGACAAGAGCGCCCCGGCGGTCGTCCAGCAACTCAATCGCGTGCCAATACGGAGTCGAGATGATCGCCTTGCCTGCGCCGAGCGCGTATGCCAGTGTCCCGGAGACGACCTGCGCCTCATGGCGATACGGCGTGATGTAAATGTCGGCTGCACCGATGAACTCAACCATCTCCTCCGGGGCGACGAAGCGGTTGTGGAAAATTACTTGCGACTCCACTCCCACTTCTTTCGCCAACGCCTGCAGGCTGTCTCTATACTTGTCACCCTCGCGGCGGAGAATGTGAGGATGAGTCGCGCCCGCAACCATATAAACAACATTCTTGTGCCGGGACAAAATCTGGGGCAGTGCCTGAATCACGTTCTCGATTCCCTTGTTCGGCGAGAGCAGGCCGAACGTCAGCAGAACCGCCTTCCCTTCCACCCCGAATCTGTCTTTATAGAAATTCGGGTCGAGGAATGGCAGGTCCGGAACTCCGTGAGGTACCATGTCGATCTTGCTTCCGGGAACCTTGAAGATTTCCTGCAAGAACTGGGATGAAAGCTGGCTCATGACGATCATGCGATCCGACAGCTCCACGATCTCTGCCATCACCGTGAGTTGGTCAGGGTTGGGCTCGCGCAGGACCGTGTGCAACGTAGTCACGACCGGCATCTTCAAGTGGCGCAGCAGATGCAAAATATGGCTTCCGGCCGGACCGCCGAAGATGCCATACTCGTGCTGCAGGCACACCATGTCGACATTATTGAAGTTCAGAAACTCAGCCGCTTCCTGATAGCACTTCACGTCGTCCTGGGAGAGCGACCATCGCACCCGCGCCGGATAGTCATACCCTTCCTGCGTGTCGTTCACCGGGAGCGCCAGCAGTCGAGCCGCCCCGTACTCTGCTGAAATGGCCTCGCACAGGTCGGTGGTGAATGTAGCGATTCCACACTGCCGCGGAAGATAATTTCCGATCACCGCGATCCGGCTGGGCAGCGATGGTTTCGCATGCGATCGCGGGCGCGCTGCGGTTGCCGCGCGCACCAGCGGGCGCGAACTGACAAGTTCCAGGGCGCTACTTGGAAACACTGTGATTGGTATCGCCATTTTCTCTGTTTCTGGTGAGAATAGTTGCCGCAAGAGGCCCTCTTGCAAGGAAGGGACGCAAGCCAGCACCGAGGATGACTAAAGTTTTGTCTCTTTGTGAGTATTCAACGAAAGTGGATGCGCAAACTGGTCAAAATTGATCAGCATGCTCCCTGTGCGACGATGCACTATGCGGCTATGAACGCTAAGAAAGACCAGGCTCTCTCCGCTCGTTGCCCCACCTGCGGCGCCAAACCTGGAGAGCGATGTGAACTTAGCACCGGCCAACCCCGCACAGCGCCGCATCGAGACCGCCGACTGGAAGCCTCGGAGAATTAGCCGGTCGGAGCATTCCGTCTCCGAGCAACTGTGCAGAATTGCTCACTTTTGGAATCCCCAAAGTCCTATAATTACTTCTATGATCTCGTCTGCGGCAGCCCAAAAAACCCGCGGATTCAATCCCGATACGTTCCTCGCTACCATGGGCGACGGCAGGAAGATACTGTCTGTTGAGAAAAAGCAGACGATCTTCGCGCAAGGCGACGCGGCAGACGCAGTGTTTTACGTTCAGACAGGCAAAGTAAGGCTCACCGTCGTATCCAAAATTGGCAAAGAAGCGACCATCGCCCTCGTAAGCGAGGGGAACTTTTTTGGCGAAGGTGCCCTGGCAGGCCAACTTCTGCGCATGGGTTCCGCGGTAGCCATGACCGATTGCGAAATTCTGCGCGTGGATAAGAAAACGATGATGACTGCGCTCCACCGCGAGCCGGCTCTCTCTGAGATGTTCGTGGCTTATCTGCTGGCGCGTAATATCCGTTACGAAGAGGATCTGGTCGACCAGCTCTTCAACTCCAGCGAAAAAAGACTTGCCCGCGTCCTTCTATTGCTCGCTCGTTTCGGCAAGGAAGGTATTCCTGAGACCGTGGTTCCAAAGATCAGCCAGGAGACTCTGGCCGACATGGTGGGAACCACTCGCTCGCGAGTCAGCTTCTTCATGAACCGCTTCCGGAAATTGGGCTTCATTGACTATGCTGGCGGAGTAGAAGGCGGTCTGCAGGTCCACAGCTCACTCCTCAACGTGGTTCTGCACGATTGAGTGCTCTGCCACCATGGCCGCTTCTGGCGGCTGGTGAGCAATTTTGAGCAGAATTGTCCGCGCTCCAGCCTATATACATCTCAAATGGCTTCGAACAGTACTGTTCTCTGCATACACCGGGACCCTTCTCAACTGAGTTTGTTGCAGGACCACGGATACGAACTGTTAACCGCGACCACTGGGAGCGATGGTCTGCGGCTCTTCACGTCGCAGGCGGTGGATGCAATTGTCCTCGAATATCACTTGGGCCTTCTGGATGGCGCAGTGGTTGCAAGTGAGATCAAGCGGGTCCGGCCGACGATTCCCATCGTCATGCTGGCTGACCACCTGGAACTACCCGACGTTGCTTTGAAGTCCGTGGATGCGCTGGTGACCAAGTCCGACGGAGCTCAATTTCTTTTGGCGACAGTCCACTCTGTGCTCAATGCGAAGCCAGCCCGGACTGACGATGGAGGCTTGAGGACTCAAGCACCGGAACGTGCGCGTCGCCAAGGCAGCTCCGCACAGCCAGCCGGCAATCTGCAGTCCAAAGCGTCGCTTGCTCCAACGGACGGGCCTCTTTCGGCAGAAGAATGGAAAAGGATTCGAACCGGAATTGTCCGCTTCTAAAAGGTGCTCGAACCCCGGGCAGTGATTTCTCAGACCGCGCTTCGCCGTCCGCCGATTAAGTTAATGACGAGGACCACCAGAGCTACCACAAGCAACAGGTGAATTAGCCCTCCCGCTACATGCAGGCTGAACCCCAGAAGCCACAGAATCAGAAGAACTACAAAAATTGTCCAAAGCATGTCAATCTCCTTTATTCATCCTTGTTTTGCATCTTTCCGCTCAACCGGAATGCCCCTGAGAGGTTTCCCGCACTCCAGACACAATCGTTTGGACCGCGGGGTGATTAACCCACAAAACGGACACATCCGCTGTGATCCGTACTGTTGCGTAGTTGACTTGGGTTTCGCCAGCAGCTTCAGGAATGAATCGGCAATCTGCGCAAACCACTCACGAAAGCTTCTGCGGAGCCGGCGAGGAGCCATCGATCTACCTCCGCTCTCTTGCCCCAAGACAGAGACAAATCGTCACAGTTCGGGCAGCCGGAGCGCTCTCGCGAAAGCGTCTCACGTAATCGCATCCTGCAGATCAACCATGACAGGCCGAGACGGACGATGCTGTGCAGGATTGCTCACATTGGAGAAAAACTCTCAAGCAGCCAATTAAGCGTCACGACGCGAAGTGAGCAATTCAGATCAGCTATTCTCCGACGTCTGGGCGATCATGGTGTCAGAGACGAGCACTTCTTCTCGCTCTTTCAGGTCCTCTGAACTAAGTCAGCCATCTGAAGTCCTCCCCCTTAGTTCACAGCTCCGAAAGGAACAATCTCATGAGAAAAGACAATTTCACTTTTGTTGATCAGCTTGATGGGCATGGTTGGAACTTATGCATTTGCCGGCTCAGCCCGGGAAGATACGGTCGAACGCATGCAGAAATCCGTAGACGTTCTTCAATCGATCATGTCAACGCCCGACAAAGGCATTCCCGAAGAAGTGTTAAACGGCGCAAAGTGCATCGTCGTAGTGCCAAACTTGATTAAAGGCGGCTTCATCTTTGGTGGCAAGCATGGACGTGGCGTAGCTTCCTGCCGCACGCCGGAAGGCTGGAGCGCTCCCGCATTCGTCTCGGTTGGCGGCGGCAGCTGGGGATTGCAGATCGGCGTCGAAGGCGTGGACCTGGTTATGCTGGTCATGAACGACCGTGGTCTTACAGCATCTGCTTTCGAGCAAGTTCGAAATGACCGGTGAAGGCTCGGTTGCAGCCGGCCCGGTAGGCCGTCATACTTCCGCCGGAACTGACATTCTATTGAACACGGAAGTGCTGACTTACTCGCGCTCGAAAGGCGTTTTCGCGGGCCTGACCTTGGAAGGTGCGGTAATCGAGCAGGATGACGACTCCACCCGCGCCATTTACGGCCACCACATGATGTTCCGCACCATCCTGTCGGGCAAGGCTTCAACGCCCCGCAGCGCAGAGGCGTTCGTCAGAGCTGTCTCCGAAGCGGGACACCAGTCACACGTTGCCGAAGCCAGAGAAGACAACAGGCAGTAGTCGCATCAAGGACGCCACAAAACTGGCGGGATTTTGCAGCTGACCGGAGCCGCGCAGGCTTCCGGTCAGCTTTATTTTTTGCGCTGATGTTGGGGGGGTTGGCTTTTGACCTGTTGGGCGGCATATTGTTATACATCTAGCTTCACCAGGCCGTTACGGCGCCAAGCCGTTGCGTCATCCTGATGCGGCACCACACAGCACCGGAGGATTGGAATGGGCGCCCGGAACAATCTATTGGGGCTTGTCTTCTTAATGGCTGTGCTGGCGTTCATGGTATTCGCGGCCAAGCGACTGCTCTTTCGACCCCCGGCGCCCGATCCCGTCGCAGCGTTGCTGGAAAAAGGTAAGCCGCCTGCAAAGCCGCCGCAGCCAAAGCCCTCTGCCGCGGTGCCGGCACCGGGCTCAGCGGCGACGTCCTCAGCAGCGACGGCGCCGGCCTCTAATGGGCAAAAGCAAGTCTCGACTCCGCCAGCGGGCGGAGTCGCGGCCAGCGCAAAGAAAGAACTATCCCCGGCAGCGAAGGGCGCTGCGACAATTGACGATCATCGGTCTGACGATCGTCGTTCGGAAGATCATCGTTCTGACGATCATCGCCCTCAACTGCGATTGGAGTCCGGTGCTCGCCTGTGGATTCGCGTAACCGCTTTCAACCGCAAGCCGGACGGCAGCTTTATCTTCCGTGGAACGCTGTTGCAGCCGGTTGAGCTGGCAAACGCAAATCAGCTCGATCAGGGCACAGAGCTGGCCGGGTCCGGGACCGTGAACGACGGACACGTCACGGTCCTGGTGAACGGATTTACCGTCGGAGGAACAAACTACGCGCTGCTGCAACGTGATGCGAGTGGATCAAACAAACGTTCCGGAACCGGACTGGCGGTCGAACTCGATCCCGGCAAACTGCTGGAAGTGTGGCTCGCAAGCTCGTCGGTTTATCGGAAAACGCCCTAAACGGCTGCGAGAAACGTCGAGATTCGTATCAGGGTATGCCTTCAGGCATACCGTAAACGCCGCGTTGTCAATCGCGCCTTCAGGCGCTGCGACATGAAAATCGATTCTTCGCGCAGCCTCTCGAGACGGGCGATTTAGCCCTTGCTGACATTGAGACACTTCTAGGTTCGCTTATGAGATGGGCGTCTTGGCGAGATGCTTAAGCAGGTCCCGGTTGACCGCCGCCGACTGCTCGAAAGCCTTCAACAACTCGGCGCCGGCCTTACGCCCGGCGCCTACAGTGTTTACCGTATTTGGCATTTCTGGGCAGAATGGCTACCATAAGCAACGCTCTGATCGGACGCTTCACCGTTATTCGATAAGAACCCAGGGTAATTAGGTCGTCGCCACAGGATATGAGCGAGCCGAAGCAAGGGGAAGAAATAACGGGTCTGTTGGCTGCCATTGTAGCCTCCTCCGATGATGCCATTGTCAGCAAGAACCTTGATGGCATCATCACGAGTTGGAATAAGAGTGCGGAACGGATATTTGGGTACGCCCCCGAAGAAGCGATCGGGCAACATATCACCCTGGTCATTCCACCCGAACGCCACGCTGAAGAGTCAGACATTCTCGCCCGTCTGCGGCGAGGCGAGCGCGTAGACCATTTCCACACCGTCCGCAGGCGGAAGGATGGCAGCCTCCTCGATGTCTCTCTGACCATCTCTCCCGTGAGAGATTCATCAGGGCGAGTAATTGGGAGCCTCGAAAGTGGCGCGGGACATTACAGCGCAAAAGCTGGCTGAGCAGGCATTGCGGGAAAGCGAAGAACGCTTTCGCGTGATTACGGACGCTTCGCCAGTCATGGTGTGGATGGCGGGGACGGACAAGCTTTGCTATTACTTCAATAAGGGATGGTTGGATTTCGTCGGGCGCACTCTCGAACAAGAGTCAGGAAATGGCTGGGCGGAGAACCTGCACCCGGAGGACTTTGACCGCTGCCTGCAAATCTACGTCAGCAATTTCGACGCTCGCCGTCCTTTTGAGATGGAGTACCGGATGCGGCATCACACCGGGGAATACCGCTGGATACTGGATCGAGGAGTGCCACGCTACGCGCCGGATGGAACGTTTGAAGGATATGTTGGCGGTTGCCTCGACATCCATGACCAGAAAGAGGCAGCAGAGAAGATTCGCATCGCCGATGACATGACACGCCTCATGAAAGTACAGGATGAGGAACGGCGACGTATTGCGCGCGAATTGCATGATAGTGCTGGTCAGACCCTGACGGTACTCGGATTGAATCTTGCGCAATTGGTTGAACGGGCACAAGTCATTGCCCCAGAGTTAGCTAAAGAAGGAAAAGAGATCGAAGCAGTAGTTCAACAACTACACCGCGAACTTCGAACAACCTCTTACCTTTTGCATCCGCCGTTACTGGACGAGTGCGGTATCGGGTCCGCGCTTAAGTTTTACGTAGAGGGGCTGGCAGAACGCAGTGACGTGGCCATCACACTGGATGTTGCCGCCAATGTTGGAAGACTGCCAAGCGATATGGAGGTTGCAATCTTCCGGGTGGTGCAGGAATGCTTAACAAATATCCACCGGCACTCTGGCAGCAAGACCGCTCTTATCCGAGTAGCTCGCAAAGGAGAAAGCGTCCGGACAGAGGTGCGGGATCACGGAAAGGGCATATCGCCAGAGCGCTTGGCGGAAATTCAATCCCACGGCTCCGGCGTTGGGATCAGGGGAATCCGAGAGCGTATTCGTCAATTCCACGGAGAAATGAAAATCGAATCGAATGGTTCCGGTACCTCTGTGATTGTGAGCCTTCCGATGCCTAACGAGGGCAAGAATTTACTTGACTCGCCCATCTGTTTTTGATACATTTTAGTCATGGAACACGAACCCAAGAGCCTTCAAGAAGCGATTGTCTACTTCTCGAATCCTGACAACTGCGTTGATTACATTGCGATTCGGCGCTGGCCGAACGGCGTAGTCTGTCCCGGTTGTAATTCCGCGAAGGTTAGCGCATTCAATCCGACGCGCCGGACTTGGAAATGTGGTAGCCATCACCCGAAGCGCGAGTTTTCCGTCAAGGTCGGGACGATCTACGAAGAATCTCCTATTCCCCTCGACAAATGGCTGACGGCAACGTGGATGCTTACGAACTGCAAGAACGGCGTGAGCAGCTACGAGATTGCACGTGACGTGAAGGTGACGCAAAAGTCCGCGTGGTTCATGCTGCAACGGATTCGCCTCGCCATGCAAGACGAGTTCTTTGGTTCCAAGTTGAAGGGCGAAGTCGAAGTGGACGAAACATTCATCGGCGGTAAGGCGCGAAACATGCACCTGAGTGAGCGCAAGCGCCGCATTACTGGAACGGGCACCAAGGACAAGACTGCTGTCATGGGCATCTTGGAGCGCGGCGGCAAGGTTCGCGCAAGCGTCGTTCCTAGCCGTCGCAAAACTGTCCTGCAAGAGGAAGTTCGCAAGCACGTAACTGCTGGCGCGGCTCTCTACAGTGACGCGCTCATGTCCTATGATGGACTGGCAACCGACTACGCGCACCAAGTCGTAGACCACGCGACTCAATACGTAGATGGCCGCGTACACACAAATGGCTTGGAGAACTTCTGGAGTCTCCTCAAGCGCGGCATCTCTGGCACGTATGTTTCGGTGGAACCGTTTCATCTTCACCGTTACCTTGACGAACAAATGTTCCGATTCAACAATCGCAAAGACCTTGATGACGCTGGCCGCTTCGATCTAGCCGTTCGCCAGATTGTCGGAAAGCCCGTTCAGCAGATAGTGAACCGCTGCAAGCCGTAGTGTAGCCATCGTTGATGTCGTTCTCAGGGGTAAACAGGAAGTAGTCGCAGACGGCGCGGAGAGCGAGAGGGGTCGCTGGGTACGCCGCAGTTGAGAGTGCAAGATCAAATTCCCCGCTCTGTCCCTGCAAAAAGTGCACGGACAAGGACGGGGCGCCCCGAACAGGATAGACCGGTTCTCTCCCCCGTTTGACGCTGCTCTCCTTCTGTCTTTACACTCAAGTTAACGCCGTATGAATTGAGGCGGGTTTCGTTTGCTCGACGGAGCCTCTGATTCAGCGGGTTGTGAAAGGCGGAATGTGAGCCCCACAGAGACTACCAACGTGGCAAAGGCCAAATTGGCAGAAGACTTGGCCAGTCAGGCCTTGGCGAATCAGAAAGACATCAAGCGCGAGATCTCAGTCGAGATTCCAGCCGCGGAGGTTGCCCGCGAGACTGAGTTGCAGATTCAGCGCTATCAGAAGAGTGCGCGGCTGCCGGGCTTTCGCGCCGGCCATGTGCCGGCGTCGATCATCAAGCAGCGTTTCGGCGACGGCCTCAGGGCCGATGTGGCCGAGGCTTTGATTCCCAAGTACTTTCGCAGAGAAGCTGAGAAGCAAGGCCTGATTCCGGTTTCGCAGCCGCGCGTCACCGATATGCACCTGCATGAGGGCCAGCCGCTCACCTTCAAGGCCACGTTCGAAGTGCTGCCCGAGATTCAGGTCGAGGGCTACAAAGATCTGCGCGCCGACAAGCCGGAGATTGCCGTCACCGACGAAGAAGTCGAGCAGGCGCTCACCAGCCTGCGCGAGCAGCACGCAACGTACACCACCGTAGAAGGACGCACGCTGGCCGAGGGCGACTTCGCCCAGGCTTCCATGGACGGCAAACCGAAAGATGGCGCGGATGTCGCCGAGGCCAAAGCCAATCCCGTCCACATGGACGACGTGCTGATCGAGATCGGCGGCAAGAATACTGTGGCCGAATTCAGCCAGAATCTTGCCGGCGCTTCCGCTGGCGACGAGCGCACCTTCGACGTGAGCTATCCCGAAGATAGTTCCGACAAGCGCCTGGCGGGCAAGACTTTTGTCTACACGGTGAAGGTCAACGGCATCAAGCAGAAGAGCCTGCCCGAACTGAACGACGACTTCGCCAAAGAGTTGGGCGAGTTCACCAGCCTCGAGGAGGTTCGCAAACAGATTCGCGAAAACATGGAAGCCGAAAGGCGCCACATGGCCGAGCGCGAAGCCAAAGACAAGCTGGTTGCCGAACTGGTAAAGCGCAACCAGTTTGAGGTGCCGGAATCTCTGGTTGACCGCCAGATTGATTTGCGCCTGGAGCGTGGTCTTCGTGCTCTAGCGGCGCAAGGCATGAAGATGGAAGACTTGAAGAAGATGGACCTGCCGCGGCTTCGGGCTGGCCAGCGCGAGCAGGCGGTGCAGGATGTGAAGTCGTCTTTATTGCTGGAACGGGTCGCAGATCTCGAGAAAATTGAGGTCAGCGACGAGGAAGTGAACCGGGAGTTGGAAGCGCTCGCCAAACAGTCAAAACAAACGTCCGAAGCGGTGCGCGCTCGTTTGACAGAGGATGGGGGCCTCGATAGAATCCGGAATAGAATCCGCAGCGAGAAGACCCTCGAATTTCTTTATCACCAGTCCGCATAGATCGACGATCGACGATCGACGATCGAAGATCGAAGATCGAAGAATCGAAGATCGAAAAGTACACGGACCAGTTTCGACCCTCCCCGAGAATGCACGAGGCAGTTCGGGGCGGAGTGTGGCAGGTCCGGTAGAACAAGTCAGGTAAAACCATGAATCAAAAAGATCCGCAAATGATGCTGGTACCGATGGTCATCGAGCAGACCGGGCGGGGCGAACGCGCCTACGACATTTATTCCCGGCTGCTCCGCGATAACATTATTTTCATAGGCACGCCGATTGACGACAACATCGCCAACCTGGTGATTGCGCAGATGCTGTTTCTGGCGCAGGAAGATCCGGAGAAGGACATTCAGCTTTATGTGAACTCTCCGGGCGGCTCGATCACGGCCGGCATGGCGATCTATGACACCATGCAATACGTGAAGAACGACGTGATGACGCTGTGCGTAGGACAGGCCGCATCGATGGCGGCTTTGCTGTTGGCTGCCGGAGAGCCCAAGAAGCGGCTTGCATTGCCGAATTCGAGGATTCTAATCCATCAGCCTTCCATGGGAGGATTGTCGGGTCAGGCTACCGATATCGACATCCACGCGCGCGAAATCCTGCGTATGCGGGAGATTACCAACCAGTTACTCTCCAAGCACAGCGGCCAGAAGCTCGATAAAGTGGAAAAGGACGTGGAGCGCGACTTCATCATGAACGCCCAGCAGGCGAAGGAATACGGAATCATAGACGATATCATCTATAAGACCGTAAAAGCGGTATGATCTGCCTTCGTGAAAAGCAGTACCGAGTCCCCAGTCCCGAGTACCAAGCAAGTCGCCGTACTCGCGACTCGGTACCCGGTACTAGGTACTAAAAAGAAGGAGTAGAACCGAGTGAAAACCAAGTCTGGGTCTGACGAGATTTTGCGCTGTTCGTTCTGCCACAAGTCTCAGGATGCCGTAGCCAAGCTGATCTCGTCGCCCAGTGATTATCCCCGCGCCTATATTTGCGATGAGTGCGTGGCGGTGTGCAACTCGATCCTCGAAGACGACCGCACCGCCACTCCGCAGGCCGCCGCGCCCAATCAATTGCCCAAACCGCAGGAGGTCAAGACCTTCCTCGATGAATACGTCATCGGGCAGGAGCAGACCAAGAAGAAGCTGGCGGTCGCGGTCTACAACCACTACAAGCGCATCTTTATGAACCGGCAGAAGGCGGCCGGCGACGGCATTGAACTGAGCAAGTCGAACATCCTGCTCATCGGTCCCACGGGAACTGGTAAGACGCTGCTGGCGCAAACTCTGGCGCGCATGCTCGACGTGCCCTTCGCCATCGTCGACGCCACCACGCTCACCGAAGCCGGCTACGTCGGCGAGGATGTAGAGAACATCATCCTCAAACTGCTACAGGCGGCCGAGGGCGATGTGAGCCGCGCCCAGACCGGCATCATCTACATCGATGAAATCGACAAGATCGGGCGCAAGGACGAGAATCCGTCCATCACCCGCGATGTTTCCGGCGAAGGCGTGCAGCAGGCGCTGCTGAAGATTCTGGAAGGAACCATCGCCAACGTTCCGCCGCAAGGTGGACGCAAGCATCCTCACCAGGAATTCACTCCCGTCGATACCACCAACATCCTCTTCATCTGCGGCGGAGCGTTCGTGGGCCTGGAGAAAATCATCGGCAGGCGCGTCGGGAAAAAGTCGCTCGGCTTCCGCGGCGGCGAAGAGGCGGAAAAGGAAGACGCCGTTGTCTCGCGCAAGCGCAATTTCGAGCTGCTGAGCGAAATTCAGCCGGAAGACTTGATCAAGTTTGGCCTGATTCCCGAATTCGTCGGCCGCATGCCGGTCGTCGGCATGCTTGAGGATCTGGACGAGTTTGCCCTCATCGAGATCCTTACCCGCCCCAAGAATGCGATCGTCAAGCAATACCAGCGCCTGTTCGAGTTCGAAAATGTGCGATTGAAATTCAGCGACGACGCTCTGCGCGCCATCGCCCGCCAGGCCATGGCCCGCAAAGTAGGCGCCCGCGGCCTCCGCATGATTCTGGAAGAGCTCATGCTCGACCTGATGTTCCACCTGCCCAGCCAGAAGAAACTAAAGGAGTTCGAGGTCACGCGGGAAATGGTGGACAAACGCAGCGCTTCCGTAGCCACATTAGAGAAGGCGGGATAGCAAAACAGGAGTAAACTGTTATCCGGGCTGATGGCTGCACGAGCAGAGGATTGTCATTCGGCGCGAGGCCGTCAGCGGAGTCGGACAGGAATCATTCGCTATAAACCCAGGGGAGATTGAGTGACCACATCCAAGGAAAAATTCGAGACCAAGAAGTTGCCCATGATGCCCATTCGGGATGTGGTCATCTTCCCGTTCATGATGACGCCGTTCGTCGTGGGCCGCGAGTCCAGCGTGCGCGCCCTCGAAGAGGCGCTGGCCGCCGACAAGAAAATCTTCCTGGCCACGCAGCACGACGCCTCCATCGACGAACCCAAATCCAATGAGATCTACCAGGTAGGCACCATCGTCAACATCGTGCAGAGCCTCAAGCTGCCCGATGGCAACATTAAAGTTCTGGTCGAAGGCATTGAGCGCGGCCGCCTCCTGCAGGCCACCGACGCCGATGGTTACATGCAGGCTTCAGTGCGGGTAGCCCGCTACCCCGTCGAGATGAACGCGCAGATCGAAGCCGGGCATGCAGCGCGTGACCACTCTGTTTGAACAGTATGTGAAGCTCTGCCAGGCGCTGAACTACGAAACCATGATTTCAGCGGTCCGCATGGAAGATCCCGCCAAGCTCACCGACATCATCGCCGCCAACCTGCAACTTTCCATCGAAGAAAAACAGGAACTGCTGGAAATTTTCGATCCTTCCGAGCGCTTGAACCGCATCGCCGACGTGCTCGATGTCGAAATCGAAAAACTCAACGTGGACCGCACCATCCAGTCGCGCGTGAAGCGCCAGATGGAGAAGGCGCAGAAAGAGTATTACCTCAACGAAAAGATCAAGGCCATTCAGAAAGAACTGGGCCGCGGCGAAAAGAGCGAGTTCGACGAACTGAAGAAGAAGGTCGAAAGCGCCGGCATGCCGAAAGACGTCAAAGACAAGGCGCTCCAGGAGCTGAAGAAGCTCGAAGCCATGCCGCCCATGTCAGCCGAATCCACCGTGTCGCGCAACTATCTGGATTGGCTGCTGGCCGTGCCGTGGAAGAAGCGCTCTAAGGAAATCCGCAACATTTCGCGCGCCGAAAAAGTTCTCAACGAAGATCACTACGGCCTCGAGAAGATCAAGGAACGCATCCTCGAATTCCTCGCCGTGCGCCAGCTGGTAAAAAATCCCAAGGGATCGATCCTCTGCTTCGTCGGCCCTCCGGGCGTGGGCAAGACCTCGCTCGGCATGTCGATCGCCAAGGCCACGGGACGCAAGTTCGTGCGCATGTCGCTCGGCGGAGTGCGCGACGAAGCCGAAATTCGCGGCCACCGCCGCACCTACATCGGCGCGCTGCCCGGTCAGATCATTCAGATGATGAAGAAGGCGGGCACCAAGAACCCGGTCTTCATGCTCGACGAAGTCGACAAGATGTCGATGGACTTCCGCGGCGACCCTTCTGCCGCCCTGCTCGAAGTGCTCGATCCCGAGCAGAACTTCATGTTCGTCGATCACTACCTCGACGTCGAGTATGACCTCTCGCAGGTCTTCTTCATCGCGACTGCCAACGTGATGCACACCATTCCTCCCGCCCTCCAAGACCGCATGGAAGTGCTGCGGCTGCATGGCTACACCGAGCAGGAGAAACTGGAGATCGCCAAGCAGTTCCTGGTCAAGAAGCAGATGTTGCAGGCCGGCCTGTCGGAGAAAAACGTCAAGTTCACCGATGAGGCAATCCTGGGGCTGATTCGCTCCTACACGCGCGAAGCCGGCGTGCGCAACCTGGAACGTGAAATCGGCAACGTCTGCCGCAAGGTCGCGCGCAAGGTCGTGAAGGAAGGCGAAAACTACACCGCCGCAGTGACCGGCGAGAATGTTACCGACTTCCTGGGCGTCATCAAGTTCCGCGATACTTTGGCTCATGAAAAGTCCGAAGTAGGATTGGTCACCGGCCTTGCCTGGACCGAAGTCGGCGGCTCCATCCTCAGCACGGAAGCGACGGTGGTCGACGGTAAAGGCAAGCTCACGTTGACCGGCAAGCTCGGCGACGTGATGCAGGAGTCAGCGCAGGCCGCGCTCTCCTATATCCGCTCGCGCGCGCACCGTCTCGGCCTGACCCGCGATTTCTACCGCACTCTCGATCTGCACGTGCACGTGCCCGAAGGCGCCATCCCGAAAGACGGGCCCTCGGCCGGCATTACCATTGCCACGGCAATCGCAAGCGCGCTCAGCAAGATTCCGGTGCGCCGCGATTTAGCCATGACCGGAGAAATCACACTGCGCGGCAAAGTCCTCCCCATCGGCGGTCTCAAAGAAAAATTGCTGGCAGCGCATCGCGCCGGACTTTTCGAGGTCATCCTGCCCCGCGACAACGAAAAGGATTTGGCCGAGGTTCCGGAAAACCTGCGCAACGCCATGAAGCTGCACTTCGTCGATACCATGGACCAGGTGCTGCAGATCGCTCTGGAATCAGCCCTGCCGGCACTCAGCGAAGATGTACCCACGCAGCCGATCGCACCTCTAACCTCCGGCACGGGAGACAGCCCGGCGGCACATCAGTAGGGGAGAGTTCTCAGTTCCGGTTTCTAGTTTCCAGTTACGCGGCTGCACTTGACATGTTTTTCCTCCCTCCTTACAGTGAAAGCACTTTCCAGCCTGCAAAGAGCAACCATCGTCGGAGTTTTCGAGTAGGCCGCAAGACTGTTGGCCCGACCAGGTTGCTGGATTTTCATAGACAGCCATGAAGAGACACGGGGAATCGTAAAGATGTCCACATCCGAAACCAAGAACGGATCTCTCGGCTTATTCCCAGACTATTTAGCTGAGGATGCCGGAGCACGAACGACGGGAATACTCCCTTCTCAGGGAATCAGAGACTTGATCGCCAGCGGGCGAATAACTGCCACGCCAGGGATTTTAGAGGAGCATATTCAACCTGCGAGCCTAGACCTGCGGCTGGGCGATGTCGCGCACCGCGTTCAAGCAAGTTTCCTACCCGGCCTGCGTACAGTCGAGTCTAAAATCAAAGAGCTCCGGATGACTCGGGTTGATTTGACGAAGGCAGCAGTCTTCGAAAAGGGCTGCGTCTACATCGTCCCGTTGCTGGAAGAGCTCAATCTGCCAAAGTCCATTTCTGCAATAGCGAACCCAAAGAGTACGACTGGCCGCTTGGATATATTTACACGTCTGATCACGGACCGCGGCGTGGCGTTCGATCAGGTGCCACCGGGTTACACAGGCAGACTGTACGCGGAGATTGCTTCCCGTACATTCACAGTGGCGATCCGGGCAGGAATGAGGCTGAACCAACTTCGGTTCGTCCGCGGGAGGCCCGAGTCTCCAGACACGCTGATCAGTCGGCTGGACGATCAAGAGAAACTAGTGTACGTGGATGAAGAAAAGACGGCCAAGGCCCTGATCGATCGCGGACTGAGGGTCAAAGTCAACCTAGAGGAGTCCCGCCCTGCCGAGGTGATCGCTTACAAGGCGAGAAAGCATGCTCCAGTGATCGAATTGGATCGGGTCGATTACTACTCCCCAGATGAGTTCTGGGAGGCTCGCACCCAGCCTGCCAGCAAGAGTCTCATACTAGAACCCGGTGACTTCTACATCCTTGCTTCGAAGGAGAGAGTTCGTGTTCCGCCAGGATACGCGGCAGAAATGGAACCGTTCGATCCTTCGGCAGGGGAGTTTCGTATCCACTATGCAGGCTTCTTTGACCCCGGCTTTGGGTATGGGTTCGGGCGACATACAGGGCACCCGGGCTGTACTTGAGGTGCGAGCTCATGAAGTCCCTTTCATGGTAGACGATGGGCAGGTCGTGGGGCGCCTAGCCTATATGCCTCTCATGTCTCGGCCGGACAAAGTCTACGGCACGAACATAGGATCGTCGTATCAATATCAGGCGCTCACTCTGAGCAAGCAGTTTCGTCGCGAAGCGGTACGCTGAAGACGCCGGGCGTTTCCGAGGTTGGCGACTTTCGATGAGACAATACTGCTCCATTGAAAACTAGGAGAAAGTTATGGCATTCGGAATTAAGGGTCCACTTCCACCAAGGAAAGGCAACAGCGTTACCTATGGCGCACCTAAAGATGTGGCAACACGAGGCGGAAAAGCGGTAACAGGCAGAATCGTGGACGAAATCTGGGAAAACGAAGCAACTAATACGGAGCCGCCAAAAGCTTGCACGGGAACTGACGATTGGGGCGACTATTCCTTTTTCGCTCAGCTCATAAAGTGGGATTCAAGCGCTGATCTGCCGGACGGTGACTACTCGATTCGACTTGGGTACTATCGTCGCAGGGCAGGCGAAGATGAGTGGCGGTTCGCTGGGCAGACTACGATTTCCAGTACTCCCGCCCAGATCAAATCGCTTCTTGAAAACTTTGGCAAAGAAGGAGTGGTTTCAATTGCCCACTGCTGCCTAAGGGAGAGGTGTACGACGTCGGAACCCGCGAGGGTACGTAATCTCTACCGGTGTTCTCAGCTTGCCAACCCCCGCCGCCCCATAGCAAACTAGCGCATGAGAGTAATGGCGCGATTCATGGTGGCGGCCACCGAGGCCGCGCATTTCCCTGCTCCCAGCCTGCCGGAGGTCGCTTTCCTCGGCCGGTCGAACGTGGGCAAATCCAGCGTGATCAATACTCTCGTGGGCACCAAACTGGCCCGCACCAGTTCCACGCCGGGTCGCACGCGCAGCATCAATTTCTTCGAAGTGCGCTGGCCCGGAAAGCCGCAGCCGGAGGTCATCTTCGCCGACCTGCCCGGCTACGGCTATGCCAAGCTCTCGCGCGAGATTTCCGCAGAGTGGCCCAAGTTCATCGAGCCCTACCTTAACGACCGGCCCACGCTGGCCCTGTGCCTCGCGCTGGTGGATGTCAACGTTCCTCCGCAGGAGAGGGATCGTCAACTCTTAGATTTTCTTAACGCCACGGGCCGCGACCTGGTAATGATCGCCACCAAAAGCGACCGCCTCTCGAACAATCAACTGCGCAACGCGCTGAAAAGCCTGGCAGAGGCCTATCCAACTGCTACCGTGATTCCCTTCTCCGCAAAGACCGGCGCCGGGCGGGACGAGGTGTGGAACAAGATCCGGCAGTCGGCAGCGGAATTCCCCACGGCCACGTTCCAGTCTTGAACTTCTCCCGTTTCGGAAACTGCCCGTCCCCAATCGCTACGACCCGCTCTCTTTTCCGCCAAGCGTTAGGCTCGAGAGCTCCGTAAAGTAAAAGAGAGTTCCTGCGCCCAGGCTCCGAAAGGCTTTTGGCCGCGGGCAGGCAGCGAAGGGGCAAATCAACGGCATGGCGTTCGATGAAACCAGCGAAGGCGCGAACTATCTATCGGCTCTGAAGCGATCAGGCTCGCCCCAGGCTGCCGGTGCGGCGGCGGCGCGCGCGCCCGAAACCTCGCCTTCCACCGCAACCCTGGGAGAAATTCCGGCACCGCACCGGCCAAGCCCCGCCCGCGCCGAGAAGCGTAAAAACCCCCGCTACCGATGCAAAGGCAGCGCACGCCTGCAGGAAAGCGGCAGCGCCGTCGCAATTTGGGCAACGTTTACAGACATCAGCCTGCAGGGCTGCTACGTGGAGGCAGCGACCCCGCTTCGCGTCGGAACCATGCTCGGCTTGAAACTCGAGATCAACGGTTTCCGGGTCGAAGCGACCGGAGAGGTGCGCGTGGCCTACCCAAGCCTTGGGATGGGAATCTCGTTCCTCCGGATATCGGAAACAAATCGCGAACACTTGCGTGAACTCGTGAGGTCGATCTCGCGGCCTTCAGCGACTCTAAGCGCGCAAGGTGCAACCCGCGCGCTCACGATTGCGCAACAAGACGCCCTGTCTGCCGCGGCCAATCCGAACGCCGCACTGCAGGCGATGCGGCGCTTCTTTGAGAACCGCCACGTCATGGGCCGCGACAATTCCTCAGGATTCTGCGAATGAACCAGTAGCAGTTCTCAGCTCGCCTTGCGCATGAGAGCTGGGTTTCACTGCTAACACAAGGCAAACCACTCGTGCCAGGGTGAAGCTCTGCTTTTCGACCCGGAAGCCAGCTTGCGTAACCAACCATTGCAAAGTGTCCGGGCTCGCTGCCTTGATGCCATGGAACAGCCGTCTAACCCAGGCGGGCACAGTTATGTCGGCGAGACACAGACGCCCACCAGGCCGCAGCACACGCGCGGCTTCGCGCAAGCCTTGCCCACGGTTTTTCCAGTGATGCAGCGAGACACAGGTCAGCACCAGATCTACGGATGCGTCAGGGAACGGCAATGCCTCAGCGCCCGCGACCTCGGTCGTCGCCTGTGGAATCCGGCGCCGCGCCACGTCAATCATCCCCGGGGCCGGATCCACGCCCAGAAGCCGCGCCGCTGGCCAAAGGCCGCCAGCCTTCTCCAGAAGTCGTCCCGTGCCGCAGCCCACATCGAGGACCTCGCAGGGCGCCGGCGTGCTAGTCCCGGTTACCGCCCCCAGCATGAGTTGGTGAATACGATCCACGTACCGCTGTCCCCAGAATGCGTCGTAGGTGGGCGCCCAGCGATCGAAGTGTTCAACGTCATTCGTACTGCCGTGCATTGCCGTGTTCTCCCCGCGTTTTACCTTATCACGGGCATTGCAGGATGGATTGACTCTCCGCAGGTAGCGACCCCGCCCGAAAGCCGAAGCCCGAAGCCCGCATTACGTTGGTGATCTACGGAACCATTACCGCTGTGGATACAGTGAAGCCATGACACTCTCATCGATGGTGGTTTCGCGGGATTGGCAGGAAGTCAGTGTTCTGGAATGCATTCTCGGCGGCTTGCACATGGACGTCGCCGTCGAGAGCGAACCGCAACGAGCCCTGGCGCGGCTCACGAAATCGAAAGTCGATGCCCTGATTGTTGACTGTGATCTGAATGGTACGTGTCAGTTCTTTCGCGAACTGCAAAGGGAAGTTCCCCGCGCCAGCACGGTCCCGCTGGTGATCATGGCCAGCTCGCCTGCCAAGCACGACATGGAGGGAACCGGCGCCATGTACGCCTTCGATAAGCCGATTTCCGTGGAGCAAGCCGTGCGCACGCTCTCCGCCGCGCGCAACATGATTCTTGACGGCCGCCTGCGTTATCACCGCGCCGGCCTGGAAGCGCCGGTGACTCTACACGGTCGCCATCAGAAGCGTGCCGAAGGGCAACTCATCAATCTAAGCCAGGGCGGCCTTCAGGTTCGCGTGGATGATGGATTCGAAGCAAGTGAGGCCTCGCGTGTGGCCTTCAGGCTGCCCGGAACAAAGAGCGGAGTGAAGGCCGAAGTCGAAGTAGCATGGTCCGACAACCAGGGAAACGTTGGCATCCGCTTCGTGAACATGACGCCGGAGATGAAAAACACACTAAGGCTGTGGCTGGCACAGCAGTACTTTGCAAACTAGGCGAAAGCAGTTCTCATTTCTCAGTTCCCAGTCGTCCCCACGGGATGAATTCTTCTTTTTCACGCTTTTTCCAGCGCTAAGCGCTGGAACAGAAACTAGAAACTGGAAACTGGAAACTGGAAACTGAGAACTGAGAAACGTTTGTTCTACCGGATCCTGACGCCGTCTTCGCTTTCTTCATTCTCTCCGGGGCTGGAGACGGCTTGCGCCAACCGCGCCCCCAAACTCGATCCTCCAAAAACGGAAAATACAACCCAGTACCCAGCCGCGACGACGATCACCCCCGCCACAACGGTTCCCAAAATAAAGGGCCAGGGCGGAAGTTCGTGAGCAATCGACAGAAAAATCAGGGCAAACATCAGCAGAGCAGCAGTCACGACCAGACCATCCACCAACCAACTTAAGCTTCGGCCGGAGATTGGCCGGGAGAGCCAGTTCAATTGCGCATACGGATCGCCGGCAGCATCCGTGCGCTGCTGCAGGACTGATGTCTCGCCGGGCCCGGCAACCTCCGGCTCCAGCCGGATCACTGGTCGGGGCGTAGCCGATAAAGTCAGCCCGTCGTTTTCCTGCGGAGCATTTTCCCCACGAGCAATCGAGACGACCGTAGCCCCGAAGATAGAGCCGGGATGGCCGGAATTGCGGGCTATGGCATCCAGAAGGTTGGAAAAGATCCACGCGTTGATCTGATGACGTGTCCGCGCCGGCAAGTCCACAAAGCGAATGCCGCACAGTCCCGAGGGGTTCGTCCAACTTACCTGACCGCCCGTCTCCACACGCAAGCGGGGGAATCTCAACTCGAAGCGAAGGCGGACTCGCTGCTGCGGGCGCAGCGCCGGAACCGCATGCACGGCCACACCTTGGTGATTGACGTTGCGGATAATTCCACCGTTGGCATTGTCCACCGTGACGTAGGTTAGGGTGCGCAACTCATGCCGGTAGTGGGTGCGTGCTTGCCGCGCGGGAAAAGAGACTGCCTGCATACTCTCACTAGAATGGCTCGGACAAAACTTATTTGCTCAAATTCTAGTTTCTGACGGACGCAGGCTGGCAGTAACTGAGGTGGTTCGGGAAATCCCGGGGAAGTCGGCGCTTACGAAAGGCCATGGCCGAAAGGACAGTGCAGGATCATTGCAACCAGTCCAAAACCCCGTTAACTTACTATTAAACCCGGAACAAAACCCGAGCGGGACTGAGCTGCATTCCCGAATTGGGCAAAAGCGATGCACCTACGCAAAGTAGTCAATTGACAGGGGCTCCGCTGCATGGCCACACTCGCAGTAAGGGGATTGGCTGGTTAGAAATTTAATGGCAACAACTCCCACCAAACCGATCATCGAACTTGGCGCCGGGCTCACTGCGGCGCGAGTGCCGTCGTGGCCGGTAGAGCGAGGTACGTTTGTGCCAGGACAAGGCGTTCCTTATGAAGGCGCTTTCCACGAGGCGGCTTTTCATGAGACCCGGGATCTGCATCCGTCTGGGCGCGACGCCCTGCAAGCGCTTTTGGCGTTTTCAGCCATGCATCAGCAGGTTCGCCAACGGCGGGCGCTGGCCTCACGGCACAATGGATTTGAAACCATTGCGCGTCCGACTGAGTTCGAACCGAGAGAGCAATTCGTCCTCGACGAGGTACTGCAGTTGGTGGCCGAACGAGCGATCGCCATCACCGGAGCTGACGGTTTGGGAATCGCCCTGGCGGAGAACAACGAAATTGTTTTGCGAGCTTCGGCCGGTTCAATCAAGCCGGACATAGGCCAGCGCATTCAGCGGGATTCCGCCTTCTCGGGAGCCTGTTTCCGCACCGCGCAGATTATCCGCTGCGACGATACAGAGACCGACGATTGTGTGAATCTCTCCGCGTGCCGGCAACTGGGCGCGCGGTCGATGGTCGCGGTGCCGCTGTGCGGGCGACGGCGCGTGATCGGCCTGCTGGAAGCTTTCTCATCCGAGCCTTTCGGATTCAACGACAGCGACGTCGGCAGCCTCGAATTGCTGGCGGAGTTGATCCTCGGAGCTCTCAAACCCGAAGACGAAGAGCGCTTCGCGGAGTCGGCGCAAGTCGCGGAGGCGGAATTAACCGCACCGCCGATTGCCACGCAAGCGCTCTTGCCGCTTGAAGAACCTTCTCCGGAGAAAGTCGCTGCGGTGATTGCAGTTGCGCCGCAAGTTGAGGACGTAGCGACAGTGGAATCTGCTGCGTTATTCGCTCCGCATGTTGTTGAACCCGAACCTTTGCTTTTGCCGGCGACGGAGCTAAGCACCGAACCGGAACAAGCAATCGAAGACGCATCTTTCCTAGAAGCCGCGCGAGATCCGGAACACTCCGCAGGTCACCATCCTGGAATCGTGCTGGTTTTAGTGCTGGTCGTGGTCTGTGCGCTGCTCGCCGCTGGACTGTGGTGGAAGCTGAAGAATGCGCAGCTCAGCAAGGTAATGCTGCAACCTGAGCAGAAGATGACACAATCCGTAGCCGCGGCGAAGCAGCCTGCGCCTTCAGCAGCGGTGTCTTCGGTTACTCCGCCTTCAGCCACCTCATCTTCAATCAACTCATCTTCTGTAACCTCCTCAAACAACAACTTGGATGGGCAGACGAATTCAGCGGCTGAACCCGGCAGCGAAAGCCTCAAGCCACATCCTTCTAAGGTGCCGCGCATCACCGGAATCCGGCATTGGTCTTCCGCCGATTCCAGCACGGTTGTGCTGGATGTCGAAGATCAAGTTCAGTATGAGGCGCATCGCCTGGCCTCTCCCGATCGCATTTATTTTGATCTGCACGATACCTCGCTCGCGCCTGACATTGAAGGCAAGGCCCTCGATGTCGGCGACGGGCTGCTGGTGCGGGTTCGCGTGTCGCAGCCGGTTTCGGGTGTCACGCGTGTGGTGCTGGAGACGAAAGGCAAACCGAATTTTTCCGTCAGCCTGGAGCCGAATCCTTATCGTCTCGTAGTGCAAGTGCGCAAGCTGGGCGCGGACACCAAGGCTCAAGCGAATCTTTTTCCTGGCGCCGCTACCGCCGAGAAAGAGAAGCTGGCCATCGTCGTTCCTCCGCCGACGCGCGAAGACTTGCAACTGCGGGCGCACATGCCTAAGACGAAGATGCGGATCGTAGTCGACGCCGGTCACGGCGGCTGGGATCTTGGAACCGTCGGCAAACGCGGCCTCCTCGAAAAAGATGTCGTGCTCGAGATCGCGCGTCGACTGGGCAAGCTGCTTGAGAGCCGTCTCGGTGCTGACGTGATCCTCACACGGAATGGCGACAATTACATTCCGCTCGACGACCGGGCCGGGATGGCGAATCAGTCGCAGGCGGATCTGTTTATCTCGGTCCATGCAAACTATAGCGACCTTCCTTCGGCGCGCGGCGTGGAAACTTACTACACGAATTTCTTCTCGGCACCCAATGCCAAGGACAAAGACGTGGAGACTCGGGAGCCCGATCATGCCAAGAGCGCGAGTACTGCGTTGCTGTCGGCGGCCGAACTCCACGAAAAGATCGAGCAGTCGCGGCGGCTGGCAGCCAGCGTGCAGCGCTCGATGTATGGAACTTTGTCGGTGCAAAATCCCGGACTGCGGGACCGGGGCGTGAAAGAAGCCTCCTACGTAGTTCTCACCGAAACTTCGATGCCGGGAATTCTGGCCGAAGTGTCGTTCGTGAGCAGTCCCACCGACGAGCAAAATCTGCGCAGCGACGGCTACCGCGAACAGATCGCCGAGGCATTGTACAAGGGCATCGCGCGCTATGCGGCTGGGTCGCGCGGCGTGAAAGTCGCCAGCGCGGCTAAATAGTACCCAGTACCGAGTACCGAGCCAAATCTGCTCTAGTCCGGCTTCATTGCTGCCTTCCCGTTTGCCATCTCCAATAACCAATTCTGGACCACGCCCTGGACTTTCATTCGAGCTTCTTCCAGGCTTACTTGCTTGACTATCTTTCTGGGAGCGGCCGCGGCAGCCACTTTTCCGGAGGCGACGGCGGGTTCGTCATCCGCTTCAGCCTCTTCTTCTACTTCGCCTTCCTCCTCTACCTCGTCGTCGAAGTCTTCTTCATACCACTGCGGGCCGTTGATGCAGGTGCGATCCACGTCATCGCGGTCGATCACCACGTCGGTCACCATACGCGCCTCGAACTCCGCATTCCGCAGGTTCACGCTGGCGGTCTGCAGGGCATAGAGGATCAGCCCGGCCGTCCGGTGATCCAGGCGCCCCGACCCGAGCATCTGGATCGTCTTCATCAGCGCCACCTGCACCGAGTTCGCGTCTTCAAGCAGCGGCAGATCAAAGCCGCGCTGCGCTGATGTATCCGCCGCGATTTTCGCCCGCTCGCGACGGATGCGCTCATGAAAAAAGCAATGCCGCCTGCGCCGCAGCGCCGGAGACCCGCACTGCGTGCCATTGATCTTTACGTGCTGACACCTTGGAACATTTTCGAAAGACATTTTTTTGTCACATCCTCCACTTAGTTTGCCGAAACGAAATTTGCGGGGGGTCCCCCCTCCCCCCTCCCCCCTCAATCTCTGGAATCATGGGGTTAGCAAGAAATTCCCCGCAAAGTCCGGATGGCAAAGAAGTTAGATATCAAAATCCGTGAAACAAAGGATTTAGAGGCGGCGATTTGGTGTTTAGCCGATTGTCACTGCCTCAGTCATGATTACGCGAGTTTTGGGGTGGGCACAAGGTTAGATGTCACACAGGTTGCCTGTGGAAGGATGTGGAAAAGTGCAGGGCGCGGTTCCGGGGAATTTCTTTCGGATGTCAATGAGCCACAATTGAAAAGGCTGTGGCGTTTAGTGAGGCTCCTGAGTCTCGCAAAGGCGGCGAGACCTAGGCACCAGCATCGCGCATCACGTCTTGTCAATCGAGGAATTGCTACGATCTTCGTAGCGGAGTAGTATTTCGCAGATAGGAAAATCCGCTCGCGGCGGGCCTGCTTGGGTTTCCAACTGTCGCGTCTGGCAACGCTTCCAGGAGCGTAGCACCGGAGGTATGCCCGATGCAACTATCGTTAACGCGTGAATTCTCCATCGATTTTCATGACAAACGAAATCTCCGCAATGGCGGCTGCTCGGTGGAAAAAATTACGCCTCCAGGCAATTGCCACGCTTTTCGATGCGGGCGACTTTGCCGTCATCGCATTAGGGGTGGTTTGCCTCCATGGTTTGAGGCTCGGGTTGATCGCTATTGGAATCGATCCAGAGATTGTGAAACCCATTCGCTGGATGGAAATTGGAGCAAGCCTCTATGTTTTCGGCGCGTTTTTCTGGAGGATTGTCGTCAGGGCTACTAAGGAAAACAGAGCTGATGAATAGAACAAGGCCGATGAGTAACATCGATTATTACCTACTCGAGGATCACGGCGCGAGGCAGCGCACTATACTTGTTGGCGCAGGAGTCGGCCTCGTCTTGGGAACCGTAGCTCAAGCATTCGGCTTATCTATCAATGTTACCGCGGGTATTTGCTTCGCGGCTGCAGGGGTAGTAGAAATCACAAGGGCTGTTAGGTATAAACAACCCCGTCGTAAGGGTAAGGTTGCCGTGGCGGCCATCCCTGTTCGTCGTCAGTTGATATATACAGCTTTTTCGGCCGCAGCGGTTTTGGTTCTTGCATTATTGCGATTGCCCCGTGCCCTGGCGCGAGCAATAGATCGCGAGCTCACGACCGCGGCCGGCACACCTACATCAAGCAGGAGCATCAAGACCGCCCAAACAATGTTGGCTGGTGCTGACGCTGAGAATTTAAAACTTGATCCCCGAGTTGTGAAAGAGGTAGGTAATCGGTTTGCTGATGCCGCGCCGGAGGCCACGGTCGCATGGGATGTTGCCTTAGAAGCCGCCAATTACTATTCATCTCAATTAACTCCCGGCTCGGTTCCGGTTCTAGGGAAGCTTCGTCGGGCGGCGAATGCGTCGTTGTACTATGCGTCGTTGCGGGAAAATGTTGATGTGTGGGAGGTCGGAGATGCTTCACCTGAGAACTCAGCGCTAATCCAGCCCTTAGACGAGCCGAATCCATTCGAGCATGAATCGGGGGCGCAATTCATCATCTTAGAGATGCATCGCAAGGAAAACTTCCACTTAGAGCCGGTGCATTTTAAGCATTTCATATTCACGAACGTGACGGTACGGTATGGAGGGGGGAAGGTCTGGCTAGAGGATGTGTATTTCGTCAATTGCACGTTTGCGTTCGACCGGAGTCTAGCCGCTAGCGCTCTCGTTAAAGAGATCACCTCATCTGCGTCAGTGAATTTCAAGAGCCTGTAGTTGGGTCAACGTAGTATTAGGATGCCGCCTCTTTTTCGCAAAGAGGACGTTGTAGTGATGGCGGCTGTCGAAGGGCGGGTCGAGGTAGATGAGGTCGACGGATTCGTCCTTGATGTGCTCTCGGAAGACGGTGAGGTTGTCGCCGTAGTGGAGCTGGTTCTTTTGCACTTGCCGCGCCATTCTAGCGCTAATGCAGTGTAGAAGGGAGTTGGGAGTTGGTGCCGTCCCTTCGGGACTTGGTTCCCTTTTATTGGGCTTACCCCGGACTTACCCTTCGGCTTCGCTCAGCAGGCTGGGGCTGTCATATGCCGCCCCTTCGGGGCTGGGGTTTGGTTGTGCGGGCTGCGTCTTTTCCTTTGGGCTGCGCTGGCGTCACTTTATTTCGGCGCGGAATCCACTGGCGGACGCGGAAGTCAAAATCCCAAGCCTTACGCCGCGGGGAGGTTTTAGAGATGCTTCGACTGCGTTGGGAGGCCCTTACGGTCCTCCCAACTCCGCTCAGCATGACAGCCTGCCTGGATTGAATCAGTTCCCTGCCGGGACGCCGCCGTATTTTTGCAGCCACTTTAGCTCTTCGCGGACTTTGATTTTGCCGTGCCAAGGATTCTTGTCTAGGCTGTGGCCTTCGCCGGGGAAGATTAGCAGTCGGTTGGGGATGCCTAGCGAGTAGAGGGCGTGCTCCAGCAGATACTGTTGCAGCGGCGGGACGCGGATGTCGTCGGCGCCGGTGACTATGAGGGTGGGGGTGCGGACTTTGTCGATGTGGAAGATGGCGGCTTCGTCGTTATAACGCTGCGGGGCTTCCCAGGGGCGTCCGCCGAGGAAGTAGGAGTCGTCGAAGGTGGTGTCGTCGTTGCCCCAGGCGGCTACGTTTTCGACCCCGCCGGCGCCGCTTAGGGCCGCTTTGAAGCGCGTGGTTTGGGTGATCAGCCAGTTGGTCAGGTAGCCTCCGTAACTGTAGCCGCCGATGGTGAGGTGGTCGGGATCGGCGATGCCGTCTTTTACCAGGGCGTCGACGCCTTCGAGAATATCTTTGCCGGGACGCGAGAAGAGTGCGGGAACGATCTGCATCAGGAACTTGTCGCCGTATCCGGTGGAGCCGCGGTAGTTGGGCTCGAAGACCAGCCAGCCGTTGGTGGCGGCCAGCTGGGCCCACTGATACCAGTCAGCCTCGAAGTGGTTGCCGTCGGCGTCGTTGGGGCCTCCGTGAATGAAGGTGAACAGGGGCAGATGCTTCGCCTCGAACTTTCCTGAGTCAATGCTGCCGGGAGGATAGATGAGCATGCCTTCGATGGTGACGCCATCGTCGGCTTTCCAGCGGTACGGTTTGCCTTGAGGAAGGTCGCGCTCGGTGAAGAGTTTGTTGAAGGATGTGATGGGGTGGGCCTGATCGAGCTTAGCGGGGCTCTCGGCTAGATACACTTCGGCCGGCTTTTGCAACGAGGAATAGATGAAGGCGATGCGGGGAGAGTGCGTGGTCGCGGATAGTTTTTCGTACGTGCCTTCCCAGCCGTTCAGTTTATGCAACGATTGACTTGGCTGCGCGGCGGAGTACAGGGAGACTTCAGTTCCTACGCGCGCGCAGGTTAGCACGGTGTCAGCGGCTACGGCGTAGTGTTCGGTCATGCCGATGAAGTCTTTGCTCCATTGCTGGATGGAGTTGGTTTCGCCGTCAGGCTTTTCGTTGTCGGGCTTTTCGCTATTGGGCTTTTTGCTGTCAGGCTTTTCGCTGTCAGGCTTTTCGCTATTGACCCAGTAGAGATGGGGTTGGAGGTCGCGGTAGGGGCCGGTTACGTCTCCGTCTTCGACGGTGAAGAAGATGTGGCGATTGTCGTTGGCCCAGCGCAGAGTTTGTTCGTAGGCCTGGTTGTGGGTTAGTTGGCGGGCATGCGTTGGGGACGGACTGGTTGCGCTGCCGGCAGTTGCGGGCGAGGGCGCCGGCACCACACTTGTTAGCTCCGCTACATAGATCTCTACGTCTTCGACTTTTTCCTGGCGCTGGTTGATGGCGTTGGTGGTGAAGGCCAGCTTGCTGCCGTCGGGCGACGTGATGAGGTTCTCCACTCGCAAGGGAGAGGTGGCGATGGCGCTAGCGCCGGGAGTCGCGTTGGATTCTTTTTCGGTATCGGATGCTTGTTTCGTGGCTGCTGCAGCTTGGTTGGCGAGCACCACGGTGAGGTCGAGGGCGAAGATGGTGTCTCCACGTTCGGCGGTGCGGTACTGTACGACATCTTTCCATTGTTTCTTGTAGTCGTCTTTCTGGGCTTTGGTCCATGGGTTGCGCGTGGCGAAGTAGATGATGTGCGAGTCGGCGGACCAGGAGAAGGTATGCACTTGGTCCTCACCCTGAGTCAGCTGAATGGCTTCGCCGCCGGTCGGGGAAATCAGGTAGATCTGGGTGGTTTCTCCCTTGTCGCTTTTGTCTTTACTGCTCTTGCCGCCACCTTTCTCTTCGTCTGAAGCGGAATCTTTTTCGGAAGACACTTTGCGGTCGGAGAGGAAAGCGATCCAGCGGCCGTCGGGCGACCACTTGGGGTTGGAATCGTGGCCGGATTGCGTGAGTTGGATCAGCGATCCGCCGTTAGTGCTATCGCGATAGAGCCAGAGGTCGGTGCGGAAGATGTTCTGGTCCCAATCGGGGCGCTCGACGACAATTACGACGGAATTGCCATCGGGAGAAATGGCGATGGCTGGGTAGTCGACCGAGTTGAAGAATTCGTCGAACGTGAGCTTCGGCTTGCCATCAGCGAAGGCCAGCAACGCGGAAGCGAGAACTACGGTCAACGGCAACATATGTTTTGAGATTTTCATACGGACCTTGCGGAAGTAGGGTTATACATCGGCAGGATTGTCATAGGCAACTTTTCCGGGGCAGAGACAGTGTCCTAGAATCTTTACCACAGAGGACCCTTCGGCTTCGCTCAGGGCAGGCACAGGGGCACACAGGGTAGAGACAGAATGCCGGCGTTATTGCCCAGGCTCGGCGTTCTTGAGTGCTTCGTCGAGAGGTTGGGCGGGAGAGGCAGTTTGCAGCAGGCGCCAGCCGTCGTCATACTTGCGCAAGATCGTTGTCGACCGGTAGCGGTTGCCGCCGGGATACAGGGCCGCGCCAACCTCGTTGAGAGCAACCCATCGCCAGGTGAATTCGACGTCGGCAACATTGCCCTGCCTGGCGATGCCGGTAACGGCGACGAGTTCGCGCCGCGCGGCTGGAATATTGAAGGATTGTTTTTCAGCATTGCCGGGAGCGATAAGACTTTGAAATGTGTCCACGCCTGAGGGTGTGAGCATGACGTCGGAGCAAGGCGGCGGAGCTAGAGCTGCGGGGCAGGCGGCCTTGCTGGCGGAAATCCAGCCGTGATGCTGGAGGACGAGATAGTCGGGCGAGGGATAGTCCTTGTTGGAGACAATGCCGGTGCGCAACTGAAATCGCTGGTGGGCGCGGAAAGCTTCGGCGCCACGGATGAGATCGGCGGCGAGGCGGCGCGTGAGGTAGTCGCGGGGAGAACAGGAAGTCAACACGAACAGAGATCCGAGACAACAAACAAGGACAGGTATTTTTGGCATGAGCGCCAGCGTTTGAGTCCTTGATTCTAATCTACCTGCGGCTGAGAGAGAACCGAAAGTTGCCGGTGGTTCAGGAATCAGCCGCAGGTCTGGAGGTTGCCGAGTTCGCGAATTTTATTGCGAGGGGTTTGGCTCGGGAGCGGACGCTCCAAACTTTCCGCAACGGCCCTGGATGCCGCGGCGGAACTGTTCGCGTTCCTCGGGAGTCATGTGGTCCCAGCGGCGCCTGCCGCGGCCTCGCCAGGGGCGGCCTCCGAGAAACGCGCGGCCGAAGAGAATCCAGCTCAGGCCCATGATGCCCACGGCTTGCCAGAAAGTGATTTCGCGCAATCCGAAGAGACTCGGCATCAGCCAGTTCCACAGGTGCAAGACGGCCTGACCGAGACCGACGACTACGGCAAAAAAGATGATTACTATCAGCAGCACAATCTCGAATCCTTTTACGATCCATTTCGTTTTCATTCCTCTTTCCTTCCTTTCATGAATTATTTTCAATCTCATGCTTCGTCGAGTTCGCCATAAATTGCCTGCAGCCGCTGACGCAGGTGGAGCACGGCGTAGCGCTTGCGAGAGAGCAGCGTGTTCAGGCTCACGCCAGTCCCGGCGGCAATGTCTTTGAAGCTTCGTCCTTCAATCTCATGCGCGATGAAGACATCGCGCTGGTTCTTGGGTAATTCATCCAACGCATCCTCGATATCCTGCAACAAAATGCTCCTCGCATAAGCCTCATCTGGTCCTGCATTTGGCGATGGGAGGATGTCTTCGAGGAACAAAGACTCGCCGTCTTCGATCGGGTTCAGCGGCTCATCCCACGAAGCGTCGGGCTTTTTCTTGCGAAAGCGGTCGGTGATGCGATTGCGAGCTACGCGGAACAGCCAGGCGCCAACTTGCTCCAACGGCTTCATCAGGCGATAGGCCACGACCAGTTCGTAGAAAACCTCCTGCAGTATGTCTTCCGCGTCCAACGGATCGTCTACGCGCGCACGAATAAAATTGGTGAGCCGGGCTCGCTCCTGGCGAATAACTTCAGAGATCGGTTCGTCCGGCTGGCTCTTCATTTCGTGTGTGCTCAGCGCCGTCTCCATCTACAGGTGTAGACGAATGAGGAACCTGAATATTGTAGAAAGGCGAACAACTTAGCAAGACCAGCGCCGGTGGAGGAAAGCTGCAGGTGCAGTTGAAAGCCCGAAGGTTTATCGGCTAAAAACTGCGAACGGAGAGCCAGC
>CAVPEZ010000043.1:0-177020 GCA_963703635.1 uncultured Acidobacteriaceae bacterium
CTGAGTTGAAGGTGGTGACGCCAAACGCACTCGTGACGCCTCCGATCAAGCCGACAGGCTGCCCGGGAGTATCGGGAATCTGGAACGTGCTGGTCGAGGTTCCGGCGATCAAGCTGAGGCTTGAATCACAATCGGCCCACCGAACTTTTCCGCTCCGGAGGTAATGTCCAAGGCATGGAGGCGTTGATAATAGGTGCCGCTCTCTAAGGTGAAAGCGACGACGTACAAGAGTGTTGCTGGTTCCATCGATAACCGGTGTTCCCGTAATTCCAATCGTCGGAGAAATTTCACAGTTGCCCGTATCACCGCAGGGAACTGCAACTACTCCAGTCCCCGTGAAATTGTCGTGCCAGAGCGGGGTGGTAGGACTGCCATCGGCGTCAAAGGCATACACGCTATCGTTCTCGGTTCCCACATAAACGACGTTGTGGACGCCTTGCCCTAAGATACTCACGCTGCCGACATAGAGCGGCTGCGTGAAGATGTGCCCGTCTACGGAAAGCTTGAATTTCAAGCCAAACTGCGTGGAGTTGACGTTGGTAAGGGTGAGAGTGGTTTCCTTCAGATTCTGGCCTGTACGAAAATTGTCGTTGTGCCAGGTCAGCACGTTCTGCGCCGTAACCGCTAGCGGGACCAGAAAGAACAGTATCGAGAACAGAACGGCGCGAACAGAACAATCACGACTTGTTCTAATTCTCATGGCATCTCCTGTAATTTAAGACTGCGCTGGCATTGCTTACGATAAGGATGGGCGTGGGGCGAAAGCTGTTGTGCAAGCTCGCAAACGGACCATCGCGAAACGGGAGAGCCCGCAACGCCAAGCGACTTTGAAACGGCACAATTCATTGGGTTCCATTGCAACAGCAAGAACCATTTTCATAGCAGCCTCCAACAAGCGCAATTGTACTCCGCCTCCGCTCTCAAGCATGCCGACCCACTAGCCCCCGCTCGATGATCCTGTGGTCTGAGGCGTCCGGTTCCGCCGCCAGCCCCGGCTCGTGCACTTTCCCCTCAACGAGTCACACCGGATGAATTGGTCGGGGCAGTGGGGAGGGCAGGGTGATCCGTTGGGAATGAGAGAATCCGATGTTCGCATTGATTGCCAGCCCTCGTTGCTGCTCGTCCGACGTTCAGCCTGACTGGACTTCTCTCAGGCACTTTCGTTGCGGTATTCCAGCACATGCTTCGGGAAACTCATTCCCAAAGTTGTTCGTCATCATCGAGGGCGAATCGTCCAACGCCATCGATCCCCACAGCAATGTGCCGCCTACCTGTGAGCTTACCGCCCACTCGCTCACGATTAATGAAAATCATGGGCACAATGGTGCCATTTCAAACGGAAGCTGAATAAGGATGGCATGTTGTCTCCGTGAGATAGGGACTAGTCGCCCGCCTGGGCGAACTCGCTGTCATTTAGTTGGCGGGAGGGAACGATCGGGGCTGCGGGGCTGGCCAGACCAAGGATGGGGACGGCTTAGGAAGAGGTAGTGGCTGCTTTGGCTTCTCTGAGAGCCACCACTTCTTCCTCTGCTTTCCTCTGCTTTAAGCCAGTCGTCCAGTGCCTTTCCATCTGCCTTGCCACGTCCTTCATACAACACATAAGCACGCTGGCGGATTTGCTCTTCGATCCCGGTCTCGGTCATTTTTGGTCTAACCGGGACAGGGGCTTTGGGGTTCATGGGGAAGTACCTCTGTTCAGGATTGTGCTCCGGGCCTCTGCACTTTCGCAACACCTACAGGAATCCTTCCATACTTGCGAGATTTGCGGTCAGCCGGGCGAACTGCGGGAAGACAGTTGGATCAAGACCCTGTGCGACGAGCATGAGACCAAATACGGGGAAAGGGAGCCCGTAAAAAATGAGAGCGGCTCATGCCGGGGAGGTGCGCTTGTATTCAGAGGGGAGAGGAGGCGTCAGCTACGCAGTGGCGGGGGAAGTGCAAGTATTTGCATCTTGACCTCGTCGACTCCTGGCGCAATAATCCCGTCGGCATCACGAAGGAGCTATGACATGCCTCGAATTCGCTTGTACCTGCTGGCTTTGCTCTTGGCTCTATCGTCGTTCGCCGCCGCTTCGGAGCAGCCAACTGCGACAGTGACCGTTGTAGGCAACGTCGCTCCCGCACTGCAAGACGCCACTTACGTGAGCCACAGCGATCCCGACGCAGTGCTGACCATCGTCGTCGGTCTCAAGCGCCACGACGAAGCAGAGTTCACTGAACTGATCGATCGCCTGTACGATGCCGATTCACCAGACTATCACCGCTGGATTACGCCCGCGGATTTCCTGGCCAAATTCTCCCCGAGCCAAGCTGACGTGGATGCCGTGCGCCAGCACCTGGAGTCTCACGGATTCACGGTCAAACGTGTATCGGACAACCGAGTGCTGGTGCAAGCCAGCGGAACGGTCGCTCAAATAGAAGAAGCATTCGCATGCGCATCTCGAGCCAGAGCCTCAACCAGAAGTTGCGTGCTCATGGAGATGCTGTCTACCGCTAGAACACGAAGCCGGTCTTGCTTGGGAAAAGTGGTCAAATGAGCCATATGCTTGCTCCTGGTGAAACTTGAAACTACAACGAGCTTACTTCAGACAGAAAAAACACGGCAATCGACTTGACGCAAGGGGAACACCCGTGGGGAACTGCAAACCGACCGGATTCCCAGACCTCGGTTGGTTCATTCTCTCTATCTCTACTGCGCGATCTAGAAATCGCGCCACGCGCTTCGGTGATGCGCTGAGGCAGTTTGGTGCGGTTGAGTTTAGGTATCGCGCACTGGTGGAGGTATTTCCAGCCACTGTGTGAGCGTGGTTCAGCCATGCAGTACGTGCACTTTCTTGTTTGAATGGCGTACCTGGTCGGTCGTAATTCTCATCTGCCAGATGCTGCCCTCGGGTGCTGACTAGGTTGCTGAAAAACTGTTCGCGGTGAGCCAGAAATTTATGGTTCTCCGGGCGGGCTCCGTCATGCTGCACGCCCGTCAGTATCTTGTGGCGAACCTTCAGCATCTCTCCCCATTCCTCCGCAGTCTTTTGCCCTAAACAGGAATGGCCCCGACCGGCATCCGGGTTTGTTATTCTTTCTTGCCTTCCTTTGATTGCAGTTCGTCTATCTTTGCTTTGAGTTCCGGCGGCATTGCGTCATGCACCATACGCCGTCCGATATATTTTTCGGTTTTTCCTTCATCGGTTGGTATCACCTTTGTGTCCTTCACTGTTCTCTCTGATTTCTCGTCCTCGTCATCGTAATCTTTCAGGAAGTTGGTTAACTGGAACACTGGAAGTTTTAATCGTTCCTCGTATGTGGCCTTGAACGCTTGGAAGCACTCATCGGTGATGTCTTTTCGCTTGCCTCCCGGCATCAGAACTTCAAATGCTGTACTCTCCCCAACATGACGATTTTTTTGAGCTGCACGCTTGGCCTCAAAAATTCGATATAGGCAGTCTAGAAGCTCAAGAGCTTCATTCTTGGTGTCATACCAATCACGCTGGCAGAGAAACGCTTGGGCTATGTCCGAGCCTATGCCGATGGCCGAATAATTATCTTCCCAGTGCGTTTTGCCTAATCGGTCCAGCCGCACGATAAGAGACTCATCTCCAGAGAATCCACATAGAAGGAGGTCCGCTCCAAGATCAACGGTGTGGTGTATTTGATCCCAAATATCCCGGCTGTGGGATTCGTGAAACTCGGCCCTGTGCCTTTTTACAAAAGTATCAAAAGACATATTTATCGTCATGTCGAGATGATGGTTCACCATGACTTGTTTTCTCGCCGCCGCTGCCGCTCGGAGATCAGATAGGAATGTAGTGATTGCAATATCAGATTCATCAACGGGAACCCGCACAGAAAATGCTCTTATCGCATTTTCACAGAGAGTCAAGAGTTCATCACCGTCTGTCGGAATGCCTGATATGAGGGCCGTAACCGGGCCAATCGTCCGAATCTTGTCAGCGTCTTCCGATCCGACCAATTCCTGAAACACTCCCCCTCTTTCGGATCGCGTATCAGTGAGCATGGCTATGCACGGAGTCTCATGCAGGTGGAATTGATTGGCATGGAAGCCTGCGGAGGGTCCCACTTTCTAGGGCGGGCTCTGAGAGAGCAGGGTCACGAGGTGCGGCTGATGCCGGCGCAGTATTCAAGCCGTATGTAAAGACGAACAAGAGCGACTACATTGACGCCGAGGCGATTGCGGAGGCAGTCGAGCGGCCCGCGACTCCTTGCAGCCTGACACGCCTTGATCTACGAATTCCTCAACGATCTGCCAGCCGCGGCGCTCTGCATATTCCCGCAGTTCGGCGAGCTGCATTTCTGGGTGTTGATGGGTGAGTGTGCTCACTCTAGCGTAGAGAGCGACCTGAGTGATGGGGCGAGTGGATTCTTGAGCGAAAGTGGTGCTACGTTGCTGTCTAGCCATTTGTTGCCTCCTTTGTAGGCGACTCTTGGTTAGGGCTGGATGAGTGCTAGAACACGCATCCAGCTCGTTTTCAGTCTCCGGGGAAATGCTATGCGTACAAGCACGCACTGTCAAGTTGGACTGCTTGCTTGCACGCAAGCCTTCATGAAAGACTCTTTGCGAAGGAAGCGAAATGACGAAAGCGAAGGATTCTTACGCGGTGGAATTCGCGCGCAAGGGCGGTAAGGCGCGAGCCAAGAAGCTCACAGTTGAAGAGCGCAGAGCGAGCGCCAAGAAGGCTGCTGAAGCTCGTTGGGCAAAGCGACGTTAGGTATTTCAGGTTTGCGCAGGACGGTCCTTGAACAAATTCACCACCACCGCAATACAGGTGATAGAGGTCTGGCGGCAGCTCGACCCCAGAAACAACCGGTTGGTCAAGCTGAAAATCGAGGCGGCAGCTAAACACCTTCGCAAAGAAATCAACACCGAAACAGGGCAGATTCGTTTCAAAAACCGGGGAAACCTAAATTCGGGCATACTTCCCGAGTGAGATTTTTGCAATGCAGCTGCGTAAGACCAACGACTGGGCCACCCAGTATTACTCAATCTGTTGTGAGGTCTGGGAACTGCAAGGAAATAAGAAATCTGCCGCTTTGGTGCGAACAATCTACACGCATTTCCTGAGACAGCTCATTGCCGTTAGAAAATCGTCGGTGGCTCACGAAGCGCGGCGCTCGGCTCGCGTTACGGGGCGGTTCGATACAATCGCCCGGCTGCGGATCGAATCGTTCGAGCGTTCAGCAGATCAATTGAGTAGGGATTGGGCGGAAAAGATAGAGATCGAGGCATTGGAACTTGAGGCACGTGACCGCTCAGAGAGGTCCAGAAATCAAGCGTCATTGATTTCGCGGACCGGGAAAGCAGGCAGGGCCAGTGCAGAAAGCACCCCTCTTCGGACCCCAACCAAGGAAGCGACGCCAAGTGAACCGTCAACAACGACTAAAGAGCATTTGACGCCGGAAGGAATCAACCCAGTTGCCCGAAAAACCCAAGAAAGAAAGCTACTTCCAGGAGCAACCATCTACGGAGTGCGATCGGGGAGCGATGAATATGTGGCTTGGGACGGCGAGCAATATGTATTGTATCAAACAAAGGGAAGGGTCTTGGCCGACGATACTTTGATACCCATTGGCAGTGTGGAGGAGCTGCGAGTAGACCATCCGCACCCTGGGCCGGTGGACCGAGTTGAAGTGGCGATTCCTAGGCCACAGCTGACAAATGGAAGAAGAGATCATGGTCCAGAGGCTAAACCTGGTTTGCCGCCCATTTTGTCGGCGCCTCTTTCGATATTCGAAGCTGCGGTCGGCGAATTGATGGTGGAGGCGCGGAGGGCGTGCCCAACAAAATACCTGCCTGCGACTGAAATCATGAAAATTGCTGCTTTGCTGGACGATCAAAACCTGCCAGTACGGAGTAATTTGGAACGTGAAGCCGCCCGAACCATGGCGGAACACAACAAGCAACATCCCAAGGCTGCGATAAAGAGTTGGAGAGCCGCCCTACGTCATCCAAAGTTCCGACGTGTCGTCCGAAAACGGTTTTCGAGAGCAGAGGAGAAGTACAAAAAAGCAACACGGCCGGTCTTTGTTGTGTCCGGCGGAGCTCCTCGGACAGCTATTTAGCTTTTATCCAACCCCAGCTGCGTTCCTGACTTTCCTACCTGTATTTTGTCCGGCGGACAAATTCGGACAATTATTCGGCTTTACGTAAGTTGCAGGAGGCCGCACAATCCGTCACGAGCACATCAAATTCTTGTTCCGAAACAGACCTAGCGCGTGATCACGGACCTTTCAAAACTCGAAGTCGTGGCGCCGGGTGGAACGATGTTACTTCCCGAGCTTCGCTGTGGTATTGTTTCCGCCGAGGCAAACACCGCCATTCCGCTGAAAGGAGACTTTGAGCGGATGGCAAGAAGACGATACCAACAAGGGCAGTTGCTCCAGAAAGGAAAGAAGAAAAAGGTATGGGTCGGCAGGTGGCGCGAGGACACGATCAGGCCAGATGGAACCAGATACCGGCAACGCAGGTCTGAAATCCTGGGAACTCTGAAAGACTACCCAACGCGGCGCTTGGCCGAACGGGCGCTGGAACAGCGACTCTCGGAAGCAAAAGTCAACTCGCTCGACTATCGACCGCGTCCAACCGCAACGTTCCAAGAGTTTGCGATGAAGTGGGAAAAGGACGTTCTTTCGCAACTTAAACCGTCAACACAATCGGCCGACAGGTCGCGTATCAAGAAGCATTTGATTCCCGACCTCGGTGAAACCTCAATGAAGGACCTCAGTGCACAGCGTTTGCAGGCTTTCATCGCGCAAAAAGCTCAGTCCATCGGTCCCAAGTCGGTCAAAAACGTAATTGCGCTATTGAGGATGATGTGGAACCAAGCGAAGGCATGGGGCTATGTCAACCACGATCCATTTGGGAGTTTGGTGTTACCAGAACTCGATCCGTTGAATGAGCGCGCTTTTAGTTTGCAAGAGATGAAATCCATCATCGTTGCGGCGGAGGAACCCTACAAAACCTTGTACTGGATTAGCGTGGAGCTGGGAGACCGTGGCGGCGAGGCTTTCGCCTTGACGGTTCCGAATCTCCTCTTAGATAACGCGGCGATCCGGATTTCCCAAAGTGTGTGGCGTGGCAAGATTCAAACGGTGAAGTCGAAAAAGGGCAATCGCGTCTGCGAGATCTCTCCTCAGTTGGTGGAGCATCTCCGCAGCTACCTTCGTACCTGGCGACCAAACCTGATGGGACTAGTGTTTGCTACGCGCAATGGCACGCCGTGGGATCTCGACACGGTGCGAAAACGAAAGCTGTATCCGCTCCTTCGCAAACTGGGAATCGAGCGTGCCGGGTTTCATGCCTTCCGCCACGGGAATGCAACGATCATGGATCAGCAGCAAGTGCCGATGGCTACGCGGCAGAACCGTTTCGGGCCAGACTGATGCTCGAACCACCATGGGATACACACACGCAATCAGTGAAGACGGTCGCCGCTTCGCGGCGCACCTCGGGCGGCAGTTGACTGCCTGAATTTTGGACCCAATTGGACCTAAATTGTTTTGGGGTGAAATGCTAAGTGATTGGAAAGGTTAAGCAGAATTGGTTGCGGGGGGTGGATTTGAACCACCGACCTTTGGGTTATGAGCCCAACGAGCTACCAGACTGCTCCACCCCGCACTTCGATCATAATCAATGCCATTGCCACCGTCAAACCGGAGAAGCATCGCAGCGCGGTCGCCAGGGACATACGCGCCGACGAGCGGCTTCGACGCGGCCCCTCTATTTCTTCTCGCCGACTTCATTTCTTCTTCGTCATCACCCACCATGGCCTCCCGATACTTCTTAAACATCGCCTCCCTTCTTGCTTCCATCCGGATAGAACCACAAATTCTTCCGCGGAAGAAACGCCTTCACCGGAAACCACATACGAAATGTCCCGCGAAACAATCTAGGCCACGATCACAGTCAATCTGCGAGCGCCGGACCCCGGCCTTCGGAGAAGAGCGAACACAAAAAAGGCCCCACTCTCGCGAGCGGGCCTTTGATTTTGCCGACGGCTAACGCGATGCTAACGATCGTCTTAGTACATGCCTTCCATGCCGCCGCCGCCGTGTCCGCCGCCGCCCATGGGAGCTTCCTTCTTTTCCGGAATCTCCGCGACCAGGGCTTCGGTGGTCAGCATCAACGACGCAATCGAGCCGGCGTTGGTCAGTGCGGTGCGCACTACCTTCGTCGGATCGAGCACGCCTGCCTTGACCAGGTCCTCATACTCGTTGGTCAGGGCGTTGAAGCCGTAGTTGCTGTCCTTCGAGTCGAGCACCTTGCCGAGGACGACCGCGCCTTCTTCGCCGGCATTCTCGACGATCTGGCGCAACGGCTCTTGCAGGGCACGCTTCACGATGTTGAGCCCGATCTGCTCATCACCTTCGAGCTTCAGCTTGTCGAGAGCCGCGACGCAACGCGCCAGTGCGACTCCGCCGCCGGGGACAATGCCTTCTTCCACGGCTGCGCGGGTGGCGTGCATGGCGTCTTCGACGCGGGCCTTCTTCTCTTTCATTTCGGTTTCGGTTGCGGCGCCGACTTTGATTACGGCTACGCCACCAACCAGCTTGGCCAACCGCTCCTGCAACTTCTCGCGGTCGTAGTCGCTGGTGGTCTTGTCGATCTGGCTGCGAATTTCTTTCACGCGGCCTTCGATCTCGCTGTGCTTGCCCTTGCCTTCGACCAGGGTGGTGTTGTCCTTGTCGATGGTGAGCTTTTTGACCTGGCCGAGATCGCTGATCTGCACGTTCTCGAGCTTGATGCCGAGGTCTTCGGTGATGGCCTTGCCGCCGGTGAGGATGGCGATATCCTGCAGCATGGCCTTGCGCCGATCGCCGAAGCCGGGAGCCTTGACGGCCGCGACTTGCAGCGTTCCACGCAGCTTGTTCACCACGAGCGTAGCGAGCGCTTCACCTTCGACGTCTTCCGCGATGATGAGCAACGGCTTGCCGCCCTTGGCAATCTGTTCAAGCAAGGGGAGAAGATCTTTCATGGAGCTGATCTTCTTCTCGTTGATCAGAATGTAGGCGTTCTCCAGAGCAACTTCCATGCGCTCAGGATCGGTGACGAAGTACGGAGACAAATAGCCGCGGTCAAACTGCATACCCTCGACCACTTCCAACTGAGTCTCGAGCGTCTTCGACTCTTCAACGGTGATGACGCCATCCTTGCCAACCTTCTTCATAGCTTCGGCAATGATGTGTCCAATAGTTTCATCGTTGTTCGCACTGATCGTGCCTACCTGGGCGATCATTTCGCCGGAGACAGGCTTGGAGAACTTGTCCAGTTCGCCCTTAGCTCGCTCGCCGGTTTTTTTGTCGAATGCGCCGCAGACAGCGGAGACTGCCTTTTCGATGCCGCGCTTCATAGCCATTGGATTGGCGCCGGCTGCTACAGTCTTTACGCCTTCTCGGTAGATTGCTTGGGCTAGGACTGTGGCTGTGGTGGTGCCGTCGCCGGCTACGTCGGAAGTTTTGCTGGCTACTTCGCGAACCATTTGGGCGCCCATGTTCTCGAGGCCGTCCTTGAGTTCGATTTCTTTGGCTACGGTTACGCCGTCTTTGGTGATAGTGGGCGAACCGAACTTCTTTTCGATTACTACGTTGCGGCCCTTGGGACCGAGTGTGACTTTTACTGCGTCGGCTAGAAGATTTACGCCGCGCAGGATTGCCTGGCGGGACTCTTCGCCGTGTACGATTTGTTTTGCCATGATGCTTTTTCTCCTAGTGAGTTCTATTTGCAGGATGGACCTGCGATTTTGGGCTTCGGGCTTCGGCTGTCGGGCTCCGGCCCGGCTTCGGAGTGGCTGAGATCCTTCGCGCAAAAGGCGCGCTCAGGATGACAAGTCCTCCTTGGCTTACTTGCGGGCGCCGGCTAGTTCTTTCTTGGCTGAGCTGGCGGCGCCGGTGAGGATGCCTAGGACTTCTTCTTCTTTCATGATGATGAAGTCTTCGCCATCGATCTTGATCTCGGTGCCGGAATACTTGCCGAACAAGACGCGGTCGCCCTCTTTGACGGCTAGAGGGAAAGTCTTGCCTTCATCGTTGGTGCGGCCTTTGCCGGTGGAAATTACTTCGCCTTCCTGCGGCTTGTCCTTGGCGCTGTCGGGGATAATGATGCCGCCTCGGGTGGTGGATGCTTCTTCCACGCGACGGACCAGAATGCGGTCATGTAGCGGGCTAAATTTAGCCATGGTTGCAACTCCTTTCAAGGTTGGGTAGAAGGTTAATGTTCGTAAACCTATGAATTGTTATGGGTTAGCGAGTGTTGTTAGCAGTCTCGTCTATCGAGTGCTAATTATAGGGAAGCGATTGGGCGGTTGTCAAGGGGCGCGGCTCCCATCTATCAAGGCCCACACACTCGCAGCTAACGCTAGTCTGTGGGGCGCATCCGGCATTCACTCTCTGGGCCTACTATCCACGACACGGGACCGAGAACGATTTTCGCGAATCCCAATATATGTATATGCATCTATTCAGACATGAGTAAGCCCGCAACAGTCGCTCTTTCTTGCATGTGTGCGAGTTTCCGTCGCGCCTCGCGCGTGCTGACCCAGCACTACGACTCGATTCTCCGGCCACTCGGCCTGAGAGGCACGCAATTCACTCTCCTGCAAGCCTTGTCCCTTGCCGGAGAAGTTTCCCAGGGAACACTCGGGGAGATTCTTGCCATCGATAGCACCACGCTCACCCGCACGCTCGCCATTATGGGGCGCCGGGGCTGGATCACCAGTCGATCCGGCAAGGACCGCCGGGAACGACGGCTCTCCTTGAGTGAGGCCGGCAAGGCCGAATACAAGCGCGCGCTTCCCTACTGGGAAAAAGTGCAGCGGGAGTTGCGTGCGCGGTTCGGGAACAAGCACTGGAACAAACTTTTGAACCTAACCAACCAAGTGACCGCAGAGGTCACAGCATAAGGAGATTCGCCATGTCCAAATACGCCAAATTGAGTGCTGGGCTGCTGGCAGCCTGGTTAGTGTTTTCCTTGTTCTCTTCCGCACTGCACCTCTACAGGAACGCTTCCAACACACCGCCGATCGCGCTCGGCCTCGCCGTGGTCACGCCCATCGTGTTGTTCCTGGTTTGGTTTGCATCCTCGCCGGGGTTCCGGCAGTTCGTCCTATCGCTGAGCCCGCGCACCCTCACACTGGTGCACAGCATGCGCATCGCCGGTTTTGTGTTCCTCGTCCTCGGCAGCTATAAGATTCTGCCCGCGTACTTCGCCTTGTCCGCCGGATGGGGCGACATCGCCATCGGCGTGACCGCACCGTTCGCGGCGCTTTTATTGGCGAACCCTGGGTTGGCAAAACCTGGGTTGGCCAACCCAGCCCGTCGCAAAGGCTTCATCTTGTGGCAGGTCCTGGGAATAGCCGACCTCGTCAATGCACTAGCCCTGGGCACGCTCGCCGGTGTCATCGATCCGCACGGAATCCCCACCGCCGCCATGACCGTGCTTCCCATGAGCTACATTTCGACGTTCGCCGTGCCAGTGTTTCTGATCCTGCACATCATCTGTATCGCGCAGGCGCGCCCTTGGCCGGCAACACATTTTGCTGCAACGGGCACTAGATTCCAAACCGCGATGCCCCAAGGGCAAGCCCAGGGACAAGAATGATCGACGGAGCCGTTTTAGGTGCAAGGGTGGGATACGGTGCTCCTCGGCGACCAAGAAATTGAACGACAAAAATTTCAAGTGACTGACAAACGGGAGTCCCGCCCTTTGCAAAGAACGTAAAGGGCGGGGCACCGGCCACTACTTAACCAGTTGTCGGGGACGGATCGAGATCGCCTTGGAATGGACGGCGCGAAAACGCGAACGAGCGGCGGGAAGATTTTGTCCGGCGGCAGAACTGCCCACTCAAGCCAAAGACGGCTTGAATGGGCCACCTGATGAGTGCGCACCTTTCGAAAACGCGAAAGGTGCGGCAGCCTCAGTTTTGGTGGTGTCGGCATAAAAAATCAAAGGTGGGCCAGCGCCCGGATGACTTTGCCGCCCGTGCCGCCAAGCCCGATGATGAAGTGAGTGGATTTCATGTGGCGCGCTCCCGAGCTCAGCGCTTACGGGCCCGTAAGTCCTGAACGCCGAATTGTACACTGCCGGAGGGTAATTTGGACGATTTCTCCCGCGGGCGGGCTTGCAAAAAGCGCGCGTGTGGGGCAACCTCGTAGACCATGACGCGAGCGAACGGCTGGCGCAGTATTTTCTTTTCCTCTCTCTTTGTCTTCTCTTTTGTCGTGCTGATGTCGGCGGTGGGATTTGCGCAGGCCGATCCTGGGCCGGAGGAGGGTGGGCATGAGGTGCAGGTTTGGTCTGGCGGCGGGCATTCAGTGCCGGGTGGGACTTCGAACACTGGGATTTCGGATTTTGGGCTGCGTTATGGGTGGGTGATTACGGGGGAGCATCTGCCGGGATTTTTGCGGGGACGATTTGAATATGTGGTGGATGCAGAGCCCATGTATTTGATTGCTCAGCCGGCGAATACGGCTTATGGAGTGGGATTCAATCCGTTTGGGTTGAAGTGGAATTTCGCGCGGCGGGGGCGGCTGTCTCCGTTTTTTGAGCTTAGTGGGGGGACGCTGTTTACCAATCATGATGTTCCTACGAACACGAACACGGTGAACTTTACTTCGGCGGCGGCGCTGGGGACACATGTGCTGGGCGCGAAATACAACTGGAGCGTGGAGTTGCGGTATCTGCATATTTCGAATGCGGGGCTGGCTACGCCGAATCCGGGGATTAATACGGTGCAGGTGAGAGTGGGAGTGGGGAGGTTCTGGAGTAGGTAGATAGCCGCTTCGAATGGGCTCCGGAACACGGGGTAAGGCGACGCGGATGTTGCCACCTGGGCTTTTCCGCGAACTGAGCTATTACCGAATGGCCGGAAACGGAAAGGCCCCACTTCTCGCAAAGGACGCGAGAAATGGGGCACCCGGTTCCGTGAACTGCACCCTCAGGCTTGGAAGGCGGCTAGGTGATAATGGTTACGCCTTTTTGCACTCCTTGAGTGCATGGCTGACTTACGTTGTAGGGGTACGTCTGGCCTGGAGTCAGGCCACTGCTCTTTATATGTATGGGCGTCGGGTTCGGGACCGTCATTGGGGAAGCGATGGCGAAAGGCCACACATTACCGACTTGGGTGATTGTCTGAGTTCCGTTGACTCCGCCGAATGTTACTTCAGCCCCCAATTGTGCCTGGAAGCTTTCGCATATGTTTGGGGTGACTGGGCTTGGCGGGGTATCCTCGTGCAATACTCTTTGGGTTGCCATAAATGCTCCTCTCTTCGTTCTTTTGTGTTTTTTAGTTTTGTTGTTCTTCGTTTCCTTACTTGTCGGGGGCCATGCTTCACGGAGGCGTGCACCTCGCAGACTACAGGCCCCCACTCCTAGGGAATCCACCGGGGTTACTTCGATTTGATCAATTGCTGATAGGCCGGCATGCCGGCGAGATTATCGAAGTCGTGCAGACTACGGATCTTATCTGCCGTGTACCCCGCTTGCACCATCTTGGCCAGGAACTCAACGGCCAGGCTGCTTTCGCCCAGATGGTTATACACCGAAGCGGCGTCTAAGAGTACATCTTTATCGTTGTGACCGTACTGCAGGGCTTGGCCGAGATATAAGAGGGCGTTCTTTCCGGTCGCCAAGCATCGAGTAATAGCTGGCCAGGCTACTTAGTACATCCGGATCGTGGGGGTTAACCTTCAAGTCGCCCTGGGCAAGCTCCACGGCCTTGCGAAGGGGAACCGCAGATTGATCTTTCTTGCCTGAGAGTAAGAGCAATTCGCCCAGATTGCCCCAGATGACATACTGCTGCGGATCGAGTTTGGCCGCGGCCTGGTAGGCTTCGGTCGCTTCGGAGTACTTATTCAAACCAAAGTAGGACACACCGAGGTTGACGTATCCCGCGTAGCTGGGCCGGAGGGCGATGGACTTCTGCAAGGGATCGATTGCTTTGTCGTATTGGCCCATGTCGTTGTAAATGGCGCCCACGTTCGAATAGGTGGCGTACCACTCGGGGGCGATCCGGATAGCGTTGCGGTACATCTCGAGCGCCTTCTCGTACTGGGTGCGCCCGAGATAGAACGCACCGAAGTTGTTATAACAGTCGCGGCTGTTGGGGTGGGCCTGGATGGCTTGCTGGTAGGCCTTTTCGGCTTCGGTGATTTTTCCTTCGCGCTCGTAGGCCAGGGCGAGGCCGAGGGCGGCGGCTTCATGGGTGGGTTCAAGGCCGAGGGCGAGTTGGAATTCAGAGGCAGCCTCGGGGTAGTGTCCAGTGCCGTTATCGATGAGGCCGAGACAGACGTGGCCGGCGGCGCCGGCATTGGCGAGTTTGACGGCATCACTGCAGCCGCTCTGCGCGGGAGCGAGCCATTGCTTCTGCTTGGTGTCGGAATACTTGAACCAGAAGCTCTCACCGAGGACGGCTTTGGCCATGCCGAAGTTGGGATCGAGCTTGAGGGCGGAGCGCGCCATCAGGGCTGCGATGTCGAGCTTCTCGGCCCGGCTGTGATCGAGGAGATAGCCTTGGGCCTGAAGATAGTACTGGTAGGCTTCGGCGTTATCGGTGCCGTGATATTTGAGAGCGGCTTCTTCTTCTGGGCGGAGTTGCAGGCGCAGAGCTTTGACGGCTCCTTCGGCGATCACTTGCTCTGCGGAGAATGCGTCGGTGCTGGGGACGGTGACAGAGCCTCCGCCAACCGAAGCGCCGGTCTGGGCATTGAGCAAAGAGTAAGTGACTTTGACCAGTTCAGCGGATTGGGGCTCGAGGGTGAGAGTGAGGCCGAGATTAGCGCCGAACATGTGGGCGGCGTCAGGCAGAGTGGAGATTTTCTTTTCCTGAAGATTGCCGGGGCGCAGGACTTCGAAGGCGCGGTCTTCGGTGAGCTTGCCGAGTTTGGCGGCCACGCTTTCCACCAGTCCTTCTCCTAACGCAGTGACCTTGGCATCGGCATTGGCGGCAGCGGTGAAGGGGAGGACGGCGAGGATTTTAGTCTGCGGCAATGGGTTGGGCTGCTGAGATTGGGAAGCGACATTGTTCGCCGTGGAAGAGCGCAACCACCGTCGCACGGGGCCGTAGGCCAGCAGCAGGGCTACTACGACCAGGGCAACCGCCAACGCCAGCATGCGGTACTGGCGGAAAGCGGCGGGTGATGATGCAGCGCGTTTCGGCTTTCCGCCTTGCTGAACGCGGCGCAGATCATCGAGGAGCGCGGTGGCGTTGGGGTAGCGCGCGTCCGGATTCTTGGCCATGGCCCGGGAGATCACACGGGCTAGAGGCGCGGGGACATCCTTGAGCGGGGGCGGTTCTACGTGGACGATGCGGGCGATGGTGGTGGCGAGGCTGGCGGTCTGAAACGGTTGCTCACCGCCGAGCATTTCATAGAAGACGAGGCCGAGAGAGAAGATGTCGGAGCGTCCGTCGTCGGGCTGCTGGAGCAGGACTTCGGGGGCCATGTAGGCGGCGGTGCCACCGCTGGCAGTCATGGTCTCCATACTTTTGGTGGCGTCGTTGGGATTGCTGCTCCAGGCGCGGCGGGCAACGCCGAAGTCGAGAATCTTCACCCGGTTGCCGGGGGCGAGCATGATGTTTTCGGGTTTGATATCGCCGTGAATGATGCCTTTTTCGTGGGCGGCCTGAAGTCCATCGCAGCACTGGGTGGCGATGGCGAAGAATTCTTCGGTGGAGATGGGCTGTTGGAGGCGGTGGCGCAGGGTCTCGCCTTCGATGTACTCCATCACGACCCAGAGTTCGCCGGCGTGCTCGACTACGTCGTAGACGGAGCCTACGTTCGGATGATTGAGGGCGGAGGAACGCTGCGCTTCTTTGAGCAGGCGCTTGCGGTCGGCTTCAGTGGATTTGGCACTCGGGGACATGCGCTTGATGGCGACGAAGCGCTTGAGGGTGGTGTCTTCGGCGCCGTAGACCTGTCCCATGCCGCCGGCGCCGAGGCGTTTGGAGATTACGAAGCGGCCTACGGTGGTGCCGGTGAGGGCATCGGCAGCAGGGTCGGCAGGAACAGCCGCAGGGGGCGTCTTGATCTGATCTGCCATGGACGAGGAGCTTGCCGGATTTTCAATTCTAATCTTAGTTGCGGGGGAAAGCCAAAGCGAAAGTGGGGAGTGGCAAGGTTTAGTTAGCTTCCTGCGGCATACGACGGTAAGAAAGCGGGAAATGCGGGGTAAGTGGTCGGGAAGTAGTCGGGAAGTGGGCGGGAAGACTTGAGTATTTTAAGTTGCCCTGCGTTCGCTTTTTCCTAGACTCAATTTCAGTTTTCTTACAAGATTGTCGCAGCCATGAAGAAGACCTCTCCCTTCGACGAAGCCAGACCGAGAACACCAAAAAGCGAGGCGCGTCGACGGGAGACCAAGGTAATGAGAGCAATGGAGGAACTAATTGATATCGGCGATGAAGACGAGTACAAGCGGAGACTAGCAGAGCGGTTTGGTGTTCGGCCTGGCGATCCAAGATATCAGAAGGCGATGGCTACTTGGAGGGAGTTGCGCGGCGGGAAGCCTTGAGCTTCCGCACATCTTCTACGAACGCATCAGTGCGGGCGTTCTTCTCAGCTTCGGAGAGTCCCATCTCCTCCATCTGCTCTTCGAGGAGGCGGGCAATCGTCCTGAGAGCCTGCTTGCGAGAGCCCCTTCGCGGCCGTTGTGGTTGCGGGGTTGGAAGCGCGGACATCTGGCTACCCTTTCTGTTCGTTCTCTGAGACACGCTAGTCTACTCCGTATTTTAACTCCGAGTCTTGTCTAACTTTAGTCCCTTCTTTTTGATGCGCGAAAGTTACGGAGGGCACATGCGTCAAATGCTTGTTCTCGATAGCTAGGCCGGGGGTCCCTTGCTTCCGTGCTCCGGCCCCAGCTATTCTTCTTCCCTATGTCTACGCTGGTGCAGTGTGTGCCGAATTTTTCGGAAGGGCGCGACAAGGCTAAAGTTGACGCCATTGTTGACGCTATGAAGATGCCGGGTGTCTACCTGCTGGACCGCGAGATGGACGCGGACCACAACCGGTGCGTGATTACGCTGGTGGGGGAGCGGGAGGCGATTCAGGAGGCGGCGATTCGCGGGGTGGGGAAGGCCGCGGAATTGATCGATCTGAATGGGCATAAGGGAGCGCATCCGCGGATGGGGGCGGCCGATGTGGTGCCGTTTATTCCGATTGATGGGGTGACGATTGAAGATTGTGTGACCATGGCCCGACACGTGGGGGAGCAGATCTGGAAACGGTTTCAGATTCCGGTTTATTTGTATGAGGCGGCAGCGGTGACGCCGGAGCGGCAGAATCTGGAGAACATCCGGCGCGGGCAGTTTGAAGGCATACGTGCGGAGATTGCTACGAATGCGGTGCGGAAGCCGGATTTTGGCGAGGCCCGTGTGCATCCGACGGCGGGCGCGACGGTGGTAGGGGCGCGGAAGTTTCTGATTGCTTACAACGTCTTCTTGAACACGCCGGAGGTTGAGGTTGCGAAGAAGATTGCCAAAGCGGTGCGGTTCTCGAACGGCGGGATGCGGTTTGTGAAGGGTGCGGGATTTCTGGTGCGGGGGATGGCGCAAGTCTCGATGAATCTTACGGATTTCGAGCAGACGCCGGTGCATCGTGTGTTTGAAGTGGTCAAGCGCGAGGCGGCGCGGTATGGCGTGACTCCGGTGTCGAGCGAGATTGTGGGACTGATTCCGAAGAAGGCTTTGGAGGCCGCGGCGGAGTGGTTTCTGCAAGTGGAGAATTTCGATTCGTCGTTGATTCTGGAAAACCGGCTGGCGGCGGTGATGAGCGGGAAGATGGCGGTGGGCGGATTGCGGGCCGGAGTAGAACCGTTCGTCGAACAACTCGCTGCGCCGACCGCTACGCCTGGAGGAGGAAGTGCGGCCGCTGCTGCAGGTGCCATGGCGGCGGGACTGGCGGTGATGGTGGCGTCGATGTCGCGCGGGAAGAAGGCGTATCTGCAATATGAGTCGGAGTTGAGTGCGGCGATTGGGCGGTTGGGGCCGTTGCGGGAGGAATTGAAAGCGGCAGTCGATGCCGATGCCGAGGCTTATGATGCTGTCATGACGGCTTACAAGCAGGCGAAGGCAGATCCTGCTGGGGCCGATGTTCTGGTCGATGCGGCTCTGAAGTTGGCTACCGGGGTTCCGCTGCGTGTTGCCGAGAAGTCTCGTGAAGTGGCGCAGATTGTGCAGAGTCTGTTTGCTATCAGCAATCCGAATATGAAGTCGGATTTGACTACCGCGCAGGCCCTGGCTGGGGCGGCGATTACCGGCGCTTTGGCGAATGTGGAGATCAATCTGGCGTCGTTGAAGGATCAGGCTTTCACGTCGGAGGTACGGAAGCGGGTGGAAGCAGTAAGGCGCTGAGGGAATACTTTATCGATGTTGCTAAAGATATATCCATTCCGATAGTCAAATAATTTCTCACAGGCAACGAGTGGAAAGTCTCGCGGCGGGGTTCGAGTGTGATGGCGCGGAAAAATGCGCAGATGTTACGCGAGAGGCATCCTGATGAGTCGGTTTCGTCTTCTTCTCTCCGGCATAGTTCTTAGCCTGGGCGTGCTTCTCCTCGGTCTTAGCGGTTGCGGTTCGAGCACAGCCAAAGTAACCGTACCCCCGCCATCCAGCTACACCCTCACGGCCACGGCGTTGAGCCCAGCTTCGGTCACTGCTGGGGACACCGCCACTTCGACCATCACAGTGACTCCGGCGAATGGCTATACCGGCAGCGTCAGCCTTTCATGCAGCAGCGTGACCGGTGGATCCCCGGCTCCCACCTGTTCGTTCAGTACGTCTCCTGTCGTGATCAGCGGGACGTCTGCGGTCACTTCCACGTTGACGGTGTCGACCACGAGCGGCACCCCTGGAGGCAGCTATGCCATCACCGTCGCGGGCAGCGATGCGAACAAGATGGCTCCCAGCAACGGTTCGCAGTTGCTGACCCTGACCATGGCGGCGGGCGTCCAGCACGTGGTGATCATCTTCCAGGAGAACCGCACGCCCGACAATCTGTTTCAGGGACTGTGCCTTCCGCCGAACAGCAGCACTTCCTGCAGCACTAACCCGAGCAGCTCTCAGTACGACATCGCCAGCAGCGGGGTGAACTCGACGGGCGCGACCGTTCCGCTCAGCCCGCTCGATCTGGGCACGGCTGGCAGCAGCCCAGACAACTACGATGTGAGCCACGCCCATAGTGCCTTCGAGGATATGTGCGACTTGAACGCGGCCACGGGCGCATGCGCCATGGATGGCGCTGACAAAGTTCCTATTACGTGTACCGCGGGAGTCGCCGGTTGTCCGCCCCCGAATCCGCAATTCATGTACGTGATTCCGGCTGACATTGCGCCTTACCTGCAAATGGCGCAGACCTACACGTTCGGCGATCACATGTTCCAGACGAACGAGGGGCCGAGCTTTCCGGCGCATCAATTCATCATTTCAGGGACTTCGGCGCCTTCGGCAAGCAGCACGGACTTTGCGTCTGAAAACGTTAAGAATGGCGAGAATGCAGGCTGCATCGCTCCCGCAGATGGAACGGTTGAGTTGATCAATTCCGCGGGCGTCGAATACACCAAGATATACCCTTGCTTCGATCACCCAACCCTTACCGATTCGCTGGATGCTGCCGGGTTCACCTGGCGTTATTACGCGCCGGGGGAGGGTTCCATCTGGACTGCGCCAGACGCGATTTCCCATATGTGTGTATCGACGGGCGCGGACGGAACGTGTACGGGACCGGATTTCACCGGCGCCAATCCCAAGGTTGTCCTCAACCAAAGCCAGGCCAATGCCCAGATCCTTACTGACATTGCCAGCAATCAGCTCCAGGACGTGAGCTGGGTGATTCCCACGGGCGATGATTCGGATCATCCCAGAAGCAACTAATGGGTGCGGTCCATCGTGGGTAGCATCGATCGTGAACGCCATCGGGAACAGCCCGTACTGGTCGAACACCGTCATCATCCTCACTTGGGACGACTGGGGAGGTTGGTACGACCATGTGCCTCCGCCGCAAGTTCTGGCAAATTGCTCACAGTGGGGTTGCGGATATGTATATGGATTCCGTGTGCCCCTGATTGTGATTTCGCCGTACATCACCAAGGCGGGTTACATCTCGCACACGAATCACGACTTTGGAAGCATTTTGAAGTTTATTGAAAACAACTATGGTTTGACGCCGCTGGGCTACGCGGATACGAATGCTCTTGACGATCTCTCCGACTTTTTCAATTTCAGTCAATCGCCGATTGGGTTTACGTCGATCACGCCGCCGTCGAACGACTCCATGTGCAAGGGGAACTCGACGCCCAGCGATCCCGATGATGACTGAAGCACGGAACGCGGCGGCGATCCGGCGCTTAAGAAGCCGCCGAGACGGCGGCGCTACAATGAGTCGCTGCCGTGCTATGTCTTAGTCTCCTGCGCTGGTCGCTGCGGCTGGCTCGGGTCTGGTTTTGGATTCCCACCACGCTCCGACGCCTTGCTTTAACAGTTTTGAGATGGTGTGGCGGTTCTCGGAGATTACTTTCCACCAGGCGAAGCGACCTAGCATGGGGAAGTAGATTCCGCGGAAGCAGACCCGCGCGATGAAGATGTTGACACGGTAGCCTAGCGGCTGGTCGTCGAGCGAGTCTACGGCTTGCGCGATCGCTTCCGGGCCGTAGGCATGGGACCAGCCGTAGTTCACTTCGGCGTGGGCTTCGTCGATGGTCATCTTCAGGGGAGTGTGCGCCATGGCGAAGGGGATGAACTCCTGCCAGTGCTTGGGGCGGGTTAAGCGGCCTGCGACATCCAGACGTTTGTAAAGCGGAGTGCCGGGCAAGGGAGTGAGCAGGCCGAAAATCGGCAGGCCCGGCGGCCAGGTACGGACTTGGGCGAGCGTGCGTTCGGCCGCGCCTACGGTGTCGTTATCCATGCCGAAGATGAATGAAGTGATGGCGTAGACGTTGCGCTGCGCCAGGCGCTCGAGCACGGCGGCATATTCCTCCGGCTTGTTGAAACCTTTGTTGACGTCTTTCAAGTTGGTGGGATCGATCGACTCCATGCCGATGAAGACCCACTTGCCGCCGGAGGCTGCAATGAGGTCGACTAGCTCCTGATCGCGCAGGAGGTTGGCGCTGATCTGGGCCACCCAGTTTAGCTGCGCTCCGGCGGCGATGATGTCGCGGAGCAGGGATTTGGTGCGCTTGAGGTTGATGGCGAAATTGTCGTCGATAAAAAAGACGGCTATCTGACCGCGCTCTTTTCGGGCGCGCGCCTTCAGCAGAAGCAGTTCGTTCACGACGCTTTCGTTGGTGCGAAAACGGATGGAGTCGCCGAAGAATCCGGTGACGGTGCAGAACTCGCAGCCGTAAGGACAACCGCGTCCTGACTCGACGGGAACGATGCGGAACGTGCCCCAGCCCTCGCCGATCTTGCCCAGCCAATGCTTCGCCGACTTGGGCACCAGATTGAACTGATTGAGATCGATGGTGTCCCAGGGGATCACAGGATATGTCTTCAGCGATGGCTTGAGTTCTTTGCCGAAGGGATCGATTGGCGCGTAAACATCTTTCAGTTGGCCGCGGGCCGCGTCATCCACAATGTGCGGCCAGGTGTCGTCGGCTTCGCCGAGCGCAACGGCGTCGGCGTGGCGGGGACCGCCATCGCGGCCTAGCGCTTCGTCCGCCATTTCGGTGACGTGCGGACCGCCCATTACCACGGGGACGCCGACGGCACGAACGGCGTCGGCCATGCGATAGGCCTTTGCGATCATGCGGGTCATGGCGCCGATGCCGACCATATCGATCTTCTCTTCGCGCACGTAGCGGGCGATTCCGGCTTCGTCCATAGGCTGGGCGTTGCCGTCGATCAGCACAACTTCATGGCCTGCCGGGGTTAGAGATTTCAGGAGGAACATCCAGAGGTGAGGCATGAAATTACGCGTAACCCCGTTGTCGGGGTTGTACAGTAGGATTTTCAATATGTCCCTGATTTCTCTGGCGCCCGAGGAGAGGGGCGTCTGTGCGGTAGCGTACATTGGGATCTTACAGCCAGTTGCTCCCCTGCTGGACAATTTATTTCCTTGCCGTGGAAAACACTGTCCCAAATTGATCACTAGGCCAGCACCTTTGACTGGGCAGGGAAGGGACTGGTTGGCTTAGAATGGAGGAACTGGATAACGAGAAGGCAGGAACCTGCATCTAAAATCGCAAGACGCAGGGAAAATCCCGTTCATTATTTGCAGGTTGCAGATTTGCAGAGCCAGATCTGCAGAGCCAGATTCGCCAGCTTCGAGATTTACGGATCCAGGTTCAGTGTCAGGAAAATCTTAATGAGGACTGAGGCAGTTATGAAGAGCGTAAAGGTTAGTTTGAGTTTTGTGATGCTAGCTCTGTCTTGCGTGGGCGTGGCCAATGCGATGCCGCTGAATTCGTCGGCGCGAGCGGTGGTTCCCGCGGATTTGCAGCAGCTGATTTCGGTGGATTACCGGGTGCTGAGAGACTCGCCGACCGCGACCGCCCTGAAACAGCAACTGATGCAGGCGCAGGAAAACCTGCAGCAGTTCGAGGGCGCGCTGAAGGGCGTAGGGATCGATCCCGAAAAAGACATCGACACGCTGGCTCTTCCCACGTTCCGTACTGCCAAGCAGGGGATCAGGATGATTGGCATTGCCAGCGGGCCCTTCAACATGAAGGCCGTGGTCAAGAAGATGACGCTACGCAAGATCAAGGCTACGAAGTACCACACGGCGGATCTCTATCCCATGGAGGGCGGCTTCGTGATGACGTTTCTTGACGACAGCACGCTGCTGTTCGGCGACTCGGCGGCCGTGAAACTGGGTCTGGACACGCGTGACGGACAGATCCTTAGCCTGGACTCGAACCAGACGATGGCCGACATGATGAGTAGCGTGGATGCGGCGCCTTTCTGGAGCATCCTCGACCAACAGGGCACGCAGAACATGGTGCGGTCGGTGCTGGGCGATGCGGCCAAGATCGCAGACTACGAGACGGTCAAGAAGCGGGTAATGGGCTCGTACTACACGATGGACTTTTCCAGCGGCGTGAACTTCGATCTGACGGTTGTGACCTCGGACTCGATCACGGCAGGGACGTTATCGATGGTGATGAAGGCGGCCATCCTGTACAAGAAGTCGAGCGCCACGCCGATTGAAAAGGCGGCCATGGATAAGGCCACGGCCGATTCCGACGGCTCAAAATTTATTATGCACTTCAAGGACAGCGACGCGCAGTTTCAGTCGCTAATGCATTCGCCGTTGTTTGCGGCGATTTCGCACTAAAGGCAAGAACTCACCACAGAGGCACAGAGACACAGAGAAACCCGGTCTTAGTGCCTCTTGCTTTTGGGGAGAGCGCTTGTTCCCACTTCATTAATCTTCCAACCGGACCGTGCGTTGTTTCTCTGCCTCAACAACTGCCTTGCGGGCGGCGCGTTTTTCGCGGGCCCATCCTTCTTTCACGATTTGTTTTGCGCGGCCGATGGCTAGAGCGTCCTCGGGAATATCACTTGTGATACACGACGCCGCGCCCACGTAGGCTCCCTGGCCCACACGCACGGGTGCGACCAGAGTGGTATCGCTGCCGATGAAGGCTCCGTCCCCGATCACGGTGGGGTGCTTCTGAAAGCCGTCGTAGTTGCAGGTGATGGTTCCGGCGCCGATGTTGACGCCCGCGCCGATTTCGGCGTCGCCGAGATAAGTAAGGTGGTTGGCTTTGGATCCCTTGCCCAGCTTGATTTTCTTGGTCTCGACAAAGTTGCCGACTTTGGCACCTTCCCCGATGTCACTGGCTGGGCGCAGGTGAGAGAACGGACCCAGGCTAGCACCCCGCCGGACGATGGAGTGTTCGAGCACGCAGCCCGGTTGCACGATTACATCCCTTGCGATCTCAGTGTTGCGAATGACGTTGAAGGATTGAATGCGGCAGCCGGCTCCGATACGTGAGTTGCCCAGAATCTGGACGAAGGGTTCGATCACCGTGTCGGGGGCGATTTCGACGTCGCCATCGATCACGCAGGTGGCGGGATAGTAGATCGTGACGCCCCCGGCCATGAGTTCATTGCACTTGCGCATGCGGATCTGATAATCGATGAAGGAGAGTTCGGCACGCGTATTGGCTCCGAGAACCTCGGCGGGGTTTTCCGTTTTCCAGACAACGACACGCTGCCCGGCGTGGCGCAGGATCCCGGCCATATCGGTGAGGTAGTACTCGCCGTGAGGGTTGGCGGTGGAAAGTTTGCCGATTTGCGAGAACAACTGCGGTGCGGAGAAGACGTAGAAGCCGGCGTTGATCTCGCGAATCTTTTTCTGAGCGGGACTGGCGGATTTCTCTTCGACGATGGCCTGGATTTCGGCGCTGCTCTTGCCCGATCTCGTCCGTAGGATGCGGCCATAGCCGGTGGGGTGGTCGAGGTCGGCGCTAAGCAACGTCATGGCGGCCTGCTGGTCGAGATGGAAGTTGAGCAGGTGGGCGATGGTCTGGGGAGTGATCTGGGGCGCGTCGCCGGAGAGGACAATGACATGGTCGTAGGCGGAAAGTGCGGGGTGCGCGACCATCAGAGCATGGCCGGTGCCGCGCTGCTCAGCCTGCAGGACGAAATTCACCCCGGTCTGGGCGACGGCGTCGCGGACTCGGCCGGCTTCGTGACCGATGATGGCGAAGACATCGCTGGGCGGGACCACATGGGTCGCGGCCTTGATTACATGCGCGAGCAGCGGTTTGCCGCCGACTTCATGCAGTACTTTGGGAAGCTGCGACTTTAGCCGCGTGCCTTTACCGGCGGCCATGATGGCGACGGCCACGCGGGGAGAGTCTGCCGGCGTTTTCGAGGAAGGTACGTTCCCTGATTTCTTCATTCGCCTCACTATACCTTGAGGTGGAATGGTACAGAAAGAGGGATGCTGGGTTCCGGCTTGAGTCTGCTGAGGGCACCGCGAATAGAAGCCTTGAATCGTGGAGGACGCGGAGGACTTGCGCGGAGACGCGGGGATAAGCTCACATCATACTTGCAGCTATTGCGAAGAATCTGGGTCCGCAGATTCAGCCTCAATTACAGGCCTAAGCCGCCGTCAACCGCGAGAATCTGACCGGTAATAAATTGTGGCGCGGTGGCGAAGAACAGGACCGCCGCGGCGATCTCGTCGCCGCGCCCATTGCGCCGCATGGGAGTTTGCCTGGCCATGCGCTTCATGAATGCGGCAGCCGCCTTCTCGCCGAGATCGATCATGCCGGGCGCTACGGCGTTGACGGCGATCTCGGGCGCCAGTGCTTTTGCCATGACCTTGGTCAGCATGTGCAGAGCGGCTTTGGAGGAGCAGTAGTGCGCATGGTCGGCCCAGGGACGAAGGCCGCCGAGCGATCCCATGTTGATGATTTTGGCCTCGATTTGTTCCGATCGCTGCGATCCGGTTCGTTTTCGTCGCATCCACTTGAGGGCTTCTCGCGAGACCAGGAATGGTCCGCGGGTGTTTGAGGCGAACATCGCGTCCCACTGGCGCAGGGTGAGGCGCTCGAAATCGGCGGTGGCGTAGTTGGCGGCGTTGTTGACGAGGATGTCGATGCGGCCGAGTTCGCGTCCGGCCTCTTTCATCATGGCCTTGACGCTGACCTCGTCGGTGACGTCGCAGTGCAGGGCGAAGGCGCGCACGCCCAGGCTGGCGAGGTCGACGACGGTGTGCTGTGCTTCGCGGGCGGAGGTACGAAAAGTGATGGCGACATCGGCGCCGGCGCGGGCCAGAGCAAAGGCGGAGGCGCGTCCCAGACGCCGGGCCCCGCCGGTAATGAGGCAGGCCTTGCCGTGCAGAGGATGAGGATCGAGGGTAAGCATTTTGGGATTTTACTCCTGGATGGGAAGAGGTCGAGCTTCCCCTCGGCTTCGCTCGGGGCTTCGGCAAGACCGGACAGGCAGGCGATTGTCCCCACAAGGCGTTACGGCAGGGCGACTGTCCCCACATAAACGTTATTGCAGACTGCACCACACGAAACTTAGTCCAGAAGGGGGAAGCCCATCTTGCGAGAGGCTGCCGGCTTCAGTTTTTTCTTGCCAGAGGGCGTGGAAATAGCGGTAGAATCGCGGCGTGCCGGATTCCCGCAAAGTCGTGGTTTACTCGCGCAGGGGATGCCATCTCTGCGAGTTAGTGAAGGAGAGTCTCACCAAGCTCTCCCGCCGCGGCGGGTTTACCTGGCAGGATGTGGATGTGGATAGCGACAACGAACTGCGACGGAAATTTAATGACGAAGTCCCAGTCGTGTTCATCGACGGGCACAAGGCCTTCAAGTACCGCATGGACGAGCGCGAATTTCTGCGCAAGCTGGCGAGCTAGAGCTCCCGCCAGTTTGTCAGGACTCTGAGATCCTTGCCAAAATTACAATGCACCGTGGTTCCCGAAAATCAGGCGTTAATAATCGTCTGGTTCCGTCATTGGCGACTTGTCGTTGATGAAGTAGTTTGCATCAAGGCGAGCTGGAATCGTCTGGAACACGCGGGGCACTTGTTTAAGATTGAAGAACTCGGTGAGATCTCCGGTTGCGCGGGCATCGGCAAAGTCCAGTGAACCCTCGGCGATTGCGAAATTATGCTCGACAAACCGTAAGATGGTCCCGAAATCCATGCGATTGTTGTCGACATAAGCTGCTGGAGTGTAGGCGGAGACGACGATGAACGGGACGCGAAGGCCATACTGGAAGTCGCCTTGAGCGCCGGCCAGTAAAGTGGGAGGCTCGTGATCGTACCAGCCTCCCCAATCGTCCCAGGTAATGAGGATGACGGTGTTGTCCCAATAAACTTCGTTGTCCTTCTTGCACTTGGGATTGTTGCCCACCGCGTTGACAATCGAAGCCACCCAGGAGGGGCCGCCGCCGGTATTGCTGCTGGCGTGGTCGGAATTGGCTCCGGAGGGGGTTACCCAGCTCACGCCGGCGAGTTTGCAGCCGCTGATATCGGTTAAAACTTTCGAGGGTCTGAAGTTAACGCTACTCGCCCACTCGGGACCGGTACAGGTTCCGCCATAGGATTGACTGGGAACGCAGATATGATCGATCGCGTTGGGCGCGGTCACGATCGAGTCTGAGCCCGGGTTGTAGTACTTCCAACTGACACCGATCGAATCCAGCAAATCCGACAGAGTTTCATGCTCGAAGCAGGGGTAGGTTTGCCCGGTCTTCCCGTCCGCCTCAACCAGATTGACGTGGATGTTTGAGGGAGCGATGCATCCGGCGATGGGATTGTTGGCGGAGGGATTCATATTGCTGTCGGCAAACGTAGCGATGGCGTCGTCGGCCGCGCTGGGCGCCGAGGTTCCCCCGAAAAGAAACTGGTGGGAGGGAAAGGTTGGACCCTGATTGGTCTGGAACATATAGTTTGCCCAGCCATAGGAAGTTGCAAGCGTGAGGTAAGGATTCAGGATCGAAGTCGAGTTGTCTACATATTTGTAGTGAGGATTGGGGACACCGCTGCAAGACCCGGTGCAGGAGGTTTCCCCGGCGCCGTCCATACGGCAGACACCCGATGAATTTATGTCGCAGGTCGTGGTAAAGCCATCGTGCGAGTGGCTAACGTCATAGCTGTTGGCGAGCGCGATGCTGGTGGGCTGAGTGACGCCGGTGGAAGAGGTTTTATCCAACCAGTTGCTGGTTAGAATGTCGTATTGGGAGCCGGTAGGCTTTGTGCTGCAGGAGTTGCTGGTCCCAAACGGCGGGCTGCACAAATAATAAAACAGATTGTCAGGTGTGCGGTTTTCCTGAATGACGATGATGACGTGCTGAAAACTGGAAATCTGGGCGTAGGCGAGCGTTACTACACAAGACCAAACGAGGAACAGAACCTTGATCGTCGTTTTCATGATTTGTCCTTTGCGGCCTCTCGATTGTGTCAGGAGACCATCAGAGTTTAATAGTCATCGTTTAATAGTCATCGTTTAATAGTCATCCGGCTCTGTTGGCGGCTCCTTGTCGTTTATGAAGTACTTTGCATCCAGCCGAGCCGGTATGGTTTGGAAAACCCGGGGAACCTGGCTGAGGTTGAAGAACTCACTGAGATCGCCACTTGAGCGTGCATCGGCAAAGTTGAGCGCCCCTTCTGCGATCCCGAAGTTATTCTCAAGGAACCGCAAGATGGTGCCGAAGTCCATCCGATTGTTGTCCACATATGCGACCGGCGTGTAGGCGGAGACGACGATGAAGGGGACGCGGAAACCGTATTGGTAGTCGCCTTGAGCCCCGGCCAGGATGGTCGGAGGCTCGTGATCGTACCAGCCTCCCCAGTCGTCCCAGGTAATGAGGATGGCGGTGTCGTCCCAATAAAGTTCGTTGTTTTTGTTGTTGCACTGGGGGTTGTTGCCGACGGCGTTGACGATGGAAGCTACCCAAGATGGCCCCCCGCCAGTGTTGGATCTGGGGTGATCCGAATACTTGCCACCCGGGATTACCCAGCTCACCTGGGCCAGTTTGCAACGGCTGATGTCAGTCAACACCTGGGTCGGCTTGATGATTACGTTATTGACCCAGTCAGTGCCCGTGCATTCTCCTCCGGTGGTTTTGCTCGGCACACAGATATGACTAATCGCGTCGGGTGCAGTCCCGATGGAGCCAGCACTCGGGGTGTAATACTTCCAGCTAATGTCGCTGGCATCCAACAGGTCCGCCATGGTTTCGTGATCCAGGCAGGGATAGATTTTTTGGTTCTCGCCCGCAGTCGTGATTAACTCGACCGTCGTGCCCTCGACAGCGATGCAGCCGGCAATCGTATTGGCAGAGTTCATGTTCTCGGCGGCGAATGTACCGATGGCGTCATCGTCGGCACTGGGCGCGGAAGTTCCTCCGAAAAGAAATTGATGGGCGGCAAAAGTGGGGCCCTGGTTGGTCTGGAACATGTAGTTGGCCCAACCGTAGGACGTCGCCATGGTGAGATAAGGATTCAAGATGGAGGACAAATTGGTTACATAGTGGTATGCAAACCGGGTAGGGCAGGTACCGGTGCAATCATCACCCGCGGCTCCGTCCATGCGGCAGATTCCGGTGGTTGTATTCAGGTCACACGAGGTAGTAAACGCCCCGTGCCTGTGGCTGGGATCGTAATTATTGTTGAGCGCGGCGGGCATGGGAGTGGTGGTGCCTGTGGAGGAACTGTTATCCAGCCATTTGCTGGTTTGAATGTCGTACTGGGAGCCGGTAGGGGTGGTGCTGCAGGAGGTCTTTTTGCCGAAGGGCGGAGTGCACAAACCCTGAAAAAGATTGTCCGGCGTGCGGTTTTCCTGGATGATCACGATGACGTGCTGAAAACTCGAAATCTGGGCGTGGGCGAGCAGCGCACCGCAGAAACACAGTAGAAGGAGGCCCTTGAAAGTCCGTCTCATAACTTATCTCCCGCAGACTTTTTGTCGCTACTTTTTATCGCTCTTCAATGTGGTGAAACGTGGTGACGCACTAGGAGCCAGACATCGAACCTGGAGAATAAGCCCAGCTAGGTAATACGGAGCAACAAGGGGGGAGAAACCGGTCTTGCTGTAACGACCGCTATTATAGCCCGAAGCGCCCGAGATGTGACGGAGAAATTTTGCGAATTCCTTGCTGGGCGCGGTTCTTGCGTCCTTGCCAGGGCTTGGAACCTTTCGACAAACTGGATTGTTTCAGGCGAATGAAAGCGTGAACTTTAATAATCGTCCGGATCGGTCGGTGGTCTGTTGTCATTGATGAAAAAGTTTGCATCCAGGGGCGCCGGAATGTTCTGGAACACACGGGGCACCTGGTTGAGATTGAAAAATTCGGCGAGGTTTCCGCTGGCGCGGGCATCGGCAAAATTGAGCGCGCCCTCGGCTATTCCAAGATTCTGCTCGATAAACCGCAAGATGGTGCCAAAGTCCATCCGATTGTTGTCCACATAGGCCGCCGGGGTGTAAGCAGAGATCACGATAAACGGGACGCGAAGCCGTACTGATAGTCGCCCTGAGCCCCGGCCAGAAAGGTGGGCGGTTCGTGATCGTACCAGCCTCCCCAGTCGTCCCAGGTGAGCAGGAGGGCGGTGTCGTCCCAATAAGTCTCGTTATTGCCATCCTTGCACTTGCGGCTGTTGCCGATGGCATTGACGATCGAAGCGACCCACGACGGCCCGCCCCCCAAGTTGCCCTTAGGATGATCGGAGTTGTTCCCGTTGGGAATCACCTATCGGTGGAATTTCCGGTACAATCTCTCCCGGCCATGTTGCGCACCCAACTCTACGCCGATCCAAGCAACGTCTTCGTGCACGATGCGGTCCTGGCGTCCTGCCGGCGGCATACGGAAAAGACGGCGCTGGTCGACACTTCGTGCGGGCGCCGGATCACTTTTGCCGAATACGGAGAGACGGTGGAAGCCCTGGCGCGCGGCTTGGTTGCCGCGGGGTTGAAGCCGGGAGAAGTGATTGCCATTTTCCTGGCCAATACCTGGGAGTTCTGTACGGCGTTTCATGCGGCCATGCTGGCCGGGGGAATTCCGACACTGCTGAATCCGACGTATCGCGACCGGGAAGTGCGGCATCAGCTGGGGAGTTCGGGCGCAGTTCTGCTAATCACCGACGGGACGAATATCGACGGCATCGATCTGGCCGGCCTGCCCAATCTGCGGCGGGTGTTTTGCACGCGCCAGCAGGGAAGTGGAAGCGAGCCATTTTCCGATTTGTTGAGGCCAGTGACCGCGAAGCTGCCGGGGCCAGATGGGCCTTCGGAGCAAACTCTAGCGGCGCTGCCTTATTCGAGCGGCACGACGGGGCTGCCCAAAGGCGTGATGCTTTCGCACTCCAACTTAGTGTCGAACGTTTATCAGTTTCTGGGGACGCGCGCGACTCCGCTGAGCTCCAATGACAACATTCTTTGCTTCCTGCCGCTGTATCACATTTATGGCTTGAACGTGATGCTCAACCCATCGCTGATTCTGGGGGCGACACTGGTGCTGATGCCGCGGTGCAACGTGGGTCAAGTGACGGCGCTGCTCACGGAGGAATCCATCACTATGATGCCGCTGGTGCCACCAGCCATGAACGCACTGTGCCTGGCGGCGGAAGCGGGAGAGTTTCCGAAGAATCACCGGGTGCAGTGGGCGAAGTCCGGAGCAGCGCCGCTGGCGCCGGATCTGGCGCGAAGGTTCACCGCGCTTACCGGCATTCTTGTGTGTCAGGGCTATGGAATGACGGAAGCTTCGCCGGTGACCCATGTGGGTTATCTGGAGCCGGAGCTATACCGGCCCGATTCGATCGGGCATCCGCTGGCGCAGACCGAGTGCCGGCTGATTGCAGCCACGGATCTGGACGCTTCGCGAAGTGCGGAAGAGGTTCCCGCGGGCGAGCCCGGAGAGTTGGTGATGCGCGGCCCGCAATTTACGCGGGGTTACTGGAAAGACCCGGAGGCAAGCGCGGCCGTGTTGCGCGACGGATGGTACTGGTCGGGCGACATTGCGACGCGCGACGCCGAGGGTTTTTACCGCATCGTGGACCGGCGCAAGGAGATGATTAAGTACAAAGGATTTCCCGTGGCGCCGGCTGAAGTAGAGGCGGTGCTGCTGGAGCATCCGGCGGTGCGGGAGTGCGGCGTGGTGGGGCGTTCCGACGCGGCGGCGGGTGAGATTCCGGTGGCGTTCATCGCGCTGCGCGAGGGATTTGCGACGGGCAAGAAGATGGAAGAGGAACTGTGCACCTTCGTCGCGGACCGGCTGACCCACTACAAGCAGCCGCGGGAAGTGCATTTTATCGAAGCTGTTCCTAAAACGGCGTCGGGAAAAATCTTGCGGCGTGAGCTAAAGAAGTTGATTCAGTGAGCAAGCTGAATCAAGCCGAAAGTAGCGCCGGCCTCTGGCCGGCTCTCCTGAGAGCCTGCCCTGAGCTTGCCGAAGGTGCGTCCTCGCCGGCGCGGCTGGCGTGACGCTCGCCCTTTCGGCCTCGCTTAGGTCGGGTTCCGAGCTGCCGGGAGGGCGCTACAATCGCAGCACGTGACACGAAATTGACAACTTCATGACAATGTTCTGACAAGTTTCTTCCCGCGATCCCCCACACTTCTTGTCTCAGGTGCGGTTTCCCCAATGCCGTCCTGCTCCATCCAAACTTGCACTTCCAGGAGGGATCCTCATGAAACTTTTCGCCGGAATCAAGGCTTGTGTCACTGTAATCTTTGTGGTCGCGGCCTGCGGCCTCTCCAGTTACGCCAGGGAGAATAAACTCAGCACTCCGAGCAGTATCGTCGTAGTCGCCTCCACAGTTCCCGCGAATGGGGACGTGAATCCGTATGGGATCGCGCGCGTGCCACAGAGTAAGGGCTCTCTGGTCGCGGGGAACATTCTTGTCAGCAACTTCAACAGCAGCGCCAACCTTCAGGGCACTGGCACAACCATCGTACAAATTGCGCCGGATGGCACGAGTAGCTTGTTTGCTCAGATCGACGCCACCACCTTGCCTGGCCCTTGCCCCGGCGGTATTGGCTTGACCACTGCCTTGTCCGTGTTGCGCAGCGGTTGGGTTATTGTAGGCAGCTTGCCGACTACTGACGGAATGTCGGCGACTGCGCAGGCTGGATGTCTGCTGGTATTGAACAGCAGCGGCAGCGTGGTGGAGACATTTTATGGGTCATTGATTAATGGCCCGTGGGATATGACGGCCCTCGACGCAGGAAGCAGCGCGAGCTTGTTCGTCACCAACGTCTTAAACGGAACCGTGGCCGGAGGCGGGAGCGTGGTCCTTGAGGGAACCGTGACGCGGTTGAACCTGACAGGCCTGAACGGCGCGATGCCCAGGCTGGAGTCGATCACCGTGATTGGCTCCGGCTTCGCCGAGCGCACCGATCCGGCCGCACTCGTCATTGGCCCGACTGGCGTAGGGCTTAGCCCCGATGGCAGCACAATCTACGTGGCCGATAGTCTTATCAACCGGATCGCGGCGATTTCCGATCCGGTGACTCGTACGACCTCCGCTGGAACCGGCACGACGATCACGAAGGGCGGCAGCCTCAACGATCCTCTCGGCCTGACCGTGCTGACCGATGGCAGCATTCTGACGGTCAATGGGAACAACGGCTTCCTGCTGGGATTTACCCCGAGCGGCGTTCAGCTTGAACAGGCACTACTGGACAACAACGGCACTCCGCCGGGAGCAGGTGCGCTGTTTGGATTGGTGAACGTGGCGGGGCAAGGCCTCTACTTCGTAGACGATGCCACTAACACCTTGAACTTGTGGCAGTGAAGCAGGCGAGTTGAGACTCGGTGTAAGAGCCCGCCCACCTTTCGCATCGACTCCGCGAAGGTGGGCGGTCTTCGTTTCCTACTCCATTTCCTATTTTCCCGTGCCGCTCTCGCCCGCGATTTTCCGCGTGGCGAGGAAGCTCCAAATGACTTCGTTGGCGTTGAGGTCGTTGCTGGTTTTGCCAATCTCTTTTTCGGACGAGTACTGCTCGCCGCCGGGCCACGTGTTGCCCCCGCCTTTGACGCTGTACAGGACGACTTGTGCGTTGTCGTGGCAGCCGCTGTAGGTGAGCGTTTTAATTTCTTTGCCGCCCTTCTCTGAAGCGGGCAGTTTTTCCTGGGCAGGCTTTTCTCCGCAGCGGTCAAATTTGGCCCAGGTATTGGCGCTGTCTTCGGCGGAGAGCACGGCGAAGTGCCCGGGCTTGTAAGTCCCACCGTTGTAAGAGTCAACGGGGTCATCCGTGCCATCCATGAACAGCGCGGGCACGGGACGCGAAGGCAGGCAGATCATCTTCTTGGGAAGGGTCGCGCTCACCGCGGCAATCGCAGCCACGCGATCGGCCATGGTGCAGCCCACCCGCAGCGCCATAAAGCCTCCGTCGCCCAAGCCCGTGGCATAAATGCGGCGAGTGTCTACGGAGTACTTGAGGGCGAGCTGGTCCAGCATTTGATTCAGAAAGGCAACGTCATCCGCCGGCTCAGGTTTGTTCCTGGTCTCGTCTGGATTCTGTCCGCCGCCCTGCCTGCCGCCCCTTGGATATCCGCCACCACCGCCGGGGTACCCTCCGCCGCCTCCAGGATAGCCGCCTCCTCCGCCCGGATACCCTCCGCGTCGTCCATAGCCTCCGCGCCTCCCCATGTCTGCGGACGGTTGCTCCGGCCGGACTCCTATATTCCACTCTCCGTGCATGGCGTTGGGATAAACGGCGATAACGCCATTCTTGTCGGCGAGCTGGTTAAAGTGCGTCAGGCGTGCCATGTCGTCGGCATCCTGGTTGCGGCCGTCCAGAAGAATAACGACTGGATAGTGTTGCTGCGAGTCGTATCCCTTGGGCAAGTGCACCGCGAAGGTGCGGGACACGTCATCGACATCGATCTTTTCCTGGGAGTCTTGCGCCCGCAAAGAGGCAGCGGAGAGCAACACAGAGAGGCAGGCGCCAAATACGCACGCCTGACGGTAGGGACGACGCCGTACGGTTGTCGCTGGCGTGGATGTCACTATCATTCCTGCTGCTCGTTTTGCTATTGGCATAAGAACCCTCAGTGTAGCCGCGGAGTTGCCAGGGGTGTGGAGAGTTTTGCAAAGTTTTGTAAGATGCTGCTGACCCGACAAGAGGAAAGTGGGAACTTTTCCCTGCGGCGCGCGTAACTTACTGTGGCGGGCGCAAATACTGAAGACAAAACCGCGCCGGTCAGGAGGCGTTATGGACGGCAACATTGTGGGACTGGCGGCAGTGGTCATGGCTCTGGGGATCCCGATGGCGGCTATGTATACCTTCTTCCGGGTGCGCAAACTGCGCAGCGAAGAACGTTTGGCGGCGATTGCGCGCGGCGTGGATGTTCCCATGCAACCGGAACTTTCCGAGGCGGCGCGCTCGCGGCGCTCGGGAATTCTGCTGGTGGCCGGGGCAATCGGCTATATCGTGACCTTCGCTCTGCTCGGACGCCATGAACCCGACGCGATGAACGCTGCGATATTTGGCGTGATTCCGCTGGCGATCGGGATCGGCTTCTTTGTCGATCACGCGCTGATCCGGCGCGACGCGAAGGCGAACTGAGGTTCCGCGAGTCTGAAACATGCAAAACCCGATTGGGAAATAAGGCTTCGCCCTTCGCTTTTTATTTGCGAGGGGCGAAACTCATTGTCTCTACGCAATCGTACCTAAGGTCCTAGCGGTATAGCGATTTTCCTCTCCAGGTGTCGAAATTCCATCCTCGTGGCGCGTAAGACTGTCGGAGCTTTCTGCAAGTTCCGCAGCGCAAAGTACATACGCCGGATTGCCGGCATTGGCCCCCATGTTGCATTTCCTTCCTTGTGGTTCGGACGGAGGCCACACTCTTGATTCAGGAGGTCTACTTAACTCTATGAAATGCGCAAATCCTTTCATCCGGCACTGTCTTATCTCGGCGGGGGTAGCCCTCATTGTCGTGAGTGCCCGCGTTAACGCGCAGCCACAGACCATGGCCCCTCAAACACAACAGACGTCACAGGCACCGGCTCTTACCCCTCCGGACCGTGACGAGGCGAGCCGGCGGCAACTTGCGAGCTTTGACAATTTCCTGGATAACCATCCCGAGCTTGCCGAACAGCTGCGCAAGGATCCGTCGCTGGTGAATAACCGGGAATTTGTGGAGAACCATCCTCAGCTGCAGCAATATCTGCAGCAGCATCCGGAAATCCGCGAAGAGATGAGCCAGAACCCAAACTGGTTCATGCACCAGGAAGAACGCTTCGACCGCCGCGAAGATCGCGATCGGGATCGGGATCGTGACATAACCCGCGGTGAACTGGCGAGCATGGACCGCTTCCTGGACAGCCATCCGGAGATCGCGGAACAGTTGCGCAAGGATCCATCGCTGGTGAATAACCGCGAGTTCGTCGAGAACCATCCGGCATTACAGCAGTTCCTGGCGGAGCATCCGCGAGTGCGTGAGGAATACAAGGGGAATCCGAACGCATTCATGCGGCAGGAAGAACGCTTCGACCGCCGCGAAGACTGGCGTGATCGGGACGTGACACGCGCTGAACTGGCGAGCATGGACCGCTTCATGGACAGCCATCCGGAAATCGCGGAGCAGTTGCGCAAGGATCCATCGCTGGTGAATAACCGGGAGTTTGTCGAGAACCATCCGGCATTACAGCAGTTCCTGGCGGAGCACCCGGGAGTTCGCGAGGAATACAAGGAAAATCCCAACGCGTTCATGCATCAGGAGGAGCGGTTTGACCGCCGCGAGGACTCACCAATGATGCGGCGTGATCGGGACGTCACTGGCGCGCAACTCTCCAGCTTCAACGAGTTCATGGGGAGCCATGACAAGATCGCCGATGAACTTTCCAAGAATCCGTCGCTCGCCAACAACCAGGAGTATCTGGAGAACCATCCAGCGTTGCGCAATTACCTGAAGGCGCATCCGGAGGTTCACGAAGAACTGAGCGAGAATCCGGCGAATTTCATCAAGTCGGCGCAACAGTTCGACCCCCACGGCGCGACCAAGGCGGCTGGCCAACCCAAGCCCAAATAGGGGGCCTGAACGCTCAGGGGAGGAGGCTGCGTGGGCAGCCTCCCTCCTTAGTTTTTAATTTCCGGCGTCTGTGGCTGCCAAGAAGCTGAGGAGGTTTTCAATGGAGACCCTTATGAACAGAAAGACGCTATTCGTCACAACGCTCACGCTGCTGGTTGCCCTTCCGGCATTTGCGCACGACAAGAAAAAACACGCAGATCGGGCTATGATCGAGAAGATGGAAGCCGTTCCTTGCGGCGCCAAGGAACGCGGACTAGCCGGCCTGGGCGCCGTCTGGGGCTCAGTGGGAGTTACGCATGTGAATTCCGACGAAAAACTTTGTCCCCAATATCTATTGCGGACCGACGACATGGAGTATCACGTTCGCCCGCTTGACCATAAGCACCCTGTGATACTTCCAGTCGGCCAGGAAGCTGAATTCAAAGTTAGGAAGGATACGCTAGACATGCGCGTGCCGGAGGGCAACGACGACAGTCGTAAGATGCGCCACTATCAGGTGGTCGCGGTGAAGCCGATCGATCACTCCGAGACGCCGGCCCCGGCAAAGTACGACGCGCCGCGTGATGAGCCGCGTAAGGATTATGGCGGTAAAACGGCGGCCGACACGAACTACGCAGGCCAGACCGTGCCCAAACCTCCGGACAGCCATCCTCAGTGAGGATGGTAGTTGCGATGTGCCGCGAGACTGCCAGGGAAACTGTTAGCCACAGAAGTTCGTGGGACGTACCAGAGCGAAGCCAGTCGCTGGGGGCCAGCCGGCGGGCTGCCTTGAAATGATTATTCTGTGAGCAGCTTGTACTGCTTCTCCGTCAATGGAACGACGCTTAGTCGTCCCTGCCGCACCAGCGGGGAATCGGAGAACAGTTTGTTGGTCTTGATCTCAGCCAGCGTCATCGGCTTGGCCAGCTGCTTGCCAACCTTGATTTTCACCAGGGGAGTCTTGGCGTCCGACGCGTCCACTGATACTACGGTCGCAGTTCCCACAGCGCTCTTCTCGTCTCCGGTGTGATAAATGACCAGATGCTCGCCCGGCTTCATTTCGCGCAGGTGTTTGACGGCGGCAGGATTAGTGACGCCGTCCCAGATCGTTGTGTTCTCGCGCTGGAGATCGGCAAAGGAATAAACGGTGGGCTCGGTCTTGAGAAGATAGTCCATGTGCGAATTTTACCAAGAACAGTCTCCAGTTTCCGGTTTCTAGTTTCTAGGAAAAAACCCAACCCGCAGAAACCGGAAACTAGAAACCGGAAACTGGAAACCAGAAACTAGAAACCAGAAACTGTTCTTCCCACGTTATTGCGGCTTGGCATTAGGATCAGGGGCCGGTGGCGTCTCGTCCTTCTTGTCTTCACTTCTTATCGTCTTTCTTTTCGTCTGGATGGTCCTGGTAAATCGAGTACTGGCCTTGGGGTCGTTTCAGCTTGATGGTGAGATCCATCTTGGACTGGTTCACGTCATAGTCCTCGCCGAAAGTCTGGAATCCATGGGCCAGCACTTGCACGCGCAGCTTGCCGTAGGGAATGCCGTCAAAGCTGGTTTTGCCCTCGGGGTCGGTTTTGAGTTCGAGTCCGCCCCTGCTCTGCTGGCCGTGAGCATTTACGGGATGCATGATCACGGCTGCGTTGCGTACGGGTTTGCCGTTGTCTTCCTTCACGATGAGAAAATTCATGACGGCGGTGGGTTCTGGGTTCGGATCCCGTTGCGCTGCCGCAGTTCCGACCAGACAGACGATCAATAGCGCCCCGGCCCACGTCGGATTTCTCATGTCCTTTTTCATTTTTGCTTTCAACTTTTACCTTTGCACGACAGCACTACTTTATCTCTGGACATTCTAAACAGTGGGACGTGCGCGGGAAAGGAAGAATTGCGACCCGTGTGAGCTAAGACTCGCCCGCGGGCGGTCGCTTGCGTTCCGCGCCGGCAGACGGAGCAAGCTGTACCAGATCGCTGGCCACCCGGGCGGTGTTGTGGCGGGCGACGCCGGCCTCTTCGAGGTAGTCTCCCAGCACAGGGATCACGCCGAGCGCTTCGATGGCGTCGAGATCGGCGACGATCTGGCAGGCGCCCTCGAGTTCGTACTTGGCTTTCAGTTCATCGGAGACGGGCGTGCGATTGATCAGCGCGTAGTCGAAGATCTGCTGATGCGCGTGGCCATTGAGCGCGCGAATGTGATCCGCGGCGGTGAGGCCCAGGCTCTCGTTGGCCTGAGTCATCAGGTTGCAGATGTAAACCTTGGTGGCCGGTGAGTCGACGATGGCATCGGCGATGCCATGTACCAGCAGATTCGGAATGAGGCTGGTAAACAGCGAGCCGGGACCGAGGCTGATGATGTCAGCATTTGCAATGGCTTCCAGCGTCTGCGGCAGAGGATCGACGTTCGGCGGAACCAAAAAGAGTTCCTGGATGCGGCCTTTGCTGGCTGTAATTTTGGTCTCGCCGCGGACGCGCGTGCCGTCTTCCATCAGAGCTTCCAGTTCGATATTAGATGTGGTGGCGGGATGAATGTGTCCGCGCGTGACCAGGATTTCCGAAGACAGGCGCACCGCCTCGGAGAAGTCCTTGGTGATCGAAGTCAGCGCGGCCAGAAACAGATTGCCGAAGCTGTGACCTTCGAGGCCTGAGCCTTTGGCGAAGCGGTGACGGAAGAGCTGGGAGAGCAGAGCCTCGTCCTCGCTGAGGGCGACGATACAGTTGCGGATGTCGCCGGGAGGAAGCATATTGAGTTCCTTGCGCAGGCGTCCGCTGGAGCCTCCGTCGTCGCTGACCGTGACCACGGCGCAGAGGTCTCGAATGACGGGCGAATCGGGCCGGGCCAAAGCCGCCTCCGCCGGGGAGAGCGCGAAGCGCTTGAGTCCTTTGAGCAGAGTGGAGAGGCCGGTGCCGCCGCCGATGGCCACGACGCGGAGGCCACGCTCGCGCGTGGCCTTCTCCATCGGCAACAGATCGGAGGTTTTAGTTTCCATCCGAGAATCTATTTAAGAAGATTCGTCTTCCCGGAAGTAGCTTTCCGGCGAAGCTAGGTCGGCTGCCGGGTCCGGGTACAACAGCTCGGTAAAGCGAGGGTCTTCGGCCAGGTTGTGGAAGTCGGAATCGTTGCGCGCCTGGAAGCGCAGGCCGGCATTCAGGCGAAGCGCCTCGTCCAGATGCTTGAGAGAGTCCTCCACGTGACCGGTAAGGCAGTCGAGCGCGGCAAGCCCGTAAATGACGAAATCAGTCTTCGGCGACTGCTTGAGCAGTTTCTCGATGTGCTCGCGCGCCGTGACGTAATCTCCGACGTTCATGAGGGAGACCGCATAGTCATAGTGCTCTTCGACGCTCTTGAACTGCTGCGTCGTCGAACGCTCGAGATGCTGGTTGCAGGTGCTGAGGTGGACTGCCGCCCGGTCAGTCAGCTCCTTGCTAGGTCCGGCGAGCACTTTCTCGAACAGCGGTTTCGCCTTGTCGAACTTGTGTTCCTGCAAAGCACGAAGTCCGGATTCGTAATTCTGCAGGGCCTGGGTGACGCGCGGATCGTCCGCGACCGGATGACTTCTTGGGGTTAGCCTTCTGAGCCATGTGAAGAATTTTTCCTGCGCTCGTTGTAATGGGGGACTCCTTAGCTCTTTGAATTCGAAGAGCCGCTACTCAAGTATCACTCAAACAGCGTGTATTGGGCAATTGGCAGTAGTAGTACCGAGTTGCGAGTACCGAGCCACTGGGCGATAGACGGTGATCGATGATCTGGTCCTTGAACCACTGTGACCTGGCAAATCCCGCCGTAATAGCGGTGGCAGCTATCTGCAGAATGTCTCGCTGAGTATCCCAAAATAGGAAGCTGCAGTCACAAATACGGCCATTTGTGTGAGCGAAATCCTTGTGCTTACTGCTGTACGAGGACTAGCTTGCAAAACAGAGTCAAGTAATCGCGGCAGCAGCCGAGGGGAAAAACGATGAGCGTCAGACGCAGACACAACAATCCCATAATCTGGTCGGCAGCATTTCTACTGCTCATCTTCAGTCCCGGATGCTGCAACCCCGGCGCCAACCCAGAGCTGGCCGCGCCTACAGTCATGTCCGTCGCCCCTCTTAGCGGTGCGGCCGGGGCCTGTCCCAACGCAGCAGTCACCGCCACCTTCAGCCTGCCGATGAATCCTGCAACCATCAATGGCACGACCTTCACGCTGACGGGACCAGGCACTACGTCCGTGGCAGGAGTAGTCACGTACGACGCGCCCAGCAATACTGCGACCTTCACGCCATCCGTCGCCCTCGCGCTGAGCACCCCTTATACCGCCACCATTACGACCGGCGCCACAGACGCGTACGGCCTTGCGTTAGCGAGCAATTTTGTGTGGACTTTCACAACCGGCACCAACTCATGCGTTCCCACCGTGATTTCCGAAACCCCGTTGAATGGTGCGATGGGCGTGTGTCCCAATGCAGCAGTGACCGCTACCTTCAGCGAAGCGATGAATCCGGCCACGATCAATGCCACAACCTTTACTCTGACCGGCCCGGGCACGACACCCGTAACAGGGGTCGTTACCTACGCAGGGTCAACCGCAACCTTCACCCCATCAAGCGCTCTCGCACTGAGCACCCTCTATACCGCCACGATTACGACCGGCGCTCAGGACACGTTTGGCAATCCGCTAGTCGATAACTTCGTATGGAGCTTCACCACCGGCACCAACCCATGCGTTCCACCCACCGTCAGTTCCGTGACCCCGCCTAACCTCTCCGCCGGCGTATGTTCCAACACAGTAGTGACCGCTACCTTCAGCGAAGCGATGAATCCTGCCACGATCAATGCCGCAACCTTTATTCTGACCGGGCCGGGCGCTACAGCCGTGGCAGGAGTAGTTACCTACGCAGCGTCAACTGCAACTTTCACCCCAACAACCGCTCTCGCACTAAGCACCGTCTATACCGCTACGATTACGACCGGTGCCCAAGACACATTTGGTAATGCACTAGCCGCTGACTTCGTATGGTCTTTCACCACCTCCAGCGAAGCCTGTGCTCCGCCCACTGTGATTTCCGTGACCCCTACTGACCTTGCTGTCGGTGTATGTCCCAGCTCCGCAGTGACCGCTACCTTCAGCGAAGCGATGAATCCTGCCACCATCAACGCCACCACCTTCACTTTGACCGGGCCGGGCGCTACGGCGGTGACCGGAACCGTTACCTACGTCGCGTCAACCGCAACCTTCACCCCATCGAGCGCTCTCGCACTGAGCACCCTCTATACCGCCACCATTACCACCGGGGCCCAGAATCTCAATGGCAATGCGCTGGCAAATAACTTTACATGGACCTTCACAACCGCTGCGGCGGCATGCGCTCCACCCACTGTGATTTCCGTAGCCCCACCCAATCTCGCTGTCGGTATATGTCCCAGCACCGTGGTTGTTGCCACTTTCAGCGAAGCAATGAATCCTGCGACGATCAGCACCACAACCTTTACGTTGACCGCGCCGGGCCCTATCCCCGTGGCGGGAGCAGTCACCTACGATGCGTCAAGCAACGCTGCGACCTTCACCCCAACCGACCCTCTCGCGGTGAGTACCACCTATACCGCCACCATTACCACGGGGGCCCAGGATCTTGCTGGCGGTGCACTACCGGCTAATTATGTTTGGACCTTCACCACGGCTGCGGCCGCATGTCAAGCTGCTGTTCCGTTGGGAACGGCCTGCATGTTTGGAGGTCTGGGTGGCTCCACGCTCACCAGCGCAGGACCGACCAACATTACCGGGGATATTGGCGTGTGGGCAGGGACAGCGATCACCGGATTTCCGCCGGGAACACTGACGGGAACGGAGCACGCGGGAGATGCGGTTGCCATGACGGCCCAGGGTGATTTGACCACGGCCTATAACTTCGCCGCGGCAGCGCCAGGAGGCGCCATCCTCCCCGCAGATATCGGGGGAGAAACACTTGTTCCCGGCGTTTATAAGACCACGAGCGCCCAGCCCTCGCTGGGCATCACCGGGAACCTTACCCTCAGCGGCAATGGCGTCTACATCTTCCAGATCGTATCCACACTGACGACGGCAGCGAACAATAGCGATGTCATTCTAAGCGGCGGCGCCACCTCTGAAGACGTGTTCTGGCAGGTCGGCAGTTCGGCCACGCTTGGAACCACGACAACATTTGCAGGAACGATTATGGCTCAGGCGTCCGTATCGCTTAACACCGGCGCGATTTTGAATGGCAGGGCGCTGGCCCGGACGGGCGGAGTCACCATGTTAAGCAATCAGGTGAATGTACCTCCCTGTCCGGGTCCGTGAGGTTTGGGGAAGAGAGATTAGCGCCAGGCTGGCCCACTACCGGACAGGCTGGAAAACATGATTTCAGATTATTGAAGTTCGGAGGAATTGGCACATGTCATCTCACTCTTATGGCGCTCGTGGCCGGGTTGCGGTTATACGGCTGGCAGCGGTTGCTCTTCTTTGCAGCGTGGGCACGCTCACGGCAGCGCAGGACCAGCGCGCTCCCAAATGGGAGCTGTACGGCGGATACTCCGCTTTCTATGCAGGCTGCGATATCAACGGCCTGCTTCCAGGAGGAGTGGCTCCTGTGAGCAGTTGCTTGAAATGGGATCCGCGGGGCGCGGGCGCCAGCGTCACCTACGACTTTAACCGCTGGTTCGGATTGACGGTCGACAGCAGTGGGCAGTGGGGGAGCGGTAACACCGGGGTAGCTGCCCGAATTGACCAGGTCGAATTCTTCAACCTCTCCGCCGGGCCTAAGATAACTTTCCGCAAGCACCATTTTTCCCCGTTTCTCGAAGCTCTCGTGGGCGAGCATCGCCTGGCGTCCGAAGTCTTCGGAAATGATTACGCAGTGGGCTTCATGGCGGGTGGCGGTCTCGACCTGAACTTGAGTCGGCACTTCGCGTTACGTCTGATCCGAGCCGATTTCGTCTTTTCGAATCATCAGTACGGCCCATCGTCGATCGTTCCCGCCACTGATGTCAGAGGCGCAAGACTGCAAAGTGGCTTGGTATTCATGTGGGGCGGGAAACGGACTGTAACGCCACCCAGCGCACTGTGCTCCATACAGCCGGGCGACGTCTTTGGTGGAGAGCCTGTGACCGCAACTGCCGCCGGATCTAATTTCAATCCCAGGCGCTCCGTCCATTACACTTGGAGCGGCTCCGGAGTGAAACCCGGCGAAACCGGTGCTTCCACACAGATTGACACCACCGGCCTGAGCTCGGGCTCATACCAAGTCACGGCCCGCTTGAGCGATGGCAGCCCCAGCGGTGACGTTTCCTGCAGTGCCAGATTCACCGTGAAAGAGCCGCGTCCGCCTGTGATTTCGTGCTCGTCTGATCCAGCTAGCGTGGCAATGGGCGGCACATCAACTATCACTTCGACTGCCAGCAGCCCTGATGGCCGTGGGCTAACCTATCGCTACACCGCCAGCGCCGGGAACATAACCGGCAACACCTCCACCGCTACCCTGGACACAGGGGGCGCACAACCGGGCATTATTACCGTGACCTGCAATGTCGGCGATGATCGTAGTCTGCCGCTGACCGCATCTTCTTCAACCACGGTGGCCGTGCAAGCTCCGCCGCCACCACCACCAATGCCCGATGTCAGCGCCATCGAGAGGAGACTTGCGCTCCACAGTGTTTATTTTGCGACGGCCAAGCCCACGCTCGAGAATCCCGATGCCGGCCTGCTTGCCAGCCAGGAAAAAACCCTGACTGCCCTGGCCAGCGATTTCCTGATCTATCTTCAAAGCAAGCCGGACGCGCGCTTGACTCTGGAAGGCCATGCCGATCCGCGCGGCTCCGTGGAATACAATCAGGGTCTCTCCCAACGGCGTGTCGATCGCGTGAAGAGTTTCCTGGTCACGCTCGGCGTTCCTGCCTCTGACATCCAGACCAAGGCATTCGGCAAACAGGAAAACCTCACCGACAAACAAGTGAAAGACGCGGTGGAACGGAACCCCGAGTTAAGCGCGGAAGACCGGCAGAGGGTGCTCCGCAACATGAGAACGATCATTCTGGCCAGCAATCGCCGTGTGGACATCACTCTTAACAACGCCGGACAGGCATCCCAGGAGTCCGTCCGCCAATACCCCTTCAACGCTGCGGATTCCCTGACACTGCTCAAGGAGGAACAAACGAAAAAAGCAACCGGGCCAACCGAAAGGAAAAAGGCGAAGCGGAAAACTCAGCAATAAGCCAGGCCGAAGATAGAAGGGGCCGGCCGAGTGCATCACTTGGCCGGCCATTCTTGTCCTTCGGCAACCCCACCCCGCCGATTCCGCTCGGCGAGTGATGCCGAGCCTCCGCATCGACTTGCCACTCTCGCGAGTATGTCCTAGGTACTCGGGACTGGTACTAGTTGATCGCCGCTGCCGATTGCAGGTCGATCTGCTTCCAATCGCCCTTGATGATGCCGGCGCGAATCTGAGCTGCGCTCTTGCCCTTCTGGTGCTGCTGATAGGAGTAGTAGAGTTCCTTCAGGCAGGTGGAACAGCGCGCGCCGTGCGTGTCTTCGAAGCAGCTGTGCAGGCTGTTGTGGCCCATGCGGTCGCAATAACAATAACAAGGCTGCTGGTGGAGTACGGCTGGAATCCTCGACGCCAACTCATAGGCGTGCGTCTGATAGGGATACTGCGCGTCCGCGCCCCAGAGCTGGTCCTTGGCGAGGACGGCAGGAAGTTTAGTCCCCTTAGGCGGCGGCCCGGCGTTGTAGGCAGGAATGCCTCCCTCTTCCTCCTGGGCAGTCCATTGAGCCGACATGCTAAGGGTAACCGTGAAAAGAAAGATGAGGGTGATGGCGCGATAGAAGTACTTGTTTCGAAGCAGGCTGCGAGCCGTCATGAAGGTCTCCCGAGTTCACCTATTTTAACCCAGGCTCTTGCCCGGATTTACGAGAACGAAAGATTTCCGTGGAAGTACCACGAAGGCCGTGGTTCCTTGTTTTCCTTCGTGTCGCTCGTGTCCACTGAGCCTCGGCGGATGCCGCTTAAGTATGAAAACCGACCGTTCACAGCATTGACTTGATATGCGACTAAATTTGTCGTATTTTATCCGCTGGAACTCAAGCGGGTTTCGATTCCATCTTTTAGTCTCCGCCAGTTGCAACCGAGTCGCAAATGGCAGCCACCCTAGCCGGTACGCCAGGGAAGCCACTTTTTGCTGAAAGTGTTGCCCAACGACTGCGTCGTTGTTGCAACCGAGTCGCAACTGGGTCGCACTGGTATCCCTAACCGTAGAGGTGCTATGAGAACCGTGATCGCAAGTCTTGTCTTTACATTGTTGCTGGCGGCCGCGCCCTGCAGGGCGCAGGAACCTCCTTACTTTGTCACCTACTCGTATGGCCTGGAGGAGCCTGGCAATCTCGAGGTGGCCTTCAAAGGCGTGCAGGCTTCGCCGAAGTATGCGAATCGCTTTATCAGCGAAACCATGGAGATCGAATATGGCGTTCAAGGCTGGTGGACCACCGAACTTTACCTTGCCGGGCAAAATACCTCGAACGACAGCACGATTTTCACCGGCTACCGCTGGGAAAATCGCTTCCGTCCGCTCATGCGCGAACACTTCATCAACCCCGTCCTTTACGTGGAATTCGAACATATCAGCCGGGCCGACAAGAGCCTGCTCGAGGTCACAGGCCACGACAGCATTTCCGACTTTCTGCTGACCAATAGTCAGGCCCGCTCAGAAATTGAGAAGTCCCTCGAGTTGAAGCTGATTCTCTCGAGCAACACGCGCGGTTGGAACATCTCAGAAAACTTCATCGCCGAGAAAGACCTGAACGAGCCCGAGCCCTGGGAATTTGGTTATGCCCTGGCAGTGAGCCGGCCGCTTGCGTTGGCGGCGAGGGCAAAGCATTGTGTCTTTTGTCCGGAAAATTTTTCCGCAGGCGCCGAATTATATGGCGGCCTCGGCACTACGGACGGTTTCGGTTTGCAGGCGACATCGCACTATCTCGCCCCCACCGTCGGTTTCAACATCCCAAACGGACCCAACGTCAGCTTCTCCCCTGGTTTCGGATTGAATGACAACAGCCTTGGCGTCATCTACCGATTCACCGTCTCTTACGAGGTACAGCAGGTATTCGGTCATTTTCACAGGAGTTCACAATGAAGCGCGGACTACGCTGCTGGGTGTGCCTGCTGCTTTGTACGGTTGCCTGGGGCGCTACTAAGTACGCGGGCTGGCTGGAGCATGTCCCCGACGCCGACAGGAAACGCATAAACCCTTATTCGGGGCAAGGCGAGGCCATTGCCGCCGGTGCAAAAATGTTTGCCGATCACTGCGCCAAATGTCACGGCGCGGATGCTCTCGGTTCGAAGAAAAAACCCAGCCTACGCACCCCCGAAGTACAGCATGCGGCCGACGGCGAAATCTTTTGGCTGTTGAAGAACGGCGATTTGCGGCACGGTATGCCTTCTTGGAGCGCCATTCCAGAGCCTTCGCGCTGGCAGATCGTTTGTTACGTGAAGAGTCTGGGCGTAAGCTCCGCGGACACTCCAAGACCCGAACCTTCGAAATGAAAAGCCCTCGCATCCACAAGTTCCTAAAGCTGCTCTTGAGCCATGGGGTCGTAGTTTTGCTGACTAGTTGTGGCGCCGGCAAAGCCCCTAGTTTTCCCACGGATGCTGACGTTACTCCGGCATTGGACTCGATCGGCGAGCGCTTGTTTCTGGATACTCGCTTCGCACAGTATTTCGCGGCTCACATGACTGGTGTGAATCAGCCGCTAACAGTTGGGGATCCTGTGGTGGCGCAAGTCAACACCCCGAATGGGCCGCTGCCCGGTCCTTTTGCGGGGCAGGCCATGAATTGCCGGTCCTGTCACTTCGTGACTGAATTTCCAGGCATAACCGGCGCGGGCAACCGCACCTATTCAGACTTTAATGGCCGCCTGAGTTTCTGCAACTCCATGCATATGGTCGGGTCGCTGCAATGCACCCGACCTGACCTTCTTACTTTCGTGGAAATTCGCCCTCCCGAAGATCTGGTTACGGCGACGATTCGGACGCAACTATGATGCATAACTCGTTAATTCAAACCGTCGGCCCACAGGTACCGTTTCTTCGATTGCTGGCCCCATGATGAATGGCTAACCGGATGCGCCGCTCGATCCAACAAATCGGTATCGGAGTGTTTGTGGCGGGAATTGCTCTGCAATTCATTCCTGTGGTGCGCGATAATCCGGCGGTTGTCCCGTCTGCGACAATTTATGAAACGGGATTGGTGCCGGCGAACGTCCGCGCTTGTCTGGAACGCTCCTGCATGAACTGTCATTCGGATGAAACTCGTTGGCCGTGGTACAGCTATGTAGCCCCAGTTTCCTGGATGGTCGCTCATGACGTACACCAAGCGCGGAGCAAGATGAATTTCTCTGAATGGGACCATTACTCGCAAACTAAAAAGACACATGAGCTTGAGGAAATCTGCAATGAAGTTCTGAATGAAGAGATGCCGCCACGAACGTATACCTTGACCCACCGCGATGCCCGGGTGACCGAAGAAGAGCGCGAGGCCGTTTGTCAGTGGACCGATACTCCTCGTCCCTAGGGCCTGGAAAGAGGGGAGCCGCCACGCTTATCTGATCAGCCTCTAACTTTGTCAGACGGGATTTTCCGACAGTGACTGAAGTTACTTGCTCAATTGAAGAGTGGTGGGATAATTGCGTCCCATGGAGCAAGAAAAAAAATCAGTAGCGGTGGTTGGGTTTCGGTTCTGGGCGCTCAAATGTAAAGTGTGCCGCAACTACCACAAGGGGAGCCCTGTCGATGAAACCTCCCGAATTAACGTGCTTGTGTGTGGTAAGTATGAGTGCCCCGATCGCCCCGGGGAGTTGGGTTATTCTTCTCGTGAAGATTGGGTTCCGATGACGGCGGCAGAGTGGGAAGCCCTATCCGACAAATAGCAATACGGGGACGGGACGTCCCCCTATTTTCCGCAAGTCTATGTAATTGGCACTCGCTCCCAACCATTGCCAGCATCGAGCGCGATCGTAGACTCTTCACCCGAGCCTTGAGAAGGTTGATTCGTGCGTTGGCTGCAACGCTCCGCCAAGTGGCCGCGATCTGTATACAATAGGAAAGTCGCATGCCCGATACGCCAAGCACGGAATCCGAAAACAAGACGGCGCTGCTTTCCCAGCCTGCGTCAGAGCAGTCAAGCTCACGCCGGTTGCGTCCTGCTTTCGGGGTGTGGCTGCGCGACCTGATTCTTTCGGTGGCGATCTCGTTGTTCATCATCGTGTTCATCTATCAGCCGGTGAAGGTGGAAGGCACGAGCATGTTGCCGTCGCTTGAAGACCAGGAGCGAATTTTCGTCAACAAGTTCGTGTACCGCCTGGAGCCGATTTCGCGCGGGGACGTTGTGGTGTTTCGTTATCCGCGCGATCCCTCGAAGAGTTACATCAAGCGCGTGATCGGCGTAGCCGGGGACCGCATCCGCATCGACGGCGGGCAAGTGTACGTAAACAACGAGGCGCTGGATGAAGACTACGTTCCACCCGCCTATGACGATGCGCGGACGTATCCGGAGGTCGTCGTGCCGCCACACTGCTACTTCGTACTGGGCGATCATCGATCGATGTCGAACGACAGCCGCGACTTCGGTCCGGTGAATCAGAACTATATTTATGGCAAGGCCGTGTTCGGGTATTGGCCCATGGACAAGCTGGGCCGAGTCAGATAACCATTGTTGATTGATGATTGTTGATTGATGATTGAAAACGTTGGGGCTTGAGGTTTTAATCATCAATCATCGATCAACAATATTCCTGAAGATTTCCACACCCCGCCGCGTACCGGGCTTGGTCCTGACTGCAATCCCTGATAAAATTCTTCAAATCCAACCACTGGAGCGAGAATGCAGGCTACGCTTGCCCTCGAAGACGGTCGAGTCTTCCGAGGCAAAGGCTACGGTGCTAAAGGCGAGTGCTACGGCGAAGTCGTTTTTAATACTTCCATCACTGGCTATCAGGAAATCTTCACCGATCCTTCTTACTCAGGACAGATCGTCGTCCTGACCAATCCTCAGATCGGCAACTACGGCACCAATCAGGAAGATAACGAAGCCACCCGTCCGTGGATCGAGGGGCTGGTCGTGCGCGAGTTCTCGAAAGTGAGTTCGAACTGGCGCTCACAGCAGGTGACGGACGAATACCTGGAACAGTTCAAGGTGCCTGTGCTGTCGGATATCGACACGCGGGCGCTGGTGCGGCATTTGCGGGATCACGGCGTGATGCGCGGCGTGGTCTCGACCATCGAGAGTGACGCCGAGAAACTGGTGGCCAAGGCGAACTCGATTCCTAAGATGGACGGGACAGACTTGGCGAAAGTGGTGAGCACTAAGGGTCCATATGTGTGGGAAGTCGGCGAGCGCTCGCACGAGCCGGTGGCGCAGGTAGGAGTCAAGGATGAGCCGGCACGCTTTCATGTGGTGGCTTACGACTTCGGCATTAAGCAAAACATTCTACGCAAGCTACGGGGCGAGGGGTGCCGCGTGACGGTGGTTCCGGCGCAGACTCTGGCGGAAGATGTGCTGGCCTTGAAACCGGATGGAGTGTTTCTGTCGAATGGACCGGGTGATCCCGAGCCGTGTACGTACGCGGTGGACAGCATTCGGCGGCTGATGGGGCGGCAGCCGATCTTTGGCATTTGCTTGGGACATCAACTCACCGGCATCGCTCTCGGCGGGAAAACCTTCAAGCTGAAGTTTGGACACCATGGCGGGAATCATCCGGTGAAGCAGTTGGCCACGGGGAAGATCGAGATTACGGCGCACAACCACAACTTTGCGGTCGATCCGGATTCGTTGCCGGAGAGCGAAGTCGAGCTGACCCACATGGATTTGAACGACGATACGCTCGAAGGCCTGCGGCACCGCAACCTGCCGCTATTCAGCGTGCAGTATCACCCAGAGGCCGCGCCGGGGCCGCATGACTCGCATTATCTGTTCAAGGATTTCGTGAAGATGATGGAGGAGTGGAAAGGGTGACCCGAAAAAGGTTACGAGTTGCGTGGATCAGTTTCCTGCTCCTCTCCATTTTCTCGTTGGGGGCGTTCGCTTGCTCTTACTTTCCACCGACTTACACTGTCGGGAGGAACTTCGCGGTCAAGGTTTCCAGTCTCGAGGGCACCACATTCGCCGGCGTACGCGTAATTCTGGTACGAGCACATCGAGTTTCGAAGTTCGCGTTGACCGATGAGAAAGGAAAAGCTCGATTCGAAAACGTGGAGCCGGGCGATTATTCGCTGGAGATCGATCAACTGGGCATTGCTGGTTGGGATACGGCTGGACTGAAAGTGGTCGATAGCTCGAACAAGCAGAGCTTGGAAAAACGGGAGATTCAATTGCACTGGCCCAGTTCAGAGGTCTTGCAAGCGTCCGAGTTAAAAGGAATTTTCCTGGCCGGTGGAACTGCAAAGCCTATCGCACAAAGCTCTCTACAGCTCGTCCATGGGCTGGACGGATCGCTGGAGTCGAGGCTTCTGACCGACGAGACGGGGCGATTTGATCTCGGCTCTCCTGAGCCGGGATTCTACTTCATTAAAGTTGATTCATCGCTTCCGGGCCCGTGGGAGCCGCGAGGTGCGATTCCCGTCATGGTGAAGCCCGGTTCCAAGCGGGAACTGACTGTGGCGATGGGAGAGAGTTCGTGCGGCCTGATGTACTCCGAGGTTTGCGGTGCTCCCCCGGTAACTGTGAGTCGCGTTGAGGGCAATGTGTCTGACCCTGAAGGCGCGGCGATCAGTCGCGCCAATATCGAGTTATTCCCGTCAAAATCCAAAGATCAAGCGGCCACCAAGACGGTCATGCCCGATAGCGATGGCCATTTCAGTATGGCTGATATTGCACCGGGAGACTATCAGTTGAGGATTAGCTCGACTGGCTTTGCTCCGCTGTTCATTCCGATCACGGTCGGTCCGATCACTGTTGGTCCCAAAGCTCCCATCGATGGTCCGCTCAACCTCAAGTTAGGTATGCTCGGCGGGGCATGCCCTGGTTCGAAGGCCGCACAGCAGGAGAGCTTAGCGAACTAATGCCCAAACGCACTGATGTCTCGAAAATTCTGATTCTCGGCTCCGGGCCCATCGTCATCGGGCAGTCGGCGGAGTTTGATTACTCTGGCACGCAGGCCTGCAAGGCGCTTAAGTCTGAGGGCTATCAAGTGGTGCTGGCGAACTCCAATCCGGCGACCATCATGACCGATCCGGAGATTGCCGACCGCACTTATATTGAGCCGCTTACGCTTGAATATCTGGAAGAGATTATCCGCATCGAGCGGGAAATGACGCCGGGCGCGGGTTTCGCAGTGTTGCCTACTGTGGGCGGACAGACTGCTCTCAACCTGGCGATTGAACTTTCCGACGGGGGCGTCCTTGAAAAATACGATGTGCACCTGATCGGAGCGAACGTCGCGGCCATCAAGAAAGCCGAGGACCGCCTTTTTTTCAAGGACGCGATGCAGAAGATCGGCCTCGACGTGCCCAAGTCGGCGCTGGTGAACAACATTAAGGACGGAGTGGACTTTGCCGGCAAGATCGGCTTTCCGGTGATCGTGCGTCCATCATTCACGCTGGGCGGTTCGGGCGGAGGTATCGCTTACAACCGCGAAGAGATGGGCGAGGTACTCGGACGCGGGCTTGATTTTTCTCCAGTGCACGAAGCGCTGATTGAAGAGTCGGTGCTCGGTTGGAAGGAATTCGAACTCGAGGTGATGCGTGACACCAAGGACAACGTCATCATCATCTGCTCGATCGAGAACTTCGATCCCATGGGCGTGCATACCGGGGACTCGATCACGGTCGCTCCGGCACAAACTCTCACCGACCGCGAGTACCAGGCCATGCGCGATGCGTCGATTGCGGTGATCCGCGAGATTGGCGTCGATACCGGCGGCTCGAATATACAGTTCGGCGTGAATCCGGAGACGGGGCGGATGGTGGTGATCGAGATGAACCCGCGCGTCTCGCGGTCTTCTGCGCTTGCATCCAAAGCCACCGGCTTTCCGATTGCGAAGATTGCCGCAAAGCTCGCTGTGGGGTACACGCTGGATGAGATTCCGAACGACATCACGCGCAAGACTCCGGCGTGTTTCGAACCGACGCTCGATTACGTGGTGGTGAAGATTCCGAAATGGCAGTTCGAGAAATTTCCGGGCGCCGACGAGAACCTGGGGCCGCAGATGAAGTCGGTCGGCGAAGTGATGGCGATCGGCCGCACCTTCAAAGAAGCGCTGATGAAGGGGATCCGCTCGCTTGATACTGGGAAGCGCGTGGGCGGCGAGAAGATTGAGCCGAAGATTCTGACGCAGCGGCTGGTGACGCCGCATCCCGAGCGTTTGGCGTATATACAGTATGCGCTGCGTCAGGGACACACCGTAAAGCAGATCGCGAAGATGACCTCGATGGATCCGTGGTTTCTCTACCAGCTGAAGGAAATTAACGACATGCAGCTTGAGCTGGAGAAGCATCCGATGGAGTCGATCCCCACTGAAGTGTTGCGCGAGGCCAAGCGCATGGGATTCTCGGATGGGCGCTTAGCGAGTGCGTGGCGGCTGGAGGGGCAGGAGAAAGTCCGGCATCTGCGCAAGAAGCACGGCGTAATGCCCGTCTACAAGCGCGTGGACACGTGCGCGGCGGAGTTCGAAAGTTTCACGCCGTATCTTTATTCGACTTACGAAGACGAAGACGAGGCCGCGCCGACCGACAAGAAGAAGGTGATCATTCTGGGCAGCGGGCCAAACCGCATCGGGCAGGGAATTGAGTTCGACTACTGCTGCTGTCACGCTTCCTTCGCGCTGCACGAAGATGGATACGAGACGATCATGATCAACTGCAATCCTGAAACGGTCTCGACCGATTACGACACCAGCGACCGGCTCTACTTCGAGCCGCTGACGCTCGAAGACGTGCTAGCGATTTATCAGCACGAAACTTCGAAGGGCGCGCCGGTGGGCGTGATCGTGCAGTTTGGCGGACAGACGCCGCTGAACCTGGCTCTGCCGCTTAAGCGGGCGGGCGTGAAGATTATCGGGACCTCTCCGGAGTCGATTGATCTGGCGGAGGATCGCAAGCATTTCAACAAACTGCTGGAAGAACTGCAGATTCCGCAGGCCGCGGGAGTGATGGCGACTTCGCTGGAAGAAGCCATCGAAGGCGCCAAGCGCGTTGAATATCCAGTGGTGGTGCGGCCTTCCTACGTGCTGGGTGGGCGGGCCATGGTTATCGCATACGACGAAGAATCTGTGGTGCGGTATATGAGGGAGGCGGTCGAGTACTCGCACGATCGTCCGGTGCTGATCGATCACTTTCTCGAAGATGCGATTGAAGTGGACGTGGACGCGCTCTCAGACGGCGAAGACGTGGTGATTGGGGGCATCATGCAGCACATTGAAGAGGCCGGGATTCACTCCGGCGATTCGTCTTGTGTGCTGCCTGCGGTGGATATTCCGCAAGCGCTCATGGAGCGGATGCGCGACTACACTTTCAAGCTGGCGCGTGCGCTAAAGGTGGTGGGGCTGATGAATATTCAGTTCGCTATCCCGCGCGGCGAAAGCAGCGGCGTGGAAGGTGGAAAAGTCTACGTTCTCGAAGTAAACCCGCGGGCTTCGCGCACTGTGCCTTATGTTTCCAAAGCTACCGGGGTTCCCATGGCGAAGATTGCGGCGCGGCTGATGACGGGACGCAAGCTGCGCGACTTTCTGCCGGAGAATATCGACCGGCATGCCGATCTCGACACGGGAAGCTGCTACTACGTGAAGTCGCCGGTGTTTCCGTGGAACAAGTTTCCCGGCGTCGACACCGTGCTGGGGCCGGAGATGAAATCCACCGGCGAAGTAATGGGCGTGGGCGACAGCTTTGGCGAGGCTTTCGCCAAGGCGCAGTTGGCGGCGGGCCAGAAGTTGCCGACGCAGGGGACCGTCTTCATCAGCGTGACGGACCACGATAAGCGCCACGTCGCCGACGTGGCGCGCAAATTTGTGGATATGGGTTTCACGCTGGTGGCCACATCAGGGACCGGCGACGTGATCGAAGCCGCGGGCATGAAAGTCGATCGCGTCTACAAAGTGAAAGAGGGGCGTCCGAACGTGGTGGATTTCATTAAGGGCCAGCGCATTCATCTCATCGTGAACACGCCCACGGGGCTTGAGCCTTGGTTCGACGAGAGGGCGATCCGGCGCGCTGCGGTGACGGCGCGCATTCCTACGATTACCACGCTTTCTGCGGCGCGTGCGGCTGCAGAAGGGATTGCGGCCTTGCAGCGCGGCGAGTTGAATATACGGGCGCTGCAGATGCTGCACGCGGAACGAACGATGAGACGGTAGACGCAGACGCTAGACGCGCCATCTCGAGTCTCTCTTGAACCGGTGTGTTACAATACGTCCATATGAGTAACACACTCACAATCCGCTTGCCCGATGAACTGTTAGAGCGGGTCCGAAAGAAGTCCCGCAAAACGGGGCTGCCCGTGGGCCGGGTGGTCCGTCAGGCGCTGGAGACCAGTCTTGACGGGGAAGAAAGTAATCCCTTGCTTCAGTTCGCGGGATTGATCAAGGGCGGACCGCGAGACGTTTCCTCGCGCAAAGGATACTCTCGCAAATAAGATGGAAGCGATCGCTGACACCGGGTACCTGGTCGCCTTAGTGCGGAAGGATGACCAGCATCACTCGTGGGCAACTAGCCTCGCTGGACAACTGGAATTGCCCCTTCTTACGTGTGAGGCTGTACTCTCGGAAACTGTGTTCCACCTGGAATCTAGCGGATACGTTCTCGCGATGCTGAAACGCGGGGCGATCCGCGTCGCATTCGATTGCACAAGCCATCTGGAATCGCTCCACGATCTCGCCACGCGCTACGCTGACCGAAAGCCCGATCTGGCCGATCTTTGTCTGATTCGCATGAGCGAACTTTATCTGCGCCACGCGGTCATTACGGTCGACAAGGATTTTCGGGTCTATCGCCGGAACAAGCGGGAAGCTATACCGCTGCTCAGCCCGCCAAGAAAGTGATAGGCTGAAGTTGCTATGCTCCTTCACGGTATTTTTCCTCCCATCACCACGCCCTTCTATCCCGACGGCAACGTGTACTTTAAAAAGCTCGAAAGCAACGTGGAGCGCTATTCGCGCACGCCTTGCGCTGGCGTTGTTGTGCTTGGTTCGACCGGGGAGGCCATCCTGCTTTCCGATCAGGAGCGGCGCGAGGTGTTGAAGTCTGCGCGCGAGGCGGCTGCGCCGGCCAAGGTGTTGATCGCCGGCACTGGAGTCGAATCGGCCATAGAAACTTTGAAGCTTACTGAGTACGCCGCGGAACTGGGCTACGACATCGCTATGGTGCGCACGCCGCATTACTACAAGAAGCAGATGCAGCCGGAAAACATTCTGGCGTTTTACCGTATTGTGGCTGATCGGTCGCCGCTGCCGGTGGTCGTCTATAACTTTCCGCAGGCTACCGGCTACGACATTCCCGCCGAGTTGGTGATCGAACTGGCGGAGCATCCGAACCTGATCGGAATCAAGGAATCGAGCGGCGATGTGGAAAAAGTGCGCAAGATGGTGGAAGGCACGCGGCACATCCGGCGCAGCGTCACGGTGACTGAGACGTTTGAGGCGGTGACGCCGCGCATGCTCGCGGCCGCGACTACAGGCTCGAATGGAGAGGGCGGGGAACTGGTGCAGGTTGGGGGACTCGCGGGCTCATCAACATTGGGGAAGCCATCTTCGGCGGCGGTCACGGTTGTCGGCAAGATGAAGACCCGGCAAAAGGAAGCAGGATTCCAGGTGCTGGTGGGGGCGGCACAGAAACTGCATCCGTCGCTTGACGTTGGAGCAGTGGGAGCGATTCTGGCATTCGCCTGTGTTGCGCCGACCTCGTGCTATGAGATTTACGCGGCATGGAAAGAAGGCGATGCCGAATTGGCGCGGCTGAAGCAGGAGCGCATAGCGCGCGCGGCGCAACGCGTGGTGGGCGAGTTGGGAATTCCGGGCGTGAAGTACGGCATGGACTTCAACGGCTATTTCGGAGGTCCGGCGCGTCTGCCGTTGCTGCCGATCACGGGCGAGGTGAAGGGCGAAATCGAGCGACTGCTGGCGGATGTGAGGAACTGAGTCATTACCCTTGTGAATCGGGCTGCGCTTGCCATATACTGGGGTTCGAACGAACGTTCGAATACTGCCGGACTCTCGCTCAATTCATGGCCAGCCCTTCGACGCGCGCCCGACTTTCACCTACGACGACACCGGGCCGCGCCTGCGCCCGCCACGCGCTTCGACAAGCGGCTGGCGGAAATTCTCACTCATGCCACGGATGTCTTCTGCAAGAAGGGATACGAGGGCGCCTCGATGCGCGATCTTTCGCGGGCCAGCGGCATGTCGCTGGCGGGGCTTTATTACTACTTCGAATCCAAAGAGCGGCTGCTCTTCCTGATCCAGAAACACACGTTCACGACCATCGTGCAGAGGCTAAAAGTGCGACTGGAGGGCGTGAGCGATCCGGAACAGCAAATCCGCGTCTTCGTTCTCAATCATCTGGAGTACTTTCTGGCTAATCCCGCGAACATGAAGGTGCTTTCGCACGAGGCAGAGGCGCTGAAGAATGGTTTCGCCTCGGAGGTCGCTGCCATCAAGCGCGAGTACTACCGCATATGCGTGGGGTTGCTTGACGAGCTGAAGAGCGATCGGGGATTGCAATTCTCCACGCGAATCGCGGTACTCAGCCTGTTCGGTATGATGAATTGGATTTACAGCTGGCACAACCCAAGGGTCGATGCCGACGCCGAACGTCTCGCGCGTGAGATGAGTGACATCTTTCTGCGCGGCGTGATGAACGGTAGTAGGTCGCGCAGAGATGTGCGCTGAGGATGGAGTTGTGTTGATTCCCGACGAAACCAGGATTCCTCGCTTCGCTCGGAATGACAACGAGAAGCTCGGAGTGACAGAGAGATAATGGGACGATAAAGGTAAATCGAAATCCGCAAGAAAATAAGGAGCTACAGATATGGCGACCACAATGCAGCCGGCGACCGGCGAAACCACCAAGCAGCTTGTTAACTACCGCAAGGATGGCGGCGTGGCAGTGATCGAGATGTGCGATCCGCCGGCCAATACCTACACCTACGAAATGAACCGGCAGCTGGATGAGGCGATCCTGCGCGCTCGCATGGAGAATGATGTCTACGTCATTTTGCTTACCGGCGCGGGCGACAAGTTCTTTTCTGCCGGCGCGAACATCAAGATGCTGTCGAGCGTCGATCCGACCTTTAAGTATTACTTCTGCCTGCACGCCAACGAGATGCTGCTGCGGCTGGAACACACGCCGAAGCTGGTGATTGCTGCGATCAACGGCCACTGCGTCGGCGGCGGTCTGGAGATTGCCATGGCAGCCGACATCCGCATCGCACGCAAGGATGCGGGCAAGATCGGCCTGCCCGAAGTAAACCTGGGCGTGCTTCCCGGCACTGGCGGCACGCAGCGGCTCTCGCGGCTGGTGGGGAAGAGCAAAGCAATCGAGTTGATGGTTACGGGCAATACCTTTTCGTTTGAAGAGGCGCAGGAGCTTGGCATCATCAACGACATCTATGAGCGCGACGCCTTCATGGAAAATATGATGGAGTACGCCAAGCAGTTCTGTCCTCCGAATAAAGCTGCCAAGGCCGTCGGGCGGATCAAGCGCGCCGTGCAGACGGGATGGGAGATTCCAATGGAGTCGGCGCTGGCGGTGGAACGCGAGAACCAGCAGATTTTATTTCAGAGCGAAGACGCCAAGGAAGGGCTGGCTGCTTATGTGGAGAAGCGCCCTGCGGTTTTCAAGGCTAAATAGTACCGAGCACCTGGTACCGAGTTGGTGCGGGCGGGACGCCCGCCCGACAGCCGGCGGGATCGCTACTCGACGCTTATAGGGAAGAATGAATGCTTGCAGCTAAAGTGAAGATTGAACCGGGGCAGTTGCTGATCGACGGGCAGTGGGTTGATGGGGCTAAGAAATTCGACACCCTCAATCCCGCTACCGGCGAGGTATTAACGCAGATCGCGGAGGGCTCGTCTGCGGATGTTGATCGCGCCGTCGAGGCCGCCCGCCGCGCTCTCGAAGATCGTAGCGGTCCTTGGCGAAAGATGTCGGCCAGCGAGCGCGGGCGCTTGATCTGGAAGCTCGCCGATCTGCTCGAGAAAAACATCGACGAGTTCGCCGAGCTTGAAACCCTCGACAACGGCAAGCCGATTTTCGAGTCACGCTACGTCGACATGCCGATGGTGGTTGATGTTCTGCGCTATTACGCGGGCCTGGCGACCAAGATCCACGGCGAGACCGTCAATACTCTCGAGACCGCGTTTACTTACACGCTGCGCGAACCCGTGGGCGTGGTCGGGTTGATCGTTCCCTGGAACTTTCCGTTGTTGCTGGCTTCATGGAAGGTCGGTCCGGCGCTGGCTTGCGGCAATACGATCGTGTGGAAACCGGCCAGCTTAACTCCGTTGACCACGTTGCGATTTGGAAAGCTGGCGATAGAAGCGGGTGTTCCGGCTGGTGTCATCAATATTGTTACCGGTCCTGGGGCAGTGGGAAGAGCGATGGTGAAGCACCCAGGCATCGACAAGATCGCTTTCACCGGCTCGACTGCAGTTGGACAGGAAATCATGCGGAGCGCAGCCGATACGGTGAAGCGCATCACGCTGGAATTGGGCGGGAAATCTCCGAACATTGTTTTTGCCGACTCTGACGTTGACAACGCCGTCAAAGGTGCGATCACCGGCATCTTCTATGGTAAGGGCGAGGTCTGCAACGCTGGCTCCAGGCTGTTTCTCGAAAGCAAAGTGAAAGACGAGTTCACCGAAAAACTGGTGGCGCGGGCGGCGAAGATGCGCCCGGCGGACCCGCTCGATCCGAAGACGCGGCTGGGCGCCATCGTAAGTCAGGAGCAGATGCAGACTGTACTGGGCTATATCGAAGCCGGCAAAAAAGATGGCGCAAAGCTTGTTGCTGGCGGAAATCGCGTCAATGTGGACGGAGGCAAGGGGTTCTTCATCGAGCCAACCATTTTCGGCGACGTGAAGAACAACATGACGATTGCGCAGGAAGAAATCTTCGGTCCCGTGCTCTCGGTGCTGACCTTCGACGATATCGACGAAGTCATCGAGCAGGCCAACAAGAATCCTTATGGCCTCGCGGCAGCCGTGTGGACACGCGACGTGAAGAAAGCTCATAGCGTCTCGCGGAGATTGAAGGCCGGGACGGTATGGATCAACACCTATGGATTGATGGACGCGTCGCTGCCGTTCGGCGGCTACAAGAGTTCCGGCTTCGGCCGAGAACTGGGCGCGCACGCAATCGAGCACTACACGGAATTAAAAACGGTTTGGCTGAATATGGCGTAACCCAGTAGTTAGCAGTCAGCATTCAGCCAAGACGGGCTCATCTCAGTTGAGTGCTGAATGCTGAGTGCTTCAGGTCTTGTCGTAATGAGGAGTCATCGCGTATGCCAGGCAAAGTAGCGAAAATCGGAACGTTCAGTGACTGGGAAGGCATGTTCAACGACTGGCGCAAAGATATCGGCGTCAACACCAAGGACATCGAGGCCTTCCACTTCGATACGCTTTACGGCGCAATCGATACCGAGGAGATCGAATTCGGTTCGTACAAGGGCCGGCGGAAGTGGGAGAACCTGCGCCAGATTCCCACGCAGCAGATGCGCGATGCGCTGATGAACATGATCGTTTATCAAGGTGACACCGAGTTCGCCAGCGTGGAGCAGCAGCGCAACCTTTTAGAAAATGCTCCCACCGACTGGGATCGCCGCGCCATCACCCGCGTCATGATCGAAGAAATGCGCCACGGCTGGCAGATGTGCGCTTTGCTGGTGGATCACTTTGGCTACTCGGGCAAGGTCGAGGCGCAAAAGATGCTGGAGCGCCGCGCCTTCGAAAACAAGCGGCTGCTCGGCGCTTTCAACGTGGATGTTGACAACTGGATGGATTTTTTCACCTACACTGACTTCGTCGATCGTGACGGGAAGTTTCAGTTGCAGATGCTGAAGTATTCCGCCTTCGCTCCTCTGGGACGGTCAATGTCCTACATGCTTCGGGAAGAGGCGTTTCACATGGGCACAGGCAACGACGGCCTGCGGCGCATCGTGGAAGCGGGAGTGATTCCGGGCTGGCTGATTCAGAAGTATCTCAACAAATGGATTTCAAGCTCCTACGATCTGTTTGGTACCGACCATTCTTCATCGGCACACTGGGCCTATGTGTGGGGTGTGAAAGGACGCTACGACGAGCCCAAGAACGAGCACGCTCCGGACCTTGACGATTTGAACGACTACAACCGGAACCTTTATCGCGATGAAGTGGCGGGTCTGATTGAGCGCTTTAATGGCGCGTTGAAGCCGGGCCAGCCGAAGCTCTACGCTCCTCACATCAAGTTCAATCGCGAGATCGGGCGCTGGGCGGGGCAGAAGTTCCATGCGCAGACGGGCGAACCGCTTGATGATCGCGCCTATGCAGAACATCTGAAGGACTACATGCCGTCGGCGGAAGATAAGAAGCTGCTGCTGGAGATTATCGGCACGGAGAAGAAATGGATCGCGGAGAAAGCTGGGGCTCGCGATCCGCTGGCCAGCATCGGCGAGGTTCGGAAGTCGGCGATCAATTTGTAAGGTTAAAGTCTTTTCACCACAGAGGTACAGAGGCACAGAAGAAAATCATGGCCTCCACAGTAGTGGAATCCAAACTCGCCCGGCTCACCGTTGATGTCCACGCTCCCGTGGCGCGAATCGTTCTGCGCAATCCGGCGTTGAACATCATCGACGTTCCCATGATGGAGGAGTTGGCGCAGGCCCTTGGAGAAATCGAAGCGCGTTCGGATGTTTCCGTCGTCGTGCTGAGCGGTGAGGGCAGGGCGTTCTCGGCGGGTGTCGACGTGGCAGCACACACTCCCGATAGAGTCGAGAGGATGCTGCTCAAGTTCCACGCGGTGATCCGCGCCCTGGTCTCAAGCAGGAAAGTTACGGTCGCTGCCGTGCGCGGGCATTGTCTGGGCGGTGGCGCGGAACTGGCGCTGGTTTGCGACATGGCCTATACCGCAGCGTCGGCGCAATGGGGATTTCCAGAGATCAAGCTCGCCTGTTATCCGCCGGTGGCGTGTACGGCTTTGGCTGCGCTGGTAGGGCAGAAGCGGGCCGCGGAACTGATTCTGACTGGAAGGATTATTAGCGGCGTCGAGGCGGCGGAGATTGGGCTGGCCAATCGTGCCGTTGCCGATGAAGAGCTTGTCGCCATGGTCGACAATACTGTGCAGGAATTGCTCAGGCTGAGCCCTGTGGCATTGGCGGTGACCAAGAAGGCGGTCTACGCGTGGGACGCGATGCACTTCGACAAGGGTTTGGCACGCGCCGAAAAGATTTATTTGGAAGAGTTGATCAAGACGGCAGACGCGCAGGAGGGCATTCTCGCCTTTATGGAGAAGCGCGCGCCGAAGTGGATGGGGAAATAGACGGCGGCAACGTACGCATGGATTACGAGATTGCGCCCGAAGAAGTAAAGATGAAGCTTGATCAGGGTGAGGTGTTCACGCTGCTGGATGTGCGCGAGCCGTGGGAGTTTGAAGCGGCGCACATGGCCGGGGCGAAACTGGTTCCAATGGGAGATGTCCCATCCCGCGCGCATCAGGAGTTGGATCCGGAAGATCACATTGTCGTGATCTGCCATCACGGCGTGCGCTCGATGAATGTGACCGCGTGGCTGCGGCAGCAAGGGTTCGAGAAGGCACAATCCATGCGGGGTGGCATCGATGCCTGGTCGCGGCGGGTGGATGGGAATGTGCCGATGTACTAAAGCAATTAGTAGTTGGCAATTAGCCGATCCGATCTCGTGGGGAGTAACTGCAGAAACCAAAGGCTAAATGAATTGCCAATTGCTAACTGCTAGTCACCATGAAAAAAGAACTCGTCGAACTTAAAATCAACGGGCGCACCCACGAGCTTGCCATCGAGCCCAGCGCATTGTTGCTGGACGTTTTGCGGCAGGACCTGGGCCTCACCGGTTCCAAGCGCGGCTGCGATGAGTCGTCGTGCGGCGCGTGTACGGTGCTGGTGGATGGCGTTGCCATGATGTCCTGCACACTGCTCGCTGCGAGCTGCCAGGAGCAGGAGATTACGACCGTCGAGGGCGTGAGCGAACACGGCAGTCTGGCGGCGATTCAAAAGGCTTACGGAGACTGGGGCGGAGCGCAGTGCGGCTTTTGCACTCCGGGATTCATCATGACGGTGAAGTCGCTGATGGCGGAGAACCCCGACCCGTCGGAAGCTGAGGTTCGCATGGCGTTGAGCAGCAATCTGTGCCGCTGCACCGGCTACAGCCAGATGTACGCGGCAATACGGTCGGCGATTTCGGCGGAGCAGCAGGGAACTGCCAAGTGACCAGTCGCTGCCGGCAGAAAGCGGTTCCTCGCTTCGCTTGGAATGACAAAGGGTGGTCGGAATAACAGAATAAGAATGAATACGTTCTCCATCATCGGCAAGCCGACCGCGATGGTCGACGCGGCGGAAAAAACCACCGGCGCCGGCAAATACACTGACGACCTCAGTGTGCCCGGAATGCTGGTCGGCAAGATTCTGCATTCGCCGTATCCGCACGCGCGTATCAAACGCATCGATACCAGCCGCGCCGAAGCGCTCGACGGCGTTGTGGCAGTGGTCATCGGCAGGGATGCGCCCAATCCTTACGGAATTCTTCCCGTCGGTCACGATGAGCACGCGCTCGCGCTCGACAAGGTGCGATACGTCGGCGATAACGTGGCGTGCGTGGTCGGGGTGTCTGAATCCATAGCTGAAAAAGCGTTGGAACTTGTCGATGTGCAGTACGAAGTGTTGCCTGCCTACTTCGATCCCGAAGAGTCGATGAAGGCGAAGGCCGATCTGATCCACGATAACAAGCCTGGCAATCTGGAAAAGGATTATCACCACGCATTCGGCGATCCCGACAAGGGTTTTGCCGAGGCGGATCAGGTGGCTGAAGCGCGCTTCATTGCGAATGAGGTGACGCACGCCGCGATGGAGCCGCACTCGACTTTGGCTTCGTTTGAACTCGATCCGCACACAGGCAAGCTCGGGCGTCTCACCGTCTGGTCCTCGACTCAGGTTCCTTATTACTTACAGCACAAGCTGTCGCTGGTGCTGGAAATGCCGATGTCGCAGATCCGCGTGATCAAGCCGCTGGTAGGCGGCGGATTCGGCGGCAAGAGCGAAGTGATTCCGCTGGAGATCATCGCCGCGGTTGCGGCGCGCAAGGCGCAAGCTCCGGTGAAGATCACTTATACGCGGGAAGAGGTGTTCTGGGCGCATCGCGGACGTCCGCGCACGATCATCGATCTCAAGACCGGAATCAAGAATGACGGCCGCATCACCTCGGTGAAGGCGCGTGTAGTACAGGATGGCGGCGCGTATTGCTCCTACGGCGTGGTCACGATTCTTTACTCGGGAGCTCTGCTGGGCGCTCTCTACGACATTCCGAATATTCAATACGACGGCTATCGCGTGCTTACGAACAAGCCTGCGTGCGGCGCCATGCGCGGCCATGGGACTGTCAACGTGCGCTTCGCCTTTGAATCGCAACTGGACGAACTCGCTCAGAAGATTGGAATGGATCCAGCGGAAATCCGGCAGCGCAATCTGCTCAAGCCTCCGTGCATCACCGTGAACGGCCTGCGCGTACAGAGTTACGGACTTGCCGGAGTGCATCGAGAAAACCGTCGAGCGCTCGGGGTGGAAGCAGCGCAGGGGCAAACTGCCCAAGGGGCGCGGCCTGGGCATCGCCTGCAGCCACTACGTGAGCGGTGCGGCGAATTCGATTATCCGTTCCGACATGCCGCACTCGACGGTGAATATCAAGATCGATCGTGATGGAGGCGTGGTCGTGTACACGGGCGCATCCGAAATCGGTCAGGGATCGGATACGATGACCGCGCAGGTTGCCGCCGAAGTCCTGGGATGTTCGCTGGCGCGCGTGAGAGTAATTGCGGCCGATACCGACCTCACACCAATCGATATCGGATCCTATTCCAGTCGCGTCACCTTCATGGCGGGCAACGCGACGCTGCGTGCGGCGGAAGACGTGAAGAAGAGAATCGCGGCCGCGGCGGCGAAGAAGATGGTTTGCGCGGTGGAAGACATCGTATTCCGCGACGATCTTCTCGTCCAGAAGGGGAGCGCTCCGCCCGCCGTGAAGAAGGATCAAGCCGAAGAAGTGGAAATTACGCAGGCCGGCGCTTCCGTCAGTGGACGCGTCGAAGGTCAGATTCTGCGCGGTTCGTTGCAGCAGAAGCGCAAGGAAGAAGGTCCGAAAGAATGGATGACCTTCGAGGAAGCTGTGGTCGCCGCGATTGATTTCCACGGCGCTCTTACCGGGACCGGGTCTTATGCCCCGCCACCCGAGGCGCGCGGAGGCAAACACAAGGGCGGAGGCGTGGGACCATCGCCGGCCTACTCTTATTCGGCGCAGGTGGCCGAAGTCACCGTCGACGAAGACACCGGCGAAGTAACGGTACACAAAGTGTGGGCCGCACATGATTGCGGGCGCGCGCTGAACCCGGTTTCGGTGGAGGGCCAGATCATTGGCTCAGTGTGGATGGGCATGGGGCAGGCGCTCACAGAAGAAATGATTTGGAAAGACGGCATGCTGATGAACGCTGGAATGCTCGAATACCGCAGTCCGTCGTCGATTGAATCGCCTGAGGTCGAGCCCATTATTGTTGAGAGTATCGATCCCGAAGGTCCGTTTGGCGCCAAGGAATGCAGCGAGGGATCGCTTGCGGCGACCATTCCGGCGATTTCGAATGCGATTTACGATGCGGTCGGCGTGCGCTTGCATGAGTCTCCATTTACGCCGGAGCGCGTGTTGGCGGCGCTGCGGGCGAAGCGACACGACAAGGCCTTGAACTTGACCGAGGGTGTCGATCCGACCGCGCCCGAACGTTTTCGCGAGCACGGCGGATCGCTTTGCTTCAAGGGCAAAGGCCCGGAGCGGCATGCGCTTGACCCGGCGCGCCGCGAGACTTCAGCACCGGCGAGAGGTGCGGATTGAGCCTTCCGCAATTCCGGCTGCTTAGGCCGCGCGCGGTCGACGAAGCCGTTGCTCTTCTTTCTAAACATTCGGGCAACATTCGCGTGCTTGCCGGCGGCACGGATCTGATTCCGTCGATGCGGCAGAAACTTTTTGAGCCGGAGTATGTGCTCGATCTGCGCGGCGTCGCCGAGTTGCGCGGAATCCGGCCACAGAGCGGGGCAGTCGAAATCGGAGCGCTCACTGCGCTCAGCGCGATTGAGAAATCGCCGTACTTGCGCCAGCACTTCCCGGTTCTCACCGAAGCGGCGGCGACCGTCGCATCGCCGGTGCTCCGCAACATGGGCACGCTGGGCGGCAATGTTTGCCTTGACACGCGCTGCCTCTGGTACAACCAGTCGCTGACCTGGCGCAAGGGATGCGGATTCTGCATTAAGAAAGATGGCAATCTCTGCCACGTCGCCCCGGGTGGGACAAAATGCTGGGCCGCCTTTTCTGGAGATACTCCGCCGGCGTTACTCTGTCTGAAGGCGGAAATTGAGATTGCAGGTCCGGCTGGTTCGCGGCGCATGCCTTTGCAAGAGTTCTACACTGGAGACGGAGAACACTACCGCAGGCTGCAGGCGAATGAACTGGTCACGCGCGTGTTTCTGTCCGCAGAATCGGCGGACTATCGCGGCGTCTATCGCAAGCTGCGGGTTCGCGGATCCATAGACTATCCTCTCGCCGGCGTTGCGGTGGTGATGAAGCGGTCGAACGGACACGTCTCGGATGCGCGCATTGCCATGACGGCGGTGAATCCCGCGCCGGTCCTGGTTTATAAGGCCGAGGAACTGTTGATCGGGAAGGTCGTTGACGAAGCCTTGGCGGAAGCGGCCGGTGACCTTGCCGCGCGCACAGCCAAACCTCTGACCACTTCGGCGCTCACCCCCGAGTACCGGCGCGAGATGATTCGGGTCTTTACCAAGCGCGCGGTGCTGGCTGCGGCGCGAGAGGGGAACGCATAAGTACGAAACGCAATCTTCGCGTGCTTAAGTGGCTTGGAACTACGCCCGCCATCGCGGTTTGCAGCTTGTGCAATTGCGAGTTCAGGGTTCCTCTCGAAGTGTTGAAAGTTGTGGGCGGAGCCGCGGAGAACCTCAAGCTGCAATTCGCGAGGCATCAGTGCACACAGGACGAGGGCGTTACGGGGAGCTAGAAGTGATCCGCCGGCTCCCTCAGGGGCTAAAAGACCGCGTCTCTATTGGCCTTTGCGGCACGACTGAAGTCGTGCCCTGATGCGAGTCCTTGCGGCGCGGCTGCGCCTTTTCAGATCGGTCGGCGAACTTGCGGGATGCACTAGGATCTTGGCGTCGAGCGCAGGCCGCGAATGGCCAATGCGGTAAGCGCGATCACTGCCAGGATCATTACTGCCCATAGAATGCTCATATGCCGGTCGGACCATGGGCGATCGTCGGGACGTCCGGCGTATTCCGGGTTGTGGGAACCCGCGCCTAGAGCGGCTTCGGCAGGTAAGGCCTCCAAATGGAAAAAGCGGGCGTAGTCGTAGACTGGCGCGGAGAGCTTTTCGTCGCCGTAGTAGAGCTTGAGAGAAGTCTTTCCCTGCGGGTCAAAATACACGCGGCGTTCTACAGAAAGCGGCTGGACTTCGAGGATAGGTAGCGGCTGGTTGTCCTCGTTGTCGACGGAAAGAGTGATTGGGCCCGATGCGCCGGTAAATGCGACCGCCAGTTCCTCCGCGGTGACTAGCGTTCCGGCGCGGTTCACGCGGACGCGGCTGATCTCGCCGCTTGCTTGCTGCACTCCGTTTGCGCTTTCCACGCTTACCGTGCGGCGGAAGTTCACCTGGCTGGGCGCGACCTGAAACAGAATGCGATTCAGCGGGACCCTCAACGGAACATCGCAAGCGATCACCGTCGTGCGGGGCTTTTGTTGCGGCGCAGAACAGGAACCGGCCTTCGTCCATGATCCCTGCTGCTCGCGCAGGTTGTAGATGGCCGCGCCTTTGACCTGCTGCGGAAGAACTCCCTTCGACAGCTTGATGTGCAGGAAACGAAAACTGGATGGAGCCAACTTCAGCACCGAACTGGAGCCCAGTTGTTCGCGGGTGAAGTCATAAAGAGTAGAGGGCGCGAGTTCGGTCGGGGCCTGCTGGCCGAGCGCGTTCGACCCCGCCACGAACGCGGTCACCACAAAATCTTTGGCATCGAGCCGCAGGCGAATGCGGTCATAGGCGGCAATCCCCTGCGCATCGAGATCGAACTCGGTGTGACCTGCAACGCTGCCAAGATTGAGGATTTTGGCTTCTACTTCTTCGGAGGAAACGCCCGCCCGCTGCTCGGAGAGTGAGTACTGCACGGGAGAGTTCCCGTCGTAGAGGCGCAGGTCGCCGAGATCGGCACGCGAATGATTCCAGAGTTCTTCGTCTACGATAAAGAAGTTTTGCCGGTCCGGCTGGCTCACATGAATCTCGCGCACGTTGCTGAGATAGGCGACGGCAACTTCCGGCGGATTGGGCGCCGCCAAGACAAGCAATAGAAAGAGCGAGGCAGCTTTCATGCGCGGATCGAGTCCCCTCCTGTCCCTATGCCTTTTTCCTGGCCGAGAGTTGCAGCCAATCCCGCTGGTAGACAAAGGAAATCGCCAGCAGCAGCACGCCGAGGACGATAAAGCTGACGATGCGGTATCCGCGATCGAGCTGAGAAACGTCGTAGACGAAGACTTTGAAAGTAGTCGCGGCGATGAGCAGTAGAGCCTGCCAGCGCACGAAGGCCGAGCGGCGCAAGAAGCCGATCACCATCAGCATGGCGCCGTACGCCATCCACAGCGCCGAGTAGGTGAAGTCGCGGGCAATCTGAATGCGCCGCCAGTCGTTGGTGTAAGCGGTGGTGTAAGCGGGGCCCGAGCGGCCGCGTACCGGCTGCAGGGCGCTCATTTGCCGCGCGTAGTAATCCGCAACTTCGTGGCTGAGCGCGATGAGAGCGAGAACATTCAGAGCCACCACCGCGACCGACGCAACCGTGCGCGCCGCGTCATCGCTTCGGCGCGAGGCGTACCAGGCGACTGCACCCAGCACCGCAACTGCCACCGCGTACGTGGCCATGCGCAGGTTGAAGATGAGCTGGCTCGGTATGGAAATCGTCGAGCAACAACAGCCGCGCTACTCCCAGCACGAGAGCGGCTAAGGCAAACAAGTTGAGCAGCTCCGACTCGATTCGGTCCGCGACCCAGAGAAGCACGCCGGCCTCGACGAACCAGCCAATCGTGATCCAATGCGCATCCAGCCGAATGGGAATCGCCACCGTGACGAAACCAAGGGCAACCGCGAGATGGAGAAGGTGCAGCCTTTCCGCCGCGGCGGGAGTGAGCTTTCTACTCTGCACCTGGCGGCTGAGAAAGATGTAAACCGCAGCCAGAGCCAAGGCGAACCAGGCCATATCCCGTTTGTCGATTTCTTCGAACATGGCGTAGGCTTGAAGGAAATAAACGACGGCATTCACAAAGGCCAGAACCGCAGGAATGGAAGCGAATCGCGGCGCCTCGCCTTCCGGCTGCAGCGTGACCAGCGGGGCGATCGCGAAAATAGCGAAGAACAACGTGGCGAAACTGAGCGTGGGGCTAAGCTGGCCGCGGCTATAAAAAGTGGAATACCAGCCCACATAAAGCAGCAGCGTGCCGGCGTAACTCATGACCAGAAGCCGCCGCCAGGGCTTGAACACCACCAGCAGCAGCGCACCCACATCGAGCAATGCCACGTAGGAAAACAGAGCCACTTCGCGATTCTGCCCCGTCGAAAGCAGAAGGGGCGTGGTAAAGCCGCCGGTGAGGGCGAAGGCGGCGAGCAGTTGCGCGTCCTGGGTCCAGGCCATCACGGCCGTGGCCGCGGTTACCGCCAGCATCATGACAAAAGCGACGCCGCCCGGGACCAGACTGTAAACCTGAAACGCCGCCCACAGGGAAAGATAGAGTGCTCCGATTCCGACCGCCTTCAGCGAATACGAAAACGCTTTGTACCCCCTGGCGCGAAAACGCTCGCTCCACACAATCACCGCAATGCCCGCCAACAGGCCGATGGTGACTCTTCCGGCCGGACCGATCCAGTTGTTGTCGAAGGCGAACTTCAGAAAATACGAGATACCGATCAAGAGCGCGGCAATGCCGATGCGGTTGAGCCAATGCGAGCCAATGCGCGCTTCCAGATCGGCTGGCGGTTCGGCCGGGAACGGTGTCTCGATGCGGGGCGGGATGTAGGGCGCAAGAACCGGTTGCTGGGCCTGCGCAGAGGTTGCGCCGCTTGCGGCCGGCTTTGGAGGTTCTGGCTGAGCGGGTTGGGTTGCGTGGGTTTGGACTGCAGTCTCGGGTTCGATGAGGAGCTTCTGCTCGATTCGATAGACGCGGGTGGTAAGGTTGGCGAGAATCCGGCGAATGGCTTCGAGGTCGTTATGCGACGGGTCCATCAGAGCATCGAATTATCCGCGAAAAAGGGGATGGGTGCACGCTATTTCTTCGTCTCTTCGTTTCTGCGTTTCTTCAAGGCAACTCGCCGGTGGGTTCGGGGCAGTCTCGGGTAAAATCTCCGTACTTGAGGAACGGCAGATGAAAACTCTTACGGAGTACTTAAAATTTCATACCAAGACGCACCGGGCCTACGTGCACTTGACGCCCCAGGTGGAAGAAATCGTGCGCAGGAGCGGAGTCAAAGAGGGGATGGTGCTGGTTTCGGCCATGCACATTACGGCGGGCGTCTATGTGAACGACAATGAGAGCGGTCTCATCGAGGACATCGATCAGTGGCTGGAACACCTGGCTCCGTTTCGCAAGAACTACAAGCATCATGACACCGGTGAAGACAACGGTGATTCACACCTGAAGGCGTTGCTGATCCATCATGAGGTGATCGTGCCGATTACTGCCGGCAAGTTGGATCTGGGGACATGGCAGAGAATTTTCTATGCCGAATTCGATGGGCGACGCGACAAGCGCGTGATCGTGAAAGTGATGGGGGAATGAGGCAGTGGTCAGTGGTCGGTGGTCAGTTCTTGCGACAGCATTCGCTCTCTTGTTGGATTCTAGTAACTGCTTGCTCAGGTGTGCTTGAATCCGTACTATCGAGAACTGGCCACCGACCACTGGCCACTGCTTCTAGGGAGGATCAATGAGTGCAGATGAGCTTCAGGAACTGCAGGAGCATGCGGAAAAAGGCAGAGAAAGCCATTCCCTGGCGGCGGTTTCGCTGACCATGGCGGTGGTGGCGGTGTGCGTGGCGGTGGTTTCGCTGCTGGGGCATCGGGCGCACACCGAGGAAGTTGTGCAGCAGGCGAAAGCGTCCGATCAATGGGCGTATTACCAGGCAAAGAATATTCGCGAGCATGAAGACGTGCTGTTCGCCGACATGGCTGGCGTGATGGCCAGTAATGACGCTGCGGCATTAGCCAAGGTCCACGAAAAATACGGGCAGGAAGCCGAGCGTTACAAACACGACAAAGAAGAGATTCAAGAGAAGGCGCGCGAGTTGGATCGCGAGGTGGCCACGGAGACGCGCCGCGCCGACCGTTATGACCTGGCAGAAGTGTTCCTGGAGATCGGGCTGGTGATCACTTCGATCACGTTGCTTTCTGGAAAGCGGATCTTCTGGTACTTAGGGATTGTGCTGACCGTGGTGGGATTGGTGGTCGCGGTTGTGGGGGCGATGGTGCACTGAGCCCTGGCGACGACCGTTCGGCAGGTGCCGATGAGTTCGGCACCGAGGGGCGGCGATTGGTCAGGCGCTGGTATGGAATTCCAAGGAATCTGAGCGCGGAATCTTCCACAGGGGTCTGGAATCCGGCATGCTTACCGTTTGGAATCTGGCTGCTCTTACACCCTCGGGATCAAATCAGGCTGTTCGAGGCCGAAAAGAGGCATCCAGTGGGAGGGCAGCATGCTCAGCCACTGTGCGAATCAGCAATGCTTGAAACCGTTTCTTCGACTACGCCAAGGCAAGCTGTTCCTGGTGGAGGCGGAATGTGTGGGCAAGCCGGGAGAACCCACAGCCCCAGCCTCCCGTCAGATGCGGTCACAGCCCCGGCGCGTGGAGCGATACTGGTTGTGCGACGAGTGCGCGGCAGCTTGGACACTGGTGCATGAGTGGAGGCAGGGAATCGTGTTAGTGCCGTTGCGGCGGGCGCCGACTCGCGCCGGAGTAGCGATGGCGGAGGAGTGCAGGGAGTCGGCATAGCGCTGACGGTACTGTTTGGCGAATCTGCGGGCAGAAGTCTCGCTTCGCTCGGCGAGACAGCCGAGGCGGCTGTCCGCACATGTTCATCTCTACGGCTTAGGCGCCGACCCGGCGGTGCGGGGGCCGGTATCCCATACCCATGGAGATGTGCCGCGCTGCGTCCTTGAGCGCTTCGAGGATGCGCGGCATGGTGTTCGGGCTGACCTGCTGCGTTGTGCCGCTCAAGCCCAGGGCGGCTTCGATGGAGCCGCGCTCGTCGAAAATTGGGGCTCCAACGCAGCGGGCGCCCAGGTTGTTTTCTTCATCGTCCACGGCGTAGCCCTGCGTGCGCACTTTTTCCAGTTCCTTCAGCAGCCGCGGCAAGGTGGTAATCGTCTTGGGCGTACGCTTTTCCATACCGCTTTTGCGCAGAATCTCTTCGAGTCGGTCTTGAGGAAGATAGGCGACAATCGCCTTGCCGACGCTGGTCGCGTGCACGCGCATGCGGCGTCCGACCCAGGTATCCATGCGGATAAAGCCCTCGGGTTCCACCTTCTCGATATAGACGGCGTCCGGTCCATCAAGAACCGCCAGGTGGCAGGTGAGGCCGGTCTGCTGCGTCAGGTGGCGCATGATGGGCAGGGCCACTCCGCGAACGTCCAGTCCCCCAAGCGCTCCGCGGCTCAGGCTGAGGATCTTGAGCCCGACGCGGTACTTGCCCGTTTCCGCATCGCGAGTGACGTAGCCCTGAGTCTCCAGGGTGCGCAGGATATAGCTGGCGGAACTCTTTGGAATGTTGAGTTTACGGCTGATATCAGCGTTGCTCAGGCCGTCCGTGGCCTGGGCTACGGCTTCCAGCATGGCCAGAGCGCGTTCGACCGCTGCGGATGGAGAATCGGACGAAGCCGGCATCTTTCAAGAATACCGCAAAAAACTGAAGATGGCCAATTAAATGAATACACGTTCACCATATTGAACAACTGCCTTGACCGGGAGTGGGCGGTGACATACGCTTCGCCAGTATAGTGAATATATGTTCATTATATTGAACATACAATTTTAAGTCTGGAGAGAACCCAATGCCCGCCAAGGAAAACGGAAACCGGAACGCGACCCACTCCCCGTTCATGAGCGAAGTAGAGAAGACCGCGCATTACGCTCTGGCGATCGACTGCATGAATTACGAGTGGGCGAAGAACCCGCGATGGAAGGGCATTGAACGTCCCTACACAGCCGAAGACGTGCTGCGACTGCGCGGCTCCATTCAGATTGAGCACACGCTGGCTCGCCTGGGCGCGGAGCGGCTATGGGAGCTGTTGCAGACCGAGCCTTACGTCAAGTCGCTGGGCGCAATGACCGGCAACCAGGCGGTGCAGCAGGTGCAGGCGGGCTTGAAAGCGATCTATGTAAGCGGGTGGCAGGTGGCGGCGGACGCGAACAATGCGGGGCAGATGTATCCCGATCAGAGCTTGTATCCGGCGGACAGCGTTCCGAATCTTTGCCGCCGTATCAACAGCGCGTTGCAGCGGGCCGATCAGGTGCATCATGCGGAGGGGAAAGTGGCGCCCGGCGAAACCTGGTATGCGCCGCTGGTGGCCGATGCGGAAGCCGGGTTCGGCGGAACGCTGAATGCGTTTGAATTGATGAAAGGCATGATTGAAGCGGGCGCGGCTTGCGTCCACTTTGAGGATCAGCTTTCGTCGGCGAAGAAGTGCGGACACCTTGGCGGCAAGGTCCTGGTTTCGACCACCGAAGCGATTCAAAAACTGGTGGCGGCGCGGCTGGCGGCCGACGTGATGGGCGTGCCGACCCTGGTCATGGCCCGCACCGACGCCGACAGCGCTACTCTGCTGACCAGCGACATCGACCTGCGCGACCGGGCTTTCTGCACTGGCGAACGTACTTCGGAAGGTTTCTTCCGCATTCGGGGTGGAATCGAGTCGGCCATCGCGCGCGGCCTGGCGTACGCGCCCTTTGCGGATTTGATCTGGTGCGAGACTTCGCATCCCGATCTGGAAGAAGCGCGGCAATTCGCCGATGCTATCCACGCGAAGTATCCCGGCAAGTTGCTGGCTTACAACTGCTCGCCCAGCTTCAACTGGCGCAAGAAGCTCGACGACGAAACGATTGCGCGCTTTCAGACCGAGCTGGCTCGCATGGGATACAAGTATCCAGTTCGTGACCCTGGCGGGCTTCCATGCGTTGAACCTGAGCATGTTTGAGTTGGCGCGGCACTACAAGGAAACGGGAATGGCCGCTTACTCGGCGCTGCAGGAGAAGGAATTTGCCAGTGAGAAGGAGCACGGATATCAGGCGGTGAAGCACCAGCATTTCGTGGGCACGGGATACTTCGATCAGGTGCAGCAGGTGATCAGCGGCGGGCTGGCGTCGACCACGGCGCTGGCAGGATCCACGGAGGCGGAGCAGTTCGGCGGGCATCAAGCCGTCTTTGCGAGTTGAACATGGTCCTGATGCTCCGCAGGGGCCATTCCCGTTCCGATTGAGCATGGTCCTGAGGAGATGCTGCTGCCTTCGGGAGACTAGGACCTCATCCGAGCAGTTGCTTTCACGTGTCGGAGCCAGCAGTGCAACCAGCCTGCTGGCTCCGTTTCGCGTTCCGGTAGGAGCGAGGGCGGCTATCCCCACATAAAACCACAGATTCCTCTGCTATAATCGAAAGCGCCCTTGTGGTGTTGTTTCACATCTGTGCGGAAGTGGTGGAACTGGCAGACACACCATCTTGAGGGGGTGGCGCCGAAAGGCGTGCGGGTTCAAATCCCGCCTTCCGCACCATTTGCATTCATTCTGAACAGTTTAAGGACCTCCTGATTCCATGATTATTCTTGTCACGATCGTCCATGTGATCGTTTGTCTGTTTCTGATTATTGTGGTTTTGCTGCAAAGCGGCAAGGCCGGCGACATTTCGGCGGCCTTCGGCGGACAGGGCAGTCAGGCTGCCTTTGGCCCGCGCGGTGCAGCCACTACGCTCTCCCGGGCGACGACGATTTCGGCGGTTCTGTTCATGCTCACTTCGGTGACGCTCTCCATCAACGCTATCAAGCAGGGTGGGCCGAAGTCGGTGTTGCAGGGGTGAAGTCGGCGCCTGCCAAGACCCAGCCGGCAACTCCAGCACCGGCCCCGGCAAGTCCCCCGGCGCAGAAGTAAGCTGAATTTCCAAGAATTAAAATTGCAGTGTCCCAGTTGCAGTGTCCCGCAAGCCTGCGTAGGGGTTTTGCTGTAATTGTATTTCCCTGAAGCGAGTGCTAACATCCGACTTGATCGGCACTTATAGCCGGGAGGTATGTGTCATGTCGGAGAACAACAGCAGCAACAGTTTCGTGTGGTTTCTGGCGGGGATGGGTCTGGGTGCGTTGGCGGGAGTTCTGTACGCGCCACGCTCGGGAAGCGAGACGCGGGACGTTCTGCGGGCTCGGGCCGAAGAGGGACGCGATTACGTGCGCACGCGCGCGCGCGATGTTCGCGGCCAGGCTTCAGAATGGGTTGATCGCGGACGCGACGTCGTGAATCAGCAGAAAGATCAGTTCCGCGCCGCGTACGAGGCTGGCAGACAGGCTTATCAAGAGGCTACGACGGAGACCGCAGCACCCAAGAACCTGTAATCCTCTTGGAGCCAGCGGTTCGGCTTGGGAGTGCGGGCTTTGGGCTTTGTCCTATGGAAAACCTTACCATGGTGTTCATCGCCGTGACGGCGGCGGCCGTGCTTCTGCAGGCGGGCATTCTGACGGCATTGTATCTAGCCGTGCGCAAGAGCAACGCCCGCTTGGAAGCGTTGGCCGTCGAAGTGAAGACCAAGGCCGTGCCCACGCTGGAGACGGCGCAGGCGATGCTGACCGAACTGCGCCCGCGGCTGACGGTGATTGCCGACAATCTGATGGAAACAACGGTCTCCGTGCGCTCGCAGGTGGACCGCGTGGATGCCACGGTGAGTGACGCGGTCGATCGCGCGCGCCTGCAAGTGATCCGCGCCGACGAACTGCTTAGCCGTACGCTCGACCGCGTGGAAGAAACTTCCGATATAGTGCACCAGACTGTGGTTTCGCCGGTGCGGCAGTTCTCCGGCTTGATACAGGGTGTGACCGCTGGCATTGAGTTTCTGCTGGGTGGGCGCGGCCGCAGAAACGGCCGCAGCCGCGAAGCGCGGCGGCCCGTGCCGCAGGACGAGATGTTCATCTGAAGACATGATGATTGCTGATTGTTGACTGTTGATTGAGAAGCCAAACCTTCAGTCACCCAATCTTGCCGTTCAATCAACAATCATCACTCATCAATTTCCTCACCCATGCGTTATCTCGTTCGAGCCCGCGTCAAGCCCGGCCGCGAAGGCGATCTGCTTCAAGCCATCGAGAAGGAGACGCTCGGCCAGGGGTCGGTCGCAGAAGGCGAATACCTGCGCAATATGAATGAAGCGCGGCTCTGCGCCGACCAGACCGTGCGCTGGGTGGAAGTCTGCTACTGTCCCACACCGTTGCAGGAAGAACGGCCTTACTGGGAAGAATATTTCGACCTCACGAAAGTACAGGATGCTCACGACCGGCGCAACTGCCGCGACGAGAACGGTAGCGAGCCCTGGGCGTGCGGCGAGTGCGACTGCACGGCGCGGTTGGAACAGAAGCTGAAGGCTAACGGAAGATCCTTCCTACATTCGCTCAGCGAGAAGTGATTACCCTCCTTGACAGACCTATCGAATATCCACTTCGTGGAAGCCGAAACCCTGTAACATCCCCGAGATTGTGGTCCGCGCGTTGTCCTTCGCGGTCTTGAGTATGCCGTCTTGCAACGCCGCCTGCTGAAGTTGGCGTTCTGCTTCAACGCGGACCTCGCTTTCGAGGTCGGGGTCCGGAGAAGAAAACAGGCCGGTATCGCGGGAATATACTTTCGTCCTTGCATTATCGATTCGCGTGCTGAAGACTTCCGCGGCGGGAAGATGAATCGACACCTTCTGGCCGGACACCTGCACGTCGCCGGACCGCAAATCCGCAAGATTGATGCCCGCAACTACCTCTCCGTGCACCACCAGCAGCAAACGGTCACCCGCTAGAAACTTTGGCAGGTAAGCATTAGCGTGCTCGCCTGAAATAATCTTATCCATCGTATAGCTCACCGTTTCCAGGCGCTGAAGTTGCTGAATCTGACGAACTACGGTGGGCTGGTCCACATTGAACTCGGTGCGTGCTCCGCGCAACATACTCAGCAGGTGCGACAAGCCGAGCCCAGTCGACAGTAGCACCCCGCCCCCGACCAAAAACAACGTAAGGACCGCCCCCAAAATGGTCACTAGAATCCAGGAGTACTTCTTGCGCGAGTTGCCTCGAGATGTGCGAGGTGCGGATTCGCCGTCGCGAGGCGGATTGTCAATCGTCATCTGTTTACCTGACTACGTACAGTCTAGACCAACGCAAACAGCCGCGTTGGCAGCGAGGATTTTGTCCTGAGAACATCGCCAAAGAACCTCAAGACGCAATACACTAGTTCGGCGGCAGGCGGAGGATTGGTCGAATCGCTCTGAGCATGGTGAATATCCACAAGCCGACGGTTGACACGCTTCTCGACGCGGCGCGAACCACGGTCGCGGCAGTAGTGTCGATGCTGCTGGCTCGTCTTCTGAAGCTTCCCGAGTTTTACTGGGCGCCGATCTCCGCCATCGTGATTATGCAATCCACCATCGATCCGAGAACCCTGGCGTGGCAGCGTTTTGCAGGAACGGCATTGGGCGCTGTGCTGGGAGCGTTGATCGCCACATTCTTTCACACCAGCGCGCTGGTGTACGGGGTCGCGATTTTCTTGTGCGGAACGCTCTGCGGGCTTTTCCGGTTTCGGGGCGCTTATCGGTTTGCCGCGATTACGCTGAGCATCATTCTATTGATTGCGCACACAAGTCCGGCGTGGATCGTGGCGTGGCATCGCTTTGTGGAAGTGTCAGTGGGCATCGCAGTAGCCCTCGCGCTATCCGAGGTTTGGCCTAATCGGAGTCAGGTCTAGCCGCAGGGGGGCTACGCAGTCGACCTTAAATCGCCCGATTTCTGGCAAGCCATGGGCGAATCTCAGTTTTTCTCGTACCAGCCATCTGTGTGAATGCCTTTTTTGTCCACGTCCTCAAAGTGGTTGAACATTAACTCCCCAGTTGCGGCCCACTCACACGCGCTCTTAGATTTCTCGCAGCGGAAGGCCGAATACGTGTCACCGATGACGAGACCCTGATTTGTCGGCACTTGCAGCTCCGCGATGTGGATTTCAAGATACGGGTATGTTGTGCGCGAATTACAGCCGGGATGCTGAGTAAGGCGCAAGAGAATTCCATTTCCCTCGGAACCTTGGAAGCAGGATGTGAACCCATAAGCGTAGCCATCGGGCGAGGCGGGTTTCGGCGCATCGTCTGCGAGCATGAAGACGAACGGGAGCAAGGCAAGCAGAATGCCTGCGGTCGTGAGCTTCATGTTATCCAAGCTCCGCCGACCACGATATCATCCTGATAGAAAACCGCGGCCTGGCCCGGAGTGATGGCGCGCTGCGGCTGATCGAAAGTTACAAGAACCTCGTCGGCGGCAATCTTTTCGAGCACCGCCGGAGCAGGTTCGTGGCGGTGGCGGATTTTCACCGATACGCGCATGGGCTCGCGCAGATTGTGCACGGAAATTAGGTTGACGCGGCGGGCGCGCAGCGTACGCGAGTAGAGATGCTCATCGCCGCCGACCACCACCTGCTTGTCGGCCCCGTTGATTTGAATTACATAGAGCGGCGATCCCGTCGCCACGCCCAGGCCCTTGCGCTGGCCGACGGTAAAGTTGTGAATGCCGCTGTGCTCGCCGATTACTTCGCCGTTCGCCGTTACCAGTTCTCCCGCGGTGTCGGGGAGAGACTCGCCGCTCTCGGCGAGATAAGCGTCGATAAAGCGCTTGTAGTCGCCGCCGGGGACGAAGCAGATCTCCTGCGAATCGGGCTTCTCGGCGAGAGCGAGGCCCTGCTTGCGGGCCAGCTCGCGAACCTCGGGCTTGGTCATGCCGCCCAGTGGAAAGAGCGTGCGGCTGAGTTGCTCCTGAGTGAGGCCGAAGAGGAAATAAGTCTGGTCCTTGCTGCGGTCGGCGGGACGCTTGAGCAGCCAGCGTCCGCGGGCATCGTCATACTCCACGCGGGCGTAGTGGCCGGTGGCAACGCAGTCGGCGCCAATCTGTTGCGCAACGACAAGCAGTTGGTCGAACTTCAAATGATTGTTGCAGAGGCTGCACGGGATGGGCGTGCGTCCCGAAAGATACTCCGCGACGAACGGGCGCACCACGTCGCGCTCGAAGCGCTCTTCGTGATTGACGACGTAATACGGAATGCCGATGTGCTCGGCCACGCGGCGGGCATCATAGACGTCGTCGAGCGAGCAGCAGCGGCCGGTTACCTGCTCGGGCATGCCCTCGTGTCCGGCCAGGCGGCGCTGGTTCCAGAGCTGCATGGTCAGGCCGATGACGTTGTGTCCCTCGGCGCGCAACATGGCCGCGACGGTAGAGGAATCGACTCCGCCCGACATGGCTACGGCAATGGTCCTGTCATTTGGCATGTCTTAAATCCAGCAGTTGGCAATTAGCATTTAGCAGTCAGCACTTAGCACCTAGCCAAGGAGCTGCTGCGCTGAATGCTGATTGCTGGTGCAATTGCTAACTGCTAATTGCTGCTTTCCTGTAAGCCGGCGACAACTCTCGCAGCCGCACCACCGTCTCTGCTACCAACGCAAGCGCGATGTCGATGTCTTCCGCAGTGTTCTGCGTACCCAGGCTGAAGCGGATACTGGCATGAGCCCGATCCTTGCGCAGGCTCATCGCGGTGAGCACGTGGGATGGTTCAATTGCTCCCGACGAACACGCAGCACCGGCCGAAACCGCCAGCCCCTTGAGGTCGAGGGCAATGACCATCGACTCGCCTTCGATTTGATCAAAATAAATGTTCGCCGTGTTCGGCACGCGCGGAGCCCCCAGGCCGTTCACGCCGGACTCTTCCACCTGCGCGAGAAGGCCTTGCTGCAGGCGGTCCCGCAGCGCGGACATTCTCCTGTCGTCGCCACGTTCGAACCTTTGCATCGCCAACTCCGCGGCCTTGCCCAGTCCGACAATTCCCGGAACGTTCTCGGTTCCGGCGCGGCGCGAGCGTTCATGCCGTCCTCCGTAAAACAGCGGCTCAAGCTGTGTTCCCTTGCGCACGTAGAGCGCGCCCACACCCTGCGGAGCGTGCATCTTGTGGCCGGAAATTGAGAGCGCATCACAGCCGATCCGATTCACATCTATCGGAACCTTGCCCGCGGCCTGCACCGCATCCGTGTGAAAATAAACCTCAGCCTCCGCGGCAATCTTTCCAATCTCCTCCACCGGCTGCAAGACTCCGGTTTCGTTGTTGGCCATCATGATCGAAATCAGCTTTGTGTTCGGCCGCAACGCGCGCCGCACATCGCCGGGGTCGACCAGGCCGCGGCCATCCACCGGCAGGCAGGTCACATCGCAGCCCGTTTCCTCCAGATGCTTGCAGGCAAGCAGCACGGCGTGATGCTCGATGCTCGAAGTAATGATGTGATCGCCCGCGCCGGTCAAGCCCGCGATCGCCAGATTGTCGCTTTCGGTTCCACCGCTGGTGAAGACCACCTCGGCCGCCCGGCAGCCCAATAACGACGCCACTGAATCCCGCGCACGCTCAACGGCAGCGCGCGTCTCCTGTCCATGGTGATGGATCGACGACGCGTTGCCAAAGTGCTCGCCAAAGTACGGACGCATGGCTTCGAGCACTTCCGGCAGAACCGGCGTGGTGGCGTTATTGTCGAGGTAAATCCGGCGCATAAAGATATATTCTACGCTGAGAAACGCTCTAGCTGCGGGGTTTGGCTTCGGGCAGATCGGGTGAATATGCCGCCCAAGCAATGACGATTTCTCGTGGCCCCCGGCGCGGCGGGCGTGACGCTTCGCTCAGGGCAGGCTCACAGCCGCCGAGACGGCGCCGCTACGTTACCGTTTTTCCATCGCCACGTAATGGTTGGGATAATCCGGTCCAATGTAATCGGCGCGCGGGCGAATCAGGCGGTTGTCGTCGAGTTGTTCGATGACGTGCGCCGTCCAGCCGCTGATGCGGGAGACGGCGAATACGGGTGTGAACAGATCTTCATCGATGCCCAACACGTGGTAGGTAGAAGCAGAGTAGAAATCCACGTTGGCGTTCAGCTTCTTTTCCGTTTTCACGAGGTTCTCGATTTTTTCCGACATGTCATACCACTGCGGCTGGCCGCTGGAACGGCCCAGATCCCGCGACATCACGCGCAGGTGCGTGGCCCGAGGATCTTCGGTGTTATAGACGCGATGGCCGAAGCCGGGAATTTTTTTCTTTTGCGCCAGCATGTTGCGGACATAGACGACCGGATCGGATTTTTCGCGATCAATCGATGCCAGGATGCGGTAAACCGCTTCATTGGCTCCGCCGTGCAGCGGCCCTTTCAGCGCGCCGATGGCCGACGTGATGGCGGAGTGCATGTCCGACAACGTCGCGGCCGTCACCCGGGCTGCGAACGTGGACGCATTCAGTTCGTGGTCCGCGTGCAGGATCAGCGCGATATCGAGCGCGCGCTCGGCGGTCGACGAAGGCCTGGTCCCAGTCAATTGCAGCAGGAAATTTGCGGCGTGCGACAGTGAGCGGTCAGCTTCGACCACCGGCTTGCCCTTGCGAATCCGGTCATAGGCGGCCACGATCATTGCGATCTGAGAAGTCAGCCGGATGGCTTTGCGGACATTGGCGTCGTGATCGTTGTTCTTCTCATCGGCATCGTAGAAAGCCAGCGCCGAAACCGCAGTGCGCAGCACATCCATGGGCAGCGCGGTCTTGGGCACGGTACGTAGAAACTCAACGATCGCCGGGTCAAGGTGACGCTCTCGCGCCAGGCGCTCCCGCAGCTCCGTTAGCTCGGCTGGCTTCGGCAAGCGCCCAAACCAGAGCAGGTAGCAAGTCTCTTCAAAATTGGAGCGGTCGGCCAGTTCATGGATATCAATGCCGCGATAGGCAAGGACGCCAAGGTCGCCATCGATGTAGCAAATGCTGGAGTTGGTAGCAACAATGCCTTCCATCCCTTTTGGGGCAGGAGTGCTGCTCACGCTCGACATAGTCTCTCGCTTATTTAGATTGATTACCGTTGCCAGGGCCGCGCGAGGGGTGCGCGGGGAATGCAACTAACTTTTATACGCCAAAAAACGCTTGGGTTCCAGAGGCCCTCATGACTTCGGTGTATGGCTGGAACAGTGGTGAGCTGCTTTCAGCGGCGCTCTCGGACCGCGGCGCACCTTTTGCTACGATCCTCCTCACGGAGTATAGTGAGGGGTTGATTTATCGCTCGCCGAGGAACCGTAGCCGCTCCTCATAATCCCTCCGGGAGGAATCCTTTGAAGCGCTTTTTTTCGCTTTGCCTTGCCTTGTCTTTTCTACTTTCCACTGTGGCCTCGGCCGACGAGGGTATGTGGCTCTACAACGCAGCTCCCAAAGACAAGATCAAGGCGAAGTATGGTTTCGAATTGACACAGCAGTGGCTGGATCATGTAAGGCTGTCTTCGGTACGGTTTAACAATGGAGGCTCCGGCTCGTTTGTTTCCGCCGACGGTTTGACCTTCACCAACCACCACGTGGGCGCGGGCTGCGTGCAGCAGCTTTCCACCGAAGGCCACGACTACATCAAGTCCGGCTTCTACGCCAAGACCCAAGCCGAAGAGGCCAAGTGCCCGAATCTCGAACTGAACCAACTGGTCGGGATCGAAGACGTAACCGATAAGGTGAACGCCGGGGTCAAGCCGGAAATGTCGGCCGCCGACGCGGGACAGGCGCAGCGCTCTGCCATGTCACAAATCGAGAATGACTGCGCGACTTCGACCGGACTGCGCTGCGATGTAGTCACTTTCTACTCCGGCCAGGTTTACAACCTGTATAAGTACAAGAAGTACACCGATGTGCGCCTGGTCTTCGCGCCCGAGTTTGACGCCGCGTTCTTCGGTGGCGATCCCGACAACTTCACCTTCCCCCGCTACGATCTGGACATCACCTTCTTTCGCGTCTACGAAGACGGTCACCCCGCGCACCTTGACAACTATCTCCGCTGGTCGCGCGCGGGCGTGAAGAACGACGACTTAGTCTTCGTTTCCGGACATCCCGGAAATACCAGCCGCCAGCAGACACTGGCTCAACTGGAATACACCCGCGACGTGAACTATCCCGCAGTCCTGACCATGCTGAACCGCCGCGTCGCGCTACTGCAGGATTTCAGCAAGCAGTCGGAAGAGAATGCCCGCATCGCCAAAGAAGATATGTTCGGACTGCAAAACTCGCAGAAGGCTATCACAGGTTACGAGGCCGGTTTGCTCGATAAATCGATCATGGATGCCAAGGCTGCCGACGAAGCGAAGCTGCGCGCATCGTACAAAGCGGACGCCAAGAACGCCACCGGGTCCGATCCCTGGGATGAGATTGCGCAAGCCATGAAGCTGCAACACGACATCTATCTCCAACTCAGCTACTTGGAGCGTCTGCGCGGATTTGCCTCCGGCCTGCCGCAGATCGCGCGGGTGCTGGTGCGGGCGGCAGAGGAGAAACCGAAGCCGAATGCCGACCGTCTGCGTGAGTTCCGCGATTCCGCGCTGCCCTCGCTGGAGCAGCAGTTGTTCTCCACCGCGCCGGTTTACAAGACTCTCGACACCGCTCAACTGGCGGATTCTCTGGCCGAAATGCAGGACGCGCTGGGAAAAGATAACCCCGACGTGAAAAAGGTTTTGAATGGCAAGACTCCCGCCGACGCCGCGAAAGACCTGATCACAGGCACCAGGCTGGATGATGTCGCTGTCCGCAAGCAACTTTATGAAGGGGGCCAGGCTGCGATTGAGGCCAGCACTGATCCCCTGATTGTCGCCCTGCGCGCGATCGAGCCTGATGCTTTGACTGTTCGCAAGCAGTTTGACGACAAGATTGACTCTGTCGTGCGCCGCGACGGCACCATCATCGCAAAAGCCCGCTTTGCCCGGAGCGGCTTCAGCCAGCCGCCGGATGCAACCTTCACGCTTCGCCTGAGTTATGGGGTGGTGAAAGGTTATAAGGAGAATGGGAAAGACATTCCCTACTTCACCCCCATGGGTGGCGCCTATGAGCGCGCCGCCGAACACCATAACGAGCCTCCATACAAACTGCCGGAAAGCTGGATGAACGCGAAGTCAAAGCTGGATCCAAAGACCCCGTTTAACTTCGTTTCGACTGCCGACATTATCGGCGGCAACTCGGGCTCGCCTACAGTTAACAAGCAGGGCGAAGTGGTGGGGATCATCTTCGACGGCAACATCGAGTCGCTGTCGGCGAATTTCGCCTATAGTGACGTTCAGAGCCGCGCCGTGTCCGTGGACTCGCGCGGAATTCAGGAGGCGCTGCGCAAAATCTACGGCGCTGGCGCTCTGGCCGACGAACTCTCCGGAACCAAACAAGACGCCGCGAAGGCGGGAAAGTAAGCAGACAACCGGATCACAGGCCCGCGTTTCGGCGCGGGCTTTTCGTCTGTCTGCGGGCCGTACGAAGGCAGGATTTACGACCTCACTACACGACTTTCTACGTGCAAGTGGACGATGTGCAGGGTTATCTGGACAAGGCTGGCAAGCTGGGTGGCAAGACGCTCGTTCCTCCGGTTGAGATTCCGACGGGAACCTTCGCCTGGTTCACCGACCTGGACGGCAACACGATCGGATTGTGGAAACCGAAATAACTGGAAATCAGGCGGGCCAGATGCTTAGCGCGGTTTTGCTGAGAATCTGCTGCTGAAGTCTTTTCTCCAGCGGCAGCGCGCAGAATTCGTCAAGATTCTTCTTGATGTCGGGCACACCCGGACCCGGCCAATCCGTTCCGAACAGAGTCTTGTTGGCGATCTCCTCAAGGCGCGGGAAGTACTTCAGCAAAGTCGTCGGCGGGATGCCGCTGATGTCGAGATAGACGTGGGGATGGCGGCGGATCAGAAAAAACGCCGTTTGCATCCAGAGCGGACGGCCGCCGTGCGCCAGCAAGATTTTTAATTTGGGGAAATCCACCGCCACATCGTCCACGTACATGGGATCGCCGTATTTGTTTCGCGCCCCAGGGAAGATGGACGTACCCGTGTGAAACATCACCGGCACCCCGTTAGCCTCGGCGGCGCGGTAAATAATTTCCAGTTCCTTGACGCCGTTCAGGTAGTCGTTGGGAAAAAGAAGCTGGTGCGGCGGATGAATCTTAATCATGCGGATTCCGAGGCGCAGAATCTGCTCCATGTCGGCGAGAACGTTCGTGGTGTGCCGCGGGTGCAGGCTGCCGCAGGAGAGCAACCGCTTGGGATCTTCCTTGACGTAGTCCGCAACGAACTGATTCACGCCGCTGGTAAAGCCGATCACCTCCGGCGCGACGTAGTTGATAAGCACTGCGCGGTCGACGCCGCAGGCGTCGAGATATTGCAGGAATGCCCTGGGCGAACGGCAGTACTCGGCAATCTGATCGAAGTTCGGCCGCTTCTTCTTCATCAGTTCCAGCGCATGGGGCTTGAACATTTCCATCGGCTGGATATGAATGTGGCAGTCCGTGATCATTCGATGTGGTTTGCTCCTCGGAGGGCCAGACGTCCATTTTTAGGAGCCGGCCACCTTATGCCGGCTCCATCATAATCGAGACTGCCCCACTTTTTCGCGTCCTTTGGGGGCGGGCCAACCTTTAATTGTTTTCTGCTGGCACCACCAAAACTGAGGCTGCCGCACCTTTCGCGGTTTTCGAAAGAGCCTGCCCTGAGCTGAGTCGAAGGGTGCGCGCGATGCAGCCGGTAGCGAAAAGACTTTGACTCTAGCCGTCCCGTCCCTCCGCGACTCGATCCACAGAGCCTTCGCGCCGCAATGTTCATCCGTCACAGCCAGCCTATCGCGATCTGTGATAACAATTCCCCGTGCCCGGCCTTCATCGCTACTACGGCGCAGGTTATCTGCACTACATCACCACTAGTTGCTATCACCGGCGTGCTTGGTTGGCTACCGAACCCAACCGCGATCTATTTGTCGACGTGCTCGAACAAGTGCGCCGGGATAAATCAAAGGTGGGCCAGCCCCCGTGAGGCTTGCCCAGGTCGAAACTGATTAGGCCTTTCAAACCAAAGCCAAAAGAACAGCTTTTGCACTCCGCGATCAGGATTAAGTTCCTCCGGCGTTTTTTCTCGCACCGGCAATTCCCGATTTGCTAAAATATTCGCAGCATACGCCAAGCGGACAGCCTCAGCGAACTTCGCGGGCTGGCCGGGCAATGTGCTGAAAAAGCCCGCTCGGCAGGGCGCTAGAAGATTCAATGGAGTGAAGGTGTTCTTCTATTCATGCCGGGGAATAGGAGTACACCATGCCACAACTCGGCCTCGTCTTCCGGCCACACCGCCGTAAGAAATTCAACTTCAAGCGGTTCCTACATAATAATCGAGACTTTTTCAGGGACACCATTTCATTGGTGCGCCCAAATCGTCTCGCTCATCCACTTCCTCATTCATGAGTTCTGGCGGTGAGTTTTCCCCAGGGCAGCCGCGAGGTGAGATACCCATAGGAAACGTCAAATTGTTGAGGTTATTCACGAAAGAACCTTAATCTCCTACGGGTATCAACAATGCTTCGCCCCGTCCAAAATCTCTATCCCTGAAATTATCAACGGAAAGTTCATCTCACCGATTCGGCGCGGGCCTTTTTTTGTTCCCACAAGGGAACCTTCATAGTTACCTCCACCAGGGTGCTTTTCTTTTCTTTGCCCATCAAGCCCTTTGATAAACTGGACGCGCTCTGGTTTTAAGATTCTCTTCGACCAAAAAACTTTCTTCTAACGACAAAGGTCTAGCCCGGCAGGACCGAACCGAATAAACACGGTTAAACGTTTCTCCAGTTGTCTTCTATTTTGAGCCGGGAGAGATAGAGGACATGCTTGCTCCGAATACTGTTTGAATTTCGTTCCGGCAAAGTCAAATCAGCGCCCGAGCCGCCCGCCCATAAGATCGAACGCCTCGCGCTCCGTTACGGGCTTCTCGCAATCTTTCTCTACGACCTCGCAACATATCTGCATGGCAAGTTTTTCCATTGAACTCCTTGATGACGCATAGGAGCTACTGCTACTATCCGTCGCTACCACTACGCTTATGGAAAATGAGGCCACCAAACAAATCGTCACTATCGACTGCAAGGGTCTTGCTCTTCCCGAACTTAATGAGATTAACCGAGCGCTCGAAACGAAACCCGCGCAATTTGAGATAAGGATCATTAGACTCGTTGAGTTAGAAGAGTCCTTCCCCGAAACGAGATCACTAGAAACCTTCGTAGCCCCTCACCCTGGTCTAGTCGTCACTGCCCTCAGCGCAGCAGGAGCCATTGCCGGGAAGAAGGCTATCGAGTTTATTGTCGATCGGATCGAACAAGTCCTGAACAAACAAGCCGCTCGAAAAGAGGAAGAACTTGAGACCGCCGTTCTCTACCAGCCCGACGGCAAAATACTAATCAGCTTCAAAAAACCCAAACCCCCCTCGCGGTAGGTAGGGGGTTTGGAGATCAGAGAAGTGCTGACAGCCGGGCAATCTCTGCATTGGGAACCCGGGGACAGATGAACGTTCCCCACTTGTTCGCCGGTAGAACTCGCCACGGCGGCGTACCTTATAAAGTACGCCGAACGCCTGTCAAGTCTACTTTAGTAGACATTCGACCCCCTCGAAAGTAGGCATTTCTTCCACAGCCTATCCCCTTGATTCCATTGAGCAGCCCAAAAGCCCGCACCAAGAATCAACAACTTACGCCGAAACTTTTCTGCAAAGTGAAATGTTCCAGTCGGAACATTCAGCACAATGTTCCAACTGGAACATTCAGCAGGAAAGCTACCGCATAGTCTCTTCAATCTCTGAAATCCAGTCGGGCCTCTTCAAAACTTCCCGCGGCTTGGGACCATCCGCCGCGCCCACAATCCCATCCTGCTCCATCAGGTCGATCAAGTGCGCCGCGCGCCCGTAACCAATGCGCAGCCGCCGTTGCAGCAGGGAAGTGGACGCCTTCCCGAACTCGACCACCAGCTTCACCGCATCCTGATAGAGCGGATCGTCCTCGCCGCTGCCCTCTGATCCCTCGACCCCATCGCCGCTGCCCACGGCCTCGCGCTCGTCCCGCGGAGCTTCAAGGAATTGCTGCTGATACTCCGCCGAGCCTTGCGCCTTCCAGAATTCAACCACGGCCGCGATCTCTTTTTCCGTGACCAGCGGAGCATGCAGGCGATGCACCCGCGCCGATCCCGAAGGCAGATAGAGCATGTCGCCCTTGCCCAGCAAAGCTTCCGCGCCGTTGGCGTCAAGAATGGTTCGCGAATCCACCTTGGTCGCCACGCGGAAAGAAATGCGCGCCGGAAAGTTTGCCTTGATCAAACCAGTAATCACGTCCACCGACGGACGCTGCGTCGCCAGCACCAGGTGGATGCCCACTGCGCGCGCCATCTGCGCCAGCCGCGTGATCGACTCCTCCACGTTGCTCGAATCGAGCATCATCAGGTCAGCCAACTCGTCGATGATGATTACGATGTAGGGAATCGGCTTGTCGTCGGAGTCTTCCTCAAACAGGCTGGGCGTGCCGCCGTTGTCGAACAGACGGTTGTACTGGTCGATGTTGCGCACGCCCTTCGCGGCCAGCAACTTCAACCGCCGCTCCATTTCGCGCACGGCGTTGCGCAGCGCGTTCGCCGCGAGCTTGGGTTCTGTGATGATCGGCGTGTACAGGTGCGGCACGCCTTCGTAGTTGCCTAGCTCAAGCCGCTTCGGATCCACCAGAATCAGCCGCACCTGCTCCGGCGTTGCCTTGTACAGAATCGACATGATGAAGGCATTGATGGCGACGCTCTTGCCCGAGCCGGTCGACCCGGCGATCAGCAGGTGCGGCATGCCATTCAGGTCCGCAGTGACGATGCGCCCGTTGATGTCCTTGCCGAGCGCCATCGTCAGCTTCGATTTCGAGCCCATGAATTCCTGCGACTCGATGTTCTCGCGCAGCCAGATGATCTCGCGCTGGCGGTTCGGCACCTGAATGCCCACGGTCGACTTGCCGGCCATGCGCTCGATCAGAATGCTCTCGGCTTTCAGCGCTAAACAAAGGTCGTCGGTGAGGTTGGTGATGCGGCTGTACTTGATTCCGGCGTCGGGCTTGAACTCGAACGTCGTGACCACGGGGCCAGGATTGATTTGCGTGATCTGGCCGTGCACGTCGAACTCGGCGTACTTTTCAGTGAGCACCTGCGCCAGCAGCTTCAGTTCGTCGGCATCCACGGCCTGCTGCTCGTCGGGACGCTGGAGCAGGCTGCTTGACGGGAGCTTATAGCCTCCAGCAATTCGTGGCATCGTCGTCTTTGCTTTGTGATCGCGGTCGGCGCGCTGCGTCACTTCCGGGTCCGCCGCGTCTGGGGCCGCAACCAACGACTCGGGCAGAATGCCGCGCGTCGCCGAGGGCGCATTTTCCGTGACCTCGGGCTCGAGCGTGCGTTCTATGCCGGTGCGGCGAGGTTCTGCAGAAGGTCTCGCGGGCTCGAATGTTTCGGGCGCCTGCCGCGATGGGATCAACTGCGTCTTTACCAGCGGCTTCGAGATCCGGCGCTTATCCAGTTCCTTCTGCTGCCGCCTCTTGGTGCGCTCCTCCCGCCAATCCTGGTAGCGGTTCCACAGCGCGGTCACGAACGCGAAACGCGTTGGCGCCCACAGCTGAATCGCTGAAAAGGAAAACGCAGTTGAGAGATAGAGCGCGACTGCCAGCACGGTTGCGCAAACAATGTAGGCGCCGGCCATGTTCAGGTAGTGGATCAGCACATCGCCCACAACCCGGCCCAGCAGGCCCTCGATTGGCATCGCGTTCAGCCAGCGCGAGTGGCCGGGCAGCAGCGCCAGCAGCGCGGGGACGAAGACCACCAGCCAGACTCCGCCCAGGGTCTTCGCCACGGGAGATTGAATCTTCCGCGAAGCAAACCAGCGAACTCCGAGCAGCGCGGGAAAGACCGGCAGCAGGAACGCGCCGATGCCGAAGAACTGGAGCGCTAGGTCTGAGATGAGCGCGCCGACCACGCCAATCCAGTTGCGGGCGACGTGGGTTCCGGTGAGGACCGAGGCGCTATTGAGCGAAGGATCGAGCGGGCGAATACGAAGCCAGTGCGAGGAAGAGGAGGAGCGCAGAGACGCACAACAGGAACCCGGTCAGCTCATTCAGCCGCCGGTTGCCCGTGGGGACAAAGATGCTTGCCAAGAAACGCATGTGGGCCGTTTTCCCACCGGACAAAAATGTCCCGTGGCGCAAATCGGCCAGAGCGGAATCATTATTACAAGAACGGGGGGAGTGGGCAATGGAGGAATTGGGTGCGGGGTGTTGAGTTGAGTTCCTGCTGAATCACAAGTGCGGACGGCCAATTCCCTTGGCCTATGCGCCTGAATCTGATTGCGACATTCTTCCCGATCCATGTACGCAGTTCATCGCTCGGCACAGTAGTCACGCTCCGTTCTTTGCGAGTTGTAATCGCTTTGCGGAGAAGGGGCTAGCTTTACGGCACGATACTGGTATGGTAGTATGTTGGTAGTATGAAAGAGAAGACATCCATCACACTCTCGAAAGAGATACTGACGGGCATTGATCGCATGGCAGGATCGAAACAATCGCGTTCGGCATTTATCGAAGCGGTACTGGCTCTGTACCTGCGCCAACAGGCGCGGGCTCAGATTGAAGCTCGCGATCTCGAACTCATCAATAAGGCCGCAGATGAACTGAATGAAGATGTGGAGGACGTCCTCCGCTACCAGCAGATGTAGGCAGAACCGGGAGGCCGATGAGACGGGGCGAAATCTATCGCGTTCATCATCCCAGTCGCGTTCCTCATGCCAGCGACGATCCCAAACTCTATCGCTGCTTCGTGGTTGTGAGCCGCCAGACCCTGATCGATTCCAAATTTCCCACCGTCATCTGCGCGCCCATCCTGACTCGCGGCCACGGATTCTCCACTCAGGTCTCGGTCGGCATCGACGAAGGCTTGAAGCACGAAAGTTGGATCCTTTGCGATAACCTCGTAAGTCTCCGCAAAGTGCACTTGACCCGCTTCGTCGGTTCCCTGACGCTCTCCAAGCGGGAGGAGTTGGACCGAGCCCTCAAAATGTCTCTCGCCTTGGAATAGGCCAGATCAGCCTCGCAATCCGATGCCAGCTACCACAATTTACCGATTCCCACTCCTCGAAACTCAATTTTCAGAGGTGACCCACGTTTGCCGGGCCCTCACTTCAAAATCGCTTAGCCGTTGCCGCATCGCTGCCGATTCTCAACCATTCCTCGAAAGGCGCCGCGGAGGGCCGCAAGCGCCCCGGGTTCATGATGTTGTCCGGGTCGAGTCCCGCTTTGATGGCGGCTACGGCCATCACGCCCAGTGGGGAAATGTCATCGGTCAGCCATGGGAGGTGCTCGGTGCCGACTGCGTGATGATGTGACAAAGTGGCGCCATGATCGATGAACGATTGCTGGACGGCTCGCTTCGCATGCAAATATTGTGGCATCTCGCGCCCCGCCTGCTGCCTGCAGGCGAACGTCAAGTAGAGGCTTGCCCCGCTCTGGTAGGTGTGGCTGATATGACATCCGACCCAGGGTCTTACGCCGCTTTCAGAAATCGCGGCGCGCAGGGCCGTGGTCGTTGCCAGATACAAGGGAGCCAGGTTGCTCCAGACGGTTGAGGTCTCGCTGACATCGGATGTAATACCGCGATCCAGGAGGAAGTCACGGATGTGCGGAAAATCGTACTTGGTCGACTCGAAAGACTTCCCCGAACTCGAGCCCAGGTCGACCGCTCCGAGGCGACGGTAGATGGCGTTTACCTGATCGTGTTGCCGGGCAGCACCGGTCTTGCTACCTTCGAACGTGGTGAGCATCAAGCAAGCTCGGGCGAAATCGAAGCCCTTCGCTCTGAGGTAACCCTTCATCACTTTGCTCACCGCCCGTGAAAGCCGCGACGACGGAGGCTTGAATGCCAACGACAACGCCGTCTTGTCGGGATCGCTAAGACGCAACATTGAGGGGACGCATTCTTTCCGCACGCATTCATGCATGGCCTCAATGCCCGCTTCGAAATCGAGAAACAGGTAGCCGTGAGTGCGGCGCGACTCGGGTTGGGGATGAACTCGCATGGTGGCCTCAGTAATCACTCCCAGAGTTCCCTCACTGCCGATGCACAGGTGATTGACATCAATGCCGTTGGAGGACTTGGGCACGGTTCGCGTCGCCAGAACACCGAGCGGAGTGACCATCCGCAGCGCAATGACCATGTCTTCGATTTTGCCGTACTTGTCGCTTTGCATTCCGGCCGAGCGTGTCGCGATCCAACCGCCGAGCGTAGAGTGCAAGAAGGAGTCTGGAAAGTGGCCGAGGGTCAAGCCGTAGCCATTCAATTGCTCTTCAAGATCGGGACCAAACGCGCCGGCCTCGATGCGCGCGGTAAACGATTCGACATCTACAGCGAGTACGCGCCGCATGCGCCGCATGTCCAGAGACACCGCCGTGCGGCGCGTTTCGCTGCGCTCCAGACAACCGGCGATATTCGAACCACCTCCGAATGGAATGACCACGACATCATGGCGCGCCGCCGCCCGCAACGTCATGAGGACATCCTGTTCGCTCTCGGGATAAAGCACCAGGTCAGGAGCGTCCTCAGCCATGCCCCGCCGCATTCGAAACAGGTCGCGGAAGCCTTTGCCGTAGGCATGGATCACACGCTCCCGGCGGCTATCGTAGATTTGATCGGCGCGCATCCCTCGGCGCAGTTCAGCCAGAAAGCCATCATGACGAATTGCCTGGCGCAGCTGCACAGCTTCGAGCGGCACGGGTGCCTGATCTATCTCGTCTGCTTCCACCTCGAGTTGAGTTTTCGCATAGGGCCACAAACCGGGATGAGCGTTGGAGTCGAAGCCTACCCCCTCATCTCCCCATCCCCACCATTTCATGTGCTTCGCCGTGTACATATGTCTCTCAAATGTGCGGATCGCAGTGGCGTTCATGAACCCGCGCCGGCCCGCGCATCAATTCCCCACAGTCTCCGGCGGAAGTCCTCTCACTTAGAGCCCGGATGCGCTGTTCGAGCAATTCGACAGCCGCCTTCCGACGGCCGCGCCCGACCTGAGGATCAGATGCATTGGATGCGAACCGAATCGGCTCCCCAAAGCGGACGGTAACACTTCCCGGACGCGGGAGGAATTTACCCTTCGCCAGAATCCTGCGCGCGCCCTCAATATAGGCAGGCACGACTGGCACCCCGAGTTCGACAGCAAACAGCCCTGCACCCTTCTTGAATGTCTGCATCTCTCCTGTACCGGAGCGGGTACCTTCAGGATAGAGGATCAGATTGCCCCGTGTCCGCCATAGAAATTCATCGCACATTGCCAAACTGCGCCGCAGTGAGTTATGTCGCGGATGGCGATCGATGGGGATGACGTTCATGAACCGAGAGACGACGAACTTCACACTTCGGGAGTCAAAGAAATAATCGCTCGCGCCGAGCATTGCGAATGTGAAAAAAGGCAGGCCCGAAGCGGACATCAGAACTGCGCTGTCGATGTGGCTGGTGTGATTGCTGCAGAGGATGAATGGAGGAGCGGGCAGGTGCTCGTGTCCTTCAACCTTTAGCCGGCAATAACAAACGAAAAACATCCGGCAGAAGGCTTGAAACATAGCGCCACCGGTGGCAGGCGCCACGAACATGCCTTCCGCTTTGCCCGGGCCAGTCATAGAACGTTTCCTGATCAGGCGTGACGTTTCTTTTGTCAGAATCCGAAACAGCTGCCGGGATGCGGCGCCGGAAACCGTCTCCGGAGGTGGATTGCTTCATCCCGCCAGTCTTCATCCCGCCAGTCTTGCCGCGAACACCAACACCAGCGTTCCGACGATGATGCGGTAGACGGCAAAGGGCGCGAAGCCGTGCTTTCTTACATAAGCCATGAACCACGCCACGGACGCATACGCGACGAAAAACGAGACTACGAAGCCGATGGCCAGCACTTTCCATCCATGGGCGTCGATCTGCGAAACTCCAATCGGATTTTCGCCTTTGCCCATTAGCGATTTGAACAGCGTGTATCCGGTGGCCGCTACCATGGTTGGGATCGACAAGAAGAAAGAGAATTCAAGGGCCGAGGCTCGCGACATTCCCGCAACCTGACCGCCGGCAATCGTTGACATGGAGCGCGACGTTCCGGGAAATACTCCGGAGAAGATCTGGCAGAAGCCGATCCAGACGGCCTGTCCCAGGCTCATGTCCTCCATCTTCCAGGTATGGATGCGGCCTTCGGCCGCCGATGGTCCGGCCGCCTCTGACTTGGCGTTCATCGCGTCGACGATCCACATGACGATGCCGCCGATCAGCAGCGACCAACCGATGATGTACAAGTTCTCCAGGTGCTTGCCGATGACCTTGGTCAGCAGGAATGATGGAATCGCCGTGACCACAAACGCGACTGTAACTAATCCTAAAGGGTGGGTGAGCGGCGTGCGGTCACCGCGCTCGCCGCGCGGGAAATTGGAAAGAAAGGCTGCAATGCGGTGGCGGAAATACACCGGCAGGCAAAGGATTGCGCCCAGTTGAATGACAATGGAATACATCTTCCAGTAGCCATCCGACAGACTGATGTGCAGCAGGGCTTCGGAAAGCCTTAGGTGCGCGGTGGAACTGACCGGCAAGAATTCCGTGAGGCCCTCTACAATCCCCAGGACCAGCGACAGCAAGTAGTCGTTCAATCGTCCTCCAAGAGTAAGGGAACAGTATCTCAGAAAAGTATTACGAAGAGGTTAGAGGAATAGTTTTTGCTTGCGACAAGCGAAGCCTTGCTCGCGGAGGGCGCGGAGAACTGCTCGCGGAGGTCGCTGAGGGGCTTTAGTCGGTGGCGTTGCCGTACGTCGGGATGCCTTGCTGGATGAAAAAGATCAGGCGTTGTGCGCGGAAGGCCCAATCGCTCTGTGCGTACTGGCTGACGATCTTTTGCGCCAAGGCCAGGGCGCGGTCTTTGGATTCGATGGCTTTCTTCTGATTGGGTTCTGCCTTGTAAATCTCGATCAATGCCGAGCGGCGCCAGGCGGCGTTGTACAAGGATTCCGGCGCGGCCGGCGATTGCGGATGCTCTTTGGCATAGTTCTCGTAAAGGTCGGCTTCTTTGTCGGGACACTTCGACAGGCCTTCCCATTCACCGCAAAGCTTGTTGTCGATCATACGAAAAGCAGCCAGATCGGCCCACTTGGTGCCGGGATATTTCTTGATCACCAGCTTCATCCACTCTTCATGAATTTGCCCGCGCATATAGGATAGGCGTTCGCGCGCGGAGGGACGCGTCATCACGTCGGCCTTCTCGATCTGCCAGCGGATGTCAGCGGCGCGGTAAAGCGCCTCGGCGGCCAGCGGCGAGGTGGGCATGAGATCGTAGACACGATAGTAAAGCCGCATCGCATCGCGCGCGGCATCGCGACGTCCCCGGCGGCTGCTGGCCTGGTCTTCGGAATCCGCGGCTTCGCCGAAGATGATCCGGTCGCCGTCTTGCGTGGTCGTGCTCACGAACGCTTTGCTAAGAACCCAGCCGGTGACGGCCTTGCCCTCCTCTTCTTCTTCGGTGGCGCCTTCTTCATGGCTCGGCTCGCGCAGAATCGCTTCCACATGAACCCAGTCACGGCTGGTGTCGAGGACGATCAAGCTCGCGCCCGCGCCCCGCCTCGCCTAGCTTGGCGGCCTCCGCGCTGGGAGCGACACGGATGGTTTCTTCGTGCACCAGCGTTCCACGCTGGGCTTGCGCGACGGCGAACGGAGTGTGAGAAAGGAACGCGGCAGACATAATCGCGGCAATCGTTAACGTTAAGATCGGTGCAGAGCGTGATTTCATGGCATTCCGAATGCTTTGAGTGTGGTCAACCGACCATTGACTAAGAATGGGCCTGGGTAGGGCACGGTTGCAAAACCTAGGCTTTTATTTTCGCGCGCTACTGGATATTTCAACGGGTACAGGTTAGTGCTCGGGTTTCGCGCCGGTCAAGCGGAATCGGGTGGAACGCGTTGACAACTGGTAGGATTGCTATCCGTGATGCGCTGAACGTTTCCGATGACGCCCTTAACCATCTTCGGCCTGTTTGCGGTAACGGCGATGCTGGTTTTCTACGCGCTCGAAGCGCGGAGCCGGTGGTTCATCCTGGCTTTCGCGGGAGCTTGCGCGCTCGGCTCCGTCTATGGATTTCTGCAGGGAGCGTGGCCGTTCGGATTGGTCGAAGCCGTGTGGTCAGTGGTCGCGATACGGCGCTGGGCGCTGGCCGGGCGGGTGAAGTGACGACAACGCCGAGCAAGCAATTAGCAATTGGCAATTAGCCGTCCGGAGTTTTCAGGGTTCGCTCGAGGCTGCCGATCGGCCAACTGCAAATTGCTGACTGCTAAATGCTAATTGCTTTATGGCGCGCCCCGTCGAAGTTCGTGCAGCATCTTGGGATCGATGTTACCACCGCTGATGATGGCAACATTTAGCTTCGTCTTCGGGAGTTGGTCGCGGCGGAACAGGAATCCGGCCACAGCCACGGCTCCGCTGGGCTCGGCTATGGTCGCGGGATTTGACGCCAGCAGCCGGACCACTTCGCGAATTTCATCTTCGGATACGGTTACGATGTCGTCGACGTAGCGGCGGATGTGCTCGAAGTTGATCGCGCCGATGCTTTGCGTGCGCAGCCCGTCGGCCATAGTTTGCAAAACTTCCGCGGCAGGGAACTGAACGATTTTTCCAGCGCGCAAGCTGGCCTGGGCATCGGCCGCCAGTTCAGGTTCAACGCCGATGACGTAGACCGAGGGCTTGCTGAGCTTGATGGCGGTAGCGACGCCGCTGATCATGCCTCCGCCGCCGACCGGCGCAAGAACTGTTTCCACGTCGGGCAGGTCTTCGAGAATTTCCAATCCGATTGTGCCCTGGCCGGCGATGATCTGCTCGTCGTTGTAAGGGAGGCACGATCACGTATCCATGCTGCGCGGCTAGTTCTTCGGCCTTGAGTTGCCGCTCGGCGCTGCCCGGGCCGACGAGGACGATCTCGGCGCCCAGAGCGGCTGTGGCGTCACGCTTGATCGCTGGAGCGTTCTCCGGCATGACGATAACGGACTTCACGCCCAGCGCCCGCGCCGCATACGCCACGCCCTGCGCGTGGTTGCCGCTGGAGTAGGTGATGACACCGCGCTTGCGGTCTTCTTGCGAGAGCGAGGCGATCTTGTTGTAGGCGCCGCGAAGTTTGAAAGCGCCGATGGGTTGCTGGTTTTCGGGCTTGAGGAAGAGGCGGCGTGGGTCCTGGGCGGCGAGTTTGAATTCGATCAGCGGCGTATGGAGGGTGACGCCGTTGAGGCGGGCCTGGGCGGCGCGGATGTGGTTGAGGGTTACCATCGGTGCGTGCGGTCAGATTTCCCAGGTCGTTGGCATGATTAGTGGAGTCTTCTGCGTCTGACCAGAAATGTAGCCACTAAATCCGTAGGAAGCAATCATCGTTCATACACTCCACTCCGGTGCCGGATGCGCGTCACCTCCACCAGCAATTTCGGGTGGTCGATGGTGTAGACCGCGCGGTAGTCGCCGATGCGGATGCGCCATTCGCGGTCTCCGCCTTGCATTTTCTTGCATCCCGGTGGCCGGGGATTGGAAGCGAGGTCTTCCAGGCGCGGAACGATGCGCGCGACCAGTTGGCCGGGGAGTTTCTTAAGTTCTTTCGCCGCGCTTGCAGTTAACGCGACGTGGTAGCTAGCCACGAAGCTTTCCGCTCTTGATGAGGTCGACCTTCACCTTGGTGAGCGGGACGCGTTTTTCGTGCCGTCGCGATCGGGAAACCAGCACATCCTCGAAGTCTTCCCAGAGAGCCTTGTGCTTCTTCAAGTCGATTACGACCGCTGTCTTTTGGCCTGCCTCGTCGGTGATGAATTGAATTCCTGTCATAGGACTTCTCCCTCGCAAATAGTAACACTGCCGCAATGGGGAGGACTCACAGCCCGGTACGTCCCGCGCAATCAGATCTCCAGAATCACCGGCATGATCAGCGGCCGCTTCTGCGTCTGCCTGGAAATGTAGCGCTTCAAGTCGGCGCGGATCTTTTCCTTGATCACGCCGTAGTCGGCTTTTTCTTCTTCGCTGGAGTGCGCCAGGGTGTCTTCGACGATGCGCCGTGCACCATCCATCAAGCCGTCGTCGCCGGGATTGAAGCCACGCGTTACGATCTCAGGCGTGGTTTCCACGCGGCCTGAAAGTTTGTTGATGGCGATGATGGGCAGCACGATGCCGTCTTCGCTCAGGTGCCGCCGGTCTTTAATGATTAAATCCTCGACCACGTCGGTGCGCGAGCCGGAATCGATGCAGACGCGGCCCACGTTGACGCGTCCGGCCTTGCGGGCGTTGTGTTCGTCGAATTCGAGAACGTCGCCGCTTTCGATCAGAATTACTTTCCCCACCGAGCTGTGCATGGCTCCGGCCATCTCGGCGTGCAGCTTCAATTGACGGTACTCGCCGTGGATGGGAATGAAGTACTTCGGCCTCACCAGGTTGATGATCAGCTTCAGTTCTTCCTGGCTGCCGTGTCCGCTGACGTGAATGGGAGGCGTGGTGCCGTCTTCGTAAATTACGTACGCCTCGCGGCGGAACAGGTGATCGATCATGCGGTAAATGGTTTTCTCGTTGCCGGGGATGATGCGCGACGAGAGCACGACCGTGTCGCCCTTCTCGATCTTGGCGTGCTTGTGGTTGTCGACCGCCGCGCGCGACAGCGCGGACATGGGCTCGCCCTGGGTTCCGCTGATCATCACGCAGACTTTTTCCGGCGGGAAATTCTTCATCTCGCCGGGATTGATTACGAGCCCTTCGGGAATTTCCAGGTAGCCGAGATCTTCGGCGATTTCGGCGGAGTTGTTCATGGAGCGGCCGATGAATGCCACTTTGCGTCCGTGCTGGTGCGCCAGTTCCACCGCCAACCGGATGCGATGAATCGACGAAGAGAAGCACGAAATAAAAAGCCGTCGCTGCGTGTGGGCGAATACTTCGTCAAACTTGCGGCGCACGGCGCGCTCGCTGGGCGTGTAACCCTTGCGCTCAACGTTAGTGGAATCCTGAAACAACGCGAGCACGCCCTGCTTGCCATATTCGGCGAAGGCGTGCAGGTCGAACAAATGGTTGTCGGTGGGTGTGGGATCGACCTTGAAGTCGCCGGTATGAATGATCACGCCGAGCGGAGTGTGAATCGCCAGCGCAACGCAATCCACGAGGCTGTGCGTCACCCGAATGGGATGGATCGTGAACACGCCCGCCTTGAAGCGTTCGCCGGCGCGAATCTCACGCAGGTCGGCATCGTCGAGCAGTCCATGCTCGTCGAGTTTGTCTTCCACGTAGGCCAGCGTGAATTCCGTACCCCACACGGGAACGTTTAGCTCGGAGAGAATCCAGGGCAGCGCGCCGATGTGGTCCTCGTGGCCGTGCGTGAGGACAATGCCGCGAACCCGCTGCCGGTTCTCGATGAGATACGAAATGTCCGGGACCACAATGTCGACGCCGAGCAATTCCGCCTCGGGGAACATGAGGCCCGCGTCGACCACAATAATGTCGTCCCCCCAGCGAACCGCCATGCAGTTCATACCGAACTCGCCGAGGCCCCCCAGGGGGATTATCTGCAATTTTCCTGTTGGCATTCGATATTTGATGCTAGCACAGCGAGCAGTGATCAGTGGTCAGTAGTCAGTGACTGAGAACTGAGAACTGAGAACTGAGAACCGACCCTTCCTCGCTGGCCTTTCGCATAAAGCTGAGTTAAGGTTGAAACAATGTCCGATGCTGAATCGAAATCCTGGCTTCGTGGCCGCGTCGAAAAGACGCTAATCAAGGGACTGACGCGCGCCTACTCCACGGTGCAGGTCGATCCCGGGAAGTTTCTGCTGCAACTCCGCAGCGCGTACCGGCTGCCCATTAGCGGCTATCACGGAGTGTATGCGCTTGAAATGGGTGAGCTTGACGCGGTGGCCGACGAACTTATTCGCAGCGGCATGAAACTCGCTGCCGTGGAAGGCGCCGGCTTTGGACTGGGCGGGCTGATCACGATTCTTCCCGATCTCGGTATTCTGTCGGCGATCACCATGCGCACCATCCAAAAGCTGAGCCTGGTCTACGGTTTTCAGTTCAACACCGACCATGAGATCGCTGAATTGTGGATTGCTGCCGCCAGCGCGGCGGGAGTCGACATCAGCCGCGAACTTCTGGAGAAAGAAGTGGTCAACAAGTTCGTGCCGCGCGTGATTCGGAGCATCGCCGCCCGCGCCAGCGCAGAGGTGGTCGAGAAATGGGCGGGACGCATGATTCCTTTGGTCAGCTCCGCCCTCGGTGCTGGACTGAATTATTGGTTCGTACGTGCCTGGGGCGAACGCGCCAAGGCCCACTTCCGCCAGCGGCATTTACAACTCCGCGAGCAAGCCCAGCAACGCGCCTTGCCGGCATCGTCGCCGCGGGTTCTTCCGGCGCAGCGCTAGCCTTCTCTGTGTTACAAAAATAATGACCACCTTCCCCTGCTGCGCCATTCTTTTCGATCTCGACGGTGTTCTCGTCGATTCCACTCGCTCGGTGGAGCGGCAATGGCGCGCCTGGGCCCGCGAACAGGGAATCGATGAAGATAACGTGATGGCGATTGCTCACGGCGTCCGCAGCATCGAAGTGATTCGAGCCGTCGCCCCTCACCTTGACGCGGAAGCGGAAGTGCGGAAGCTGGAAAGCCGCGAGGCGGATGACCGTGACGGCGTCGTCGTGATGCCCGGCGCAGTCCACCTCGTGAGCGCGATTCCTGAGGGACGCTGGTGCGTGGTTACGTCCGGAACTCGTCATCTGGCAAGCACGCGGCTTCGGCTCGCTGGCATACCAGTCCCTAAGGTTTTGGTTACTGCGGACGACGTTGCCCATGGAAAGCCGCATCCAGAGCCGTATTTAAGGGGCGCGGAGCTTTTGAGTGTGAAGCCAACCGAGTGTTTGGTGGTCGAAGACGCGCCTGCCGGAATCCAGTCCGCACACGCAGGTGGGATGAAGGCAATTGCGGTGACCAGCACCTTTCTTGCGTCAGCACTGGGCGAAGCTGATGCGGTCGTGCAGGAGCTCGCGCAGATTCACGTTGGTATCGACGGCAAACAGAAGCTGGCAGTTACAGTCGCTTAATAGCAAATTCCTCTCTAGTCTCGCCGCGCTTTGACGCGGCTCCGCCAGCGTTCGGAATGACAAGGCGTGCGGATGCTGCGGCATCGAACATCAGCGCAGCCAATCCTCCAACTCGATTCCGCGGTCTGTTTTCTCGTCGCGGTACTTTACGATCACCGGCGTATACAAAGAGATTCCCGACTCCGCCGCAGCGCCCTTCTTGACGGCGCGTGATCCCGGCACGACCACAGCGCCTTCCGGAACTTCGAGCGGTGCATCTGGCGTGGCCCGGTAAACTTCGCCGTGCACCAAGTCGTAGAGCGGGGTCGACCGCGTCAAGATTGTCCCTGCGCCCAGCACTGCGCGCGTGCGCACCAGCGTGCCTTCGTAGACTCCGCAGTTGCCGCCGACCAGCACATCGTCTTCAATGATCACGGGAGCAGCATTCACGGGCTCGAGGACGCCGCCGATCTGCGCCGCTGCGCTTAGATGCACTCGCTTGCCGACTTGCGCGCACGACCCCACGAGCGCATGCGAATCGATCAGGCTGCCTTCGTCGACGTAGGCACCCACGTTGATGAACATCGGCGGCATGCAGATCACCGATGGCGCAACGTATGCTCCGACGCGCACCGAGGAGCCACCCGGAACGATGCGCACGCGGTCGGCCACAGAAAAATGCCGCGCAGGGAAGGTGTCTTTGTCCACGAACGTCAGCGCGGCGCAGCCCGTCTCAGCCAGCTCGCCAAGCCGGAAGCCCAGCAGAATGCCGTGCTTCACCCAGGCGTTGACCACCCACCGGCCTTCGATCTTCTCGGCGGCGCGGATCTTGCCCTGCGTGAGTGCGTCACGAAATTCGAAAAATGCCGGGCGCGCCTCGGGATTGTGTTCGACTTCGCCTAGCGCGGCGAGGCGCTCGATGGAAGCTCTTAAGGATTGCATGCGGGGAAAGTATAAAGGAAAGGCAGAAGGTCAGAAGTCAGAATGCAGAAGTAAGACCCTAAACTCTACGGGTTTTTACTTCTGCATTCTGATTCTTACTTCTGCCTTCATACGCACTTACACTCGCTGCGAATCAGCACCCCGGTCATGCTGTGCGCTGCGTCGCGTCCTACGGCCAGCGTGGCGTACGGGCCATGCCAGCGCGCGTGGTTGGCGTCATGCCCCGCCGGACGGCCTTTGCCATGGTTGCATTGTCCGCACGATCCGCGGTGGAGGACGATCTTGTGCGGGCCGGCCGCCCAGTTTTCATAGATGTAGAATTCCGCCGCTTCCGGCGCGGGCGCGGCCGGCTTGGCAATCAGTCCCAGCTTCCGTCACAATCTTTTGCAGCTTCGATCGCGTGTCGCGGCGCATGGGTAAGAGGGGCAGGCGGTAGTTTTCTTCGATCCTGCCCATCATCGCCAGCACCGCCTTCACCGGCAGCGGACTTGATTCGATAAAGTTCGCTTGCATCAACGGCAGATATTTGCGATGGATGCTGCGCGCCGCGGCCCAGTCATTATTCAGCGCAGCCCGCGTCATCGTTGCCATTTCGTGCGGAATTTCATTCGAGGCCACCGAGACAATGCCCACGCCGCCGAGCGCAATTACGGGCAATGTAACCGCGTCATCGCCTGAGAAAACGAGAAATGTTTCTGGCACGGAGTTGAGGGCCTCGGCGATCTGCGTCATGTTGCCGCTGGCTTCCTTGACGCCCACAATGTTTGGAATCTCTGCCAGCCGCGCCAGCGTTGCCGGTTCCAGGTTCGCTCCGGTGCGGCCGGGCACGTTGTAGAGAACAATTGGCTTGTCGCCCACGGCTTCGGCGATGGCTTTGAAGTGGCGGTACTGGCCCTCTTGGGTCGGCTTGTTGTAATAAGGAGACGCAGTGAGAATGGCGTCGACTCCAGCCCGCGTGGCAACTTCTTTGGCTTTCTCCACGGCGTCGTGCGTGGAGTTCGAAGTCGCGCCCGCCACGATGGGTACGCGTCCCGCGGCCACCTCGATGGTCGTATCGATCACGTGCAGCCATTCGTCGTGCGTGAGTGTGGGTGTCTCGCCAGTAGTTCCGCACGGGACGAGAAAATCTATGCCGGACTCCACCTGCCACGCCACCAGGTTGCGCAGGGCAGCGTCGTCGATGGAACCATCCTGATGAAACGGAGTTACAAGTGCGGTACCGCAGCCGCGAAGTTGCATGGTAATAAGATAGCGCGAACGGGGGCGGAGGGAAAACAGTCAGTCTGGAAAGTAGGCCCGTTGAGGTTGGGCGACTAGGATTCGGCATTCTTCGATGAGCTGAGGAGTATCGAATTCCTGATCCAGTCCGCCGAAAATTGCAAGTTCCTTCGGATCGTCGGCTGCGACGCATAGTTCCCAGATCTCGACTGCCCCGGCGAGCGGTTCCTTCTTGCCGGCAAGGATCTCCCGCCCTATCTCCTTTGCCAGAAACACCGCTGCGTCCCGTTTTGACCACTGCTCGATGCCCATTTCCTTCAGCGCCTTTTCGAATAAATCCCCCACACCGAAGTAGGACGGCTTCTGAAGCGAAGCAAGCCGGCGAATTGCAGGACCGTCGAGCCCGAGTTCCAGAGCATCACAAGCGACATCTGGCAAATCACTATAGGAGAGTTTGCCTAACGTGAACTGAGAGATCGCGCGGTCGAGATTGTACCGGGACATGGTCATGGCGAATCCGCAGATGCATTTTACAACTCTCTCCAAACGTCCTTGAAATCGTAGAAGCCCTTTTTGCCGGTGAGCCATTCCGCCGCGCGCACCGCGCCATCCGCAAAACCCTGGCGGGACTTGGCGTCGTGACAAAGATAGATCCTGTCGGCGGGGGATTCGAGAACGACCTCGTGCATGCCCACGACTTCGCCTTCGCGAAAGGACGTGATCTCGAGAGGTTTGCTTTTGCTGCTGGCATCGCGGATCACTCGCTGGATGGCGAGCGCCGTCCCTGACGGCGCATCTTTCTTCTGAACGTGGTGCCGCTCGAAGATTTGTCCTGAGTAGTCGTGTCGCAGGGCCGCGGCGGCCGCGCGCGCCACGTCGAGAAATAGATTCACGCCCACGGAGAAATTTGCCGCGTAAACGAATCCGGTGCCGCGGGTCTCGACCAGGTTACGAACTCGATCCACCTCTCCATGCCAGCCGGTCGTGCCAACTACCATGTTTTTGCCCGCCGCGACGCAGGCCTCGATGTGGCCCACGACGCAGGAGGGAGCTGTGAAATCAATGACAACATCAACTCCGCGTAGCTTTTCCGGGGTGAGGGCGGCGCAGGCGGCGTTTTCCGCGGCGCCCGCGACCTGAACTTCGTGCCCGCGCCGGCGCGCTACTTCCGCCACCTGCGATCCGGTCTTTCCACGACCTAGAAGCAGAATATTCATTAGGTCAAACATTTTAACCGCAAAGGCCGCTAAGAAGAGCCGCGAAGAACGCAAAGAAACTCCTTCGCGAGCTTCGCGAGATCTGTGCGATGTTTGCGGTTATAAGGTTTTTGACTGTCTGCTACGCGTACACTTCCGGGTCCAGGTCGGCAAAAAATGTTCCGTGCAGCCGCTGGATCACGTCAGGCACTTCATCTTCTTCGATCACGAAGGTCAGATTTATTTCTGACGCGCCCTGCGAAATCATGCGAATCTTCTTGTCTTTCAGCTCGCCAAAGACCAGCGCTGCCACGCCCGGCTTATCCCGCAGGCTCTCGCCGACCAGGCACACGATGGCTTTGCGGCCTTCATACTTCACGTCGGCCAGCTTGGCCAGATCAGCGGCCAGGGCCGGGATGGCATAGTTCGAATCGACGGTCAGCGAGACGCTGACTTCAGAAGTCGAGACCACGTCGACCGCGACTTTGTGGCGGTCAAAGGCCTCGAAAATGGCACGCAGGAAGCCGTGCGCCAGCAGCATGCGCGGCGCTGCCACGTCCACAATAGTGATGCGCTTCTTCACCGCAATGGCCTTGAAAATGTTTTTCCCCTGCGGCGCGCGAGTCGTTATCTTCGTCCCTTCGCACGACGGGTTTTTCGAATTCAGCACGTACACGGGAATGTTTTTCTGGATGGCGGGCAGCACAGTCGCCGGATGCAGCACCTTGGCGCCAAAGTACGCCAGTTCCGCCGCCTCGTCAAAGCTGATCACCTTGATCCTGCGAGCGTCGGGACAAATGCGGGGATCGGTGGTCAGAATTCCGTCCACATCGGTCCAGATTTCGATCCGCTCGGCGCCCAGACCAGCGCCCACAATCGCGGCGGAAAAATCGGAGCCTCCGCGTCCAATCGTCGTGGTCACGCCCGCGCGGTTCGCCCCAATGAAGCCGCCCATCACCGGAACGCGGCCGTCATCGAGCAGGGGTTTCACTTTGCTTTGCAGGCGCTCGTTGGTTTCCTCCGGCTGCGGCACCGCTGCCATATAGCCGCTATCGGTGACGAGAACATCGCGCGAGTCCACGTGCGTGCCTTTCAGTCCGTGCGCCAAGAACGCCGCCGCCACAATCTTGCTGGAAAGCATTTCACCGAAAGCGGCGACGTGATCGGTGGTCCGCGGTGTGATCTCGCCGACCGCCGTGATGCCGCGCAATAGTTCATCGAGCGCTTCGAAGTCGCTTCCCAGTTCGGAGTGGAAGTCGGTAAACATTGCGGTGCCGAGCAATTCGCTGGCGGTGGTGTAATGCCGTTCCTGGAGAGACCGGCAGAGTTTGAGCGCCGTCTTACGCTCTCCTTCGCCCGCGGCGCGTGCCATGGTTAGCAGCGTATCGGTAACTTTGGCCATAGCGCTGACCACCACGACTGGCTTCTGCGGGAGCCGGTCTTTGACGATCGCGGCCACGCGCTCGATAGCCCGCGCGTCCTCCACCGAAGTGCCGCCGAATTTCATCACGATCATCGGCGTGAGATCCTTCGCAGGAAGGTGGCAGACCTGGATGCGTCGCGTGCGCGGGCGAGCCGCCCGCGCAGCCCGCACTGAGCTTGTCGAAGGGACGGCCGCCGGGACGGCGGCGCTACGTTGGCGCCGCTCGTCATCTTAAGTAGCCCTGGGCTTTGAGCAGTTCCGCATTCAACACTGCCGCGCCGGCGGCTCCGCGGATGGTGTTGTGCGAGAGCACGGTAAACTTCCAATCCAGCACGCCGCATGGTCGCAGGCGCCCCACCGCAGTTGTCATGCCTGCTCCCATGTCGACATCGAACCGCGGTTGCGGACGGTCGTTCGCTTCCAGATAAACTACCGGACGTTCCGGCGCGCTGGGCAGTTTCAATTCCTGCGGCTCGGCGCGATACTCGTTCCACGCAGCGATAATCTCTTCCCGCTTGGCCTTGGTTTTCAGCCGGACCGAAACCGATTCCGTGTGTCCGTCCTCGACCGCGACCCGGTTACATTGCGCGCTCATGGCGAATCCCGCCGACAGAATCTTCGTGCCGTTCATTTGTCCCAGCAGCTTGAGGGTTTCCTCCTCCATCTTCTCTTCTTCATTGCGGATGTAAGGGATCACATTTCCCAGGATGTCGAGCGAAGCCACGCCGGGATAACCCGCGCCGCTGACCGCCTGCATGGTTACGGCCATTACTGTTTCCAGGCCGAAACGCTTGTGCAACGGCGCCAGCGCCAGCACCAGCCCGATGGCCGAGCAGTTGGGATTGGTTACCACGTAGCCGCCAGATTTCTTCCGCCAAGCCTGCCCGTCAATCAGTTTGATGTGCCCGGCGTTGACCTCGGGGATGACCAGCGGCACATCGGACTGCATGCGCAGCGCACTGGAGTTTGAAACCACAGCGCAGCCCGCCTCGGCGAAGCACGGCTCCATTTCAGCGGCAATCGAAGCGTCCAGCGCCGCGAAGATAATCTTCGGCGCCCCCTCGGGCGTGGCCGGAGAAACTTTCATCGCGGCCACATTTGCCGGAATCGCCGTCTTCAGCCGCCAGCGCGCGGCTTCCGAGTAAGTCTTGCCTTCAGAACGGTCGGAGGCCGCCAGCCAGGCCACTTCGAACCACGGATGATGCTCCAGCATCTGGATAAACCTTTGTCCAACCACGCCGGTAGCGCCCAGGATTCCGATAGGAAGTTTATTGCTCATATGAGGGTCTTTCGATTCTACAACAGCCATAATTAATGGAAGGGTTGGGGCTCTGGGCCGGAGACCCGCGTGAGAATCCGAAAGACTCTGCGGCGGCCCATCCGATCATGCCAGCGCTTGGAAGGAAAGGCTTGAAGGCGCGAAACCTGAGAACTGAGACTGAGACTGAGAACTGCCCTACTTCTCCACCCCAACCTGGCTGTCCCGCACATACTCATTGAGCGGACCGAATTTTCTTTTCTGCGCATACAGGCGCCAGCGCCGGAAGACAATCCGCAAGCTCGCCATCACAGGAATGGAAAGAAAAATACCCAGAATGCCTGCCACCTCGCCGCCCGCCATCACGCCAAAAATTGCCGCCAGGGGATGCAGTTCCATACTTTGGCCCATGATGCGCGGAGAGGACACGTAATCCTGGATCAGCCGCCAGACGCCGAGAAAAATAATCAGCACCAGCCAGTGCTTGTAACCTGTCAGCAAGGCCACTCCCACGATAATTACCCCGGCCACCAGCGGCCCCACCACAGGGATAAATTCCAGCAGACCGCCCACCGCCCCCAGCGCCAGCGCGTTTTGCACCTTCATCAGCGCGAGAACCGCCGAGTACATCACGAACGTCAGCGCCGCCAGAGTGAGTTGTGCGCGGATGAAATGCGCCAGCATCTGGTTCAGGTCGCTGAGCACACCCTGCAGCATTTCACGCTGCAACCGCGACTGCACCAAGTCCAGCAGAATCTCGCTGAAGGTTTGGCCATCCTTCAAGAAGAAAATCGACAGCAGCGGGACCACCACTAACAGCCACGCTTGCTTCGCCACGTCCGCCACGTGCAGTCCAACGTTCTGTGCCACCTTGGCGATTTCGTCGCTGTGGCTGGCGAGGTAGTCTCGCAGCAAATCGACCACCCTGCCGTTCCAGCCATGCTGCTGGCCTAGTTGTTCGGCGATCTGCCCGGAGCTTAGTTGAGCCAACGCAGGCAGCGATTGGACCAGGCGCGCCCCTTCGCGGCCGATTCGCGGTCCCATGGAAACGAAAAACAGCACGACCAGGCCGAGTAGTAACAGATAAATGACCGCGATGGCGCGGCCGCGCCCATGTAGGAATTTTTCCAGTTGCGACACCACAGGACTCATCAGGTAAGCAAAGAAAATAGCAAATAGGAAGGCCATCAGGGTTTGCCGCGCCACGTAGAGAAACCCCAACCCCAGCGCAAACAGCAGCACCGTGATCAGAACCCGCGCTGTCCGTCCATCCGTCACCGGCATCGTGGCCTGCCTGACTGGAAATCAGTTTCCAGTTTCCGGTTTCTAGTTTCCAGTCCAGAGGGCATGCGGCAACGCTGGAAAGCCGGGACTAGAAACTGGACACTGGAAACTAGAAACCAGAAACTAGTTCTTAATCAAGGTTCGCGCCATTTATCGCATCGCTGCTAGTCGCGCACTACTTCAGTGTTAGCGTCGGCAATCAGCACCCGCATCAGCTTGAACTGGTCTTTGTCATCCACCCAAAGAGCCCAGGAGAATGACTCGCCCAATAAATTCAGGCGCAACAGTTCCCGCTCCGCTCCCCGGATGGTGATCTTTTCTCGTCCCGCCAGTTCCATGCGCACGCGCATCGACGTCCGGTCTTGCGGCACCAAGACGCCGAATTCGAGGGGCCCCTGCTGGCACTTCAGCGTGCCGCTCTCGATGTGACAGTTGGTCGCGAGATACCGCCATGCCAGCGCTTCCCGGTGTATGAAGAAGTTATTGTCCAGGATCGCTGACGTGCTCGGCATCAGAAACGGCTGCTCGGCCGGTTTGGACGATGTTGCAGTCGTGATCTTTTCCAGCAGGAATTCGTTGTTGGGAGTTACCACCAGCGAACCGCCGCCGTCGCTCCATTCGTAGCGAACCAACTCCCCGCTGCCAGTCATCTGCAACTGCGACCGCTGACCGGACGAAGCCGAACTGGCAGTCTCCTTTAATTGCGACTTCACTACGCTGATGCCGTTCTCCTGCTGCACGCTGAAAGTTTCCGTGACCACGCGCTGGCCCCTGACGAAGACGCCGAACGAGCCCGAATCGATTTGTTGGGCGCCCGCAGGCTTGTCCTTCTTGTCGCCAGCGTACAACAAAGCCACGCATGCTAAAACCGCCACCGTTCCCCGTCGCGCCTTCGCCATTAAATTCACTGCTTTTCTCCCCGGTCTCCGTGGCTTGGATTCAGGCCCAGAGTTCCAACTACCTCTGCCGTAATCTGCGCGACAGTCTTTCCGCCGGTTTCTTGTTGCAACGACGCTTTCAGGTAATGCGGCCGACGCGCCTCATAAAGCTCGCGGAAACTTTCCCGACTACCCAGCAATGGACGATTGATTCCTTGCCGCTCGGCCTGCTGCCGGCAACGCCGCCACAGTTCGTCCACGTCCGCGTCCAAAAACACCGTGGCAACGCCTCCCGCTTGGATCAGCCGGGCATTGTGCTTTTGCACGAAGGCTCCGCCGCCGAGCGCCACGATGTTACCGGCCCCGTTCCGCAACTCGTTCAGTAATTCCTTCAAAGCCGCATGTTCCGCCCGGCGAAACTGCGACTCTCCGGAATCGCGGAAGATTTCATGCACCTTCCGTCCCTCGCGCCGTTCGATTCGATCGTCGAGATCCTCAAACGCCCAGCCTAGCCGTTCGCCTAAAGCCCTGCCTACGCTGCTCTTGCCGGCGCCCATGAAGCCGATCAACACTATGGCCCGCGCCCCGGACTGGCGGCCTGTCGCCTGATCCTTGCGGCCACGCACACTAAGCCCGGTCGCTTTGGCCGGGCTCTGAGCAGACTGTTTGCGCCGAACCAGTTTGCGCCGGGCCAGTTTTCGCCGAACCGGTTTTCGCTTCGTTTTCTTTATTTGTTTTCGGAGCGTTTTCTGAGGTGAATTTTACCACTGAAGGTGCGCAGTACTACCGTAGAGGAGACTGCAACTCGGCCCATGGTACCTGCGAAGGCACGTCCCTTGTCGACCGCAAACCAGGTGTGATTTTTCGGTTGCAGCGGAATATCGTCGTGCACTTCTCCGCGGACGGAGCGGGCGCTCACGTCGGCGGAGGTCCACTCCGGAATGGTCGCTTCGATGTCGCCGCTGTGGCTTGTCAGCCGGTATTCGCCGCTGTTGCCGAAGTCGCCGATGTAGTTGATTCTGCCGCTCGTCGAAACCACCTGCACCAGAGGGCCATTCACGCCCCGCATCGTAACCTCTCCGCTCAACGAGTCGACCTCAACATGCCCGTTTCGAATGTTGTCCAGATTCACCGGCCCGTTCATAGTCTTCACATGCACGTGCGCGTCCGAAACGTCGCGCACATCGACTGCCGCTCCGGCACCTTCCAGGCTCACGTCGCCATGCAGTTTCTCGGCGCGCAGCGATCCCGTACTGGAATGCAGGGTGATGCTCGCGTCCGCGGGAACCAGAACTTCGTAGTCCACGCGTCCTGAGTCGGAGTCCGCTCCGGCCAGCAGGTGCGATTGGATATCCACGCGGTTTCCGTTCTGGTTGTTATCCACCTCAACCTTGTCGGAATGCAAAACCGCGTTCACCACTACCGTGTTGTTCAAAGACGGCTTGACCGAAATCGAGCCATACGGATTCATCACCGACACGCCAGCTCTCGGTCCAACCGCGAAGTGGAACTCTTTCTTGCTCTCGGCCACCAGCGTGCCCGCCACAACCACGCCAATTGCCACGAGTTTTGCGGTGCGTTTGCTCACCATATACGACTCCCTCAGGCTCTTCCCAAAAGTTCCACCATTATGGCAGAGAATGGTCCATCGCTATCTCAAAGAGCAGGGACTTCTGGTGGTAGGCGTCCATCAGCGACCGCCGGGCTTCGGCGTCGTTTGGACTCTCCTCCACCACACCCTGCGCCTCTCGAATGGCTTCGTTCACCTGCCGGAGATTCTCTGCATATTCCGTCTTCATCGCGGGCTCGTTGTCGGCAACCTCTTGCAGCAAATCCTCGTCATTCAGGTCAGAGGGGTTCGCCAGTGGAACGGTTACGGAGGCTTGTGTCGCTAACTGATTAGGTTGCGATTCTCGCCGCATGTAGATTCCCAATGCCAGCAACAACATCGCCGCCGCCGGCACCAGCCATCGCGCCGCTCCCCATCGCGCGCTGAACGAAGACACAACCGGCCGCTGCGGCCGGATCAGCCCTTCTTGCCGCAATGCGAATTCAATGGAATTCCAAACCCTGGGACTCGGTTCGTCCGCCTCTCGCAGTTGGGCGGCCGCCGCGACGATAAGGTTTAATTCATTCACCAGCGCTGAGCACGCTGGGCAAGCCTTGAGATGAAGATGGGCTCGCTGTTCCAAACTGCTGGAGTCTTCCGCTTCCGCCAGGCTCTGTTGCAGCTCAACGCAATTCATAACCTCTCCCCAAGTCTTCTGCGGCTCTAGTTCTCACCGCAGCGTCTTGCGCCCCCGCCCAGGTTAATGCTTTCCGTTCTCTTCGTATATCGTATATTAGAGCTTAGATATGAAAGCTAGCCTTACCCTGCTCGAGACTTCCCGGCCTTTTCGGCTCTATTCATCTTGAGCAGGTCGCGCAATTTCATGCGGGCCTTGTGCAACTGCGACTTGCTGTTGCCGATCGAGCATCCCGCGATTTTCGCGATCTCATTATGCTCGTATCCTTCAATGTCGTGCAGCACAAAAATCATCCGGTAGCCCGGGAGGGAGACTGTCCACTGCCCTCTGCAACTGCATCCGGTCAATGGATCCGGCCAGCGCCACATCGTCCGCTCCGAAATCCTTCTTCGGAGAATCTTCCTCGCTTCCCTGGGTAGTTTCTTCCAAAGAAACCACGGGAAGACTTTTCTTCCTCAGGTGCATCAGCACGACGTTGACCGAGAGCCGGTGCAACCACGTCGAAAACGCCGACTCCCCGCGAAACGTCGCGATCTTGCGATACAGCTGCAGGAACGCTTCCTGCGCCAGATCTTCGGCTTCCGCTGTGTTCGCCGTCATGCGCAGACACAGCGAATACACCCGCCGCTTGTGCTTGTCATAGAGCGCCTGGAACGCTTCTGCGTCGCCTAGCTTGGCCCGCTCGATTAGCTCAGCCTCGCTAGGTTCGGTGCCCTTTAGCTGTTGTGGCTCGGTCAAGTCGCCTTTTCCGGCCGCATTCGTTGGGATGCGGCATAAGTAGTTTGTGTTGTATTGTTTGCGTGACTTTGGTGCTAAGCCGTCGGTCCCGGCAGTTCCAGAATATCAGAGTATTTCTACCGATCTTCGGATGCCGCCGCCAATCCAACATTGCACCCACAGACTCCTGCTGGAAAGCCTTTACCTCCCGAGGCTTGGCTGCATCCATCTACCCCAAACTTCAACCCCAAGCAAGTCAAACAGTCGCAACCTCCGAAATTTGGTAGTTTCGGCTACCCTGTGTCCCTCTGTGTCTCTGTGTTAACCGCCTCTTCGTGTCCCGAGCGCAATGCAAATGGGCACTGACTACGCCGCACTCTTGGCTGTAGTAATGGTCTCCAGTCCGTGCCCATGAGGCCCTATTTCCCGCTGCCGCAACAGGAACGCGAAGGTCAAGCCGAGGAATCCCAGAATCGAAAAAATCCACATTCCCAGGTTGTAGCCGGTCGGATTACTGGGCCCGGCATGGCTGTGGTCGTTCGCCCACCCAACCATCAGATTGAAGCCTGCCAGCCCGATGTTCTGGATCATCGTCATTAATCCGTAGGCCGTGCCCAGCTTCGATTGCTCGACCAGGTACGCCACCGAGGGCCACATCACCGCCGGAATCAACGAGAAAGCGATGCCCATCATGGCCATAGTGAGCAGCAGAATCGGCGGCAAGTGATGGGCCACAAACGCGAAATGCCCGTCCGCCGACGATGGCAGGTATACCGTCACATAACTCACCGAATGAATGTAGGCCATCATCAGATACACCGGAATGAGCAGCAACGAGCCCAGCATCATCAGCAGCGCCCGCTTGCCCAGTTTGTCGACAAACAAACCAAAGATGGGCGTCCCAAACATGGTGAACAAGGTCAGCATCCCGACCAGATCGCCGCCCGCTTCGCGGGTGACGTGATGCGCGTCCATGAAGAACTGGTAGGCAAAGGTCTCAAAAGGAAATATGGCCGAGTAAAACGTGATGCACAGCGCCACGATGTACCAGTAAGACAGCCCGAACGCCTTGACATCTTTGAAGACAACCTTGTCTGTTGCCCCGGCGGGTCCGACCTGGTATTTCTTCTCGGCGTAAACCTCAAGCACCCAGTAAACGACCGCGCCCACAATACACAGCGCTCCAAATCCAACAGAAATCAGCAGCGGATTGCGCCAGTAGTTGTAGGCAAACCCTGCCCACGACGGCGACTGCTGCGCCAACAGGGAACCAGCCCGCGAGATCATCAGGTTGATTCCGAAAGCGAAGCTCAGCTCTTTTCCGCGGAACCACTTGGCGATCGCGGTGGTCACGGCCACGATCAGCGATTCGGCGCCCAGGCCAAAAAATAACCGTCCGGTGGCCATCACGCTCAACGCCGGAGACAGACAGGTGACCCCGGCTCCCAAAAAGCACAACGTCCCGAAGATGAAAATCGCCTTTCTCGTGCCGATGCGGTCTACGACGTAACCGCCAATCACCACCATGAGAACGTTGGGAATGCTGTAAATCGCCTGCAGCAGACCAATGTTCGACTCGGAGAACCCGAGTTGCTTGACCAGCAAATCGGCGATGGGCGCGATGCAGTCGTATACGTAGTAGTTCCCGAACATGGTCAGGCTGATGAAGATCAGCACCAGCCACCGGAACGGCCGGCTCGGCTCAGGACGCACAGTTTCCGTCATCCACGCTCTCTATCTTCGGGCAGATTGACCCCCAGGGGCACAAGGAGAGAAGATTAGCAGATCAAAGACCAGTTCGCACCGGGCACTCGTGGGGCGGGCTTCGCCTCAGTACTTCACAATCGCGGCAAACGATTTTGGATCGAGCGACGCCCCGCCCACCAGCGCGCCATCGATTTCCTCCTGTGCCATCAGAGACGAGGCGTTGTCCGGCTTCACCGATCCTCCGTAGAGAATGCGCAGCTTCGACGCGAACTCTTCGCCAAACACCTCCGCAGCTTCCCGACGAATCACCGCATGAGCCTCGGCCGCCAATTCCGGAGTGGCCGTCTTCCCCGTGCCAATCGCCCACACTGGCTCATAGGCCACGACAAGCTTCGCCGCCTTCCTGGCCGAGATGGCATGGAAAGCCCGCACACATTGCCGTCGCAGCACGTCGTCGGTGAGTCCGGCTTCGCGTTCTTCGAGAACTTCGCCCACGCAGCAGATCGGCGTTAGTCCCGGATTCCAGCGCGGTCTTCAGCCGCAGGTTCACCGTATCGTCGGTTTCGCCAAAGTACTGCCGCCGCTCTGAGTGTCCCACGATCACATGCGTCACGCCCAGGCACAGCAGCATGGGAGCGGAAATCTCCCCGGTATAGGCGCCATCTGCCTTCCAGTGCACGTTCTGCACGCCGATTGCGATATTGGATCCTTGCGCAGCTTCAATCGCGGCCGCTGCGCTGGTGTAGGGTGGAAAGACCACCACCTCGTCCCGGCTGTGACCCGCGACCAGAGGCAGAAACTCGCGAAAGAAGGCGCGAGTTTCGTCCGGCGTCTTGTGCATCTTCCAGTTGGCGGCAATAAGCTTCTGTCTCATGAAGGTCCCTTCTCGATTTTGTAGGACGAAGCGGAATCTGGATTCCCCAGCCTCTCTGCGGCTCGCGTGTAGGCTTTCAAAGTGGCAACGTCAAAGAGAACGAATCGAACTGTGCTTACGTGAGCAGCCGCTGCTAAACCTTCAAGGGCGCCGGAAATAGCGATGGGCGCGGCTTCCGTAAGTGGATACCCGTAAGCGCCCGTCGAGATAGCAGGAAATGACAAAGAGGTTAGAGAGTGCTCGTCGGCAAGACGAATCGATTCGCGATGACAATTCGCCAGTTTCTCCGCTTCTCCATGTTTTCCGTCGCGATAGATCGGACCAACGGTGTGGATCACGTGTTTCGCGGTCAGGCGTCCACCCGAAGTAATGACAGCTTTCCCAGCAGGTAGGCTTCCGATCTTGCTCACAATCTGCCTGCATTCGGCAAGTATCGCGGGTCCGCCGGCTCGGTGAATGGCGCCATCGACTCCGCCTCCGCCCAGAAGAGATGAGTTGGCTGCATTCACGATTGCATCGGTCGTTTCGTCGGTAATGTTGGCCGGACCGTGGAACTCGATTACCTTCCCGCGGTCCAGAAGAATGCGAACTGCGAAGTCGCGCACGCTCGTCTCCACGGGATCAACGCTTGTCCGTGAGGGCTTCGACGCCGGGCAGCTTCTTTCCTTCCAGAAACTCCAGCGATGCGCCGCCCCCGGTGGAGATATGCGTCATCTTGTCCGCAACTTCGGCGTTGTGCACTGCAGAGACCGTGTCGCCGCCGCCCACAATCGAAATCGCACCCACATTTTCCGCCACCGCGTGGGCGATCTTGAATGTCCCCCGCGAAAATCCCGGAACCTCAAACACTCCCATGGGCCCGTTCCACACGATGGTGCGCGCCCGCGAAATCTCCTCCGAGAACAGTTCGATCGTCTTCGGACCAATATCCAGAGCCATGCGGTCGGGCGGGATCGGCTGGCCTTCGCCGATCTGCTGCACCACCGCATTGGCCTCCGGCTTCATCGCCACCACGTGATCGATGGGCAGCAGGAATTTCACATTCCGCTTCTTCGCTTCCTCCAGCAGTTGCCGCGCCAGGTCGATCTTGTCGGCCTCAAGCAGCGACTTGCCAATCTCCTGTCCCTGTGCTTTCAGGAACGTGTAGACCATGCCGCCGCCGATGATAAGCGAGTCAACCTTGCGTCATCAGATTCCGAATCACGCCGATCTTGTCGCTGACTTTCGCGCCGCCGAGAATCGCAACAAACGGCGGCTCCGGATGCTCCAGCGCCTTGCCCAGATACTGCAGCTCTTTTTCCATCAGCAGGCCGGCCGCCGATTTCGATACAAACTTGGTAATGCCCACGGTTGATGCGTGCGCTCGATGCGCCGTGCCGAACGCATCATTCACGTAGAACTCCGCCAGCCTTCCCAGTTGCTTGGCAAACTTCTCGTCGTTCGCTTCTTCCTCGGCGTGAAACCGCAGATTTTCCAGAAGCAGCGTCTGACCTTTTTCCAGTTGCGTGGCAACTTCCTCCGCCTCAGGGCCAACACAGTCGGGACAGAAGCCCACGTTTTCGCCGCGCGCCAGCTCCTTGTCGAGCACCATGCGCAGCCGCTCGGCCACCGGCTTCAGACTCATCTTGAGGATTGGGTTTGCCCTTGGGACGCCCCAGGTGCGAGGCCAGAATCAGTCGCGCGCCGTGCCGCAGCGCATACTCGATGGAGGGCAGGGTTTCACGGATGCGCGTGTCGTCGATTACGCGACCGTCCTCCAGCGGAACATTGAAGTCGACGCGCATGAAGATGCGGTTGCCGTTAAGAGGCAAATCACGGATGGATAACTTGGACATTGGCTGGTTCGTCCTTATTAGATAGAGACGGCAAAAGTAGAGTCGATCTCAAAGTAGCGCCGCCGTCCCGGCGGCTGTCGTGCGGGCGTCCCGCCCGCACATCCAGTAACCGGCAAGATGCCGACGCTACAAGCCCTTTCCGGCGATGTAGTGAATCAGATCCCGCACGCGGCAGGAGTATCCCCACTCATTGTCATACCAGGAGATCACCTTGACGCAATTGCCGCCCACCACCAAAGTCATGGGCGCGTCGACGATCGAAGAGCGCGCATCGCCCTTAAAGTCAGACGACACCAGTTCGTTCTCCTCATAGCCCAGGTACCCCTTCAGGGGCCCGGCCTCGGACGCTTTCTTCAGCGCCGCATTGACCTCTTCCTTGGTCGTCTTCTTTTCCACCCACGCCACCAGGTCGACTACCGAGACATTCGGTGTAGGCACGCGCATGGCGAAACCGTCGAGCTTGCCCGCGAGATCAGGAATCACCAGCTTGAGAGCCTTAGCCGCGCCGGTCGACGTCGGAATCATGTTGATCGCGGCAGCCCGTGCCCGGCGCAGATCCTTGTGAGGAAAGTCGAGGATCACTTGATCGTTGGTGTAGGAGTGAATCGTGGTCATCGTCCCGCTGACAATCTTGAACTCGTCATTTACAACCTTGGCGATCGGCGCCAGGCAGTTCGTAGTGCAGGAAGCGTTGGAAATGATGTGATGTTTGCCGGCATCGTACTTCTCATGATTTACGCCCAACACGAGCGTAATGTCCTCATTCTTCGCCGGAGCCGAGATGATCACTTTCTTCACCGTCCCGCGCATATGCTTCTTGGCGTCGTTGGCGTCGGTAAAGTGTCCGGTCGATTCAATCACTACCTGAGCGCCCACGGACTCCCAGGGCAGCGCGCCCGGATCTCTTTCCTTGAACACGCGGATGGTCTTGTTATCGATGGTGATGCTGGTCGGCGCCGGCCGTGATCTTATGCGGCAAGTTGCCGAGGATGGAATCGTATTTCAACAGGTGTGCCAGAGTCTTCGGATCGGTGAGATCGTTGACTGCCACGAATTCCAGGTTGGGGTCGTTGAGCGAGGTCCGAAGCACGTTGCGGCCGATGCGTCCGAACCCGTTAATGCCAACTTTGATTGCCATGGTTTCTCCGTTCTTCGTTCTTATGAATGCGGCATCAGAAATCTTCCTGAGCCGGTATACAGACAGATGATGTTAGCAGGACAGGGAAGCGGCGTAAATGATCTCAGCACCGATTACGGAAGACTTCGTTCCCGTCACGGAACTCTGGTGTCGTCCTAAACCGTGTGCTACGGGAAGCTCAACTCGATGATACGTATCCGTCCTGCCACCAGATCAACGGCAGCCGCGCCATCCAATACTTCCGGTTAAGGGACTGCTCTCGCGCGGGCATGGTCCTCCGGCGGCAGAATGCGCGCCAACGCCGGAAATTCAGGCCCGGTCACTTCTCCACGCATCGTACAGGGAGCAACAGTCACTTTCGGATTGTTGCGAATGCGCTTCGTCTTGCCCATATCGCTGCGCGTCATCACGTAAAGCCTGTCGTCGTCTTCCCCAAACCATACCGGCGTTGCGACTTTTGCCCCACTCTTGCGAAAGGTGGCAAGAGAGATGTATTTCTGTCCGTGGATCTCTGCGGGGATTGTTCCGGCCATGCTGACATTGTAGCGCTGCACTGCGAGGCTGTTTCTAATTACATACAGACTCAGCGCCGCTGTCGCGCATGGTTCGCCCGAAGGCTCGGCCGATTGATCCGCACTCAATTCTGTGTTAAAAGCCGTACATGCGCAAATGGATGCGCGAGCGCCTGCAGCGCCGCAAGAAGAAGCCCGCAGAACCCTCCGATCAGCCTGCTCCTCCTCCCTTGCAGCCGGCGTATTTCGAGGCGGAACAGCCGGCCCGTGCGGCCCCCGACACAGGCCCCGACACAGGGAAGATGGAAGCTGAGATTGCAACTCCGCCTTCTCCGCCGGAGCCTCGACCCGTTCGAAGAGCGCGTTCCAGTGCCGAAGGACAGCTCTCCCAGAATCAGCCGTCCGAAGATCAACCGTCCGAAGATCGACCGTCGGACGATCAACCATCGGCAGAAGCGCCTCAGTCTGCCCCGATACACACTTCAAACACCGGCCGTGGCCGACGCCGGCGCGGCGGCCGGGGACGCGGTGGCCGCGGTCGCGAGCAGGCGGTTGCTCAGGCCTTTACACCCGCCGCTGTGAAGGGATCGATACCGGTAATACCGGTTGACGCTGCCGATGTTGATGCGGCCGAAGACGTTCTCGCTGAAGGGAGCGAGATAGAAGCTCCAAGCCCACTTCCGCCCGTCGCTGTCCCCGTGCCGAAGGTTCCAGTCGTTGCTCCGGCGGCGGTGCTGCGTGCACCGAAAGGCGTAGTCGTACTGGCCATCGGGCTGCCCGGCTCGGGCAAGAGTTCGTGGTTCAAGCGCCACAACGTGGTCCCGCTCTCCAGCGACATGGTGCGTTCTTTGCTCTTCGATGACGTGCGCGAGCAGCGCTTCCAGGATCTGGTGTTTTCCAATCTGCGCTCCATGCTCAAAGCGCGGCTCATCGCCAAGCGTCCCATGAATTACGTGGACGCCACCAACCTCACGCCGCAGGAGCGCCAGCACTGGATCAAGCTGGCCAAGGATTACCAGTACGAAGTACACGCGGTCTTTTTCGACGTGCCGCTTGAGGTCTGCATTGAGCGCCACCAGCGCCGCGACCGCGTCGTTCCCGAAGACGTGATGCGCCGCATGGCGGCCAAGTTAAAGCCGCCTACCTTTGAAGAGGGTATCGCGAAGATCACAGTCGTGCGAGTGAAGAAGAAAGAGCCTGAAGCAGGCTAGCTGGCACCGCTTCGCGTGCTGGCCACTACTTTGCAGTCAGCTTGTCGAGTTGATCCCGTGCACCGTAGTTTTTGGGATTCAATTCGAGTGACTTCGCGTAGTTCTGTATTGCCAATTCTTTTTCACCCCGATCCATGTAGATTTCGCCAAGACTGTCCCAGGTATTGAAGGAGCCAGGGTACGCCTCGACATTCAGCTTCAATACCAGGAGGGCCTGATCAAGTTTCTTGGCATTGAGGAATTCATATCCCAACCGGTTGATGTCAGATTCTACCGTCGCGTACCTGTGAAGCGGGTCTTTAATAAACCTTGTCAGCGCTTCTTTCGCCGCATTGTAGTCGTTCTTGTCAGCCGCCACTTTCACAAGTTCGGCGACGCTTGGGCCGGGTTTGTAGTTTAGAACCGCGTCCATGGCGGGATCGCGGCCGGCGCGGTAATCGGCGAAGGTCAGTTCCGCCGAAAGATCGGGCGCTTGCCACACGCGCTTGTCCCGAGGATCCATGTCTTGCCACCACAGGGTTGAGAGGCGCACGCTGAGTTTGCTGTGAGGAAGAACCACGGCAGCATTGTCTCCGTACATATTGGGATTGGCGCCGGTTGGTTCACCAACGAAAACAGTGTTGGTGTTCAACTTCATGCGATTGACACAGTTCATCGCCGCCGAGAAGGTCTGGCGTCCAATGATGGTGAACAACCTGCCGGGCTGGTTTACTTTGTCGGAGCGGATGAAGGCGTGAATGATCGGCCGGAGCAGGGTATTGTTGCCCCCGCCATTCAACCGCTCGTCCAGCACGAAGCGATCAACGGGATTGGCATCCGCAAAAGCCATGACCCGCTTGAAGAATACTTCGATCGTTTCGTCGTCTTTCTGGCCAACTTCGTTGAACTGCACATAGAGAATCCGCGAATCCTTGAGATACTCAAACCAATACTTATTCTCGGGATCCTTCAGCCACAGAGGCGTAGCCGAGGCAGGATCGCGGGCATCCACCCAGTCCGCTGGGTGAACGAATTCATTGTCTGAGTAGTATCCCGCTTCGGGCTTCAGGATGACCGCGATCGGGGCACCATTTTTTTCGACAGTTAGCGGGACAGCGTTCAGATCATCGACCAGGCCGAGTCCATCGAGCACCTCCGCCAGGCACATGTAGTAAGGAGTCAACAATTTCACCTGAAACTCGTTATCACGCTGAACGATCTTGCTGACAGCGTCATATACATCCTGGCCCGAGGCCTTGCCCAGTTTGACGATTCGGCCTCCCACGACCGAGGCATACCGCTTGTCCGCGCTCAAGACATAGACCCCGTCGGGAAACCAGTAGAGCCTCAGCGGGTAGTGCCGGAAACTCGTTGGCGGCTCCTGCAGGTCTACGTAGGTGTGGCCGTCGCCAATCATGGCTACAATCCGCGCCAACTCTACAATCATCTGATTCCGCGAAAGAGTCGGAATGCGCTGATCGAGACTGTTTACCGCGCTTTCAAACTGGTCGCGCGTCATGGAATGAAACAGGTTCTTGTGAACCTGCGGGGCCTGTTCGGCGAAGTAGCGCAGGTCTTCCCGCCACTGGATCCCTTCGGCCGGTGTGCTGAGCAGGGCGTAACTCATGGCTGGAACAGATGCGACTAAGCAGATGAAAGCCGCTCTTCGCAGGAGCATGGATTCCTCCGGGTACAGGCGAGATGGGATTTCCCACTGTTAGTTACGTCAAGGAATGGACGGAGGTTCCATTCTTGCGTTAGCACGAGATAAGGTGAAAATCCACTTTGCCCCGTGTGGCGGGATGATCCGCCGGGTTCTGACTTGGAAGTGCCGTTATCCCCTCAGATGCGGCAGCATCTCCTTGAACGCCGGCGACGACGAAGAACGCATCAGCTCGTAGATCATCATCTCAGTAGAAGAAATCACCGCACCTGCGGCGCGCATTCTTTCCAGGCCGATCTTCCAGTTCCATTCCGTTCGCGAGCTTACAGCGTCGGAAGCGACATGTACGATATAGCCCTCGCGCAGCCCCGCCAGCGCCGTCTGCATCACACAGATGTGGCTTTCCATGCCGCACAAGAGCAGGGTGTTGCGGTTGCCGGGCAGCCGCTTGAGCAGCGTACAAAACGCATCACTGCCGAAACAGGAGAATCGATCTTTGTCGATGGCCTCCGTCTCCGGCAGCATGGAAGCGATCTCGGGCACAGTCTTGCCGAGCCCCTTCGAATATTGCGTGGTCAGGACCGCGGGAATCCTGAGCACGCCTGCGGCGCGGATCAACATCTTCGAGTTGCTCACCAGTTGGTCTTTCTGAAAAATAGGCGGCAGAAGTTTTTCCTGGATATCCACCACGATCAGGGCGCACTGCTCCGATTCCAGCGGGCGGCGCGCAATTTCAGAATATTCCGTGGAGATCGCAGATAGATTCTCGGAGACAGTAACCATAAACGACTCCTTGGGAAGCAACAACGTTAGACCGGCTCGAACAGAGTTTATCGCGAACACGCGGCCGGCGCAGAGCGCCGGAGCGCTTCGCCAGTGCCCGACTTGTGGTCGCGCGATTTGACCGCTTCACCGACTCATTGGATAATGAAAACACTGCCCCCTCGTTCAACGGCTAGGACACCTGCCTCTGGAGCAGGTTATCGGGGTTCGAATCCCTGGGGGGCAGCCAGACTTCTCACGCAATTGTCCTTCGGCTAGGCCAGCTCCAATTCAATCTTCTTCGCCGCCGGATCCAGCTTCGCGATCCTGAACTTGCGAATCTGTCCAGCGCGAACGGGATCCGGCTCTGCGCCGGCCGCGGGCGTGCCGCCCTTCCAGCGCGCCTGCAGCATCGATCCGAGCGAAGACAAATCGGGTTTCGCGTGATCTGCTGTGGATGACGACTCCACGGCCTGCGCGCTCTTTGCGAATACTCTACCGGCCGCGTGTAAGCTGCAACTGCTTTGGATACCTTCCCCCAGCTCCACCCGTGCAAGCTCTCCTGAAACTTCGATGATGCGGCCGCTAACCACATCGGCTTCCTTGTGTTCGGCAATATATTCGTCGAGGCCGCTGGGAACCAGTTGCTTCATGCTCAAACGCAGTTGGCGCTTTTCGAGGTCAACGGCGAGAACCTGAGCTTTAACCAGCTGGCCGAGCTTCACTACTTCCTGGGGATGATTGATCCTCTTGTCAGCGCTCATCTCGCTGATGTGAATCATGCCTTCGACGCCTTCCGTGAGCTGTACGAACGCGCCGAACTTGGTGATGCTGATGACCGGTCCTTCGATTGCCGTGCCCACGACAAATCTCTGCGCCACTTCGGCCCACGGATCTCCCAGCGCCTGCTTCAGGCCGAGCGACATGCGGCGCTCGGCAGCGTTCACGCCCAGGATCACCGCGTCCACCATCTCACCCGGTTTCACGAGGGTGCTGGCGCTCCTCATTTTCTTTCCCCACGACATTTCCGAAACGTGGATCAGCCCTTCGATCCCCGGCTCCAGTTCGACGAACGCTCCGAACTCGGCCACGCGCGTAACCGTGCCCCGCACCCGTTCGCCCACGTTGTACCTTCCAGCCACCGCATCCCAGGGGTGCGGCTGCAACTGCTTCATGCCGACGGAAATGCGCCGCTTGTCCGAGTCCGTCGAAATCTTGAGCACTCTGGCTTCAATCTGCTGTCCCACCGAGAGCACGTCCGCAGGTTTGCTGACGCGGCTCCAGGCGATGTCACTCACGTGCAGCAGGGCATCTACGCCGCCAAGGTCGACAAACGCGCCGTAGTCGGTCAGGCTGCGCACGGTGCCGCTCACCGTATCGCCTTCCTTCATCTCCGCGTAGCGGCGCTCTGTCACCGAGCGTTCTTCCTCTTCGGAGACGGCGCGGCGGTCCACGACCACGTCTTCCTCGGTCACGTCGAGCTTGATAATCCGGCACAGGATCTCCTGCTCCACCAGTTTCTCCATCTCGGCGGCATCGTGCGCCCCGCTGCGCGAGGCCGGCATGAACGCCCGCACGCCCACATCCACGCTCAGCCCGCCTTTGATCACGCCCGTCACAGTGCCGACGATGGTCGCCTTATCGGCGAAAGCTTTCTCCAGCGCCGGCCAATCTCTTGGCCGCTCGACCTTGGCGCGAGTGAGTTGGTAGTAGCCCTCCGGATCGCGGCCCGTGACCGAGACCGGAAGTTTATCGCCGGGCTTCACAGTTTCGCCGGCACCTTGCAACGCAGCCGTTGGCAGGATGCCTTCGCTCTTGAAACCAATATCGAGGAAAACAGATTCGCCGGAAACAGCAATCACCGTTCCTACCAGTTGTTTTCCGCCGTCTTCGCGCTTGCGCGAATGACTCTTTTCATATTGGGAAAGGAGGTCGCTGAATGACTCGTCGGGCTCGGCGCCGGATTCAGAGGTAATTTGGGGTTTTGGAATGCTCGGGTTGGACATGATTCAGTCAGGAAGAAGCTAAAAAGATGGGAGGCGCGAGGAGATCGAACCCATCACCTCTACCGTATCAATCTTAAGGTACCACACCTAAATCCCTCGCTGTTCGTGTTTCGTAACAAGCGCCAAGAACATCCTGTCCGGTTGCCGGCCTGTGCTAACTTTTTCACCGTCCAACGGGCCAGCACCGCTTCGTGGAATTGCAGAGGCTGAGCTCCTTCCCAGGGTAAGGGTTTCACGAAAGAACTCCGGTAGTAGCTTCGCTCCGCTTTTCCTCACGCTCGGCTCTGGCCGGACGAAAGGAGATTTATGTCCGCTCCAAGAAAGAGTTTTCAAGTTGCCGGCAGTGAGCGCGCTCCGCTGATAGGTGCGCGAGAGATAGGACCAGCCAACCCCGCCGAAATAGTAGACGTCACAATTCGTTTGCGATCCCGCGCCGGGAGAAAGCCGATTGTGGACGCCAACGAATTCAAGAAACCTGTCGCGAACCGCACCATTTTCAGCCGTAAAGAATTCGAGCAACTACATGGCGCGGATGCCGACAGCATTGCACGGGTTGAGTCATTTGCGCGCCAACACAGTCTCACTGTAAAAGAAAAGAGCCCGGGACGCCGGACGGTCATTCTCTCTGGAACTGTGGCTGCAATGAACGAGGCGTTTGGCGTGGAGCTGAAGACCTACCAACATCCCAACGGCACGTATCGCGGGCGCACCGGTACGATCCAACTCCCAGTGGAATTGCAGGATGTGGTTGAGGGCGTCTTTGGTTTGGATAATCGTCCCCAGGCCAAACCGCATTTTCGCAGGCGGCGTGGGCTTGCAGGCGCCCGTGCCGCGGCCGTAAGCCTCTCCTACACACCCCCACAAATCGCCACACTCTACAATTTTCCCACGGGCGTGGACGGTTCCGGAGAATGTATTGCGCTGATCGAATTGGGCGGCGGATACGACTCCGCGGACCTGAGCAATTACTGGAATCAACTCAACCTCACCGAGACGCCAACCGTATCGGCGGTTTCTGTCGGCAATGGCAGCAATAGCCCAACCGGAGACCCGGGTGGCCCGGATGGCGAAGTGATGTTGGATATTGAGGTGGCCGGGTCGATCGCGCCCGCGGCCAAGATCGTCGTCTATTTTGCGGAGAACACGGACGCCGGTTTTCTGAACGCGATCACAACCGCCACGCACGACGACACGAATAAGCCGTCTATACTCTCGATCAGCTGGGGTGGCCCGGAGTCCGCCTGGACGCAGCAGGCCATGATGTCCATGGATCAGGCATTCCAGTCTGCTGCCGCAATGGGTGTAACGGTTTGCGTTGCGTCGGGAGACGACGGCTCAACCGATGGAGTCGGCGATGGATTGAACCACGTGGATTTTCCGGCATCCAGCCCGAATGTGCTGGCGTGTGGAGGCACCGAGCTGCTGGCCTCGGGCAATACCATCACCAACGAAACCGTGTGGAACGAACTGGCAAATAGTGAGGGCGCAAGCGGAGGCGGCATCAGCGACGTCTTCCCGCTTCCCAGTTGGCAGAGTGCGGCGAACGTCCCGGCCTCCGCCAATCCAAATCACAAGGTCGGTCGAGGCGTTCCGGATGTGGCCGGCAATGCCGATCCAACCACCGGCTACGTTACCCGCGTCGATGGGAACCCCGACGTCATTGGAGGAACCAGCGCAGTGGCTCCTCTCTGGGCGGGATTGATCGCGCTCATTAACGAGAGCATTGGAAAGCCGGTGGGCTTTGTTAACCCGCTGCTTTATCAAAACCCCAACGGTGATTTCAATAGCATCACCTCTGGCAACAACGGAGCCTATTCCGCGGGTCCGGGATGGAATCCATGTACCGGGCTGGGGTCGCCGATCGGGACTAAAGTTGCGGCAGCGTTAGGCGTAACATCACCGAAAGCCATGAAGACAGGTACCTAGTCGAAACGCAGGGAAGTGGCGCGGCCGCTCAGGTCGCGCTATTTCTTTGCCTGCGCGAAGTACATTGATGATTGACGATTGTTGATTGAACCACCAAGGTCCGCCTGCGTTTTGGTTTTCAATCAGCGATCATCAATTGCTGTATGTCGGCGCGATTCAACTCCCCACAAACCGCGCGTACAAGCTGCGCGCAACCCCGGTGTCGGTTGTCCCCTTGATGATGGCCCGCCCATCGGGGAATAGCGTCATCTCATAGGGCTCGCGCCAGAACTTGAGCACGAATTCGTTGTGCCGCACTATGCCGTGCGCTTCCAGCCGCTGCTGCATCTGAAGAAAGTCAATTGGACGGGCACGTTCGTGAATCTGCACCGAGTTCCGTCCGCACATCGTGATGTGCGGACGTCCCTCGCCCGCCAGATGCACAAACTCCCGCGTCCCACATGTCCGGCAGCCCGGCCGAGGATTCGCGGCTGCAATCTCCGCCCGCTCGTTCGTCCACACATCATACGACCAAAGCGTTTTGCGCAGGTGCTCCGTCGCCGCACCTCCCAACAACAATTTCGTTGCTTCCGTCGCGGCGATCGACGCCACCAGGTTCACCGCCGTGTTCAATATCCCCGAGGTCTCGCAAGTCTCCACCATCCCCAGCTGGCGTATCGGGAAAGATGCACGCTAGGCACGCAGTTTTTCCCGGCAGCACATTCAGCGTGACCCCATAACTGCCCACCGCCGCCGTGTAGATCCATGGGACAGAATTCTTCACGGCGTAGTCGTTCAATAAGTATCGAGTCTCAAAATTATCTGTTCCATCGAGGATTACATCCATCCCATCAAGCAACACATTAATATTGCCCGGGACCACATCCTCGACTCGAGCCTCGACGGCAATCTCCGAATTGAACGCTGCAATCTTGCGCGCAGCGGCAACGGCCTTGGGTAAGGACTCCGCGGCATCCTTCTCCTCAAACAACGATTGCCGCTGCAGATTGCTGGCCTCGACGTAATCACGATCGATAATCCGCAGCGTACCCACACCCGCTCGGCCCAGCAAAGATGCCAGCGCCGACCCGGTCGCTCCGCAGCCCACAATCGCAACTCGTCCCGCCGACAGCCGCCGCTGGCCCTCCGCTCCGATTCCACGAAACAAGATTTGCCGCGAATACCGTTCTTCGAATTTTTGTTTCTCCACGCGTTGCCCCGTCTCCACGCCCTGCCTCTTCACTTCGCCCTGCGTCTTCACTTCGCCCTGCCTCAAGGAGGTCACCAGTTCCCACCCGCAAAACCTTTATTATAAGTGGCTGAGCTGCTTCCGCCGCCAGGAGGCAGACAACACAGGCCTTCCGCGCTTCATCGAATGTAGCAACAGGCCCAAGGACATTGTTTGCTGAGACGGTACACGTCATTCTTCATTTTGATCATGCTTTCGCTCCGGCTGGCCGCCTCTGCCGAATCGTCCGCCTGCGCCTCTTCGCCGTTATCTCAGGAATCGCAGACCGCCCAACCCACCTCAGCTCTCGATGCCATGTCGGCTTATGCCGGACGTACTATCCGGTCCATCGAATTGCCCGGCGTCCCGGATCGCGACCACCTCTTGGAAATGATCCCGCAGAAGTCTGGCCAGCCGCTTGACCGTGACCAGATCCGCGAAAGCATCCGCGTCCTCTTCGCCACCGGGCGCTTTGCCGACATCCAGGCCGAAGTCACGCCTTCCGGTCCGGGAGTGCTGCTCACCTTCACTACTTTGTTCAACTTTTTTGTCGGCGGGGTCAACGTGGAAGGCGCTCCCAGTCAACCCAACACCAACCAGCTCCTGAATGCCGCCAAGTTCCAGCTCGGCGAACTCTATACTCTCGATAAACTCAACCGTGCCCTGCAGAACGTCCGGCAACTCATGCAGGAGAACGGCTATTACCGCGCCCGCGTTACCGCCGAAAGCACTTCCGATCCCGCCACTCAGCAGGTCAGTATTTTCTTTCATATCACGCCCGGAGAGCCTGCCCACGTCGGCGAAGTGAACGCCACCGGACACTCAGCCTTTTCCCAGGGACAGCTCGAGGACATCGCCAGGATGCGCCCCGGCGAGCGCGTTACCGCCGCAGGGGTCACCAATTCGCTTCAGCGCCTGCGCAAGAGGTTTCAGAAGCAGCAGCACGTTCTCGCCCAGGTGTCGATTGCAGAACAGAAATACCAGCCCGAATCGAACGCGGTCGACTATACCTATCTCATCGAGCCCGGACCGGTCGTTGTCATTCAAGCTCAGGGCTTTCACATCCGCCAGGGCCTGTTGAAAAAAGAAGTTCCCGTCTTCGAGGAAAATTCTCTCGACGATGATCTGCTGAACGAGGGTAAGCGCAACTTGCTCGACTACTTGCAGAGCCGTGGCCACTTCGGCGCCACCGTCGAGTTTCAGAAGGAAACCACTCCCGACGCGATTCGCGTCAGCTACCGCATCGATCCTGGCGCAGTGCACAAGTTCGAACTCATCGACATTACGGGAAACAAGTACTTCTCGAGACCAATGCTCCTGAGCCATCTCCAGATTCAGCCCTCCGGCAAGGTCTTTTCCAGCGGACGTTACAGCGGAGCCCTGCTCAAGAACGACGTCGCCAACCTCCAGGCCCTGTACGTTTCCAACGGATTCCGCGAGGCCAGGATTCAGACCAAGGTCGACGATAACTATCGCGGCGCCCAGAACCGCATCGCGGTTCACATCCAGATTGAGGAAGGTCCGCAGATTCTGGTCGGCGCGTTGCGCATTTCAGGCAACCAGAAGATTGACGCCCATGCTTTTCCCGAATTTAATACCATCGAAGGCCAGCCCTACTCCGAACAGAACCTGGGCAAAGATCGCGAGTCGATCCTCAACTACTATTTCAATCACGGCTTTTCCAAAGCCACTCTCGACATCACCACCAAACCTTCACCCGGCCAGCTCAACCGCGAAGACGTGACCTACACCATCCAGGAGGGCGAACAGTTTTTCGTCAACCAGGTGATGGTCGCCGGGCTCGAGCACACCCGCGACTACGTGGTGAAGCGCGAGATTCAGGAAGTGGCCCACCAGCCTCTAAGCCAGCAGGAGCTTCTGGATACGCAGAGCAAGCTCTACGAACTCGGCATCTTTAACCAGGTCGATACGGCCGTCCAGAATCCCGAGGGCTCCGACCCCGAGAAAAATGTTCTCGTCCAGGTGCAGGAAGCCAAGCGCTACACCTTTACCTATGTCTTCGGCCTGGAATTCGCAACCGGCCTGCCCTCAGGGACCAGTTCTCCTACGGGCTCTACCGGCGTGAGCCCACGAGTTGGATTCGATGTCACCCGCTTAAACGTCGGCGGCCGGGATCAGACCCTGACCTTCCAGTCTCGCGTGGGAAGCCTGGAGCAACGCGGCCTCATCAGTTACGAAATTCCCAAGCTCTTCAATCAGGATCGCTTCAAGATCTTCTACACCATCTTCTACGACAACAGTCTGGACGTTGCCACCTTCACCTCGCAGCGCGAGGAAGGGAAAATCGCTCTTCGCCAACAAATCGGCAAACAGCAGGTGAATCACTCCACCTCCATCACCTACCGCTTTGATTACCGCTACGTAAAAGCCAGCCACCTGGCTTCAAACTTTTCGCCCATCGAGTTCAGTTTGTTTTCTCTTCCCGCACGCGTCGGCGGTCCTGGCTTCACCTTCATCCGCGACAAACGCGACAATCCCCTCGAAAGCACCAGGGGCCAGTACTTCACCCTCGATGGCTTTGCCGCATCCAGTTACTTTGGTTCTCAGGCTAATTTCGCTCGCGCTCTAGCTCAGGATTCCACCTATTATGCCTTTGGGCGCCCGAATCACAAGTTTGTCTTCGCGCGCTCAACTACTCTTGGGCTGGAGCAGGTCTATCGCGGCACTCGAGTCCTACCGCCGGGGTCATGTCCCCTGAATAACTTGCAGACGGCCTGCCAGGAGAACATTTCTGTGATCCCGCTGCCCGAAGTTTTTTTCGCCGGAGGCGGCAACTCCCACCGCGGTTTCGGGTTAAATCAAGCAGGTCCCCGTGATCCCGATTCCGGTTTTCCCGTTGGCGGTTCGTCTCTGTTCGTCAACAGCGAGGAACTGCGCTTTCCCTCCATTAGCCTGCCCTATCTGGGAGAAGGCTTCGGTTTCGCCATCTTTCACGATATGGGCAATGTTTTCACTGCCGGGCACGACATGCTGAAAGGCCTGCTGCGCTGGCACCAGCCCAACCTTTCTCAGTGCCTGCAATTCGTTCCTCCCGGCGGCCTGCAATTCATCTCCCAAACGGCATTGAATCAATACAATGGTTGCGTCACGCAATTCAACAATTCGGGCTACGACTACACTTCTCACGCGGTCGGGATCGGATTGCGTTACAAGACGCCCATCGGGCCATTACGCTTCGACTTCGGGTACAATTTGAATCCAACGGCTTATCCGACTGGCTATACGTTGATCACGCAGGTGCCGCCGCCTCCTCCGGCACCCGCGGTACCGGCGTTTACTGGGCAGCGGATGCGGCACTTCAACCTGTTTTTCAGTATAGGTCAGCCATTTTAATGAGATTTCTAACCAGGACGATTTCCGTGTTCGCGCTTGCGTTTCTAGCGCCGGTACTTTTCTTTATACCGGTACCCGCCTCGGCAGAAGTAATCGACCGCATCATCGCCACCGTGAACGGTCGCATCATTCTTCAAAGCGACTGGGATGAAGGCCTTTGTTACGAGGCTCTTCTTACCAACCGCACAGTCACCCAGTTCACCGACGACGACCGCCGCGCCGTTCTCGACCGTCTCATCGATCAGGAACTTCTGCGCGAGCAGATGAATTCTGCCGATTTCCCGCATGCCACCGACGCCGAGGTCGCCGCCCGCGTCGCCGATGCCCGCAAACAGTATCCTCAGGCCACATCCAGCGAGGCCTGGCAGGGCCTTCTCGCCAACTACCACCTTACTGAAAAGGATCTTCTTGCCCGAGTCCGGCAGCAGATCGACCTGATGCGGCTGGTGGACGCCCGCCTTCGTCCCGCCGTCCAAATCGATTCCAAGTCCATTGAAACTTATTACCGTGCCCAGTTCGTCCCCAAGTTGAAGCAGTCCGGCGCATCCGCCTCCGAGGTCCCGCTCGCTGCAGTCTCCGCCAAGATTCGCGAGTTGCTGACCGAGCAGAAGGTGAGCGAGCTGCTCGTTTCCTGGCTGCAAACCTTGCGCTCCGAAGGGCAGGTCCGTCTCCCCGGCGTCACCTCGTCTTCCGTCGACCCCGGAGTCCAATCGCAGTGAACCAACCCGCCACCAAGCCCAGCCGCCGCTGGTGGGAGTATCTGCTGATTATTACCGCGGCTGGTTTCATTTGCGCTCTCGGCTTACTGGTCTACGTCAACACCGAATCATTCCAGTCGCTGGTCCGCCGCCGCCTCATCGCCGAAGTGGAGCGCGTCACCGGCGGCCGCGTCGAGATCGGCAGCATCCACACCATTCCTTTCCTCCTCCAGGCCGACGTGCGCGGAATCACCGTCCACGGCCGCGAGTCCGCCACCGAGGTTCCCCTTGCCCACATTGACCGCATTGTGGCGCGTTTGAAAATCATTTCTCTTCTCCGTTCCGAGTTCGGCTTTCACGAAGTCATCCTCGAGCAACCCGTGGTCCACGTTGCTTTCTATCCCGACGGCTCCACTAATTTTCCCCTGCCGAAGGCTACTGTTGCTGGCGGCGAGACCGCCGTCGAGCGGCTTTTTGCACTCTCCATCAATCGCTTCGAACTCCGCCACGGCCAGATCCTCTGGGACGATCAGACCATCCCCGTGGATTTCGCCGCTCGCGACACGTCGCTCCGGATGGACTATTACTTTCTTCACCGCCGCTACGATGGACACCTTCAGGTGGGACTGGTCGACACCAAGCTGATGAACTGCCGCCCCTTTGCCTGGATGACCTCCGTGGAGTTCAGCCTAGGGTCGGACTCCGCGGCCGTTCCCTCAATCAAGTGGAACTCCGGCCACTCTCATTTCTCCGCCAGCGGCCAGATCACAAACTTCCGCAGTCCGCGCGTTCAGGGTTCCTACGAGGCCCTGTTCGACCTCACGGAAGCCGCGTCCATCGCCCGCCGCCGCGAGCTGCGCGCCGGTGTACTCGAATTCAAGGGACACGGCGACTGGTCCCTCGACCACTTCTCCAGCAACGGTCTGCTCACCGTGCGGGATCTCGCTTGGCAGGACGCTCAGGTCTCTTTCTCCAGAGCCTCTCTCAACACTGACTACTCGCTCACCGACCAGCAACTCAAACTCTCCAAATTGCAGGCCAGGATTTTCAACGGCAGCGTCACCGGCGACGCCGAATTCAATCAGTGGCTCGCCCCCTGGCAGCACTTGTCTCCTGCCGCTAAAAGAAAACTGGAGACCGCCGTCATTTCCGCGGCTGCGCCTCCGAGAAAGTCCGGCGTCGAAGCGCCCCGGCAAAAGCCACCAGCGATTCAGAACGCTGTGGTGAATCTTCGTTTGCATGATCTCTCTGCGGAGGATCTAGCCGTGGCGCTCAATGGTTCGGCTCACGCATTGCAGTATCACCATCCTGCCGCATCCGCCTCCGGCACGCTCGAAACTCGCTGGATGGGAACTCCCCGCGATGCCGAAGTTCAATTCGCCATCGATCTCACTCCGCCCGAGCACCACGTACCCGGGTACCTGCGAATCAGCGCGCATGCCAGCGGGCTCTACCACGCCTCCACTGACACTCTGGACCTGCCGCAGTTCACCTTGACCACGCCCACCAGCCATGTTCAGGCCTCCGGGACACTGTCGGCCTCAGTCCGCAGTCCGCCTATCCGTTTCTACCTCCAGCCTTGCCGACTGGCTGCCCTTTATCTCGATGGTTCGCGGTCCGGCACTTTTTCCAGTCGTCCTGAACGGCAGCGCCACCTTCACTGGCGGCATGAGCGGTGCATTGTATTCCCCTCAGCTTGCCGGGAACTTGCAAGTGGAAGATTTCGACATCACCCTGCCCGCCACTGCCGACACACGCCGCCTCAAAACGCAATGGGATTCTCTGTCCGCCTCCATCCAGCTTTCCTTCCATGGCATCGCCCTTCACAACGCCACGCTGCGCCGTGGCGACACGTCCGCGGAACTCGATGCTTCCGCCACGCTCCAGCACGGCCATTTCACTGGCGACAGCGTTTTTACCTTGCGCGCCGACCTTCACAACGCCGATATCGCTCAACTCCAGGCTATCGCCGGATACAACTATCCGATCTTCGGCAAAACGGATCTTTTCGTGCAGGCCGCGGGCACATTGGCCGATCCTCACGGCGACGGACAGATTCATCTCACCAATGCTTCCGCCTACGGTGAGACCATTCAGCAATTCGATTCCGCTCTCCATGTCGCCCGAGGAGAAATTGCTTTCGATAACATCCATCTCTTCCACGACGATGCGGTAGTGACCGGAAGCGCCGCCTACAACCCTTCCTCCCGCGCCTTTCGACTCGACCTGGCCGGCAACAATTTCGACCTTACCCAAATCCCGCAGATCCATTCGGATCGCGTCTCTGTCGCGGGACGCGCCGACTTTGTGCTTAAAGGATCGGGCACTCCCGGCGCGCCCTCCATCAATGCGGACGTCCACGTGCGCAACCTTACTCTCGATCAGGAACTCGCCGGCGAACTCGACTTGCACGCTGTCACTCAGGGTAGCGACCTTCACCTCACCGGCAATTCCCACTTTCAGCGCGGCTCTGTCTCGATCAGCGGCAACGTTCAATTGCGCGATGACTATCCCGCCACCCTTTCCTTTCAAACGGACCAACTGGATCTCGACGCGCTCTGGCGGTCCTATTTCCGCGGCCAACTCACGGGACATTCTGCGGCCACCGGATCTCTCAACCTGCGTGGCCCCCTCCGCCAGCCCGGGCAATGGATACTTGCCGGCAACCTGAGCGCTCTCTCCCTCGACCTCGAGAATGTGAAGCTACACAATCAGGATTCAATTCGATTCGACCTCACAAATTCTTCGATCACTATCCAGCAACTTCACCTTGTGGGGGAGGGTACTGACCTCACCGCGCACGGCTCTATTCAACTCTCCGGCGCGCGCACGCTCGATCTCACCGCCGATGGCCGGCTCGACCTAAAACTGCTCTCCGGCTTCGATCCTGATTTCACGTCCTCCGGCCTCGTCACTATGAACCTGACCGTCGGTGGCACCCTTGCCGAACCCCTGCCTCAGGGCAGTTTTCAAGTGAGCAACGGTGCGCTCTTGTATGCCGGACTGCCGAGTGGCCTCAGCGAACTCAACGGCAACCTTCTATTCACTCGCGATCGCATCCACATCCAAACTCTTACAGCCCGCACCGGAGGCGGCACGCTTGATCTCAAAGGCGACGCCAATTACTTTCAGAGGCAGCTCAATTTCAATCTCACCGCCATAGGCAAAGATGTTCGTCTCCGTTATCCGCCCGGCGTCAGCTCCACGGCCAACACGGAATTGCATTGGATCGGCAGCCGCTCCGCTTCAACGGTCTCCGGCGATATCAGCATTACCAGGATAGCCGTGACTCCGGGATTCGATTTCAGCGCTTATCTCGAGCGCAGCCGTCAGTTTTCCACCATTACCGTCGCCAACTCGCCGCTCAACAACGTCAAGCTCGATATCCACGTCCAGACTGCCCCTGAACTCCAGATGCGTACTGCAATCGCACGCCTTTCCGGCGACGCCGACCTTCGCCTCCGTGGCTCAGCGGCCCGTCCCGCCGTTCTCGGCCGTGTCGATATCCTCGAAGGTAAAGCCACTTTTCACGGCATCCACTTTACGCTTGAGCGCGGTGACATCACTTTCGCCAATCCGGTTGCCATCGAACCGCAACTTAACCTGCAAGCCTCCAGCCATGTCCGCAACTACGATCTCAACATCACGGTTGTTGGCACACCCGACCACCTCAACATTAATTACCGGTCGGAGCCTCCCTTGCCGAAATCCGACATTATTGCTCTGCTCGCCCTGGGCCGCACCAACGAAGAATCTGCGCAACTCCAGCAGCAGTCCGGCCAGAGCGTCTTTTCCGATCAGGCCAGCAATCTCATCCTGAACCAGGCCCTCAATGACACCGCCAGCAGCCGCTTCCAGCGCCTGTTCGGAGCCAGCAACATCAAAATCGATCCTCAGGGACTCAGCACCATAACCAATCCCGTCAGCAACGGCCCTCAGATCACCATCGAGCAACAATTCGCCAACAACCTGTCCCTCACCTACTCCACCAATGTTTCTCAGAGTTCGCAGCAGATCATCCAGGGGGAGTACTATGTAAATCGCAGCGTTTCCCTCGTCGGCAACCGCGACCAGAATGGTGTAATCAGTTTCGACCTGCAAATCCGCAGTCGTAAGAAATAAAGGCAGTCAGTGGTCAGTGGCCAGTGATCACTGGCCAGTAACCGACTCTTACTGACCACCGACCACTGACCACTGACTCATGCCCAATCCGGCCAGCTCCTCGTCAACTGATGGTTGACTCCCAACTCCGGGACCGCGGCATCTCCGACCCGCGCGTCCTCGATGCCATGGGCCGCGTTCCACGCCACGAATTTGTCCCTGAACCTTACCGTGCCCAGGCCTACGAAGATCATCCTCTTCCCATCGGCGACGGGCAAACCATTTCTCAGCCTTATATCGTCGCCCTCATGCTCGAGTCTCTCCGACTCACAGCCCAACGACAAGGTACTCGAGGTTGGCACCGGTTCGGGTTATGTCACTGCGCTGCTCGGGGAACTCGCCGCGCAGGTCTTCTCCATCGAACGCCACGCATCTCTCGCCGAGAAGCGCCCGAAATCTTCTCGCCGCGCTCGGCTACACCGATGTGCGTGTTTTTACTGGCGACGGGGCCCTCGGACTTCCTGCCAGCGCCCCCTTCGACGCCATCCTCGTCTCCGCCGCCGCTCCGCAAGTTCCTCCCGCTCTGCTTTCTCAACTCCGCGACGGCGGGCGGATGATCATTCCCATCGGCTCGCCCGACTCTCAGCAGCTACAATTCATCCGCATGGTCAACGGCCATGCCGTAAATTCGTTTCGCGAACCCGTTCGCTTCGTTCCGCTGGTTCCCAGCCAGGAATGAAGTCCGAAGTTCGAAGAAGAAAAGTCCAGCAGAAATAACGCGGTGGATTACTTGGAGGCTAAACGCCACTCGTAGCGACGCAACAGGTAGAGGGCGTCCGCGCTGATGTCATCTGCGTTCTTCGGCGATTCTCCGAGAAGTGCGGTACGATACGTGGCTCGGAGGGTGCCGTCTCCATAGAGTTCGGGAAACTGCGAGCCGGCGAAGGTCAGCCGCGTGCTATAGCCGAGCGCAACGATCCCGAGCAGGCAAAACACCGTGCAGTAAGCGAAAATCGCGGGCCGCAGTAGACGCGACGGCGCCAGGCGCCTCGCCCCGATCAGAACGTAACCCATCAGCAGCGGCAAAACCGGCAACCAGAGCCTGGTATCGAACCAAGGGTAGGCGAACACAATGGATGCGTACCCTGCCATGTACCAGACGCACGCATCGACACTGCGGCGTTTTTCCCAGAGTCCGGTTGCCGCCAATACGAGCGCCAGGAATCCGGCAATCCGAACCGGAAGTTCCAGCGCTCCCGGTAACTTTGAGACTGGCGCATTAACAACCAGTTCCCCCCATTCTTGTGTGTGGTCGGCGAGGTCCGAAGCGAAATTTCCGATCACGCCTCTCTTATGGAGAGTGTTCGCGTTGAACTGCAAATAGCTGGATTGCAAAAACATTTTCCCTGCCCATGCCATCGCCACCAAAACAAGTAGCAACAGCACGAGAGACGTGATTCTATGCCGCCGCAGCCATTCAGGTACGCTCCGGGCCCGGCGCACCCCGCCAACCGCGGCCCAAGCAAATGCTGGAATTAATGCAATCCCAATCGTTCGCAACTCAATGCAGAACACTAGCAATGGTAGAGCGATGGCCAGCCGCCAGTATCGGCCGGGCCGTGTGTCCGCTTGGGCTCGCAGCAGCACCAGCAGACACGGCATCGAGGCCCCGAAAAAGCAGACATCGCTCAGCGGATACGTAACATGCTTCACCATTACAAACGAAAGAAGTGTCAGCAGACATATGAGTTCCGCGGTTCCAGCCTCAAACCCGAACGAACTGCGCAAGACGTGGTAGCTCGACCAACACCCAATCCCCAGCAGAAGGCAATTCAGGGCAACAATCGCCCACGACTTCCCAATCCCACCCTTCTCCAGAAGAAAAATCAATGCGGGATAACCTGGCGGGCGCATGGATTGTTCACCGTGTACTCGGAAACCATATCCATCGGCCGCAGAACTTGCTTGCAGCAGGTAGTCAACCCCGTCGCCCACCAGCCGCAAGGGGCTCGCAATCTGCACCAGGTACGCCAACGACACCAGCAGCAGGGCCAGCCCCGCAGCAACTCGAAAACGTTGCAACGTATCCATCATGTTAGATCCATCACGCTAAAGAGTTGCTGGAACCACCGGAACAGGCGCGGATGAAGGAATGTCGGATGGAGCCTGCCGGACAAGCTGCTGAGCCGAGTCCAGAGTAAACCGCAGCACGCGGCTGGGGAAGAGTCCGAGATAGAGAGTCGCGACTAGGCAGGTTGCCAGTGCAATGCCAAGCGCGAACGGAACCGGAGTCACTGGAACTTCCTTCCGCGACTCGCGCATGTACATCATTACGATGATGCGCAGATAGTAGTAAGCGCCTACGCCGCCGTTGACGACGCCGATAATCGTGAGCCAGATCAAGTTGGCTTTCACGGCCGCGCTGAACACGTAGAACTTTGCAAAAAAGCCGCCGGTCATCGGAATCCCAATCAACGACAGCAGGAAGATAGTGAGCGTCGCCGCCAGCAGCGGGGAACTGCGGCCCAAGCCTTCGTAATCTTCAAGCGTCACATAACGTTCGCCCGCGTTGGCAAAGTGGCTGACCACGGCAAATGCCCCCAGATTCATCGCCGCATAGGCCGCGGTGTAAAACATCGCCGCGGACGTTCCCAGCTGAGGCGCTGCCGCGAATGCCACCAGCAAATATCCCGCGTGCGCAATCGACGAATAAGCCAGCAGCCGCTTCACATTGTTTTGCACCAGCGCGCTCATATTGCCCAAAGTCATGGAGAGCGCTGCCGCAATCCAAATGACCCAGAAGATGGCATGCACGTTGATCACAAAAACAATGCGCAACAACACCGCAAACGCCGCTGCCTTGGGCGCGGTCGACATCAGGCCCACAATCGGCGCCGGCGCCCCTTCGTAGACGTCGGGGGTCCAGATGTGAAAAGGCGCAGCCGCCACCTTGAAGCCCAGGCCCACGAACATCAATGCCACGGCCACGTAAGCCAGCAATGGGATTGGAGCAGCCTGCAGCGTCCTGCTGATCTGATCGATGTTCGTCGAGCCCGTGGCCCCAAACATCAACGCCACTCCGTAAAGAAAAAATGCTGTGGCGAACGATCCCAGCAGAAAATACTTCAGCGAAGCTTCCGCGCTGGCAGCCTCGTGCCGCCGGAATCCCGCCAATACATAAGAAGAGATCGAGGAAATCTCGATCGCGATGAAAATCAGAACGAGCTCCACTGCCGACGACATCAGCGCCATGCCGACCGCACCGAAGAGAATCAGAGCATAGTATTCCCCGGCGCGAATCCGCTGCACCGCCATATATTCGTACGAGCTAAGGATGACGACGGCAGCGATCGCAATCACCAGCACATGAAAAAAAACACTGAAACCATCCACCTGCACCATGTTCCAGAAAGCCAGCCCCGGAGCCTGAGCCATGAACCAGGTTGCCCCGAGTCCCGCCAGCGTGCCCAGCACCGCGATCAGCCCTAGAATCTTCTGCCCCGTCTTTTCGTCGAGCAGAGGTTCCAGCATCATCACGATCATGCCAAAGATCGAGAGCACAATTTCGGGTAAGATGCGAACGTAATCGGCACTTTGCGGAAGCTTCTGCGAGAAGACCGGGACGAGGGTCAGACTCATTGTCCCACCACCCTGCTCACCACTTGCGCGAAGGGAGTAAGCGCGGCCCGAACCGCCGGGTCAATCGCGCCCAGCCACAAAATTGGGGCTACGCCCATCACCAGCGCCGCTGCCGCGCACGGTAAGACCGCCGCCTTCTCGAATCCCGATAGATCGCTTAGAGAATTATTCACCGGATGCGTGACTTTGCCGTAGAAGACGCGCTGATACATCCATAGAAGGTAGACAGCGCTCCAGATTATTCCGGTGGCGCCAAGTATTCCGTAAACCGCCTTGTCCTGGAATGCGCCGCTCAACACCAGAAATTCACCGATGAACCCGTTCAGCAGAGGCAAACCCGCCGACGCCAGCACAATAAACAGATACAACGCGGCATACGCCGGCATGGGAGAAGCCAACCCGCCGAACTCGCTGATCTCGTAAGTATGGCGGCGCTCGTGCAGAATGCCCGCCAACATGAACAGTGCGCCGGTCGAAATCCCGTGAGCCAGCATCACAAACATCGCGCCGTTCAGCCCCGCCTGCGTGAAACTGAAAATCCCCAACACAACAAATCCCAGATGGCTGACCGAGGAGTACGCGATCAACTTCTTCATGTTGGGCTGCACCATCGCCACCAGCGCGCCGTAGATGATGCCAATCAAAGCCAACGTCATCACCCAGGGAGCGTTGCGCCGCGCCTGCTCCGGGAACAGACCCAGGTTGAAGCGGAGCAACCCGTAGGTGCCCATCTTGAGCAGCACGGCAGCCAGCAGCACCGAACCTGCCGTGGGCGCTTCCACGTGCGCGTCGGGCAACCACGTATGAAAAGGGAAGAGAGGAACCTTGACCGCGAACGCCAGGAAGAATCCGAGGAAGAGCCACTGCGCCGCCGCCGGAAACTTCGGCACGACGCCGCTCGCGATCTGGTCGCGAATCACGACAAAGTCAAAGCTGCCGGTATGGGCGTATAGCCACAGGATCGCCGCCAGCATGAACACCGACCCGATCATGGTGTACATGAAGAACTTCACCGCGGCATAGACTTTGCGCTCGTGGCCGAAGATGCCAATCAGCAGAGCCATCGGAATCAGCGTCGCTTCCCAGAAGAAGTAGAAGAGGAACAGGTCGAGCGAGGTGAAGACGCCGATAAGCGCCGTCTCCAGAATCAGCAGCAGGATGAAGAATTCCTTCACCCGCTCGTGAACCGACTTCCAGGAAATCAGCACGCACAGCGGAGTGAGAAACGTGGTCAGCACCACCAGCCAGAGCGAAATGCCGTCAACGCCCATGTGGTAGTGAATATTCGGAGCAGAAACCCACTGCCTATCGATCTCATACTGAAATCCTGCTCGCGCGCGCATGAAAATAAACCGGAAGATGCAAAGACAAAACGAAACGTCAGCAGCGAGATGACCAGCGCGAAGATCCGGATGTCGCGGTCGCGGCGCGGCAGCAGCATCAGCAGCAACCCGCCCGCCAGCGGAGCGAAGGTCACCAGCGTCAAAATGATGGAGCTGAGATCGTCGGTCTTCATCGGGCTGCCGTCCACATCCAGATCATGAAGGCAATCACCACCGCCGAACCGGCCGCAATCCATCCCGCATACGAGCGAATGTTGCCGGATTGCATCTGGCGAACCTCGTCGGAAACATGCCGCGCTCCGTCGCCGGAGTCATTCACCGCCGCATCAATAATTTTGCGGTCTACGTCCTGCCACAGGATTCGAGTCGAGCCATCAATCAGCGGCTTGACGAAAAGCGCTGCGTACAATTCGTCGATGTAGTACTTGTGCACAACCGCCTGATAAAAGCCGCCGAGCGCGTCGGCGATCTTCTGCGGAAGCTCCGGCCGCTTGTAGTAGAGCAGGTATGCCAGCCACGATCCCGCAAAGGCAACGATCACTGACACGCCCATCAGCAAATATTCCGTCGTATTGCTTGCGGCTTCGACTGCCGGTTCTCCCGTTCCAAAGACGGGCGCAAGAAAATGTTCAAAATGGTTGTGCCAACCTACGAATCCGCCGAAGAGCGAAAGCACCGCCAGGATGAGCAACGGCACCAACATGACCATCGGACTCTCGTGCGGCTCGCCGTGTCCGTGGGCATCATGGCCGTTGGAATCGTGCGCGTCCACTTGCGCTCCGCGGTAATCGCCGAAGAACGTCATGAACAGCAACCGGAACATATAGAAAGATGTGATAAACGCCGTAACCACGCCGATCCCCCAATACACGGGGCTAGCCTGGTAAGCCTTCCAAAGAATTTCATCCTTGCTCCAGAAGCCCGCCAGCGGCGGGATTCCAGCAATCGCCAGCGTCGCGATGCCCATCGTGAGGAAAGTCCACGGGATGTAGGATTTCAGGCCGCCCATCTTGCGCATGTCCTGCTCGCCGCCGATGGCATGAATCACCGACCCCGCGCCCAAAAACAGCAATCCCTTGAAGAACGCATGCGTCATCAGGTGGAAGATACCCGCCGAGAACGCGCCCACGCCGCAAGCCATGAACATGTAACCGAGCTGCGAAATGGTTGAATACGCGAGCACTTTCTTGATATCGGTTTGCGCGATACCAATAGTCGCGGCAAAGAACGCGGTCAGCGTTCCGATAATGGCGACCACCATTAGCGCGGTCGGCGCGCGTTCAAAGATCACATGCGAACGTGCCACCATGTAGACGCCCGCCGTCACCATCGTCGCAGCGTGAATTAACGCAGAAACCGGCGTCGGACCCTCCATCGCGTCGGGAAGCCAGACATACAACGGAATCTGCGCCGATTTGCCGCAAGCACCTACCATCAGCAGAATGGCAATGGCTGTCAGCAGCCCCGCCCCGGCAGTCTCCGCCTGCAAAGGAATCACAGCGCCAAATACCTGCTCAAAATTCAGCGATCCAAAATGCTTGATCAGCAGAAACAATGCGATCAGGAACCCGAAGTCGCCAATGCGGTTGACGATGAATGCTTTCTTGCCCGCCGATGGCGCCGAATCCTTCGTGAACCAGAACCCGATCAGCAGATATGAAGCCAGTCCCACGCCCTCCCAGCCAATAAACATCAGCAGATAATTGCTGGCCAGCACCAGCGTCAGCATGAAGAACATGAACAGGTTCAGATAACTGAAGAAACGGTAGTAGCTGAGGTCGTCCCACATGTATCCCACGGAGTAGATGTGGATCAGGAATCCAACTCCGGTGACCACCAGCAACATCACGAGCGAGAGTTGATCAAGATAGAAGGCGAAGTCCGCGCTGAAGCCGGTAATGCGGATCCAGTGCGCGAAGAACTCGTGATAGGGAAGTGTCAACGACGAGAAGCGCGCCGCGGCCACCAAAGCCCACGCAAAAGCGCCTCCACTGAAGAGAAGTGCCACTGCGGTCACGCCCGGCCGCGAAGCCTTCTTCCCAAGAAAGCCGTTGATCGCAGCCCCTGCCAGCGGCAGAATCGGGATCACCCACAGATTAAGGTTCGGGTTCATAGTTTGAGCAAGTTCACCTGATCCACGTTCAATGTCTCGCGAGTGCGGTAAACCGAGATGATGATCGCCAGCCCCACGGCCGCTTCCGCCGCCGCGACCACCATCACAAAGAAAACGAAAACCTGGCCGGCCAGCGCATGCCAGTGTGCGGCGAACGCCACAAACGAAAGGTTCACGCCGTTCAGCATCAGCTCAATCGACATGAAGATGGTAATGATGTTGCGCTTGATGAGAAATCCAACCACGCCACAGGCAAACAGAAACCCGCTGAGCAGCAGGTAGTACGTTAGCGGGACATACGATGGCACCATCAGTCCGCCTTCCTCGCCGAAGCCTCCGGCGTACTGGCCAGAACCACGGCCCCCATGATGGCAATCAGAATCAACACGGACGTAACTTCAAAAGGCAAAAGAAAATCATGAAACAGAAGCTGAGCGATATCCGCAGGATGCCCGGGCAACGCTCCGATCGGCACCGATTCAGTCCCGGAATGATGCAGCACCACCCACGCGATCAGTACGCTGCCCGTCAGCATCCCGGGCACGCCCAGCAGAAGAGCAATCCGGCTTCCCATCGTGTGTTCTTCTTCACCCGCGTTCAGCAGCATGATGACAAACACAAACAGCACCATGATCGCGCCCGCGTACACGATCACCTGCACCGCGGCCACAAACTCAGCGCCCAGCAGCAGATACTCCCCGGCCAGCGCAGCCATAACCGCGATCAGCGACAGCGCGCTGTTGATGGGATGCCGCTGCGCCAGCAGGTTGATCGCCCCGCCCACGCAAACCGCTCCGAAAGCCAGAAATAAGAAGAGATGCAAACTCATAATAAGTACCCAGTGGCCAGTGCCCAGGAGTGACCAACGTGCCCGGTTTTACTGGGTACTAGGTGCTCGGTACTAGATACTGCTTTTCACCATCCCACGGCAATCGCCGTTGCCACCAGATTCACAATCGCCACCGGCAACAGAAACTTCCAGCCGAACGACATCAGTTGGTCATAGCGGAAGCGCGGTAACGTCCCGCGCACCCAGATATAAAGAAAGAGAAAACAGAAAATCTTCGCGGCAAACCAGAACAGCGGCAACAGTGCCTGCATCAACGGAGGCCCAAACAGCGGCCCGTGCCATCCCCCGAAAAACAACAGCGTAGCCAGGCACGCGACCGTAATCATGTTCGCGTATTCGGCGATGAAAAACATCGCAAACTTCATGGAACTGTATTCCGTGTGGTATCCCGCAACCAGTTCGGTTTCGGCTTCAGGCAGGTCAAACGGAACGCGATTCGTTTCCGCATAGGCGGCCATCAGATAAACGAAGAAGCCAATGATCTGCCCATGAAAAATATTCCACCGCGGAATGAAGCCCCAAAAATGTCCTCCCTGCGCATCGACGATGGTGCGCAGGCTGAAGCTGCCAGACTGGATCAAAACCCCCACCAGCGAAAGGCCCAGCGCAATCTCGTAGCTGACCATCTGTGCGCTGGCCCGCAGGCCGCCCAGCAAGGAATATTTATTGTTCGACGACCAGCCCGCCAGCGCCACTCCGTACACACCCATCGAAGTAACGCCCAGAATCAGCAGCAGTCCGATGTCCAGGTCGGTAATCTGGAACGGAATGTTCCGGCCGCCAATCGTAATCGAGTTGCCGAACGGGATCACCGAAATCGAAATCAGAGAAAAAATCAGCGACAGCATCGGCGCCGCCAGAAACAGCGGCTTATAGACGTGCGGCGGCGTAAGGTCTTCTTTGAAGAAAAATTTCAGCCCGTCAGCCGCGGGCTGCAGCAAGCCGAACGGCCCGACCCGCGTGGGTCCCCAGCGGTTCTGCATGTGGCCCACCACTTTGCGCTCCAGCCAGACGGTGTACGCGTCCGCGGTGAGCAGCAAGAACAGGACGATCGCCGACTTGATCGCCGACACGAGTATGAAGGCCCCAACTGACAATGCCGTTGCTTCCTCTCGAAGAGCTGATTTGCAAAAAACCTGATTTGCAAGAAACCTGATCTGAACAAATGGATCAGTCAGCCGCAACCTCTGCGGGCTTGACCTCGTGACTCTCGACCACCGACTGCAATGCGCGTGAATAACGTCCCAGAGTTCCGGAACTGAAAAGATCATTATTTGCCGGAACAATGTTAGCCGGAGCGATTGCTTCCGGCCGGTGCGCAACCCCGGGCCCAGCTTTGGCGAGTGACGTATGCTGGCTGTTTCCCGCCAGCAGATTCATGCGCGAGACGTCATATCCTGGAACCAGCCGCTGAATTTCGTCCAGAATTGCCGTGGGATCGAACGGGCTCAGCTTCGGCTCGAGCGCATGCGCCTCAAGCCACACGGCATGCCGGTCGGCCTCGCCCGATTGCGCTCCCCGCGACTGCCCCATGTCGGCGCGAGTTCCACCCCCGAAGGGCACAAGTTTCCGAACGTCAAAACCCATCGCGTCTGCGATGCGCACCATCATCTCGAAGTCAGCTTTCGTGCCTGTGACCTCGCCCGCTTTTTTTAGCAACTGCAAATCGCCGCAGGTATTCGTGAATGTCCCCGCCTTTTCGTATGCGTTCGCGGCCGGCAGCACGACGTCGGCCACTACCGCGGTCTCCGTCAAGAACATATCCTGCACCACCACGAAAGCCTTCGAGAACGTGAATGGATCGATCTTCAACCGCCCGACAGGATTCGAACCGACAAGATAGAGAGCCTTCAAACTGTTTGCTTTTCCGGCCTCAACCATGCCGGCCAAATCAAGACCCGCAGTCTCCGGGATTTTTCCCCACTCCTCATGGAAGGCGCTGCTCCCGCCAACAGGGTGGTATCCAGGTAGCAAATCGGGATACAAACCCATGTCGGCCGCGCCGCGCGAATTGGCATAGTCCGCCAGGCAAACAAACTTAGCACTAGAAATTCCGGAACCAAACTTCACAAGGTTCGAAACATCGCCGCCACGAACTTCAGAGCCAAACACGATGACCAGATTCTGCTCGCTATCCAATGTGCCGCGAAGAGCAATCCATGCATCCTTGTTTGTAGATGAAAAGTTTGTAGATGAAAAGTTTGTGGATGAAAATGCATCCACAGCAGCGTCGTCCCCGGCAAGAAATGCCGCAACTCGACCCTCAGCCCCAGGTGGAATCTGCATGAAGCTGGCAGCCTGCTTCTGCAATTTGATCGTCTTGGAGTTGATCACGTAAAGTCGCGCCCGGTGCAAGCGAACGTTGTTGCGAATCTGCCAGGCCAGCAGCGGATGCTGCTCCGTCGGATCGTTGCCAATCAAAAGAATCGCAGGCGCAGTGTAGACGTCTGCCATGCTCGCCGTCGCATCCGTCTTGCCGCGAAGCGCGGCAGCGAAAGCAGGGAAGTCCGCGGTGCGGTGATGGTCCACATTATTAGTCTTCAACACCACGCGGGCAAACTTCGAAAGCAGGTAAGCTTCTTCGTTGGTAGTGCGAGTCGAGCCCACAACGCCAATCGCCGCCCCGCCCTCCCGGTCGCGAACCTCCGCAAGCTTTTTCCCGATAAGCTCAAACGCTTCTTCCCAGGTGGCCGGCGTCAGCTTACCCTCTTTCCGAATCAGCGGCCGCGTGAGCCGCTCTTCGTGATTCGCAAAATCGAACGCATAGCGGCCCTTGATGCAAAGGAAGTCACCGTTCGTCCCGCTCTTGTCGCGGTTGTCGCCGCGAACAATCTCCATGCCGGTGTCGGCGCGGCGCACGCCCAGCGTGGTCTTGCAGCCGTCGCCACAGTGTGTGCAGATCGTGCCCACATGCTTCATCTCCCACGGTCGCGTTTTGTAGCGGTACGCGCCCGAGGTAAGCGCGCCCACCGGGCAGATGTCAATGCACATCCCGCACTCTTCGCACTCCAGGTGGTCCTCTTTATTAGGAGCGATAATCGAACTAACGCCGCGATTCTGCACGCCCAAAGCCCAAACGTCCATTCCCTCGCCGCACACGCGCACGCAGCGGAAGCAGAGAATGCAACGCGGCCGGTCGAAAAACACCACCGGCGACCACTGCTGCTCGTCTTTATGATTCTTCGCCTCCATGAATTTCGATTCGGCGGCGCCGTAAGAGAACGTCATATCCTGCAATTCGCATTCGCCCCCCGCGTCGCACACCGGACAATCCAGAGGATGATTCCCCAGCACCATCTCCAGCATCGACTTGCGCGCCTGCTTGATCTCGTCGCTATCCGAAGTGACGATCATGCCTTCGCTGACCACGGTCGTACACGCAGTCTGCAGCTTGGGCATCTTCTCGATCTTCACCAGGCACATGCGGCAAGCGCCGCACAGCGACAGGTTAGGGTAGTAGCAAAACGAAGGCACTTCGATGCCCACGGTCTTGCAGGCCTCGATCAGCAGTGTCCCGGCAGGAGCCACGACCTTCTTGCCGTCAACAGTAAGTGTCACATTCGCCATAAGCAGAGCCGAAACTACCGAGTAGCGCCGGCGTCCCGCCGGTTGTCCCGAGGGCGTCTCGCCCTCGCTGCCATCAGCAATCCAAATCCCGCGAGCATTAACCCGCACTTCGAGCCGGCGAGAAACCGGCACTACGCCAAGGCTGGCTCCATCACCGCGGCCTTTTCGTACTGGCACGGCCGTCCGTCCAAATGATCCTCAAACTCTCTGCGAAACTTCTTCACAAACGCAATCGTCGGCATCGCCGCCGCATCCCCCAGCGGACAAAACGTCCGCCCCAGCATGTTCTCCGAGAGATACTGCATGTTGTCGATATCTTTCATCACGCCGCCGCCCGAGTGAAACCGGATCAAAGTTTTCTTCAGCCAATCCGTCCCCTCACGGCAGGGAATGCACCATCCGCAACTCTCATGCTGATAAAACTTCATGGTCCGCAAAGCGAATTTCACGATGCACTGCGCGTCATCCACCACAACCACGCCGCCCGAACCCAGCATTGAGCCGGCCTTCGCGACCGAATCGAAATCCATATTGACATCCACCTCATTGGCGGTAAGGCAGGGACACGAAGCTCCGCCCGGCACAACCGCCTTCAGTTGGCGGCCGTTAGGTATGCCGCCGCCAACTTCATAAATCATCTTCTTCAGGTTGTAGCCCATGGGAAGTTCATACACCCCGGGCTTCGCAATATTGCCGCTCAGGCAGAACAGCCGAGTCCCGCCGTTCCGCGCCGGACCAAGCTTGGCAAACCATTCCGCTCCACCAAGAATAATGTGAGGAACGCAGGCCAGAGTCTCCGCATTATTAATGACCGTCGGACCGCCCCACAGTCCCACCACGGCCGGAAACGGAGGCCGAATGCGCGGAATACCACGCTTGCCCTCAAGCGATTCCATCAGCGCCGACTCCTCGCCAACTTCGTACGCCCCGGCGCCGCCATGCCAATAAACGTCAAAATCGCGCCCGCTGCCGAAAATGTTCTTACCCAAGAATCCCCTGGCGTAGGCATCGCGGATCGCCTTCTGCATGATGATCGACAGGTATCGATATTCGCCGCGGATGTAGATGTAACCGCTGCGCGCCCCCACCGCCAGGCCGCCGATCATCACTCCTTCAATCACGGAATGCGGATCATGCTCAAAGATCAGCCGGTCTTTGCAAGTGCCCGGCTCACTCTCGTCGCCATTGCACAGCACGTACTTCGGCTTAGCCGATTGCTTGGGCACGAACGACCACTTCATCCCCGTCGAGAACCCTGCTCCACCGCGTCCGCGAAGTCCCGAGTTCTTCACTTCATTAATAATGGCGTCCGGCTCCATCCCAAGCGCCTTCTGCACGGCCTTGTAGCCGTCAAGTTCGAGGTACCGGTCGATATTCGTAGCGCCCAGTCCAAAGCGCCGGGTGACCACCTTCACCTCATCGGGATGTGAAACTAGATCAGCCATGTGAATGCAGAAGTAAGAAGTCAGAGTGCAGAAGTAAACAAAGAATCGGTCTTACTTCTGCACTCTTACTTCTGCCTTCTGACTTCGCTACTGCGCCTTCTTCCTGCATTCCTCCAAAACCCGATCCATCTTCTCCGCCGTCAGGTTCTCGTGAAAATCGTAATTCACCTGCGCCGCCGGAGCCCAACTGCAAGCCCCAATACATTCCACTTCTTCCAGCGTAAACAAACCGTCCGGAGTAGTTCCCTTGTGGCCGACGCCCAGCTTCTTCGCGCAATGCTCGAGGATCTCTTCCCCGCCGCGCACCAGGCAACTGATGTTCGTGCAAACCTGCACGTTGAACTTGCCGCGCGGCTTGGTAGTCAGCATGGAGTAATAGCTGATCACGTTGTTCACTTCCAGCACAGTCAAGTCAAGCCGTCCCGCAAGCTCCGCGATCACCTCGTCGGACAAAAATCCAACCTCATCCTGCGCATAAAGAAGAGTAGGAACCAGCGCCGACCGCTTCGTCGGATAGTGCGGCACCATCTCCGCAAACCGCGCCTCGAATTCCTCAGAAAACTTCATAAGAATTGATCGATTGAGCGATCTGGCCATCGGGCGATTGAAAAGCTCATGCTGCATTCCTCGCAGTTCTTTGAGACGCAGCGAAAATCGCCGTCAACTCGTTCGCTTCCTTCAACAGGGCCTCGGTCTTGGCCGCCGAAACGATCCCGGACTCGGTCATCAATTCGAGCCAGAGAATCGCTTCGTCCGCCTCTTCAACTACCACACCCAATTTAGCTATAAACTCTGCTTTCGATCTTGCTCGGCATACAGCCCGATAATTGGCCGCCACCGACGTTCCACAACGCAATAGCTGCTTTCCAAGAACCTGAGTGTCCGTTTTGTAAGGCAGCGAGCGGTAAAGCCGAATCACACGCAAAGCGAATGCTTTCGTCCTATCGCGAAGCTGCTCAGGCTGACTACTCACACACCATCCTTCAATCGGTTTTCAATCGCCCAATCACCCGATCGCCAAATTACTCAATCCTCCTCACCGATCAATTTCCCCCAGCACGATATCGATCGATCCAATCGCCGCCACCACATCCGCAATCAATTTCCCCTCACACATCTTCGGCAAAGTCTGCAGGTTGGCGAGGCAAGCCGCCCGCATATGCACGCGATACGGCTTAGCCGTCCCGTCGCTGACGATGTAGTAGCCCATCTCGCCGCGTGGCGACTCCACTGCCTGATAAACCTCACCCGCCGGCACCGCGAAGCCCTCCGTAATAATTTTGAAGTGGTAGATCAGCGCTTCCATCTGCGTCTTCATCTTCTCCCGGTCAGGCAGCACAATGCCCGGAGCGTCAGCCTTAATCGCCCCCTCCGGCATCCCCTCCACAGCCTGCCTCACAATCTCGGTCGACTCGCGCAGCTCCCGCACCCGGCACATATAACGCGCGAATACGTCCCCCTCCTGCGCCACCGGCACGTTGAACTTAAAGTTCTCATAGCCCGAGTAAGGCATGTCGCGCCGCAGATCAAGATCCACGCCACTTCCGCGCAATGTAGGTCCGCTAGCCCCCAACGCAATCGCATCTTCCGCGCTAAGCTGTGCCACGCCCTTAGTCCGCATTCCCCAGATCGGATTTCCCGTCAGCAGGTTTTCGTATTCATCCACCTTCTCCGGAAAGCGCCCCGCAAATTCGCGAACCCGCTCAAACAATCCCAAAGGCGGTTCCAGCGCGATTCCTCCCACGCGAAAGTACGAAGTCATCATGCGCTGTCCGCTGACCATCTCGAACATATTCAAAATCTCTTCGCGCTCGCGGAAGCAATACAGAAACACCGTCATCGCGCCGATATCGAGCGCGTGCGTGCCCAGCCACACCAGATGCGAATTGATCCGCGTCAGCTCGTTCATCAGCACCCGCATCCACTGCGCCTTCGCAGGAATCTCCAGCCCCAGCAGTTTCTCCACCGCCAGCACGTAGCACAAATTGTTCGTCATCGGGCAGAGATAGTCGATGCGGTCCGTAAGCGGCACCACCTGCTGATAAAACTTGGCCTCGCAGGTCTTCTCGATTCCGGTGTGCAGAAAGCCGATATCCGGCATGATCCGCACAATGGTCTCGCCATCGATCTCCAGCAGCACGCGCAGCACGCCGTGCGTCGAAGGATGCTGCGGCCCCATGTTCAGGATCATCGTTCGATCCTGGCCGGGCTCAAGCACGGGAGTAGGCGCAAGGTGGGCCATAAACGAATCTACCGGTAGCCCTCCACCGGATAATCCTTCCGCAGCGGATGACCTTCCCAATCCTCCGGCATCAGCAGCCGCCGCATGTAAGGATGTCCCGCAAACCGGATCCCAAACAGGTCAAACACTTCGCGCTCAAAATAATTTGCCCCAGGCCACAGCGGGGTCAGCGAATCGACCGAAGGGCTGGCGCTCTCCAGCCGGACTTTCAGCCGTACCCGTTCTTTCTTAGGAATCGAAAGCAGATGGTAAACCACTTCAAACCGGGGCTCTGCCGGATACCAGTCCACGCAAGTGATGTCGGAAAGATAGTTGAATGCGCACTCCGCATCGTCGCGCAGCAACGCACAAGCCTCGCGCAGATTCTCCGGCCCTAGGGAAATCGTCATTTCCTCGCGGTCGAACTTCACTCCCACAACCGCCGCCGGTTTCCACGCCAGCAGCCGCGCCACCGCCGGATGACCCTTCAGTTGCTCAAGATCGGTGATGGCAGGCGCCAACGCCATTAGCTCTTTCCTCGCTGCACACCGGATCGCACAACCGTCGGACCCCACTCCAGAACGCCCTTCTTCCAGACATAAAAAAAGCCGACCAGAACAATGCCGATGTAGACGAACATCTCCCCCAGGCCAAAATGCTTCAGATCGCGCAGAATCACCGCCCAGGGATAAAGGAACACGGCCTCAACGTCGAACAGAATAAACAGCATCGCCACCAGATAGAATTGCACCGAAAAGCGCCCGCGCGCGTCGCCCACCGGCGTCATTCCCGATTCGTACGGAGCCATCTTGGCCCGAGTCGGTTTCCGCTCCCCGATCAGCCAGGAAAGCGAGATAATGGCAGTCGTAAGTCCGATCACCAGCAGGCAATGAATCAGAAACGGCAGGTAGCGAGCGAAGTAATTGTCGGGCATAGGACAAGCTATATATAATTCGCGCCAGGCATCACTTAAACGTTCTAGATTAGGTGCTGGCACGCAACAGTGTCAAGGGAACCAGGAACAATTTGGCAATTGTGCAATCGGGTCATCGAGCAATTGAAATTCAAACCCCTGGTATCGCATAAAGGCTGTAAGCTGAGGGTGTTCTGGGTTCTCAATTGCCCAATCACGCAATCGCCCAATCACTCAATTTTTTATGATTTTTGGCTTTAACACTGACGTTAAACACGGCGAAACCATCTACCACGTGCAGAGCGAAGCGCGCGAGAGCGAAAAACTGCTCCAGACCCAGGTCTTCGTGCGCGGCAGATGCGTAGGCAAGCGAGCCGTCTCCTATGCCGCGTCGGCCGCGCAGTCCGATTTCGGCGATCCCCACTTCGGCGATCCCCACAAAGAGCAGCAACTCCGCGACCAGCATCGCCTCGTGCTCGAAGCCATTCGCGAAGGTCAGTTGGAAAGTGTCCTCGACCACGCCGAAACCGAAACCCTGGCCGCCATCAAGCAACTCGACCTGCACTGCGAGAACGCCAACTCAGCCAACCACAATCTCACACTGCAACTCCGCGTAACCGAAGCCGGAGCCGCCGTCCCCGCCGCCCGCCTAACCATGCGTTTCGCCCGCGCCGACTCCACGCCCTTCTACACCCAGGCAGTCACAGACGCCGAAGGCGCGGCCGATATCTCAATCGAAGTAGAAGAATCCGCGTTGCCGGACTCCTCGGTGCTAGTCCAAGCCACCCACGAAGGCCGCACCGTAACCCGCAAATTCGCCCTCCGCAAAGCCGAATAGATCTTGAAGATTTCCCGCAAGATTGGAAAGGACTGCTCTTCTTCGCGTCCTTAGCGGCCGTGCTTAGCGCCCTTCGCGGTTAAAGTCTTTCTTCCTGCAGTTCCCCGTGATTACTCGTTCAAAGGGCGCTGAAGTCGGCTAGAATCGGTGAGATTCCACAAGCAATGAAACTGCACATCAATGGAGAAGAAGGCACCTTCGCCGCAGCGCCCGTCCAAGGTCCCTTTACCCTCGCCGCCCTGATCGAATCCCTGAACATGAAGCCCGATCGCGTAGCCGTAGAACTCAACCGCGAAATAGTCCCCCGTGACCGCTGGTCCCAAACGCCACTGAAAGACGGCGACCGCCTGGAAATCGTCCACTTCGTAGGCGGCGGCGCGGGACTGCAAAAGAGACTCTGATCTCCCGAAGATTGGCGGACCCTGACGTTTCAGAAAGGATTTGCCCCAGGTACTCATTTTGCAGAGGTTACGGGTCGAAGTCGTTCTTTGTTAATCTTGAGCACAATACCGGCATTGCGATCAGCCACTTCTGACACCTTGTATTCGGCCGAGGTTCCCAACACCTGCCCTAGTTCCGATGGAGTGAGCTTGTATACATCGGTGAGCCAATCGGCCATGTTCGCCGTGGCGATTCGAAAGGCATCATCCAGCGATCCGCCCAGCCCCATCGCGATTATGTGAGTCGCCGATTCGATACGGGGGCTGGGAACACGCTTGGTGGAAATTACGTCCACGGTGAACTCCACGTCCATAGAAGTTTCCAACGCGTTTCCTGTGAGTTCACCATCGCCCTGAGCGGCGTGGCCGTCGCCAACATACAGAAGTGCGCCAGGTACGTTCACAGGAAGGTAAATGGTTGCATCTTCCACGATTTCATTGAAGTCCATGTTCCCACCGAAGCGGCCAGAATCTCCCGCGCCAGGAGCGGCTTCTGCGAAGCCAGGTGCGGTAGCACTGCAGCCCAGCATCGGGCGCAGCGGTATCGAGTAGTGTGCCAGATGTTCAGTTGGTTTCTCCGGAGTGGCTACGCCATCCTTCCGGTTAAGAATCCAGCGGACATTTCTGCCCACGTCCTTCATCTTTACGGCAAGATCGCTCGTCAGTGCCCGGTCGACTAAGCCATCATCACTGAAGGCCCAGTCGCGATTAAGGCGTACCCGAGTCAGGTGCACGACCAGGGTGTCTCCCGGTACCGCAGTTTCGATGTAGAAGGGGCCAGTCTCTGGATTTCCCCCGAGAACACGCGTGATGCCATGTTCGTCCGTGCCGCCTGCATCTAGCGTGGTCGTGTGGATCGTGTCACCCGGCCAGACGTTGAGCACCGGCTTATTGAGTGCCGAAAATTGGCGATAGAAGGCTGTGGGCGTGAACTCATGCCGCTGCGGAGATCGCGGGCGTCTCACAGGTACGAGCTTGGCACTGAACTGATGGGTGGCGGAAGGCGTCGCGTCGTCACTGAAAATTATTGTCCCCGTAATAGTACCGCCCTGAACCATGCCATTGCACTCTTCAGAACCACCCTGATCGTCCTTTGCGAGAAAATGGAGGGAATCGCCAGTGAACGTGCCCTCCAACTTGTCTCCCCCAAAGTTACCTGTGAGCTGCTCGCCTTGCTGGGTCAGATCAAGTGTGAAGAAAAGTGGAGTGCCGTAGAAGTCGGCAGTAGCCATCCAGCGACCAGACACAGAACTTTGTGCCAACATGACCCCTGGACTTAGAAGCAATAGAAATAAGATTTTTTGCATGAGGACCCCGGTGAACCTGCCAGATTTTGCAGCGGACCAGCAGGAGCCTAAATAATTCCTTTGACTTGGGCGAGCTTGGCGTCGAGATCCTGTTTATTGATCCACCGGCCGCGTAGTACGATACCGTCCAAGGTTCTCAAGTTTGCAACATCGTCCAATGGGTTCCTCTCCAACAATAGGAGATCGGCCCGCTTTCCCGCAAGGATCGTGCCTCCATCGTCTCTCAGAAATTCTGAGGAGAGACGCGTTGCGCCGCTGATCGCTTCGTACGGCGTCAGGCCAGCGTCAACCAGCGCGGAAAATTCGTCGTGAATGCTAAAGCCCGGTACAATAAAAGGATTCGTGTTATCGGTTCCTACGAGGATTGGAACTCCTCCGTCTTCCATGGCCCGAATCAGCTTGCGTCCGAAATAATCAAAAAGTCGATAAGTCTTGTCCACCGTCGGCGTGGCCTGTTTCCACCACGCCAGAGTCTCCGGAGATATGTAAACCATCTCAGGGCGGGCGAGCAGAGACTGCTGATCGGAAACCTGTTTCGCAAACGTTCTGTAGATTCCGAACGTAGGACAAAAGTACGCGTGAGCTTCGTGCATTTTCTTTACAGCATTCGGAATCCGTGCCACGTCCAAATCTGGCCAAAAGAAGCCCCAGATCACCCCCCCAACGTGATGAATGGCTTCTTGGCGAGACCGTAGAACGCCTTCAAGTCCGACGTCGTCCGGAACGTGTCCAATCATTCTGCCGCCGAGTTCGTGTGCGGTCTTAGCAATCTCGCTGTAGTTCTCCTTTGATAGACCCTCATAAATTTTCAAGAAATCATACCCCGCTTGTATCTGTTCCTTCACCGCGCGGCGTGCATCTTCCGGAGTCTTAATAACCACCTTATTTCTCCACATCACCCCTTCGCCGGCTAGAAGTGGTCCGGTGGTGTAAAGATTGGGGCCCATTACTAAACCTTTCCGGATCTTGTCACGCAAAGCGAGAACCGATGGGCTTCCGTTCATGTTCACGACTGTGGTGATGCCGTTATCCAGGTAGATCGGCAACAAGGCTTCGTCGGTCGCGTGGACATGCATATCCGCCAGGCCTGGAAGCAGGTACTTCCCGGTTCCGTCAACTACAGTCGCTGTTTTAGAAACTTGGACTTTATCGGCAGGTCCGACTTCGGCGATGTGGTCTCCCACAATCAGCACCGTTTGATCGGTTAACACTCGTTCCCTGTCCATCGGGACCACATGGACATGAGTGATAGCGAGAGACGATTGGGTTTCTTGGGATAACAACAGCCGTGGAATTGCAAGAATCGTAAGTATGCAGACACGACAAATCCCTCTTTGTAACATTTGTCTATCCTCTCGATGCTCCGACAAATAGACTCCAATGGGCCATAAACGTAAGCAGACAGAAACTCCAGCTTGCCCAGTGCACAATACCCGCATGCGGCACTAGCCCCACAAGGCGTTTCTATTCCCGCCCCGCGACCTCGTGCTTCATCTCACGAGTATCTATTTCGAACTCCCCCGCACTCTTTTAGTTACCCCTCGCTCAACGATTCTCCATTGACACCCGCCAACCCACGCCTAAAATGTTTCAAACATCGAGCTCGTACATTGTTTCAACCATGAACGGGAAATAATGCAAGACAAGTTCTCATCGCGAGACGTCATAGTCATGACCGGCGTCACCGCCCGCCAGCTCCAGTGGTGGGACGAGCGCGGAGTCGTCAGGCCCCAACGAGTTGGCCACCGCCGCATCTATTCCATGCAGAACCTGACCGAAATAACGGTGATCTGCCAGCTCCGCCGCAAGGGCTTCCCCCTGCAGGGAGTCCGCAAGGTTATCCGTTTCCTCCAGCGCGAGTGCGGCAAGGGCCTCGCCGAAATCGTCGGCCGCAACTCCGACGTTCACCTGCTCAGCGATGGCAGACATCTTTATCTGGAAACTTCCGCGCGCCAGATCGTAGACATCCTGAAGAATTCAAGTCAGCCCATTCTCGGGATCTGCCTCAGCGATGCGGTGCGGCAGGTGCGGGCTGAGGTCGTTGCCAGAAAAGCCAGTACTTCCGTAACATCGTCCGCCGAGCGTCGGCGTGCTAGAAACGTTTCGTAGGGAATAAGTTTCGGATCAAGTTTTGGTACCAGTACCCAGGAGGAATGCATGGTCGGCGAACTGGACATTCTCAACGAATGGATTCCCGAACAGATGCAGCCCGGAACCGTCTTCGTTCTGGAAAACGCGGGCGAGGTCGGCGAGAAGGAAGATCCCTACTGGGCCGTGCTGGCCTGTCCATCCTGCGGCATGCTCGGCCTCATCACGCGCCGCCAAATCAACGGTCTCATCCCGGTCATCTGTGGCTCGGAACAATGCTCCGCGCAATTCTTCATTCGCGAAGCCGAAGTAGTAGTCCGCAAACCGTTCTAGCTTTCCTGGCGTTCGCTTTACCCTGTGTCCCTCTGTGACCTCTGTGTTAAAGGTTTAGCTTTTTTCCACCGCAGTCCGGCTCAACTCGACCGGAACCTGATCAACAATTTCAATCCCAAATCCTTCCAATGCAGCCACACGTTTGGGCCTGTTCGTAAGTCAGACGAATGCGCCGCAGCTTCAGGTCGGAAAGAATTTGCGCGCCGATTCCGATCTCGCGTTGCGTCTGCCGCTCGTTATCCAAGAGTGACGGCAGCTTCCGGCCGCGATGGAAGCTGAGCGCGTTCCGTTCGCCGGCTTTCTCGATCGAGAATCCCTTCGAGGTTTGGTGTAAATAAATAAGCGCACCGCGTCCTTCCTGCGCGATCGCTCGCAGCGAGCCTTCGAGCGTGGCATGACATTCGCAGCCAGTCGCGCCGAACACGTCTCCCATCAGGCAGTGCGCGTGCATGCGCACCAAAACTGGCGCGTCGCTCGCCTCAAGATCGCCGCGAGAAATTTCTCCTTTGATCAAGGCCACGTGCGACTCTCCGCCATCGATCTCGCTCTCGTAAGCGATGAGGCGGAACTCGCCGAAGCGTGTGTCGACCAGCGCTTCGCCCACGCGATGCACGTAACGTTCATGCGCCATGCGGTAGCGGATCAGCTCCGCGACCGTCAGCATTTTCATGTCATGCTGCCGGCAGAACTCGATCAGGTCAGGGACGCGGGCCATGGTGCCATCGTCCTTCATGATCTCGCAGATGATGCCGGCGGGAATCAATCCCGCGAGGCGGGCGAGATCGACCGAGGCTTCGGTCTGTCCGGCGCGGACGAGCACTCCGCCCTTGCGGGCGCGGAGCGGGAAGACGTGGCCGGGACGCGCCAGGTCTGAGGCTTGCGTCGCGGGATCGATCGCCACCTGAATCGTGCGCGCGCGATCGTAGGCAGAGATGCCAGTGGTCACGCCCACGCGTGCGTCGATCGCCTCGCAGAATGCGGTACCGTATTGCGAAGTGTTCTCCGCACTCATGGGGCCGAGGCGCAGGTGGTCAAGCCGCTCCTCGGTCATGGTGAGGCAGACCAGGCCGCGTCCATACTTGGCCATGAAGTTGATGGCTTCGGGCGTGACCTTCTCGGCGGCGAGCGTGATGTCGCCTTCGTTCTCGCGGTCCTCGTCGTCGACGACGACGATCATGCGGCCGGCGCGGATCTCCTCGATGGCAGTGGGAACGTCGGCAAAGGCTTGCGTGCTCATGAGGCGATTGTAGCAAAGGCGTTGGCGAGTTGGTTAATGAGTACCGAGTACCCAGTACCGAGTTGCGAGTACCCGTGGGCCGTCGGGCATCGGCCGGGAGGGATTGGCTGAGTGTTCCAGTCGGAACATTTTGCTGAATGTTCCAACCGGAACATAGTGGCGATTTTGCAGTTGTGTTGGTGGAAGATTTCAGTTGGAATTTGTGCGTAATGTTCCAACCGGAACATTTCACTTTGCAGAAAACTTTTGGCGTAAGTCGTTGATTCCTCGAAGGGCCTTTTGGACTGATCAATGGAATCAAGGGCTTAGGCTGTGGAAGAAATGTCTACTTTCGAGGGGGTCGAATGTCTACTAAAGTAGACTTGACAGGAGCGTGACGTACTTTATAAGGTACGCGGTTTAGACCGCAGCGCTGCTGGCAGTTCGGGGCGGCGAGTGCTGATTACATAGACTTGCAGGAAATAGGGGACCCGTCCCGTCTGTCCCCAATCTGCGGTTCTCTTTGGGTTGTGATGCGAACTAATCGGTGGGAGACGATTGACTTCCCTTGACATATATAGTGATATCACCATATAATGATGCTCGCTATGGCCGATCAACCGCCGCTCAAACCGGTGACCTGGGTCGGCACCAGCCTCAAGGATTTGCGAGGGTTTCCGCCGCCCGTCCAGGACGTAATCGGCTACGCCTGTATCTTGCACAAAGCGGCGGCAAGCATCGGGATGCGAAGGTGCTAACGGGCTTCGGCGGAGCAGGCGTCCTGGAAGTCATCAACGACTATCGCGGCGACACCTTCCGCGGCGTCTACACGCTGCGCTATGCCGGGACGGTATATGTCTTGCACGCCTTCCAGAAGAAATCGAAGACCGGACGGGCAATGCCGCGCCGCGACATGGAGTTGATCAAGCAACGACTGCGCGAAGCCGAACAGATTGCCAGAGGGAGGAGAAGGCCATGAGCAACAAAAAACGAAACCGCACCGGAAGCCGCAACGTGTTCAAGGACATCGGCGTGCCGAACGCGGAAGAGCATTTGGTCAGGGCGCAGCTAGTATTCAAGATTGACGCCCTCCTGAAAGCTCGCGGTCTCAAACAGGTGGAGGCCGCCGAGTTATTTGGAGTCCGCCAGCCCGATGTTTCCAAGATGCTGCGCGGTGAGTTCCGACAGTTTTCCGTGGAACGCCTGCTGCGCTTCCTGCTGGCACTGGATCAGGACGTGGGGATCGTGGTGAAGCCGCACCGTGACAGAAGTAACGCTCCGGCCTTGCAAGTTTTCTGACGATTGTCCGCGCGGCGTGTCGTCGGAAGTCGTGCTGAATGAGGAGGACGGGATGAGAAGCCCCGTGCGCGGGTGAACCTGCACAATGCCGTCACGGTGTCGCAACAGCGCCTGGGGAAAACGTGTGGCCCAAGTTAGTTCCGCACGAATGAATGAGGTGTGTGCCGCTCTGCGGTTCTCTCTGGGTTGTGATGCAGACTAGCTACCGGGAACGTCCCGTCTGTATCCGAATTTTCTTTCCGTTCCCGAATTTTGTCTGTCCCCGACTTTTGTCCGTGGAACTGGGGGCTTATCAGGAAGGAAAGTCCCCTGACTACCTGCTGACGGAATGCGCACCTTTCGAAAACCGCGAAAGGTGCGGCAGCCTCAAGTGTGGTCCTGCCAGCGTAAAAACCAAAGGTGTGCCAGCCCCCGGATGCCAGCAAGATCAAAACCTGGGCCACCCGTCCCAGTGAGGAAGGACATGGCCGTATTGCGGGAACAGATGGGAACAGACGATCTGGATCTCGATGGCCTTTCTGGATCAAATCGTCAAGCATGAGATCAAGCTGCAACTCCTGATTCTCTAAAGAGCCATCCATCCTCAAAGCGCATAGGTGCAACTAAAGACTATTCATGGCTGGGTGTCGATTTTGCTGGACATATTAAACGGCAATCAGACCACAGGAAGACGCCTTAGGAGAGAGTATGCAGGCAATGCCGTCCCCTCTTGACGATAATGAGCTCCGATTGTCGGGTCGTCGGGCTTGGGTGAAATCTGCCGTATTGACCGCCGCGTCGGCAATGACCCTGTCGTCGCGGGCACGTTCCGAAGCGACTAGTCGGACTCCAAGAGGCATATCCGATCAGCACTCAGATAAACCCACCCCCGCTTTTGGAAACAAGATGGTGGGATTCATGCTTGCCCATGAACAGTTCCCTGTTGCGCAACTCGTCGAGCTCGGAATTGCCGCGGAAGACGCTGGCTTTGACCTCCTGGCGATGAGCGATCATCTTCAGCCATGGCAAGCGAACGAAGGCCACAGTGGAGCCGCGTGGGCCACGATGGGCGCGCTATCCCAACGCACGAGCAGGGTGTGGATGGGAACCACTGTGACTTGTCCGACCTTTCGCTACAACCCGGCAGTCGTCGCAGAAGCATTCGTTACATTGGGCTCTCTTGCGCCTGGACGCATCTTTTTGGGAGTTGGGTCCGGAGAGGCCCTGAATGAGCAAGCCGCGATCGGTTCCTGGCCGAAATGGCCGGAGCGCTCAGAGCGCCTGATCGAAGCGACGGAAATCATTCGGAACCTCTGGACGGGAGAACAGATCGCTCACGAGGGAACCTATTACAAGGTGAATGCAAAACTCTATGACCCTCCTGCCAAAACCATACCCTTGCTGATGGCTGCGAATGGTCCCAGGGCGATGCACCGTGCGGGACAGTACGCGGATGGGCTGGTCACTGATCCCAAGACCTGGAAGGAGCATAAACCAGAGTTCGAAGCCGGCGCGAAGGCTGGAGGCAAGGATGCAACTAAAATGCCCGTGCTAGTGGAGCAGTATGTCGTAGTAGGCGACAAGAGCGATGCGGAAAAGGCAGCTGAACTCTGGCGCTTCGGGCCGAAAGCCTTTAAGTCTTACTACAACATTCGCGACCCCAAGGTAATTCAGAAACGCGCGGATAGCGAAGTGCCGCTGGAAAAGGTCTACGGCGATTGGCCCGTCAGCACTGATCCCGGAGTCCACGTTAGAACCATTACCGAACTGTTCGATAGCGGGGCAACCATCGTTAACATTCATTCTGGCCAGGAAGATTAAAAGCGCGTGATTGAGTTTTACGGTAAAGAGGTTCTGCCACGTATAAAGCGCGGATGATTCTTTACAGCTTGGTGGGATTATCTCCGGCAACGGAAATCATTCTCACCGCATCGTAGCTTGACGTTGCAGGCAATGGATCGCTCGACGCAAACCTGTTTTGGGAGAGTGAAATGGTAGCCCGAAAAAAAGTTCGTTCACGTAAGAAATCGAGTGGCCCCAAGTACGGCAAAGCGGCCGGTAAGTCAGTCGAAAGCGCGGTTCGCCGCGAAAAGAAAGGTACGCTTCGTTCGGGAAAAGGCGGCAAGGGCGGCACCGTGAAAAGCCGCAAGCAAGCGATTGCAATTGGCCTTTCAGAAGCGCGAAAGAAGGGCGCCAAAGTTCCGAAGAAGGCTCAGTCATAAAACCCGGCTTTCGCGAAGAGATCGCGTTCCCTCACGCGGACTCACGAGTTGGAGACTGAGAATTCACGGTTTTGGGCTTGCCGTGGGCCGGCCGATAAATCTCCTGGATGATGCTAGGCTTTTTCTTGTGGGGGAAGGGTGGCAATGTGACTTCTGATCCGCTGCGTGCTGATTGGTAGAGGGCTCGTACAATTCGCACGTCCGCCAACCCTTCAAGGCCAGACGGTTCTGGTGGCCGGTTCTTAAGAATGCAAGCGGAGAAATAAGTGATCTCCGCGGCAAACTGATCGCGCTTGGCGAACTTTCTTTTGGATTTCTTTCCTATAGCCACGACTTCCTGCTTTAGATCCATTGCATATTCGTAGGCCGGATCAGAAGTGAGCGTCCCTTTGGTCCCCACCACGGTGTATCGACTGATATCGGCAGCTCCAAAGCTGCAAGTGAACGAGGCAAGACGTTCTTCGGGAAAATGAAGAACAGCCGACATCATCTCGTCAACTTTCTCAAACCTGCGGTCTCGGCCGCTTGCGCTCACGGCAAGCACTTTCGTCGGCTCAGCTCCGAACAAATATCGCGCCGCGTTAATGCAGTACACGCCCATGTCATACACCGGGCCTCCGCCACGATTAACGGGTTCCGTCACTCGGACGTTGTTGGCTGTGACCTGTTGAGCAAACTCCGAACTAAAGAATCGTGGCTTTCCGAATCGTCCGCTCTTAACTGCGCGAATGGCCTCCAGGTTTCCTTTTTCGAAATGTAGGCGGTACGCCACCATGAGCTTGATACGACTCTTTTCAGCCGCGGCAATCATCGCTTCGCACTCTTCTTCGGTTACCGCCATCGGCTTTTCGCACAGGACGTGTACGCCCGCCTCGGCGGCACGAACGGCATATTCTTTGTGCAGATGATTTGGCAAGGCCAGATAGACAGCGTCCACCAGTGAAAGAACCTGGTCGTACTCTTCGTAGGAGAACACGTCAGTAACGCGATATTTCTTGCCGAGGGTCTTCCGCTTTCGCGGATCGCCCGACACCAGAGCAGCGATCTCCGAGTTCTGGGTACTTTTGAACGCGGGGAGAATAGCTACCTGCGCGATGTGGCCCAGTCCGACCACCGCATATCGAACCTTGGATCCTGAAGGGTGCTTGCTCATTGCTTCCTCCCGTGGGAATTGAGTTCATGCCGCTTGGTGCTTGGCGGCAAGACGAGCCACCTGTCTCAAATCGTTTATGAATTCAGCCATCTGCCGCTGACGCGACGCCGAGTCGGCCGCGCGTAAAATCGACGATGGATGCAGGGTTGCTATCGCAAACGGTGCATGCGGAGACTCAACAGTCTGCCCATGCAAGCGGGTCACACTGAACTGTTTTCCTAATAGCGCTTGCGCGGCGGTGGCTCCCATGCACATCAGAATCTTTGGCTTAACAGCGTGAAGCTCAGCGTCCAGCCAGGGAGAGCAAGCTTCAATCTCGGACTGGCGCGGCTTCTTGTGAATGCGCCGCTTGCCGCGTTCCGATGCAGACCACTTGAAATGTTTAACGACGTTCGTCACGTAAACGGTCGCGCGATCGACGCCAGCCTCGGCCAACGCCTCATCCAGCAGTTTTCCCGCCGGTCCGACGAAGGGTCGTCCGACACGATCTTCCTGATCCCCTGGCTGCTCTCCTACGATCATGATCGCGGCCTTGGGCGTCCCTTCGCCAAAGACCGTCTGGGTTGCTGTTTTCCATAGATCGCAGGCTGTACAGGCGCTCGCGGCCTTCCGGAGTACCGGAATCGTGCTGCGAGGAGGCACCAGGCTCGCTGCGGTAATACCGGCGGTTTCCGAGTTGTTCCGCGAAAGGCTCGACGCAGTTTTCATGGCATTGACCCAACGTAGAGGTCGTGCCCTCACTTAGATCATCTCGCGAACTTTTTCCGACAAGGCGGCGAGGGCAATCTGACGTCCATTCGGTTCGCCGCGTACAAGAGACTCGGCAAATTTCAACGCCTGATCCGCCGTAACCTTGGCGGGAAGTGGCGCCTCTAAAGGATCGACGACCGCTTGAAGGACCGCTGGCCCCGGCGCCGCGAGGAACTCTTCCACGACCCGCCCGCAATCGGAAGGGTCTTCGGCAGTGAAGCCGGTGCCTCCGCAGGCCTGTGCGACGCCGGCGAAATCGATCGGTTGCAAGTCCACCCCGTATTCCGGATTGCCCAAAAATACCATCTGCTCCCACTTGATTTGGCCCAGCGTGCCATTCTTCACGACGACGATTTTGATGGGGAGTTGATATTTCACTGCGGTTGCAAAATCAGCCATCAGCATCGAGAAACCGCCGTCTCCGACAAATGCAATGCATTGCCGGTCGGGATAAGCGAACTGTGCGGCGATCGTATAAGGAAGACCATTGGCCATGCTGGCGAGATTGCCGGACAGACTGTGAATCTGTCCTTTTTTGACGGGAATGTGGCGCGCCCACCACGTGGCGATCGTCCCACTGTCGCAGCTGACAATAGCGTCGTCGCGCAGTCGCAAACCGAGTTCGTGTGCGATGACCTGCGGTTTCATCGGCACATCCCGACGCGCGGCACGGTCATGCATGATCTTGCGCCAATCTTCCATACCTTCCTGCGCTTTCTCCAGGAAGCTTCGGTTTTCTTTCCGTTTAAGACGCGGCAACAAGTCACGAAGAACACGGCTGCAGTCACCGACCAGACCCACTTCCACGGGAAACCTCAGGCCAATACGTTTGGGATCAATCTCGATCTGAACACCTTTGGCATTGCCCGGTTTAGGCAGGAATTCGAGGTACGGAAAGGAAGTTCCGACCATCAGCAACGTGTCGCAGGTCTCCATTGCTTCTTGGGACGGCTTGGTACCAAGCAATCCAATCGTTCCCGTCGTGTATGCACTATCATCAGGCACCGCAGTCCTGCCGAGCAACGCTTTAACAATCGGAGCGCCCAGCACCTCTGCAAGCTGTTCCAGTTCCGCAGTTGCTTGGAGAGCCCCTCGTCCCGCAAGGATTGCAACCTTCTTTCCGTCATTGAGGATTTGCGCTGCCCTTTCCAGATCATCCGGATCAGCTAGCATGGCGCCACCGGCTTCGGCATGGGAGGTGTGGTGCGGGATATTCCGTTTGGAACGCTGACGACTCTTGACTTCCATTTCCTGAAAATCCACAGGAAAGGTCAGGTGGCTGACCGTGCGATAGGAGAGCGCCGTACGCACGGCCAAGTCCGTCACGTTCTCGACGTGTGTCGGACCCATGATCCGCTCATTGAACGCAGCGACATCCATGTATAGCCGGTCGAGCCCGACATCTTGCTGAGTAAAAGTCCCAATCAGATCATGAAATTGCAGACCCGTGATGGCCAGTACGGGCTGGCCATCCATCTTGGCATCGTATAGACCATTGAGAAGATGGATTCCTCCTGGGCCTGACGTTGCCAGACACACCCCGAGTCGTCCAGTAAATTTGGCATAGGCGCAAGCCATGAAGGCCGCCGACTCTTCGTGTCTCACCTGAATGAAACGGATCTGATCCTTATGGGTCCGCAGTGCTTCCATCAGGCCGTTGATTCCGTCTCCCGGCAGCCCGAAGACGATATCCACACCCCAGTCAATCAATGTCTCTATCAGAACATCGGCAGCGGTCATGACCAACTCCAAGCGTGTGCGCCGTATTCGGGTTCAAAATCCGCAGCGCGGCCCTCTTTTGTATAGCCCGACCTAGACGGGAAATGCATCGGGAATCGCCCCTACAGCGGACACTCAAACTCTGTACACGTAGATTCCCCCGAGACGGTCAACTACCCCCCGCCCTAGCAACAGCAAACCCTATTCGACCTGCGTGCATCCACATTGTGGCGACTCGGGAGGCCTAATGGCAAAAAAGAAAGCCGCTCTTGCAGATCCCACGAGACTTAAGCCGTTCGATTCAGCCGACAAACAAATGCTTCGGGTTGTTATCGAGACCCCCAAAGGAAGTCGGAACAAGTTTGCCTTCAATGCTGACGATCACATTTTTGAACTGAAGAAGGTTTTGCCGGCGGGAATGGCATTTCCTTACGACTTCGGATTTGTTCCTTCTACAGAAGCCGACGACGGCGATCCCGTCGATGTCCTGGTGCTAATGGATGAACCCGCCTTTCCAGGTTGTGTTCTCAAGTGCCGACCGATCGGCGTTATCCAGGGCGAGCAGGGCGACCAGAAGAAAAAGATCCGAAACGATCGAATCATCGCGGTCGAAAAGGATGCTCACAGCTGGGCTGACATCAAAAGCGTTGGTGACTTGGGCAAGCAGTTTGTTCGGGAACTGGAAGAATTCTTTATTGACTATCACAGGCTCTCAGGCGAGCAATACCGGGTGCTGGCTCTGAAGGGGCGAGTTCAAGCACGAAAACTGGTCAAATCGGGGATGGCATGAGGAGACCTCTGCCATGAGTCAGAGTCTGGCCCGGTTCATCATTGGCGGTGCGACCGTCTCGGCCTTCGCGATCATCGGTGACGTTTTGAAGCCGAAAAGCTTCGCTGGCCTGTTTGGCGCTGCTCCCTCGGTGGCGCTCGCAACCCTGGCGATGACAATCGTGTCTGACGGCCCGTCTTTTGCTGCCATTGAGGGCCGTTCGATGATGGCCGGGGCGGTGGCATTCTTTATTTATGCGTCTTTCGTGAGCCACATCATGATGCGATACAAGCTCCCGGCCATCGTGGTCACATTGTGCCTAATTCCTGTCTGGCTCGGTGTGGCCGGGGGCGTCTACTACTTCGTCTGGGTTAGATAGCGATGCGAATCAAAGTCGATTTTTCAACTCTCGGACAAACGAAGTGGCATGACTATGCGGTACGATTTCTTTTTGGCGGTTTGATCACAGTTTTGGCGGGAATTATCGCCAAGAACTTCGGCCCTGGTATCGGTGGGTTGTTCTTAGCGTTCCCTGCGATTTTTCCAGCAAGCGCCACGCTCATCGAGAAACACGAGAAGGAGAAAAAACAATCTCTCGGACTCAACGGCGAGGCACGTGGAAGGAGCGCAGCGAGTATCGATGCCACAGGCTCATCAATGGGAAGTATCGGGTTGTTTGTCTTTGCATTCATCGTTTGGCAATTCATGTCTAGAGGTCGAGCATGGATGGTTCTCGGCGGGGCGACGGTTCTATGGCTGGGAGTCTCGCTCGCAGTTTGGCGGATTCGAAAGGCGCTCTAGGCCATGACAACGAGTATTGAGACTTGCGGTAGTTCGAGGTTTACGAAATTCCTGCCTGCGATGCTCTGCATGAGACGTTTCGGATCAGAATCCACGCAAATCGCTGCAACATTGAAAGCACACAAACAGATCGATTGGTGTGCCCGCGACTGGGAAAAGTTGAAAACAGGAAAATAGGAAGTTTGAGCGAAACACCTACCATACACCCCCTATTGTTCCCCGCCGATTTGCAAGCTATTTTCACTAGGTACTCCGGGGAGGTACTACGCGAACCTCTTTATGGCAAAAACACGCCTATACATCGAATGTCCAAATTGCCACACTCAATATCTCGTGAACGAAATCGCCCTTACGTATAGCAATGGAGCCTACATCGAGAACGTTGCCGGTGCCCCCGAATGGCAACGGTTACTTTGTCCCTGCCGACCGGACAGTCCTTACAAATTCAAATTAAGCGAGACCATGCGTTTACAGGTATTTTCTTCTGATGAAAATGAGCGTACCCACTTCTCGCCATCAAGAAAGAAGGCTCCTTCTGCGGATCCAAACAAAGACAAAAAAGAGGGTGACGGAAGAAACACCTGACTGCGAACAATCAAGGAATATCGATTATGGTTTGTCCTCATGCCATGGGGACTGACGCGTTTTCAGCACGGCGGACAGAGTTATTTCGTCACTTTTTGCTGTTCTCCGACGTCGTACAGAAAGAGCAAACCTCAGTGGCTGAAAGCCGCGTCCGGTTTCGGCTGTCCTACGGCACGAGTGGAACTCGTGCCCTTCCCGATCTGTCGACGCAAGCGGGACTAGCGCCTGATACGCGCCAAGGCGTTCCCGCGAGGCTGACTTCGCGGGCAGAATTCCCTGAGGCAGCGCGGGAAGCACTGGCTCCTTCGCTCAGGATGACAGAGCAATTTCCCGCGGATTCCCTCGATGACCACCAGAAAAATGAAAAAGCCGGAGCGGGCGGCTCCGGCTCTTCGTTTGGGTTCGTCGTCCTTTAGTTAAAGGCTAGTTAAGAGCGATCAAGATCTCTTCACTGGCGCTCGGTTGGCCGGCGGCCCGCAGTTCCTTCTCCAGGTGCATCTCCGGTTTGGAGCGAGGAATTACTTTCCCAGCGGAGCCCGGGGCTCCCCAAATCTCCGCAAGGAAGTATTGGCCAGCCAAACGGTGGAAGACCAGCATGGAGCCAGTGCTCCTGGGAGTATCGTACCGCACCAGCGCCAGCGCGCCCGCCTTGCTGTCACTGTTCTTGATCTTGACTGCGCTATCGCTCGAGGCCTGGATTTCGTAGGTGCCGGCCGGAAGCTGTGCCGGCCCCACCTTGAAGGCGAACGGCACATTGGCTTTCGTTAATGACTGAGCTTGTGCCGCGGCGTTTATCATCACCGACATCACCACCAGCGACAGGATCCCGATAAGGTTGCGTTTCATGACATCCTCCTTGGGGCTCCTCGCAGTGGAACCCAAACTGAATTTGCCACTCAAGCTCGTTTGCGACTATCGCTTGAAGCTCGTTGTGACGCATTCACATATTGCACACGCCGTGCCAAACGCGAGCCGGCGCCACTGCGCTCCGCTTCTGCTGGTTTTGCAACAACATACGGCCGGTCCGCCCTCGCCGGCATACTCAGCAGGCGGCCCAGCGGTAGCTAAAGAGCTACCCGCGGGGAGCCTTTCGGTTCCGCCGAACGCGGAATCGATTCCGCGATGCATCTCCGGCGCTTTCGGCTACACTGACAGGCGGGAGATGTGACTTGATCAACCCCAGACTGCTGGCGATTTCCGGCTTCCGCAAGGAAGCGGTCAGGGTGGTGAAGAATCAGCCGCTGATTCTGGGAAGGGATCCCTCCAACCAGGTCGAGGTGAGCGACGCTGCGGTTTCACGAAGGCATTGCTCGCTGAGCGAGGTCTCCGCCGGTGTTTTTGAAATTGCCGACCTCGACAGCCGCCATGGGACTTTCGTCAACCAAACTCAGGTAAGCCGTAAGACGCTGCAGCATGGAGACCGCATTCGTATCGGAAGCAGCGAGTTTGTGTTCCTCACCAGTCCCGAGGACGACGCCGCCCTGCTGACATCGCGCCCCGGCAGCCAGGCAGCGACCGCCGAATTGAAAACGATGTCTCTCGATCCCTCCGGCCTGCCCACCGACGATTCCTGGATAGGCCGGATGGCACGCGATCTCGCTGCATTTTTCAAGATCGCGAATGTCATCAATTCCACCCGCGACGTGCAGGCCCTGGAGCGCGAGTTGCTCGAGTTGATTTGCGAAGTGATTCCCGCCGCGCAGGCTGCAATCATCCTGCAGCCGAACCCGAATGACGAACCCAGCCCGTCCTGCACCTGGAACAGAAAAGGCTTGGCAACGCAGCAGATCGTCATTCGAGAAGACTTAGTGCGGCAAGCGACCTGGGAACGCTGCGCCGTAGTAGCAGCCGCGCCGGCCGCGACCACGTCGGCCGAACATGTGTTGTGCGTACCCCTGGTCGCGGTGGAGAGAACCCTGGGGGTGATTTATCTGAGCGCGCCGGCCTCGTCACCCGCGTTCGGAGAAGATCACGCCTACTTCGTCAGTTCGATTTCCCGCATCGCAGCAGTCACGCTGGAGAACCTGTTGAAGCTGGATTCTCTGCGCGCCGAGAACCAGCGGCTCCGAGCCGAGGTCGAAGCTGAAGACGCACTCATCGGCGAAAGCCGGCCGATGCGCAGAGTGAGTGAGTTCATCGCGCGCGTGGCGAAAGGCGATTCCACGGTGCTGATTCGCGGCGAGAGTGGAACCGGCAAAGAACTAGTCGCCCGCGCCATTCACGCCAGCAGCCTGCGCTCCGGCCAGCCCTTCGTAGCCATCAACTGCGCCGCCATCCCGGAAGCCTTGCTGGAGAGCGAACTCTTCGGCCACGAAAAAGGAGCATTCACCGGCGCAGTGGGCACCCGAAAAGGCAAGCTCGAGGCCGCCGAAGAGGGCACGCTCTTTCTCGACGAGATCGGCGAGATGGCTCCTTTACTGCAAGCCAAGCTTCTGCGAGTGCTGCAACAGCGCGAATTCGAACGCGTCGGAGGAACCCGGCTGCTCCCATTCAACGCCCGCGTTCTAGCCGCGACCAACAAAAACCTCGAGCAGGCAATCAAAACCGCCGAGTTCCGCCAGGACCTGTATTACCGGCTGAATGTCGTTTCCGTAGCGTTGCCTCCGCTGCGCGAGCATCGCGAGGACATCCCTATGCTCGCCCTCTACTTCGCCAACAAGTACGCGGCGAAGTGCAAGCGCGCCTTCAAGGGCATCGCCGCCGAAGCGCGTTCGCTGCTGATCCAATACAGTTGGCCGGGCAACGTTCGCGAATTAGAGAACGCCATCGAACACGCGATCGTGCTGGGACTGGCCGATGAAATTCTTCCCGAAGACCTTCCCAACGCGCTGCTGGAAGAACAGTCGTCTGGACTGGGCGCTGCGCGGTATCACAACACTCTGAACCAGACGAAAAAACAACTTGTTCTCGCGGCGCTGGACGAAAGCAACGGCAGCCCTGTCGAGGCCGCCCGCCTCCTGGGGATTCACCCCAAGTACCTGCACCGGCTAATTCGGAATCTGAATCTGAAATCTGACGTGAAGAGACTGGCATAAACCCGCGCGTACGGCCGGAGTCGCCCTGCGCGAACCAAGTCCCGGTTTGTCGGAGGCAGAACCAGGCATCTGTCTTAGAGTCGTCGTTTGTGCTTGCTTTCGGCCAAAAGTACTCGATGGAACTCAGGACTCGGCTTTGGGGGATCTGCTTTTTGGCTTATCGATGCAACGAGTTGCGGGTCGATTGACGGAGGCCACCTACGTGCACCAGTTTCATTAGAGTGAGCATCCTTGCTCCCCTTTCAGGTTCCCTGAACTAAGTCAGCTCATCTGAAGTTCTCCCTCTTAGCTAACTTCCAACCCTAAGGAGGTTGCCTATGTTTGCACGCAATATCTCATTCCATGTGAAAGCTAGCACGCTGGCCGATTTTACGCGTACGTTTGAAAAAGACGTTCTGCCGTTGCTGCGTAAGCAGAATGGCTTTAAGGACGAAATCACTCTGGCCGGTCCCGGCGGAGTGGATCTGATGGCGATCAGTCTGTGGCAAAGCAAGTACGATGCCGACACTTACAACACCAATACCTATCCACAGGTGCTGAAGACGCTGACAAAGTTTATCGAGGGAACGCCCCAGGTTCATACCTTTGACGTGGTCACCTCGACGCTGCAGAACCACGATCTCGTGACTGCGTAAAGGACACGTTTGCTGGCGCGAGGAGGCGGAGATCGTTCCGCCTTCTCGGGCTCGCATATTTTAAGGAAGCGAGCAAACGCGTTGCGCCCAGGGAGACAACCATGCACCTAGCGCTACAAAATGCAGAAACCATCAATCGTCTGGTAGAACAGGGCGAATTCCTGCTGAAGAGCTTCCATGATGAACACGAGAAAGATCCGGCCGGGATGGAAACTGAGTTTGCGCGTGGCGAACTGGTCGGCTGGCGCAGCACGCTGCACACCTTGTACCGCGAATATGCGGAAGACATTGTGAACCGCGTCGTCGCGCGAACGCGCCTGGCGATTCCCGATGGCGACTTCCCAAGTGGTGCGACTGATGCCGTTTGAGGCCATCCTGTGCGAAGTTGAGCGGCTGCATGACGTGAGCGAGCGGCTGGCTGTGCTGGCGGAGAGGCATCCCCTGGTGTCAGAGGCGCTGATGACTATCTCCGCAAGCGTTCGTAGCAGCGCCACTATCTTGGGGGTGCTGATCGCTACGAAAATGAACAAGCTGGCCTGACTTGTTTTTGCCGGCGGCCGGAGGGCTTGCGTCTGTGCCATTCACCGCTCCGGGACTGAAGCCCGGTTCACTTACGGACGTCTTTCGCGGCGATGAAGCGCCGGTCCTCCACGGCGCTGCTGGCGTTTGAGAATCCCTCCATTCAAAAACAACTAAAACCTAAAGTCAAAGGCAGCGGACAGGAGTGTCCGCTCTACACGAGTTGTGGGGCTCCCGAACGGACAGCAGGTACCTCCAACGCCGGCGGGACGCCGGCGCTACCTTGCTAGAACGCCAGATGCATGGCTAGCTGCAGGAAGCGGTTGCTGCCTACGGTTTGCCGGATCACGCCAAAATTTTTCGGATTGGGCGAGGAGGCCGACAAGATCTGCGTGGTGTCAGGGAAGCAGGGGAACGGATTGAAGCAGGCGTTCAACTCAAAATTACCATTGGGAGCGTCGAAATTCGGGTGGTTGAAAAGGTTGAAGGCGTCGGCTTGAAATTTCAGGGCGAAGCGATCTCCAAACCTCACGTTCTTGACGACTGAAAAATCGAAGCGGGTTTGGAAGGGCGCGCGGAAGAGATTGCGGCCGTTGGACCCATAGCCGGTTTCGAGAGTGTCGCAAGCCATGGTGCCCGCTGTGGTGAGACCGCAGGGCGGAACTCCGCTCTGGCCGGGTTGCAGGAACGGGATGGAAAAGTCATTGGGGTTGATGTAGGGAACTCTGACTCCGGCAAGTGGCCCGGAGGTGAAGGAATTGTCCTTGCCTCCCTGCGTCGCTTGTTTGGGCGTAATTCCGGGAGCCAACGGGAGAATTGGATTGGTGATGAAGTCGTCGGCACTGAAGAAGATGCTGCCCGCCGACCCGGAGAAATCGATGATGCTGAAGGGCTGGCCACTCTGGGCCACCGTTACTCCCTGGACACCCCAGCCGTTGGCCAGCTTGTCGGCGAAATGCGAAGCGTAGTTTCGAGTGGGGAACTGATAGGCATAGCTAATCGTGAACACGTGCGTGCGATCGAAGTCAGAGGAGGAGTAAGCGGTTCTGGGCTTGAGGGGATCGTTGCCGTTGAAGAACAAGCCTGCGCCCAGGCCACTGCCTTCATCCAGGGAATGCGAGTAGGTGTAGGAGGCATTCACCATGAGGCCGTGAGACATTTTCTTAGTGGCCTGGAGTTGCAACGCGTTGTAAGTGGAAATGCCCTCGGCTCTCCAGAAATCGGCGTTGGGATTGAATCCGGTGAAGGGTGTGCGCAGAGCGGTGTTGCCGTCGGAGAAGGAGAACGCTCCGATGGTGGTTTGCACTTGCTCGGTGAGCAGCGTATTAAAGTTGGCATCCTGCGCCTGGAAGCCGTAAGAGTAAGTCTGCCCATTGATGGGGTTCGTCGGCGTGGCGACGCCGGGCTGGTTGAAAGGAATCGGCACAGGCTGGTGCACGCCGCGATTTCCGATGTAGGCAAGAGTTAGTACCAGGTCGTTCTTTGGTTGCCACTGCAAGTCGAGGCTCCAGTTTTCCGAATAGGGCAGCTTGTTCCTGGGATCGTAACCGCCGAACAGGAAATCGGAATTGGCGAAGCCGGTTGGGGCGCAGGTGGGAGTAACCGGCTCGGGGCAGCCGCTCAGTTGAGACTGATTGTAGATAAGACCGGCTACCTGGGTTAAGTTGCCGGGAGGGGGCGTCAATGCGGCGGTTCCGAAGGGGCCGAGGGTAAGGCAGCCCGCACCAACGCAGGAAGCGTTTACGGGAACCGTGAAGGGCTCCTGGGTGGTGACGCTGAAGGGACCGCTGATGCCGAGGCCGGCGCTGGCGGAAAGCTCGGTAAAGTATTCGCCCCGGTCGGCGTAGATTCCGAAGCCAGCACGAACCACTACATTCTTGAGGCGCGAGGGGCTCCAGGCGATGCCAATGCGGGGAGCAAACATCCATTGGCGGCCGGTCAGGGTGGAGTCGCTGACGCCTTTGAATCCAAAAGCCTTATTATTTCCGGCCACCACCAGGCCAATTCCCGGTTCGCCGTTCGCCAGCGTTCCAAAGGTGTCGCAATTAGAGGGCGCCGTGGGGGAGTTGCAGGTACCGGTGAACTTGTAATCAGACGAGTAGAAGTTGGTGAGCAGGCCGTCTTTTTCGTAAAGCGGTCCGTCCCAATCCCAGCGGAGCCCCAGGTTCAGGGTGAGGTTCGTTCGAAGCTTGATGTTGTCTTGAGCAAAAAGGCCGGCTGATCGCGAGCGGAAATGACGATTAGTTTCGCCATTGAGGAACTGGCCGCTACTGTGATCCATGTTGAGGGTGCCGGTGATGAAATCGTCGAGGGTATTGAAGCTGAGGAGGGCAACCTGGTTCTCACGATTCTCAACATTGAGTTGTACGTAATCGAAGATGCCGCCGAAAGAGAACGTATGCCGGCCACGAACCCAGTGGAAGGTCGATGAGCCTTCGTGCTGGTTCTGAAAGACTCCAGCGTTGGCAAAATTGGTGGAAGGCCCAATGCTCATCTGGTTGCCGGAGAAGGGCTGAATGGTTCCGCCGCCCGCCAACGCCGCGCCGACATCAGCGTTTGCAATGGTGATGCCGGGGAAGAAGGTGCTGCCGAGAAGATTGAGACCCACATCACTAGGTTTCAAAGACTGGGCGGTCGTGGCATTGGCCACCTCGCGAATAAAGCCGTACCGGTTCTCCCATGTCGCATTCGGACTGAGAATGGTGGTGTTATCCAGGGAAGCCAATTGGCTCCCGGCATGCAAGGCCTGGGGGAACCCGGGCACCTGGCTCACCGCGAAGGGAATGTTGGTCGGGTCGCTTTGGAAATAATACTTGACGGCAAGACGGTCCTTCGGTCCAAAGTTGTAATCGATATTGGCGTTGACCTGGTTCGCATTGAATTGACTGGAAGGGCCTTTCACGAAGGCATTGAAGGGCTGCGAGCCGCTTTCTCCCTGGGTCGCATTCTCCGACGGAATGATGAATTGGCCGCTGGGCGTCTTAGCCTGGATAATGGCCAGCGCCACGGGATCCACCTGGCTTGCGGCAATGCAGCCGGGACAGCCGTCTGCGGCGTTCACAAGGTTGGCAATGGAGGCTGCGTCGGTGCGATTTGAATCCGTCAAGCCCGGAAGCGTTGGAACGCCGTTGAATGCGCCACTGAGGGCATCGCTGATGCGCTGTCCCTGGTAAGAAGCGAAGAAGAAAATCTTGTCCTTTTTGATGGGTCCCCCCAGAGTCCCACCGAACACATTGCGATGGAGCGGAGGAGCGCCTTTGAAGAATGGATTGGGCGTTAGAAAGGTAGGTTGGGCGTCGAAAGAGTTGCTTTGGTAGTACTCGTAGACCTGACCGTGCAGGCGGTTGGTGCCTGACTTGGTTGTGGTTTCGATATGAGCGCCGCTGGCCTGTCCCATGGACGCGTCGTACATGGAAGTGGTGACGTGAACTTCCTCAATGGTCTCGAGAGGCGGTGTAGGCAAGGCTTGGCCGATCGCGTCGAAGACCGAACTGTTGGTTTGAACCTGGCCGCCCACTCCGAAAATTTCTCCGGTATTCAGGGTGAACCGGCTATCGGAAATATTGCTGGTTGAATTTCCGTTAAACAGATTGTTCGCGTTTACTCCGTTGAAAGTGAATAGATTGCTGGTATCCCTTTGGCCGTTGGCCACGATCCCTTGATTGCCCAGACCTTCGTTGGAGCCTGAGCCCGAGAGGAAATCCGCGCTGACGCCGGGTGCCTGGATGGCAAGCTGGGTAAAGCTTCCGGTGCCGAGCGGGACTGATTCGATCTGTAGCGCGCCCATGGTGTAGCCGTTGGCAGTGTCGGTCTCGTTGAGCAGTGGCGTTGATTCTACCGTCACAGTCGACGACACAGCCCCGGGCTTGAGCTTGGCGTTGACCGTCGCGGTGCGACTGCCCTGGACGATGATCAGGGGATAGACGGCAGCGTGGAAGCCCTCTTTCGCGAAGGTGAGGGAGTAGATGCCGATGGGCAGATCGGCGATGCTGAATGAGCCGTCGGACGTGCTGGTGGCCGTGACTTCAAGATTCGTATCGACGTTATGGGCTTTGATACTGGCACCCTGGACGATGGCGCCGGTGGCGTCGGTGACGGTGCCGTTCAGTGCGCCCAGCGTTTGCTGGCCCACAGCAGAACAAGTGAGAAGGAATGCAATTGCCGACAGAGCGACAATCTTGCGGCCGATGGACGGTGACAGAGAGACTGCGAGGACTAGAAGGGAGTTCACGTTCGTCTCCTGGGAGGCGAGGATTCTAGACGGGTTACATCCGAAAATTCAAGGAGGTTTTATGAATGTTTTGTAAAAATAACTTCTTACGCTGGAGGGCCTGCCAGCTCTTGCTCGGCGCCGCGAAAGAGCGCGCGCAAGGCTCGGATTACCAGGCGCGCCAGTATAACAATGATTGCTACCAGGCTGAGCGCGATAGTGGCTGCGGCGTAGGGGTGGCGCGTGGCTAGCCAGGTTAGGGAGATGGCCAGGGCGTCTTCGGCCAGGCTTAGCGTGATGTTGGAGAAGGGCTCTGGGCTTGGGGTTACGGAGGCGCGGAGGGCGGTTTTGCCTCCGTGGGCGGCCAGGGCTATGGCTGCTCCCAGGGCGGCTGCTAACAATTGCTGGGCTGGGGTTAGTTGGCGGGTGGCTCCGTAGGCTAGGAGGGCGGCGGCGGGGACGCGGACGAAGGTGTGGAGGGCGCTCCAGATGAGGTCGAAGGCGGGGACTTTGTCGGCGAAGAATTCTATGGCGAAGAGACTTGTGCTGGCGGCGATTATGGGCCAGGTCTCTAGGAGCTGCAGGGCTGGCGGGAGCGGGACGTGTCCAAAGCGGGCCAGCAGTCCCAGGGCTGCGACCGTGGCGTAGACGTTCAGGCCGGCGGCGAAGGCTATGGCTGCCAGGAGGGCGAAGAGTTCGGGGAGCGGGATTTGGAGGATGTTGAGCATGCGCGGTTGGCCGAGGCTAAGAGCCTGGATTCATCATAGGGCACTGGTCGCCGCGCTGGAAGCGCTGCGCCAACCAAAATCGGAGCTGAGTGGGTGCCAGCGAAACCAAGATCCCTCACTTCGTTCGGGATGACACTTGGGGAGTTCGGGATTACACTCCTGTCGTTCGGGATGACAATCGTGGAATTCGGACGAATTCTATTCGAGGAAAGAAAGCCGCCGAGACGGCGGCGCTACAAAACCGGGCGGCTTTACAAAGCAAAAGGGCCGCTGGTCGCGGCCCTTGAAAATTCCTCTTACGGCTAGAGTTACAGCGTGGATTCGATTTCGAATCCCCAGGCTTCCAGCAGGGGCTCGGGGATGTACTTCGAGTTCTTGTTGCGGCGTGCCCACTCCCGCAGGCGGGTTGAGCGGAGATACTGGTCGGGAGAGAGCTTGTATTCGCGCACTACCTGCTCAAACTCGGTGATGGTAGGGACGATGGGCCCGATCGGCTCAGGCTTGCCCCAGTTTGGATTTCCGCGTCGCTTGGCCATGAAACATGCCTTTCCTACAAAGGGGGAATCAACTCAAATCAAAACTGCTCTATCTATATGATTCTCCGGACACTTTCGGGATTCATGGAATTAACAACCGAGCGCCGGACAACTATCTTGTCGATGATTCCACAGAATCCAAAAACCTGATCGGAGAGTCAGTATGTTAGGGCAATGTCTGTTGGAAGTCAACCATAATCTGCGCTGCGACACTTGAGTGAATCAATTCTAACTAATTGTATTCATTGTTGTTATTGCGGTTGCGGTGGCTCCCGATAGAGGATGGTTCCTGTTTTGGTCCTCTAAATGGCGCGCGCATGCCGCGTCGGCTTCAGGATGGCCGCGCCTGAAGGCGCGATTGAAAACGCTGCACTTAACGGTAGGCCCTTCGACTGGGCTCAGGGCAGGCTCTGAAGGCATACCCTGATACGAACCGGGGATACGAACCGCGCTGGTTAGCCGATGTTACACCCGTAACCTTCGGCGCAAGTGTTTTATTGATGGGCATTTGGCGTGAGCTTACATTGGGATGGGGCTATGTTTCGGTCCCGCGGCGTTGGAAGGTCTTGAGATCCACCATGAATCTGAAGTCACTGCTACTGTGTTCCGACGAAAAGATTGTGCGGATCCTCCGCCGGACATTGGGCGAACTTGACATCAGCGTGGAACACTGCGCGAGTTCGGAGATCGCGTTGCAGCATTTAACGCGAGGCCGGTATGAGGCGATCATTGTCGATTGCGCCGGACCCGGCGCGGCTGAGGTGCTC